>NZ_JAGHQY010000006.1:0-251286 GCF_017744035.1 Shimia sp. R11_0 | reverse complement strand
CAAATAGCCTCAAAGCCAAAAGGCAAAAAAGGCAAAAGCGTCGCGGGATGGAGCAGCCCGGTAGCTCGTCAGGCTCATAACCTGAAGGTCGTAGGTTCAAATCCTACTCCCGCAACCAATATATACAACACTAAACAAAAGATTAAGATTGATATCTAAACGTGCCGTTGCGCGCTACAGATATCTTTCGCGGAGAAGCAATGTAAGCGCTGCATCTGCCCCCCCCTTTTCTCCATCTGATCCGCACTCAGCTCCCGTGATATTAAATGCCTTCCAAGCAATAGGGAGAGCGAAATGTCTGAGAACGCAGTATGGGGCTTTGAAATAGAGACCACACCGTCTGGTCGCAAAATCTGGCCCAATGATCTCAAATACGAAGCAACAAGACGTATTCGTGAGGATGGAGCCTCTCCCGGCAGCATCGCAGCAAAAAGGCAGGCCTCTAGTTGTGGCCGTACCTTTATCCCTCCACCGCCGTAAAAAAGAGCGGCCACTGAATCCGAGAAGCTTTGGTCGACATAGGTGGCCAAAAAGCGGATCGGGAGATGCTCTTGCGCTGACTGGTGTCCCCGCGAGACCGAGTTCGAAGCGTGATCTTCACGACTGATTGTTGTGGCCACCAATAGCGCTTCGTCACGCAAGGCCCCTGAGACCCAAATATTGCTTTTTGCCAAAATCGCACTCCGAAAATGTGCAAAATCATAAGTTGCGGGGCAGCTCCGATTTTGCCGGACGATGCTGCATGAAACCTTCTGAGAGGTCGACCGAATTTCCGCCGATCGGCTCGCATATTCGCCCTCGTAATCCAACACTCGGCACCGCCGTGGCGCGCAACTCGTCGAACAGCGTGTCCCGAGGTCACCTTGAAGTTTCAAGGTACTCTCGAAACGCTCTATGCTGCGGAAGCTGCGCTCTGTTCGGTGGGGTGCGTCAAAGAGAACTGTGCAACCATGCCTTCCAGTTCATCAGCTTGTCCTCTCAACGTCGCACTGGTCCTGTTTACATCCTGCGCCATGGTCGCATTATGTTGTGTCACCTCTTCGATGCGGGATACGCCATTGTTGATATCGCCTAGGCCGGCAGCTTGTTCTGCTGTTCCCTCGGCCATTTCTGCCACCAGATCCGAGATATGCGTAACCCGTTGCACAATACTCTCCAACGCTGCCCCCGTTTTGTGTACCAGATCAACACCCGTGTTGACGCTTTTGGTACTTTCGCCGACCAGATCCTGAATTTCGCGTGCGGCATCTGAGGACTTCTGAGCCAGAGCTCTTACTTCCGAGGCGACCACCGCGAAACCACTGCCCGCTTCCCCCGCGCGCGCGGCTTCTACACCGGCATTGAGAGCGAGGAGATTGGTCTGAAAGGCAATGTCTTCAATCACGCTCACAATTTGGCCGATTTCGTTCGACGATGAGGAGATATCGGCCATGGCATCAACAGCAGCACGAACGATGTCGCCGCTGTCTGTGGCTTCTTTCTTTGCCGTTTCTGTGGTCTTTTGTACATTTCGTGCGCCGTTCGCGGCGGTTTGTACGCTTCCTGTAATGTCTTTTAGCGCCGCTGCCGTTTGTTCCAAGGTTTTGGCCTGGCTCTCGGTACGTTGCGATAGATCTTCAGAAGACTTGCTGAAGGTCACAGTGCTGTTGCGCACATTATTGGTGGTTTGTGCAAAACTGACCAAGGTATCGTTGAGCTTAAGGGCCGCAGTGTTGAAATCATGTCTGAGCCCTTCGTATTCCTCGGGAAAAGACGCGTCAAAACGCTGTGTAAGATCTCCGTCGGCCAATTTTGAGAGGCCCTGGCGTATCTCCATCACAACAAAGTCCTGATCTTGCTTGATGCGTTCCTGTGCCTCTTTGAGGGCCTCAGCATCGTTGCGCATCTGGATGCTGTCTTGCTTGAAATGATAGACCGCATTGGCCATACGGCTCAGCTCATCTTTCCCATCAATGCCTTCGACAAAAACGTTGAAATCGCCTTCGGTGAATTTTTGAATGACAGAGATGAGATACTTTATCCGGGCGATCATGCGTTCAAAGGAGACAATTGCGAAGACAAGCATGAGTAAGGTGGCGATTGCGCCTATCCAAGCCAGCTGCGTGAAGGCGCGTTGGGCTTCTGCTTCTATGGTATGGGTGAGCGCATCAACTTCGGCAATGAAGGAGAGTTCTCGGTCGCGCAGAAGGTTGATCCAGTTTGTGGATATTTTAAACCATTCAGGCGCGGTCAGGCCCTTGAAATCTCCATCTGCATAGCCTTGAGAGACCGTCTCTCGAGCTTGTTGCATGGCTGCAAACTCCGGTGTCGCATGCAATTCACTCAACCAGCCTTCTCCCGGCAGTGCACCGGAGGTTTCTTTCAGAAGTGCCTTTTGTGCGCCGCCCAACGACACAAAGCGATCATGCAATGCAAGTGAAAAACCTGCGCCAAGGCCGGTCGCCCCCATGGCCCGTTCGAGACCTGCATTTTCCTTGGCTGCGCCGACCATGGCGCGCGCGGCCAGTAAGGAGATCAGACGACTGTCGTGCCCAGCAATGCCTGTGGGGCGGGAAATATCGAGCATATCATTGATGGTCGCCGTATAAAATTTGGCCATCTGCGGCACGGTGATTTGAAATCCATCCACGGATGCCCGAATCTCGGGTAGGCGTCCAAGTTCATCCTCAATTTTCTTGAACGCCTCCGGGTATTTCACATGCAATTCCTCAACGGAATTGCCGTAGACTTCAATTGTGGCCTCAGTATTTTTGCGCTGTTGTGCCAACTCGTAGCTAAAATTTACGCCCCCAGAAGACAGATATCCTGCGGAATAGCCGCGCTCTTTTTGCAATTCATGAATAACGGCACCAACGATAGCGCCCTCTTGCGCTTGCAACGTGGTGGCATGTGCACGTGCGACGGCTTTTTTCTCATGTGAAACATCGTGGTACATGAATGAGCCGGCCACTGTAAACAACGGGCCGATCACCAACAACATGACAAGTCTCAACTTCATCGATCTACTCCACGCATAGGGCCAGATTGCCTATCTAATAGGAGAAAATCCCTTAAGTCTGATTAAAAGCTGTGCCGTATCGTTATCGCTTTAAGGAATACGGATCCTATTGACACGTTTGCGGATTACTGATCGGGGAGATCAATTGTCGCCGACGCGAGGGTTGTGGCGGAACAAGAGCCAAACCAAATACCAGAAACAAACCCCGCCAAAAAAAGTGGCGGGGTGAGGGGGCAGGATAAGTCTATGTCGCGACAGGCTACTCTCCGTAGGGCACCCAGATGTTTTTCACTTCTGTTGAAGCCTCCAGGAAGCTGTGCCCTTCGCCTTCCGCGCTGAGCCAATCCCGGGCGCATCCATTGTTCACCCAGGTGCGTTTGAGATTTCCCGCGCTGGCGGCCTCGATCTCTTGGGACAGCGGAGTAGACGAAAAGGACCAGATGGCATCGACATCCAGATGACCGGCTAACGGCGCGGCCAGCTCTGCATGGGAGCCGGTGAGGATATTGACCACGCCAGCGGGGACATCAGAGGTTTCCAGCACCTGATAGAAATCCGTCGCGGCCAGAGGGTAGGTTTCAGACGCCACAAGCACGGTGCGGTTGCCCATCGCGATGGCGGGTGCCATGGCAGAGATCAACCCGAGCAGAGGAGCGTCATCTGCACAGAGTGCGCCAATCACCCCCACGGGTTCCTTCATTGCAAGAGCAACGCCGCGAATGGGCACCCCATGGGCCTGCCCATCATATTTGTCTGCCCATGCGGCATAGGTGAAAAGGCGGCGGATCGAGGTCTCGACCTCTGCAGCGCCGGTCTTTCCGCCGGTCAGAAGGTTCACGCGTGTGGCAAACTCTTCTTTGCGGGCGGAGAGATTTTCCGCGATGTAATATAGAATTTGCGCGCGCAGATGACCTGTGGTGCTAGACCAGCCTTTTGCAGCCTGCGCGGCTTCCACCGCGTTGCGCAGATCTTTGCGGTTGGCAATTGGGGACTGTCCCAACAGCGCGCCATTTTTGCCATAGATGTTCTGGCTGTAACCGCCATCAGGGCGCGCCTGTTTGCCGCCAATATAGAGCTTTGCGGTGCGGTCCAGCGGATCTACCGGCCCCTTGTCACCAGAAAAGGCTTCAACGGGTTTGAGCGCTTTGGCTGTGCCTTTGGGTTTTGTGTAAGCCGAGAGACCTTCCCAGCCGCCTTCGCGGCCATAGCCGCTTTCTCGACGGCCACCAAAGCCAGCGGCTGCGTCAAACAGGTTGGTCGCATTGACCCACACCACTCCGGCCACGAGTTTTGGCGCAATATCCAGCGCCAGATTGACGTTTTCTGTCCACAGGGTCGCGGCCAGCCCGTAGCGGGTGTTGTTGGCCAATGCGACGGCCTCCGCCGGGGTGCGGAAGGTGGTGGAGACAAGCACGGGCCCGAAGATTTCTTCCTGCATCAGCTTGGACGAAGGGGCGAGGCCGGTGATCAGGGTAGGGGGATAAAAACAGCCTTCTACGGGCATGTCGACCGGCGCCTGGTAGAGAACGCCATCCGTATTGCCATCCACCATGTCGGTGATGCTCTGTAGCTGAATGGGATCTACAACCGCACCCACGTCGATGCATTTGTCGAGCGGATTGCCCATGCGCAGTGTGTCCATGCGGGCTTTGAGTTTGCTGTGGAAGCGCTCGGCGATGCCCTCTTGTACCAGCAAGCGAGACCCGGCACAGCAGACTTGCCCCTGATTGAACCAGATCGCGTCCACGAGGCCCTCAATCGCACTGTCGATGTCGGCATCGTCAAAGACGATGTAGGCAGATTTGCCACCCAGTTCGAGGGTCAGGGATTTGCCCGTGCCTGCGGTGGTTTCGCGGATGCGTTTGCCGACCTCGGTGGAGCCGGTAAAGGCGATTTTGTCGATGTCTTCATGGCGGGTGATCATCTCACCCACCGCACCATCACCGGTGACGATATTGACCACCCCAGCTGGCAGGCCTGCCTGTTGGCAGATGTCGGCAAAGGCCAAGGCGGTTAGCGATGTAAACTCGGCCGGCTTCAGCACCACCGTATTACCCATCGCAAGAGCGGGGGCGATCTTCCACGCCAGCATCAGGAGCGGGAAGTTCCACGGGATGATTTGCCCACAGACGCCGAGCGCCTGCGCGTTGGGCAGCTCACTTTCCATCAGCTGGGCCATTCCTGCGTGATAGTAGAAGTGGCGCTGCACCTGCGGAATGTCGATGTCCCGGCTTTCACGGATGGGCTTGCCGTTGTCGAGCGTCTCCAGCACCGCAAAGAGGCGGCTGTGTTTTTGCAGCAGGCGGGCGAGCGCATAAAGGTATTTGGCGCGGCCATGGCCGCCGAGGCCTTCCCATTTGGGTTGGGCCTTTCGTGCGGCTTTCACAGCTGCGTCGATGTCTTCCTGTGACGCTTGTGTCAGATCGGCAAGGGTCTCGCCATTGGCGGGGTTCTTGGATTGGAAGTCTTTGCGTGGTTTTGTCCAGGCACCGTCGATAAAATGTCCAAAGGCTGCGCCTTGGTCCACGATCCAGGCAAAAGCATCAGCGGCACTTTCGGGGGCGGGGCCGTAGTCCATGGTCTCAAAAATCTCTTTAACGGTCATTGTGTCGGCTCCTTACGCCATCGCATGGCGGTAGCTGGCCGAGTAGTGGCCTGTGACATGGTGTTCAAGCTGGCGTTCGATGTCGCCCAGCAGGGAAGAGGCGCCAAAGCGGAAGAGATCCGGCTGCAGCCAGCGATCGCCCAGCTCGTCTTTGATCAGCGACAGGTACACCAGCGCGTCTTTGGCTTTGGAAATGCCGCCCGCCGGTTTGTAGCCCACGCGGAACCCTGTGCGCTCATAGTAGTCACGGATCGCGCGGATCATTACCAGAGAGACGGGCAGGGTGGCGTTCACGCTTTCCTTGCCGGTGGAGGTCTTGATGAAATCCGCCCCCGCCATCATGCACACCAGAGAGGCACGGGCCACATTGCGCAATGTGCCCAATTCACCAGTGGCCAGAATGGCTTTCACATGGGCATCGCCACAGGCTGCCCGCATTTCGGCCAATTCCTCATAAAGCGCTTGCCAGTTGCCTTGCAGCACATGGCGACGGGTGATGACGATATCGATTTCTTCGGCACCGGCTTTGACGCTCTCGCCAATTTCTGTGATGCGCAGGTGATAGGGGGACAGGCCCGCCGGAAATCCCGTGGATACGGCAGCCACGGGAATGCCAGAGCCTTGGAGCGCGCCCACGGCGGTTTCGACCATATCGTGATAGACACAGACCGCGCCGGTGGTCAGGCCGGTCATGCCAAGCGCCTCCAGCAGGTCGGCCCGCACGGGCTGTTTCGCCTTGGCGCAAAGCCGTTCAACGCGGCCTTGGCTGTCGTCGCCGGAGAGAGTGGTGAGGTCAATCAGAGAGATCGCCTTGCACAGCCATGCGGCCTGATAGTCTTTCTTGACTGAACGGCGGCCCGGCAAGGTCTTCGCGCGGCGCTCAATGGCGGATGTGTTGGCCTGCGCAGAGCGCACCCAGTCAAGGTCCAGTGCCATTCCCGGATTGCGCGATTCCAGCGCGGTAGGCAGCTGGTGCCCTTCGGCAGTCGTGGTGGGCGTGTGCATCATTCTATCCTGTTGCGGAAAAACAGGCTCCAAAGTGCCTCATTTTATGACGCTTTGGCAAGGTACTGTGATGTTGTTTAGGTACATTTTTGATCATGTGGTCAATTAAAAGATGAGAATAAGTCGCAATTGCGTTGACAGACATGAGAATGGTTCTCATATTCAACTCAAGGTGAGTAAATAGGTGAAAAATGCGAATCCTCCGCAGAAGTTTTATGGCCGCAGCCTTTGCGGCATTGGCAAGCACAGCCGCGCCCGTGTTAGCGGATACCGCGCTCAAAGTTGTGGCGACCACCGGTATGATTGCAGACACGGCGCGTCGTATTGGCGGCGACAGTGTGGATGTGAAAGGTTTGATGGGGCCGGGGGTGGATCCGCATGCCTATCGTCAGACCCGCACGGATATCTTGGCAATGACCAAGGCGGATCTGGTGCTCTGGCACGGCCTTTACCTTGAAGCGCAAATGGAAGAATTTTTCCATGATCTGGAAGCCAAGGGCAATCTGGTGGCTGTGACAGACAGTTTGGCACGGGATCTGTTGCGCGCACATGATGACTATGCCGATAAATATGATCCGCACGTCTGGATGGATCCGCGCCTTTGGGTCTTTGTCGCGGAGCGGGTGCAGGAGGCGTTGACGCAGGCACGTCCGGAGCAGGCCGCATATTTCGCAGAAAATGCCGAAGCCTTTATGGCAGATCTGAATGCGCTGACGGAGTATGCCGAAAAGAGCCTCACATCGGTTCCGCAGGACGCGCGCATTTTGCTAACGGCGCATGATGCCTTTGGATATTTTGGTCAGGCCTATGGCTTTGAGGTGATGGGCATTCAAGGCATCTCCACAGAGTCCGAAGCCGGTCTGAATCGCATCAGCGCCTTGGTGGATATGTTGGTGGATCGCCAGATTGGGGCTGTGTTTGTAGAAAGCTCTGTCTCGGACAGATCCATCCGCGCCTTGGTTGAAGGTGCAGCTGCACGTGGGCACGAGGTGACGATTGGGGGTGAGTTGTTCTCTGACGCGATGGGGGAAAACGGCACCTATGAAGGCACCTATGTGGGTATGATTGATCACAATATCACCGTGATTTCTCGTGCACTTGGCGGAGAAGCCCCTGTACGTGGCATGGCTGATCGCCTGTCCGCTGGCACATAAGGAAAACAATGATGAACGTGGAACTGGTTGCAAATAATGGCGAGGTGCCTTCGGCGCCTCTTCCCGCAGACAGCCCCTTGGCCATTCGGGGGATGACCGTGTCATATGGGCAAAAGCCCGTGGTGTTTTCTGTTGATATGACCGTTATCGAGGGTTCTATGACGGCCATTATTGGGCCCAATGGGGCTGGGAAATCGACACTGTTGAAAGCCGCGCTGGGCATTGTCACCCCTCTGGCCGGGCAGGCGCGGGTGTTTGGGCAACCTTTGAAGGCAGCCCGTCACCGGATTGCCTATGTGCCACAGCGCGCCAGCGTCGACTGGGATTTCCCAACGCGCGTGATTGATGTGGTGCTCATGGGCCTGTCTCGCGAGTTGGGCCTGCTGGGGCGCATTCGTGGACATCATAAGGAAAAAGCGCTGGCCTGCCTTGCGCGGGTGGGCATGACAGATTTTGCTGATCGTCAGATTGGTCAATTGTCCGGCGGCCAGCAACAGCGTGTCTTTTTGGCCCGGGCACTGGCGCAGAATGCAGATCTCTATTTGCTGGACGAGCCTTTTGCCGGTGTGGACGCTGCCACGGAAAAGGCGATTATTGAGGTGCTCAAAGGGTTGAAATCTGAGGGCAAAACGGTAGTGGCAGTGCATCACGACCTGACCACGGTGCGCAGCTACTTTGACCGCGTCTTCCTGATCAATACGCGCAAAATGGCCGAAGGCAGCGTGGCGGACGCCTTCACAGCAGAGACCCTCAATCAGACCTACGGCGGGCGCTTGGCGACCGGCCAGATTGATCAGTTGGAATTGGCTGCGGGCTAAGCGATGTTGTGGAGTGCTCTGACGCTACAGCTTGGCTATAACGCCACGCTGGTGACCATTGGTGCGACCCTGCTGGGCATTGCCGCAGGGGTGACAGGCACGTTCCTTTACCTACGCAAGCGTGCGCTGGTCAGCGACGCCATCAGCCATGCCACCTTACCTGGTGTCGGGCTGGCCTTCATCCTGATGGTTTTGCTGGGCGGCGATGGGCGCTCTTTGCCCGGTCTCCTTCTGGGGGCCGCTATATCGTCTTGGATGGGGCTCTTGTGTGTGAACTGGCTGACGCGACACACCCGCCTTTCAGAAGACGCCGCCATTGGCGCTGTGCTGTCTGTCTTCTTTGGGTTTGGCATTGTTCTACTGACGGTGATCCAAAGTCTGGGCTCCGGGCGTGCAGCCGGTTTGGAAGGCTTTCTGCTGGGGGCCACTGCGGGCATGTTGTTTAACGAGGCGCTGGTGATCGCCGTGGGCGGCGCGCTGACGCTGGTCGCCGTGATGATCTTGCGCCGTCCCATGACCCTGCTGGCGTTTGATCCGGAGTATGCGGCGGCGCGGGGCATCAATGTTGCGCGTATGGATCTCGCCATTATGGCGCTTGCCCTGGCCGTGACCGTGATTGGTCTAAAAATCGTGGGCCTGATCCTGATCGTGGCCATGTTGATCATTCCCCCGGTCTCCGCACGGTTCTGGACCGATCGCACAGATCATATGGTGTTGGTATCAGGACTGTGTGGTGGGGTGGCCTCATGGATCGGCGCGGCCGTATCTGCCAGTGCGCCCGCGCTGCCAACTGGCCCCATCATTGTGCTGACAAGCTTTGCCCTGTTTGTCCTGTCGCTGTTGCTAGCGCCACGTCGCGGCGTTTTGGCCGCGGTGATCCGTCATCGCCGGTTTCAGCGTCGGGTGCATCTGCGTCAGGGCCTCCTTGCGCTTGCACAGGGGCAGCCCATCTATGAGGCCTATACAATGCGGTTGCTGCTGCGCAGTGGGTTGGCACATGCCGATGGCGTGCCCACCGATGCTGGCAAAGCGCGTGCCGCCAAAGCGCTGCGCGACGAAACCCGCTGGCAGATGGTGCGACAAGATCAGGCCTTTGAAAGTGCGGCGGCGCTTTATGACGGGCTGCGTGATATCGAAACGGTTCTGACACCAGATCAGATTCAGGAAATTGACCGCCGTATGGGTGGACCCAAGGAGGTAACCCTGTGAGTGGTGAAGAGTTTGTCCCCCTTTCCCTGACGCCCTTATTGATTGGGATTCTGGCCGCTGTGGCCTGTGCCCTGCCGGGGAATTTTCTCCTTTTGCGCAGGCAGGCGTTGATTGGGGACGCGATCTCCCACGTGGTTCTTCCTGGCATTGTCGTGGCTTTCCTGCTCACAGGAATTGTCGCAGCCGTCCCGATGATGCTGGGCGCTGCGGGCGCGGCTGTGGTGGCCGTTTTGATGATCGAAGCCATCCGCCGATTGGGCAATATCGAGCCCGGGGCCGCGATGGGGCTGACATTCACCACGCTGTTTGCCGCTGGTGTTCTGCTTCTGGAGCAGAGCGACACCTCTGGCGTACATCTGGATGTGGAACATGCACTCTACGGCAATCTGGAGAGCTTGATTTGGCTAGAGGCGTCAGGCTGGGCCAGTGTGCTGGATCCGGTGGCCCTGTCTGGTCTGCCGCCAGAGCTCGGGCGCGTTGCTGTTGCCATTCTTGGCGTGATTGCGTTTCTGTGGGCGGCATGGCGCCCTCTGGTGGTGTCCACCTTTGATGAAGGTTTTGCGCAGTCTCTTGGTATGCACACGACGGGCTTGGGTATTGCGGTGGTGATCGTCTCGGCCTTGGCCGCGGTGGCGGCCTTTGATGCAGTGGGCTCCATCATCGTGATCGCCATGTTCATTTGCCCGCCTGCCGCCGCGCGGCTGATGACCAACCGTCTGGAGGTGCAGATTGGGTGGAGCGTGGTGTTTGCGGTGCTGTCTGCCGTGCTGGGATATGTCTTTGCCGGCTATGGTCCCATATGGCTCGGCTATGACCACGCGGTGAGCGCGGCGGGCATGATTGCCACCGTCTCCGGCGTGATCCTTGCCTTGGCCGCAGGCTTCGCGCCACATCGCCATCGCAGCGGTGCTCCAGCCCTGTGAGATCGGCGGTCTTAGGCCGTGATCTTTGATGGAGCCTCTGTTGGGGCAGTCAACCTGTCCCAGGCATCATATTGGGACAGGAATATGTCACCACTCAGCTCTTCCAGAAAGTGACTGCGTTTGAGGCGGTCCATCACCGGGCCCTTCACCTCTGAAAAATGCAGCCGGATGTTCATCTCTTTGAGGCGCGTATTGATCGCCTCCAGACTTTCCAACGCGCTCAGGTCGATCTCGTTCACAGCAGAGGCCATCAGCACGACATCCGTGATGGGTTGATCGCAGACCACCCGGTCGTAGACATAGTCTTCCAGATAGCGGGCGTTGGCGAAGTACAGGCTTTCGTCAATCCGCAGAGAGACGAGATGCGGCGTGGTTTTGACAGTGTGACGCAGAATATTGCGGAAATGCTGTGTGCCGGGCACCAGGCCTACCTCGGCCACATGTGGGCGCGATGTTTTGTAAAGATGCAACCCGATGGACAGCACGACCCCCGCGCTGACGCCCACTTCCACGCCCAGTCCCAGCGTCAGGGCAATGGTGGTGGCAACGGCGGCAAAATCGACCCGCGAATATCCCCAAGCGTGACGCAGAATTGAGAGATCAACAAGGCTCAGCACGGCCACGATGATGGTTGCGGCAAGGGTGGCCTTGGGCAGAAAGAACAGCAGCGGCGTGAGGAACATTGCGGCGAGCGCGATGCCGATGGCGGTAAAGGCGCCAGCCGCAGGAGTTTGTGCGCCGGCGTCAAAGTTCACAACGGAGCGGGCAAAGCCACCGGTGACAGGATATCCTCCTGACAGGGCTGAGGCGATGTTGGAGGTTCCCAGGCCAATGAGTTCCTGGTCGGGGTCAATGCGCTGACGTCTTTTTGCTGCCAGCGTTTGCGCGACGGAGACGCTTTCCACAAAGCCGATAATCGAGATCAGCAGCGCCGCAAGAAAGAGATCAGACCAGAGGCCAGGGGTAAAACTTGGCAGTGTGAGCGGCGGCAGGCCGGTTGGCACCTCCCCCACAATTGCGACCCCTTTGTCGCCAAGGTCAAAAGCATATGCCGCCAGCGTTGTGGCGGCCACCGCAGCCACGGGGCCTGCTTTGGTGAGCACATCTGCAAGACGCGCGGGCACCCCCAGACGCGCGAGCAGCGGTTTCAGTCCTTTGCGGGTCCAGAACAGAAATCCCATGGCTGCGCCGCCAAGCAAGAGGGTGTAGAGGTTGATCTCTGGCAGATGCGCGATCAGCGATATCAGCAGCTCCGGCAGGGTATGGCCATGTGCGCTGACGCCGAAGATATGTTTGAGCTGACTTGTGGCGATGAGAATACCGGAAGCGGTGATGAAGCCTGCAATCACCGGATGGGACAGGAAATTGGCCAGAAAGCCGAGGCGTAGAAGGCCCATGCCTGTCAGTATCACCCCGGAGATAAACGCCAGCGCGACGGCGGCAGCGATGTAATCCGTTGTGCTGTCCAGATTGAGGGTGCCCACTGCGGCAGCTGTCATCAGTGAGACCACGGCCACAGGCCCCACCGCAAGCACGCGAGAGGTCCCAAAGATCGCATAGGCCACAAGCGGCAGGATGGAAGCGTAAAGCCCCACTTCCGGCGGCAAACCTGCCAACAGTGCATAGGCCAGAGATTGCGGGATCAGCATGATGGTGACAATCACCGCCGCGAGCAGATCCGCTTCCAATGTGGGTCTGGTATAGGTCCGCCCCCAAGCGAGGATCGGGAAATAGCGCGCGATTTTGGAGCGGTCTGTCATGCAAGCCTCATGCGGTCTGGCGGTGCGCGACATATACATTCAAAAAAATGAATAAGAAAGCCTCTCTGTGAGATCAGGCCCGTCTGTTTGCTCAAGTCGGCTCTGTGGGTTTCCTGCGGGGCGGCAACGCACAGGGAAGAGAGACGCAGTGTGGTTGCGCGTTATGGCTGCGCGGCGCGCAACAGGCTCAAGGCCATGCTTTGAGCCGGGCCCAACATCCGGTGCGGCCCCGCAGGGCCGCTTCCGGATGGTGGGAGCTTTTGTCAGGCGGCGGCGAAACCTGCGTCCAGCGCGCTGAGAATGGTGTCCACTTCGCCTTCGGAAATGGTCAGCGGGGGCGACATCAGAATATTATGCATGCCCAGACGCACCATGGCCCCCGCCTGATAGGCGGTCTCATGGATCTTCTTCATGGTGGCCATATCCATGGGTGTTTTGGCGCCTTTGTCAGAGACCAGCTCAATGCCTGTCATGAGGCCATGGCCCCCGCGCACGTCTCCGATAATGTCATATTTTTCTGCCAGCTTCAGAACCCCCTCATAAAGCTGTGTGCCGCGCGCGGCTGCATTGGTTTTCAGATCCAGACGCTGGGTCTCCGCCAGACAGGCGACTACGGCGGCGGATCCCACCGGATGGGCAGAATAGGTATAGCCATGGAAAATGCCCGCTTCGCCAGAGGTGTCGTTTTCAAACACATCTGCCACCTTATCATTCATCAAACAGGCCCCCGCCGGGAAGTAGCCCGAGGTGATGCCTTTGGCCGTGGTCATCATGTCAGGCTTCACACCCCAGTGCCGTGCCCCGGACCAATCCCCGGTGCGACCAAAGCCGGTGATCACCTCATCTGAAATCATCAGAATGCCGTGGCGGTCACAGATCTCGCGCATGAGCGCCATGAAAGAGGCATCCGGTACAATCACCCCACCAGCGCCCTGAATCGGCTCCATGATGAAGGCCGCAATGGTGTTGGCGCCTTGGAAGGCAATCTCATCCTCAAAGGCGGCGGCAATGTTTTGCGCCAGCTGCACTGGATCGGTTTCGTGAAACGGATTGCGATAGCTGTACGGGGAGGGCAGGTGGAAACAGCCGGGCAGCAGTGGCTCATAGTTGATGCGGAAGCGGTTGTTACCATTGACACTGGCCCCGCCAAAATGCGTGCCGTGATAGCCTTTTTTCAGGCTGAGGAATTTGGTGCGGGTCGGTTCTCCACGCAGGCGATGGTATTGGCGCGCCAGCCGCAGCGCGGTTTCCACGGAATCGGAGCCACCAGAGGTGAAGAACACCCGCGTCATGCCGTCTTCGGCGAAAAATTCGCGGACAGCGTAAGAGGCCTCAATGGCCGCTGGGTTGGAGCTGCCGGCGAAAGCTGAATAATACGGCAGATCATAGAGCTGCTTGGAAATCGCTTCTTTCACCACATCATTGGAATAACCGAGGTTCACACACCAAAGGCCGCCCACGGCGTCCACAGCAGAATGCCCGTCAATATCCGTGATGTTCACCCCTTCAGCGGTCTTGATGATCTTCGGCGGGGTGGCGTGAGAATCAGCGGGCGCGCCCATCGGATGCCAAAGGTGGCGGGCATTATTTTCCTTGAGGAAGTTGTCGTCTTTCATTGGTGAGCTCCCTTGGTGGCAGGGCAATACCCCGCGTCGTCATAATTTGATCAAATTATGGGGAAGGCCTTTTGTCCTGTCCAGCGAAACCGCGCCAAACTGTTCGCGAAAGAGGAGATTTTTTGGGGGTGTCTTGGCACCGCACACAGGCAATGGCGGTGGTAGAATCAAACAAGAACATGCTAGATTTCGTCTTATGTCTGTGGATAGCCCCAATATAAGCGCCCCGCCCCAAGCGGATCAGCCCGTCATTCGTCAATTGGACGATGCGGCGATCAATAGAATTGCGGCAGGAGAGGTGGTCGAACGCCCCGCCTCCGCCGTGAAAGAGCTGGTGGAAAATGCTATTGATGCGGGCAGCCGACGGATTGAAATCGCCTATGCAGATGGGGGCAAGACCCTCATTCGTATCACCGATGATGGCTGTGGCATCACCGAAGCGCAGCTGCCTCTGGCGCTATCGCGCCACGCCACGTCCAAAATTGATGGCAGCGATCTTCTGGACATCCACACCTTTGGCTTTCGCGGGGAGGCTCTGCCCTCGCTGGGGGCGGTGGGGCGTCTGAGCATCACTTCGCGTGTTGGCCGCGCCGCGGCGGCCAGCATCGCAGTCGAAGGCGGGCAGATGGGGGCGGTGAAACCTGCTGCCCTGTCAGGCGGCACCATCGTCGAGCTGCGGGATCTGTTTTATGCCACGCCCGCCCGTCTGAAATTCATGCGCAGCGACCGCGCGGAGGCGCAGGCGATCACCGATGTGGTCAAACGCCTCGCCATGGCGGAACCCTTTATTGGCTTCACTCTGCGCGATGTGACCGGTGGCGGCGAAGGGCGTGTTACCTTTCGGGCTGAGGCGGAAAGTGGCGATCTGTTTGATGCCTTGCATGGGCGGCTGGCGCGGATTCTGGGCAAAGAGTTTGCCGAAAACGCGCTGAAAATTGATGCAGAGCGCGAAGGGCTGCGCCTGATCGGCTATGCCGCGCTGCCAACCTATTCGCGTGGCTCCTCTGTGGCGCAATATCTGTTTGTGAACGGCCGCCCGGTGAAGGACAAACTGTTGGTGGGCGCGCTGCGCGGGGCCTATTTTGATTATCTCAGCCGCGACCGCCACCCGGCGGCGGCGCTGTTCATTGATTGTGACCCGCATCTGGTGGATGTGAACGTGCACCCGGCCAAGAGTGAGGTGCGGTTTCGCGATCCCGGGCTGGCCCGTGGGCTGATTGTGTCCAGTCTGCGCCATGCGCTGGCGGAAGCGGGCCATCGTGCCTCCACTACGGTGGCCAATTCTACCCTCAACGCCTTTCGCCCAGAGTCGCTTGGCGCGCTGGGTGCTGCGTCGGTTGCGCCCCCCGATGGACAGGCGCGGGTTTATCAGATGGACCGCCCAAGCCTTGGCGCACGCACGGCCGCCTATCAGGCGCAGGCCCCGGCATTTACGCCGCCCCGCTCTGTCTCCCCACCGTCGGAAACAGGTTTTGCCGAATTGACCGAGGCCTATTCCGCGCGGGTGGAGCCCATCCCCGATGATACCACCGCGCTGTCGCAGGCTGCTGCGACAGAAGGTCTGCCGCTGGGCGCGGCGCGGGCGCAAGTGCATGAAAACTATATCGTCGCGCAAACAGAGACCGGTATGGTGATTGTTGATCAGCATGCGGCCCATGAACGGCTTGTCTATGAAAAACTCAAACGTCAGATGGCCGAAAACGGCGTGGCGGCGCAGGCTTTGTTGATCCCGGAAATCGTGGAGCTCTCTGAGGGCGACTGTGCCCGGATCATGAGTGTGGCCGAACCGCTCTCCAGCCTTGGCTTGACGATTGAGGCCTTCGGCGGCGGGGCTGTGGCCGTGCGCGAAACCCCGGCGCTGCTTGGCGAAGTCAATGCGCGCGCCATGGTGCTCGATATTCTGGATGAGCTGGATGACACGGGCGAAAGCATGCTGGTGCAGGCCAAGCTTGAGGCCATTTTAAGCCGCGTGGCCTGCCATGGATCGATCCGCTCAGGGCGACGTATGCGCGCCGAAGAGATGAACGCGCTGTTGCGCGAGATGGAGGCCACACCGCATTCCGGGCAATGCAACCACGGTCGGCCAACCTATGTGGAATTGAAACTGGCCGATATTGAACGGCTGTTTGGGCGGACATGATGGACGGTATGGATCTGGCCTTGGCCAATATGGAAACAGCAACGCTCTATGTGTTGGGGGGCGTGGGGCTGGCGGTGCTGTTGCTGTTTGTGATGCTGCGCGCCACAGCGCAGGCGCGGGCGGCACAGACGGAGGCCTTCATTGCTCAGCATATGGGACAGATGGCACAGCGGGTGGATCAGCTCGCCACCGGGCAGGCGCAGCTGGATGGCGGTCTGCGCGCGCAGGCCCAATCCCAAAGCCAGATTGCCACCTTGATGGAGCAGCGGCTCGGAGAGGTGCAGGTCAACCTGCATGAAAACCTTGCCAAGGTGCAGCGCAGCACGGGGGAGAATTTGGCCTCCATGCAGCAGAAGATGGCCGACACGCTGGCGGTGCAACAGTTGCAGATGCAGGAGAACCTCTCCAATATGCAGATGCGCACCGGCACGGCGCTGAATGAGATGCAGGAAAAACTCAACACCTCTCTGATGGGCAACGCCAAACAGACGGCGACCTCGCTCACCCAGTTGCAGGAGCGGTTGCAGACCATCGACAAGGCCCAGGAAAACATCACACGGCTTTCCGGGGATGTGTTGAGCTTGCAGGATATCCTGTCCAACAAACAGACGCGCGGGGCCTTTGGGGAGATTCAGCTCACCGATATCGTCTCCAAAGCACTGCCCAGCGACAGCTATGCGCTGCAACAGACGCTCTCCAATGGCAAACGGGCGGATTGTCTGATCCACCTGCCTAACCCACCGGGCCCGATTGTGATCGACAGCAAATTCCCTCTGGAAGCTTATGAGGCCATGCTGTCATCGGAAACCGAGGCCGCGCTGAAGGCGGGCATTCAGATGTTCAAAACCTCGGTGCGCAAACATATCAAGGATATCTCGGAGAAATACATCATCGAAGGGGAAACCGCCGATGGGGCTCTGATGTTCCTGCCCTCTGAGGCGGTCTATGCGGAACTGCATGCCAAATTCCCGGATCTGGTGCGCGAGGGTTTTGCTGCACGGGTCTGGATTGTCTCCCCCACCACCTGCATGGCGACGCTCAACACCATGCGGGCCATTCTCAAAGATGCCCGGATGCGCGAGCAGGCTGGGGCCATTCGCCGCGAGTTGGGCCTGCTCTACGCGGATGTGGAGCGGCTGGGCACGCGGGTGGACAATCTCGATCGCCACTTTGGTCAGGCCGCCAAGGATATCAGTGAAATCAAGATCAGCGCGGATAAGGCCGGACGACGCGCACGCCGGTTGGACAACTTTGATTTTGAAGAGATTGCCCAGCCGGAGGACAATAAAGTTGTGCCGCTGAGCAAACCGGAAAGCTGACCGGCGACCGGAGCGGGGTTAGGCCACTGGCGGTTGCCGCTTGTGGGCGGGGCGCAGCCCCGCAGGCTCAAGGCAGAGCCTTGAGCCGTGCCCAAGGGATGGGAGCACAGCTTGCTGTGCATCCCATACCGCGGGCGCCTGTCCGTCTTGCTTGAAAACAGTTTGCGCCATGTCAAAGACTCGGTGCCCTCTGCTTGGGACAGTGGTGCAGACAAAGGGAGACGCGAAATGCTTGAGATTTCTGCATGGAAAGTGGCACAGGTTGTGCTGATGGCGCGTGAACTCGACCGAGCCGAAGGCGAGTTGCGGGCCTTTATTGACCGTTTGAACGAAGACGAGCAGGCCAGCCTTGTGGCGGTGATGTGGATCGGTCGCGACAGTTTCACGGTGGATGACATCGGTGAAGCTCTGATGACGGCAAAGACCGAAAACACTGTCCCCACCGCTGATTACCTGCTCGGCTCGCCGCATCTGTCCGACCATCTGGAGAACGGTATGGAGGCGCTGGGCCTGTCGCTTTCAGATGAAGAAGACGATTTGGTGCGGGGCGGCTAAATGAGCGTGCGCTCCGATCAGCTTTGGGGCGTCAGCCACGCCGCCAGATAGACCTGCAGGCGCTCTCTGATCGAGAGGCTGTTGTGCAGGCTGCAAAACATCAGAGAAATTGCCTGTATGGCAAAGGCCTGCACACCCTCTGCCTGCAGTTTCGCTGAAATATCAGTGCGGAAAGGCCGCTGCGCCAGCCAGTCTGTCACCACCTGCTCATGGCGGCCAAAGGTCATGGCGATCGGCCCTATCTCTTGCTGGGCGGCGGCCCCTGAATGGCGCAAAATCACATCAAACACATAGCGCTCGCAGCTCATAAAAACCGCGAGCGGCATCAGGGCATCGGTCATCTCGGCAATTGTGCGGGGCGCAGGCAGGGCTGCGATCTGATCCAGATGGCGGTCGATCTCTTTGCCGATTAGGTGGTCCATCAAGGCGTCTTTGTCTTTGAAATGCGCAAAAAACGTGCCTTTAGCGACGCCTGCACGTTTTACCACATCCTCTACCCTGAGTGTTTCATATCCGCCTTCTGCGATGACAGCGGTGGCCGCGTCCAAAAGCTTGGCGCGGGTTTTTAAGGTGCGTTGTTGAACTGCTTTGGCCATATCGCCTTTCTATATGATTTTTGACCGTGGTCAAATTTATAATTGACCGAGGTCATTTTTTGATGGATTAAAATTGACCATGGTCATTATCTTGGAGAATCACGATGTCATCGAAACGTATTTTTGTCCTCAACGGGCACCCGGCGGCGCAGTCGCTGACCGGCAGCTTGGCGGAGAGTTATGCCAATGCGGCACGCAAGGCTGGGCATCAGGTGCGCCTGACCCAATTGCATGATCTGCAGTTTGACATGGATTATGGTTTTGGCGGCTATGAGCGCCAAAAACCACTTGAGCCCGAATTGGAACAGTTTCTCACGGATCTGGAATGGGCGGAGCATGTTGTGGTGGCGACGCCAATGTGGTGGGGCGGGCTGCCTGCCAAGCTGAAAGGTCTGTTTGACCGCGCGCTGCTGCCAGGGCGGACCTTTGACACGCGCAACACCACCTTGCTTGGATTGCCCGCACCCCTGTTGATCGGAAAAACCGGGCGCATTCTGCTGTTGTCAGACACGCCGGGCTGGGTGTTTCGTCTGTTCTATCGCGATGCCCTGGCTGTGCAGCTGCGTCGCCAGATCTTGGAGTTTGTGGGGATCAAACCCGCCAAGGTCAGCACGTTTTCCGGCACGAGCCATCCCAAAGACGGCCTTGTGGCGCGGTGGCAAAGCCGTGTTGCCAAAATGGGTGCCTTGGGCCTGTGAGGACACCCAACGAAAACGGGCCTGAAAGTCTCCCCTTCAGGCCCGTATATTCAACTTTTTGCGGCCAATTGGGATCAGGCGGTGTGATCCACGATCTGCATGTGCTGTGCCAATGTGCCAATATGGGAGAGCCACTCAGAGACCAGCGCTTCCTCAGAGGGCGCAGCATGCACACCGGCGGCAATTTTACCATCAATCACCGCTTCAATGGCCAGCGACACTGGTATAGAGACAAGCCGCGCCATGGCGGTGCCGCGCGCATCCCCCCAGGCGTCCATCGCATAGGTCTTGTGATACACCTCTGTACCGTCTTTCTCCGCCTTCAGCGCAACACAGAGAATAACGCGGTCCGGCTCACCTTCGTCATAGGAGTTTTCCTCCCAGAACTGATCGGACATTTCTTTGAGGCGGGCATCGCCTTCAGGCCCTGAAAGGGTTTCGATCTCGGTAAACACATCGCCCCAGGCTTCGGCCCAGCCATTGAGACGCAGCGTGCCGCGCACAAAGGTATCGACCTTCCAGTTGGGGTCAAATTTGTAGTCCGCCATGAAAGGAATGCTGTCGCGGTTTGGATAAACCTCAAAGGTTTCCGCCTCCGCCAGAGGGGCCTCATAACTGCTGATCGCGTCCCAGGGACGGTTTACATCCAAGGGGGCGCCGTCGCGGATGGAGCGAGATGGGGAGCGCAGGGCTTTCAACACGCCCAGTGGCGACCAACTGAATTTGTAGCGGAACGGGTTGGCCACCTTTGGCACGCCACCGCAATAACTGATGAAGCTGAGGGTGTTGTCGGTGTCATAGGCGTCAGAGGCGCGGTAGTCGGCCACCAAAGCATGCGCCATCAGGTGGTCAATCCCCGGATCCAGCCCCACCTCGTTCACGCAGGCCACGCCAGCGGCTTTGGCTTTGGCATCCAGCGCTTTCATTTCGGGCGCAATGTAGGAAGAGCTGACGAAATGCGCGCCCTTTGCGATGCACAGTTCGGCAAGCGGCACATGCCAGTCACCCGGCAACATGGAGACCACAACGTCGCCAGACACCAGCACTGCGCCGAGGGCGTCGATGTCAAAGACGCGGATGTCTTTGGTCAGGTCGCCCACGGCCTCTTCGGCTTTGGCAATTGTGCGGTTCCAGACAGTGACCTCGCGGCCTGCTTCAAGCAGGCGGCGCAGGCCGGGAATGGCCGAGAGGCCAGTGCCACACCAGTGAATTGTCATGTCTCTAACTCCCCTCAGAGATCTTTGGAATGGGTTTTGAAATCGGCCTCAGCGCGGGTCCAGACACCGCCGCTGAGGTCATCAAGTGTCAGCAGCGTGTCCAGCAATTGCGCGGCGTAATCCTCAGAGCTTTCGACGGGCAGCATGGAGGGCAGGTTGTCAATCGCCATCACGTCCAGCACTGGCGCATCGGCCACGCGCAACGCTGGTGCGTCCCATGTGGTGGCGCGATTATAGACCGGCACGGGATTGTAATCGCTGTCCGGATCACAGGCCACATCGCCAATGGCGGTGAGCTGACGCTCTGTGGTCAAAGCCTCTTGGGGCACAAAAACCGGCGTGCCGGGGCGCGCAAAGATACAGTTCAGGAACAGATCATGCGCCAGAATTTCTGGAAACGGCCCGCCGGAGGCGGTTTCTGCCATGTCCCACTTTGTGACGGAACAGCCCATCGCTTCCAAAAGATCCGCCGCACCAGTGCCCACGCGCCCCAGCGCACCGATCACAATGGCAGAAGGCCGGTCTGTGGCCAGCGCGTCCAACTCTGCGCTAAGATCCGCCAAAAGCGCATCTTTCCCTTTATAGACTCCCACCGGCGCACAAATGGCGCCGCGGTGTTGTGCGGCCCAGGATTTCAGGGTCACAGCCGCCCCGGCATAGCCCGCCCAATAGCCAAAGGCGGCCACACGGCGACCGCTGTCATCCACCAGATATTCCAGGTCATACAATGTGCCGCCGCCTGCCTTGAAGCGCTTGAGCAAGGCCACGCCGGAATGCTGCCCTTTGAAGGCATGGCCAAACATGATGTGGCGATGCGGCAGCGGTGTGCCATCTTCCGGCAATTCCTTCAGGCCAAAGATGATCGCATCCTTGGGCGCGTCGGGCCAGCTGTTCTCTGCAGCAATGTCACAGCCCACGGCTTTGTAGCCTGCGATTGGGATCGCGCGCACGGAGCTTTCCTCAACGGTCACCCGGATGCCTTTGTCCATCAGCGCCTTTGCGCCTTCGGGTGTCAGCCCCACCCGCTCTTCATTTGGCCGCTGTTCGGCCCGTACCCACAGATGAGTCATCTCGGCTCCCCTCATAGTTGCGGCTCCATAGACCAGCCCACTGCGCCGAAAGCAAGAGGCTCCCGCCCGTCGTCTGCTTGGCACAGCCAAGCTTCCTCCCGTTGGGCCCGGCTCAGCTTTCGCTGAGCCTGTCGCGCCCGCAGGCTTCCTCTTGAGAAATATATCTCGGGGGAGCCAGCGCCCGTGATGACGGTGGCATCGCCCCCGAACACGATTTTCTGACAGGTTTTCGACTGGTGCCAAAGCGGGGGGCATGGCACAACGGAGCCACGCAAGCACAACAGGAGCGCACCATGGGTTTTGGCAAAGGATGTCACCTGCATCTGATCGACGGATCGGCCTTCATTTTTCGGGCCTATCACGCATTGCCCCCGCTGACGCGCAAATCTGACGGGCTGCCCATCGGCGCGGTGTCTGGCTTTTGCAACATGTTGCAGCGCTATATCGAGGACAACGCTGGCCCGGATGCCCCCACCCATGTCGCGGTGATCTTTGACCATTCCGGCAAAAGCTTCCGCAATGACCTGTATGATCAATATAAGGCCAATCGCCCGCCTGCGCCCGAAGATCTCAAGCCGCAGTTCCCGCTGACGCGCGACGCCACCCGTGCTTTCAACATCGCCTGCAAGGAAATCGAAGGCTTTGAAGCCGATGACATCATCGCCACACTGGCCTGTCAGGCGCGCGCCGCAGGTGGGCGTTGCACCATCATCAGTTCAGACAAAGATCTGATGCAGTTGGTGGGCGATGGGGTGGAAATGCTCGATGCCATGAAAAACAAGCGTATCGATCGCGATGGGGTGTTGGAGAAATTCGGCGTCGTGCCGGAACGTGTGGTGGATGTTCAGGCGCTGGCGGGCGATAGCGTGGACAACGTTCCCGGTGCGCCGGGGATCGGCATTAAGACCGCGGCCTTGCTGATCAATGAATATGGCTCCCTTGAAGATCTTCTGGATCGGGCCGAAGAAATCAAACAGCCCAAGCGGCGCCAGACCCTGATCGAAAAACGGGATCAGATTGAGCTGTCCAAGCAGCTTGTGCAGCTGGATTGCGACATGGCGCTGGACTTTACGCTGGATGATCTAGAAGTGCAGGATGCGGATCCGGAAACGCTTCTGGGCTTTCTGGCAGAGATGGAATTGCGCACCCTGACCAAACGCGCCGCGGACAAGCTGGGCGTAGAGGCCCCCTCTGTGCCCGAGCCCACTATGGCGGCAACGGAAGACAGCCCTGCGGCAGAAGACATCCCCTTTGATGCGGCTAAATACGAATGGGTCAAAGACCGCGCCGCGCTGGATCGCTGGATTGCTGCCATCTACAAGCGCGGCTATGTGGCGGTGGACACGGAAACCAACTCATTGGATGAGATGGTCGCCGAACTTGCCGGCATCTGCCTGAGTGTGGAGCCAGGGGAAGCCTGCTATATCCCGGTTGGCCACAAAAAGGGCGCAAGCGACGATCTGTTTGGCGGCGAAGAACTGCAAGAGGATCAGTTGCCCCTGACGGAGGTGCTGGATGCGTTGCAGCCGATGCTGGAAGATCCGGCAATCCTGAAAATCTTCCAGAATGCAAAATATGACTGCAAGGTCTTTGCCAATTACAAAATCGCCGTCACCCCGGTGGATGACACCATGCTGTTGTCGTATGCGCTGCACGCGGGAGAGCACAATCATGGCATGGATGCTCTCAGTGAGCGGTATCTCAACCACCAGCCGATCCCGATCAAAACCCTGATTGGCAGTGGCAAGAGCATGATCACCTTTGACAAGGTCGCCATCGCCGATGCGCTGCCCTATGCGGCGGAGGATGCGGATATCACGCTGCGCCTCTGGCAACTCTTCAAACCTAAGCTGCACCGCCGTCAGGTCAGCACGGTTTATGAAACCCTCGAACGGCCGCTGGTGCCTGTGCTGGCTCAGATGGAGCGCCACGGTATCAAGGTAGATCGTGACACATTGAGCCGCATGTCCAACGCCTTTGCCCAGAAAATGGCTGGGCTTGAGGCAGAAATCCATGAACTCGCCGGTCAGGAGTTCAACGTCGGGTCTCCCAAACAGCTGGGAGAGATCCTGTTTGACAAGCTGGAACTGCCCGGCGGCAAGAAAGGTAAAACCGGCGCCTATGCCACCGGTGTGGATATTCTCGAAGATCTGGCCACCGAACATGCGCTGCCTGGTCTTGTGCTGGATTGGCGTCAGCTCAGCAAGCTGAAGTCCACCTACACCGATGCGCTGCAGACCCATATCAATGCCGAGACAGGGCGTGTGCACACCTCTTATGTGCAGACCGGGGCCAACACCGGGCGATTGTCCTCCACTGATCCCAACCTGCAGAATATTCCCGTGCGCTCTGAAGAGGGGCGGCGCATCCGCGAAGCCTTTGTGGCCGAAGAAGGCAAAACCCTGATCAGCCTTGACTACTCTCAGGTGGAACTGCGCATTCTGGCCCATATTGCGGATATTGATGCCCTCAAGGAAGCCTTCCGCGATGGCCGCGACATTCACGCCATGACCGCCTCTGAGGTTTTTGGGGTGCCGCTGGACGAGATGACAAGCGAAATCCGCCGTCGCGCAAAGGCCATCAACTTTGGGGTGATCTACGGTGTCTCAGGCTTTGGACTGGCGCGCAATCTGCGTATTCCTCGCGGAGAAGCGCAGGATTTCATCAACCGCTATTTTGAGCGTTTCCCCGGCATCCGGACCTATATGGATGACACCAAGGAATTCGCCAAAACTCATGGTTACGTGCAGACACTCTTTGGCCGTAAAATCCACACGCCTGAAATCAACGCCAAAGGCCCGCGCGCGAGCTTTGCCTATCGTGCGGCCATCAATGCGCCGATTCAGGGCACTGCGGCCGATATCATCCGTCGCGCCATGATCCGTATGCCTGAGGCGATCAAGGATCTGCCGGCCAAAATGCTGTTGCAGGTACACGACGAATTGATCTTTGAGGTGGAAGACAGCGCCGTCGATGCCACAATCGCCGCCGCGCGGGAGGTGATGCAAGGGGCCACGGAACCGGCGATCAAGCTTGACGTGCCACTGATTGTGGATGCGGGGCGCGGTGCCAATTGGGCGGAGGCGCATTAAACCTACCGGCGTCATTTGGCCTTGAATATTCACTGCGCTGCACATGTCGGGCGTAGCGCAGGTTCAGGCACATATCACTTGAGCCAGCCCAACCCCTGTTCGGTGCGTTTCTTGGGTGTGTATTCGGCGCTCACCACGCCACTGTAGCCGCTTTCATCGAGCATTTTGAAAAATGCCGGGTAGTCGAGGTGCTTGCTGGCAACGGGTTCATGACGGTCCGGCAGCCCGCCGATCTGCACATGGCGCACACGGGATTTGTGCCTTTCCCAGCAGGCGATCACATCGCCATGGATGCGAAAGGCATGATAGGTGTCAAATTGCAGGGCAAGATTGGGTGCGTTGACCTCATCCAATATCTCGGCGGCCAGATCAAAATCATTGAGGAAATAGCCGGGCATATCCACATCATTGATGGGCTCAATCGTGAGCTGCTGTTTGGGGGCAAAGTCACAGGCCCATTTCAAATTCTCCACGAAGGTCTGCCGGGCCTCCGCCCCACTCGCCGCCCCAGCCATGATGTGCACAAGACGCGCGCGTAGCATTTGCGCATAGCGCAACGTGCGGCGAAAATCGCGTTGAAACCGCTCTGAGAGCCCCGGCACTGCGGCAAAGCCCCTTTCCCCCCCGGTGTAATTGGGGGGCGGGCAGTTGATCAGCTCCAGCGACAGCCCGTTGCGCAGCAGAGCGCGCTGGGTTTCCGGCCCCGGCGTATCATAGGGGAAGAGCACTTCCACCGCTTCAAATCCGGCTTCGGCAGCCGCATCATAGCGGTCCAGTTCCGGGAATTCGGCAAACAACAGTGTCAGATTGGCGGCAAATCGTGGCATATGGCTCTCCTCGACACAGGTATCCCAGCTTTCACGCCCTGCGAACAGGCTGGAATCACACCATTTTGACAGATCGGCATGGCTCCGCCGCTCCCTCGTTTTCAGTCGAGAGCCTCAGAGGGCAAAAACGGAAAGAAAGTGCCGGCTGAGGTGACGCCAAACATGCTGGTGCCCGCCACATCCTGATGCGTGCCCAGATCCACAAGTCGGTAAAAGGCCTTGCGGCTGATGCGGGCTTCAAGATTGGCACGCACGGTCACATAGGGCGCTGGCTCTTGGGTGGTCGGGTCGAACTCTACGCGGATGGGCGTGTCGGCCCCAGCGGTGACGCGGTCGCCCACATGGGTGACAAAGCTGATCATCTGATTTTTGCCACTGGCGGGCTCTGCGGTTGTAACGTCAAAATCTTCGGCCACAAAAGGCGCATCTTCCACAGTGATGCCCACTTTTTCCACAGGGGTGACAAGCACATAGCTGTCCCCGTCCTTGCGCAGGATGTTGGAAAACAGGCGCACCAATGCGGGGCGATTGATTGGACTACCCTGATAAAACCATGTGCCATCGCGCGCGATGCGCATGTCCAGATCCCCGCAATGGGGCGGGTTCCATAGATGCACAGGCGCCGGGCCTTGGCCTTTGGTGGCGGCCTTAGCGGAGGCGGCGATATTGTCTGCATCAACTTTCACAGGAAATTGTTCCCTCATTGCTTTTGCCATTTTCTCTGAGCGCGTTACTGTCAAAGTAAGCATAAAGAGGTACGGGAGTGAACCGATGTCAGATGAGGCCAATCTTGTCGCAGAAGTGGAAGCGCTGGGCCAGAAGCTGGCCGAGGCCAAATCCGCCATCACGCGCCGGTTCATAGGGCAGGAACGTGTGGTGGAGCTGACGCTTTCGGCCTTGCTCTGCGGGGGGCACGCGCTTTTGATTGGCCTGCCGGGGCTGGGCAAAACGCGGCTGGTGGACACGCTGTCCACCGTGATGGGGCTCAATGGTAACCGCGTGCAGTTCACCCCGGATCTGATGCCTGCTGATATTCTGGGCTCCGAAGTGTTGGAGAAAGGCAAAGGCGGCACGCGGGAATTTCGATTCGTGCCCGGTCCGATTTTTTGTCAGTTGCTGATGGCGGATGAGATCAACCGTGCCAGCCCGCGGACCCAATCGGCGCTTTTGCAGGCGATGCAGGAAAAACAGGTGACTGTGGCCGGCGCTGACCGCCCGCTGGATGCGCCCTTTCATGTGTTGGCCACGCAGAACCCGATTGAACAAGAGGGCACCTACCCGTTGCCAGAGGCGCAGTTGGACCGGTTTCTGGTGCAGATTGATGTGCCCTACCCGGATCGTGACACCGAACGGGATATTCTTCTGGCCACCACCGGCGTTGCCGAAGAAGAGGCCCATGAAGTGTTTGATGCCGAGGCGCTGATTGCGGCGCAGACCCTGTTGCGGCGTATGCCGGTTGGGGAAAGCGTGATGGAGCTGATACTGGATCTCGTGCGGGCCTGTCGCCCGGATGATGAAAGCGCCAGCGAGGCGGTGCGCGAAAACATCGCTTGGGGGCCGGGGCCGCGTGCGGCGCAGGCGCTCATGATGACCGTGCGCGCGCAAGCGCTGCTGCAGGGGCGCCTTGCCCCGAACGCACAGGATGTGATCGACATGGCCGGGCCTGTGTTGAGCCACCGCATGGCTTTGACCTTCGCGGCGCGGGCGCGTGGCGAATCTCTGGCCGCGCTGATTGCACAGACGGTGGCGCGGTTTGATCCCATGGGGGCCGCCGCGTGAGCAGCGCTGCGCTGCATCTGCGCAGCCGTGCGGAGGCGGAAGCGGCGCGCCTGCCGCCCCTGCTGGCACAGGCAGAGCATCTGGCGGGTACGGTCCTTTTGGGCGAACATGGCCGCAGACGCGCGGGCATGGGCGATGATTTCTGGCAATACCGCCCGGTGATGCCCGGGGACAGCCTGCGCATGATTGACTGGCGGCGTTCGGCCAAATCGGATGCGCAATTTGTGCGTCAGCGGGAATGGCAGGTCGCCCAGTCGGTCATGATGTGGGTAGACACGGCCTCGTCGATGCATTTCTCCGGAGACGCTGCCTTGCCCAGCAAGGCGGATCGCGCCCGGGTGCTGGCCATGGCGCTGGCCATTCTGCTGATCCGCAGCGGTGAACGTGTTGGTCTGACCGGCACGGATTTGCCCCCGCGCCGCGGCGAGGCGCAGATCCTGCGTCTTGCGGAAATGTTTCTGCGCGATGATCCTGCAGGTGCGGCGCTGGATGATGGCACTCCGGACTATGGCGTGCCAGAGGCGCGGGCCATGTTGCCTCATGCGCGGGCGGTGTTCCTGTCTGACTTCATGGGGGATTTTGAGGCGGTGACCGCCGCCTTGACCAAAGCGGCGGATCGCGGTGTGCGCGGGCTGTGCCTTCAGGTGTTGGACCCTGTAGAGGAAGCTTTCCCGTTCAAGGGACGGGCCATTTTTGAAAGCATGGGGGGCACGCTGCGCCATGACACCAAAAAGGCAGACGATCTGAAAACCCGCTATCTGGAGCGGTTGGCGGAGCGCCGGGCGCAGCTCAAAGATCTCTGCCGTGCAACGGGCTGGCTGTTTGGGCACCATAGCACATCGCAATCCGCCCAATCCGCGCTGCTTTGGGCGCATCGCGCGCTGGGCCAGAGCGCATGATTGCGGGGATTCCCATAGGGTTTGCCGCGCCTTGGGTGTTGGCCGCGCTGGTGGGCCTGCCGCTGCTGTGGCTGATCTTGCGCGCAATCCCCCCTGCGCCCATCCGGCGCCGGTTTCCCGGCGTGGTTTTGCTTTTGGGGCTGTCTGACGAAGACACGGTGACAGATCGCACCCCCTGGTGGTTGCTGCTGCTGCGCAGCCTTGCTCTGGCCGCGGTGATCGTAGGGCTGGCGGGGCCTCTGCTCAATCCTCAGACGCGCACGGCAAGCGATGCCCCCTTGTTGATTGTGCTGGATGCGGGCTGGGCCTCAGCGCCGGACTGGCGCGCCCGTCAGGAGATGGTGACAGCCCTGCTTGAGGAAGCCGCACGAGAGGGGCGTTTGGCTGCGGTGCAGCGTTTGAGCGCGCCTGATCCTTTGCGGCCTTTGCAGTTCGCGCCGGCGGATGCGGTGCAGTCCCGGCTTGCAGGTGTGCTGCCCATGGCATGGCGCGCCGATACAGAGATGACAGCGGCCTTCGCACAAGCGCTTGGAGAGGAGATGTTTGACACGGTCTGGCTCTCCGATGGGCTGGCCAGCGACGGGCGCGCGGCGCTTCTGGAGGCCTTGCAGGCACGTGGTTCTGTGCGGGTGGTGGAAACCGGTCTTGGCACTGTGGCTTTGATGCCGCCAAGCTATGCGGAGGGGCGTTTGACCTTGCGCGCACGGCGTAGCGTTGCGGGCATTGATCAGGAGGTCACCGTGCAAGCGATTGGCAGCGATCCGGGCGGTGCCGAGCGGGTGCTGGCCACGGTGCCGCTGCGCTTTGAGCAAGGCGCGCAGTCAGCCGAAAATGCCCTTGTCTTGCCTAGCGAGCTGCGCGCGCGGCTGACGCGGTTCGAGGTTGCGGGCCTGCGATCGGCGGGTGCGGTGGCGCTGAGCGATGATCGGCTGCGGCGGCGGGAAGTGGCGCTGATTGCGGGGCGCGAGGACCGTGAAGGTCTGCAATTATTGTCCCCGCTGCACTACCTGCGTCAGGCGCTTGTACCGACGGCGGATGTGATTGAAGGCGCGTTGATGGACATTCTTCCCGCCAATCCGGATGTGATTGTGCTTGCTGATGTGGCGGTGCTTTCAGAGGGTGAGAGCGCTGCGGTTCTGGCGTGGCTTGAAGGGGGCGGCGTGCTGTTGCGCTTTGCCGGGCCCGCACTTGCCGCCAGTGAGGTGAGCCGCACCACCGAAGACCCGCTCTTGCCGGTGCGACTGCGTGCCGGTGGGCGCAGCGTGGGCGGCGCGATGAGCTGGGGGGAGCCCAAAGCACTTGCGCCCTTCCCACAGGACAGCCCATTCTTTGGCCTCACAGTGCCCGAAGATGTGACCGTTACCGCACAGGTGATGGCCCAGCCGGATCCCACCCTGGCGGATCGGGTGATCGCCAGCCTGAGCGATGGTACGCCTCTGGTGACACGCAAAGCGGTCGGAGACGGGCAGGTGGTCTTGATGCATGTCACCGCCAATGCGCAATGGTCTGGCCTGCCGCTGTCAGGGCTGTTTGTTCAGATGCTGGACCGGCTGGCTGTGCTGAGTGCGGCCGGGCAGGGCAGCGGGCCGGAAGCGGCCGCACAGCTGGCGGGCACCACTTGGCAACCAGTAAAGGTGCTTGATGGGTTTGGGCGCTTGCAGGATGCACAGACATTGCCGGGCGTTGCCGGAGAGCGTCTGGCAACAGGGAATGTGGGGCCGCAAATGCCACCGGGGCTTTATCAGACCGCAGATAAGGCGCTGGCGCTGCCGGTGGTGGACGAAGACACCGCGCTTACGCCCGCCCGCTGGCCCGCTTCGGTTCCGGTAGAAGGGCTGCGCGGGGCGGTGACCACCGATCTTTCGGGATATTTTCTGGCCGGCGCGCTCTGCCTTTTGGCTTTGGATGTGCTGGCCTCTCTCTGGGTGTCTGGCCGCCTGTGGTCGACACGCGTGGTGGCGCTGGCGGGGGCAGCGGTGCTCTCCATGATGCTGATGTCGCCTGAGCTACAGGCACAGAGCAGTCTGCCAACGCCAGAGGCGCGCGCGCCACAACAGGCCCCAGCGAAGGCGGGCAACAGCCGCGAGGTGGTCTTGGGGCATATACGCACCGGCAATTCAGCGGTAGATGACATTGCTCAAGCGGGCCTGCGCGGACTTAGCAATGTGCTCTATTTTCGCACCTCCATTGAGCCCGCCGCGCCGGAGTCCGTGGATCTTGAAACTGATGAGTTGGCCTTTTATCCGTTGCTCTACTGGCCGATCACGCCAGATCAGCCAAGCCCGTCGCGCGAGGCCTATGCGAAGCTCAACGCCTATCTGCGCTCCGGTGGCATGATCCTGTTTGACACAAGAGATGCGGATGTGGCGGGCTTTGGTGCCTCGAGTCCGACTGGGCGTAAATTGCAGCGGCTGGCGGCCGGGCTGGATATCCCGGCGCTGGAACCCTTGCCGCAGGATCATGTGCTGACACGTACCTTCTACCTGTTGCAGGATTTTCCGGGCCGCTACATGAGCCGGGATGTCTGGGTTGAAGCGGCCCCGCCAGATGCGGAGCAGGTCGAAGGCATGCCATTTCGCAATCTCAATGATGGGGTCACCCCGGTGGTGATCGGCGGCAATGACTGGGCGGCAGCATGGGCGGTGGATCGTCGCGGCAATACGCTGTTTCCCGTTGGGCGCGGCCGTGCCGGAGAACGACAGAGAGAGCTGGCCTACCGGTTTGGGGTGAATCTGATCATGCATGTGCTGACAGGAAACTACAAAAGCGATCAGGTGCATGTGCCTGCTTTGCTGGATCGGTTGGGGCAATGATCGCATCTGTGGTGTTTGATCCGATTGTGCCGCTTTGGCTGTTGATTGCGCTGGCGGCGTTGTCCCTGTTGGCCATGTCTGTGGCGCTTTGGCGGGGGCTGACCGGCTGGGTCTGGCGTGGGCTGGCCGCATGTGTGGTGCTTGTCGCGTTGGCGGGGCCGGTGTGGCAGACGGAAAACCGCGCTGCCCTCAATGACATTGTGCTGATGCTGGAGGATCGCTCCGCCAGCCAGTCGCTCTCTGATCGTGGCGCACAGACCACGGTGGCGGCAGAGACGCTGGCCGCGCGGCTGGCGGCGCGCCCCAATACCGAACTGCGCCGCATTGTGGTCCGTGACGGCACCGGCGGCAGCGTGGCCGATGATGGTGGCACAGAAATGATGGCCGCGCTTTCAGAGGCTTTGGCGCAGGAGCCACGCGGCCGGATTGCGGGCATTGTCGCGCTCAGTGACGGGCAGGTGCATGATGCCGAACGCGTACCGGATCTGCCTGCGCCCTTCCATCTGTTGCTCACCGGGCGCGAGGGAGATTGGGATCGTCGTCTCACCATTCGCAATGCGCCCGCTTTTGCCATTCTCGGAGAGCCGGTCACCCTGACCCTGCGCATTGAAGACAGCGGCGCGGCCCCCGCGGATGTGGATCGTGTGGCGCTGGATATTGCCATTGACGGGCAGGAACCACAGCGCTTTGCCGTGCCGGTGGGGCGTGACATTGAGCTGCCGGTGACGCTGCCCCATGGCGGGCGCAACGTGATCCAGTTTTCCGTGCCAGAGGCCGAAGGAGAATTGACCGACCGCAACAACGCCGCGCTGGTGCAGATCAACGGTGTGCGCGATCGCCTGCGCGTACTTCTGGTTTCTGGGGAGCCGCATCCGGGCGGGCGGACATGGCGCAATCTGCTCAAATCTGACGCCTCGGTGGATCTGGTGCATTTCACCATCCTGCGCCCGCCAGAAAAACAGGATGGCGTGCCGGTGAGTGAGCTGTCGCTGATCGCTTTCCCCACCCGGGAGCTGTTTCTGGAGAAGATCGACGATTTTGATCTGATCATTTTTGATCGCTACCAACGGCGCGGCATTCTGCCCTCGCTCTATCTGGAAAACGTTGCAAATTATGTGCGTAAAGGCGGGGCTGTGCTGGTGGCGGCGGGGCCGGATTATGCCGGCGCCGACAGTATTTATCGCAGCCCCTTGGCCGAGGTCCTTCCTGCCAGTCCAACCGCGCGGGTGGTGGATGAGGCTTTTGTGCCGGAGGTCAGCCCGCTTGGCGCACGCCACCCGGTCACTGCCGGGTTGCCGCAACAGGACACATGGGGTCGTTGGCTGCGCCAGATCGAAGTGACCCCGGATGCGGGTGATGTTCTGATGACAGGGGCGGAGGGACGTCCACTTCTGGTTTTGAACCGGGTCGAGGAAGGCCGGGTGGCTTTGCTGGCCTCTGATCACGCTTGGCTCTGGGCGCGCGGTTTTGAAGGCGGAGGCCCTCAGTTGGAATTGCTGCGGCGGCTGGCCCATTGGATGATGGGAGAACCTGAGCTGGAAGAAGAGGCGCTCTGGGCAGAGCCAACGGGGCAGCGCCTGCGCATTATCCGGCGCAGCCTTGCGGCGGAGGTCGGCGCGGTGACGGTGACCACCCCCTCTGGCGAAACGGTGGAGGTGCCCCTTCAGGAACAGCATCCGGGACATTTTGAGGCTGTCTATGACGGTGCGGAGATCGGTCTCTATCGTTTGCGTCAAGGGGATCAGGAAACGGTGGTGGGGCTGGGTCCCGCCGCGCCGCGTGAATTTGAACAGACCGTGGCCAGTGCCGAGCCGCTTGCACCATTGCAGGAAGTCACACGCGGCGGGGTGCTGCGTCTCGAAGAGGGCGTGCCGGGGCTGCGCAACGTGCGCGCCGGGCGCCCGGCGGCGGGGCGGAGCTGGATTGGTCTGACCCCCAGAGAGGCCTATGAAACATTGGATGTGGCACGGATGCCCTTGCTGCCGGGCTGGCTGGTTCTGTTGCTGGCGACCGGGTTCCTGCTCACGGGGTGGCTGCGCGAAGGGCGGCGCTGATTTGCTTTCTGCTTCGGCGGGCAGCACATCGTTCACCACTTCCCAGTCCTCTGAGCAAAGTTTCACAAAACCGGTTCCTTCGCCGCCACGGCCCATGTAGAACGCACGAGAGTGACAGTTGGAGCAGACAGATTATGGCATCCCCCCTTCCTTCCAAGCCCGTTGTTTTGTGTATTCTGGACGGCTGGGGCCTGTCTGATGCCACCGAGGCCAATGCGCCTTACCTTGCCAAGACTCCGCATTTTGATGCCATGATGGCTGATGGTCCCAATGCCACGCTGATCACCCATGGCCCGGATGTCGGCCTGCCAAGCGGGCAGATGGGCAACTCGGAAGTGGGCCATACCAATATCGGCGCGGGCCGGGTTGTGGCGATGGATCTGGGGCAGATTGATCTGGCCATCGAAGACGGATCGTTTTTTGACAATGAGACACTTGTCGCCTTCATTTCCAAGCTGAAGGAAACCGGCGGCACCGCCCATCTGATGGGGGTTGTTTCCGATGGGGGCGTGCATGGGCACATCACCCATGTGCTCGCCGCGATCAAGGCCATCGCGGATGCCGGTGTGCCGGTCGTGCTACATGCCATCACAGATGGGCGTGACGTGGCCCCCAAATCCGCGCTTGGCTATTTTGAAACACTGCTGTCTCAGATCCCCGAGGGGGCCTCTGTTGGTACGGTGACCGGACGATATTACGCCATGGACCGGGACAATCGGTGGGAGCGTGTGTCGCAAGCCTACACGGCCTGGACCAAAGCCGATGGTGTGCAGCGCGCCACAAACGCCACAGCGGCGATTGAAGCGGCTTATGCGCGTGAGGAAAGCGATGAGTTCATCGCGGCCACTGTGATCGGCGATTATGCTGGGGCCAATGACGGAGACGGGTTTTTCTGTCTGAACTTCCGTGCCGACCGGGCCCGCGAAATCCTCGCTGCATTGGCGCAGCCGGGTTTTGACGCGTTTGACGTCACCGGACGTCCGGCTTGGGCCGCCGTTCTGGGCATGGTCGATTACTCCGATGCGCATAATCAGTATATGACCACGGCCTATCCGAAGCAGGAGATCGTCAACACGCTGGGCGAATGGGTCGCCAAACAGGGCAAGACCCAGTTCCGTCTGGCCGAAACAGAAAAATATCCGCATGTCACTTTCTTTCTGAACGGTGGAGAAGAGACGCCTTCACAAGGCGAAGACCGCTTTATGCCTCTCTCGCCCAAAGTGGCGACCTATGACCTTCAGCCTGAAATGAGCGCCGATGAGGTCACCGAGAAATTCGTGGCCGCGATTGAGCAGGGCTATGATCTGATCGTGACCAACTATGCCAACCCCGACATGGTCGGTCACACCGGTAGTCTTGAGGCCGCAATGGCCGCCTGTGAGGCGGTGGATCGCGGGCTGGGGCAGGTGCGCACCGCGCTTGAGAAGGTGGGCGGCACCATGATTGTCACCGCAGATCACGGCAATTGCGAAGTGATGGTGGATCCGCAAACCGGCGGGCCACATACGGCTCACACCACCAATCTGGTGCCTGTGGTGCTGGTGAATGGCCCAGAAGGCGCCACCCTGCGCGCCGGGCGTCTGGCGGATTTGGCTCCGACATTATTGCAGCTCATGGGGCTGGCGCAGCCTGCCGAAATGACCGGTGAGAGCCTGATCGCTTGAACAGGGTGCGCGGCCATATTCTGGCGCTGCTGATGGCCTGCACCCTCAGCGGTCCTGCCATGGCGCAGACCGACCCGGCCGAGGCCGCGCGGCTTGCGGCCGATCAATTGGAAGCGGCGTCTGTTGCATTGGCGCGGGCCTCCAGCAGCCGCGATCAGGTGAAGTCTCTGACCGGGGTGGTACATGCCTATGAGGAAGGGCTGACCGCGCTGCGCGCCGGGCTGCGCCGGGCCTCGATCCGCGAAGCGCAGCTGTCCAAACAACTCAAGGCGCAAGAGGCCGAAATCGCACGGCTTTTGGGCGTGTTGCAGAATATGAGCACCGGCCCCGCCGAAGTGATCATGGTGCACCCCGGCGGCCCGATGGGAACGGCGCGTTCGGGGATGATCTTGGCCGATGTCACCCCTGCACTGGAACGCAAGGCGGCACAGCTGCGCCGGGATCTTGAAGAGGTCACCATCCTGCGCAGCCTGCAGGAAGGCGCGGCAGAGACATTGCAGCAGGGGTTGGCCGGGGCACAGGATGCGCGCACTGCGCTCAGCAAGGCCATCGCTGATCGGGTGGACCCGCCGCGTCGTTTTTCTGAGGATCCGGTGCAAACCGCCTTGCTGATTGCCTCCACCGAAACCCTAGAAGGGTTCGCCAGTGCGCTGGTCGATCTTCAGGTCGAAGGCCTTGAAGATATCGCCTTGCCGGATGTGACCACGCGCAAGGGCACATTGCCGCTGCCAGTGGCGGCAACCGTGCTGCGTGCCGCAGGCGAAGCAGATGCCGCAGGCATCCGGCGCCCGGGCATTGTGCTGGCCACACGTCCCAATGCGCTGGTCGTCACCCCGACACCGGCAACCATTCGCTATCGCGGACCTTTGCTGGATTTCGGCAATGTGATGATCCTTGAGCCGCAACCGGGTGTATTGTTCATATTGGCCGGGTTGGCGCAGGTCTATGGCGATGTCGGTGAAGTGCTTGCCGAAGGCGCGCCCGTGGGGTTGATGGGAGGAAATGCGCTGGAAAGCGGCGCTATTCTCTCACAGTCTGGTGAAGGCTCTGGCAATGGGCGCACAGAAACGCTCTATATAGAGATCAGAGAGGGCAAATCGCCCGTGGACCCGGCAACGTGGTTCCAAGTGAATGAGGATGGATAAGCAATGAAGAAATTCGTCGCCGCCGCTGCGGGAGGCATCGTGGCCGGGCTTTTGGTCACCACCCAGGTGGCCGGGCCGCTTTTGGCTCAGGAAAGCGAGCGCAAGACCAATGTCTATGAACAGCTTGATCTGTTTGGCGACATCTTTGAGCGGATCCGCATTCAATATGTCGAAGAAGTTGATGAGGGTGACCTGATCGAGGCGGCCATCAACGGCATGCTGACCTCGTTGGATCCGCACTCCAGCTATCTGTCGCCGGATGATGCGGATGACATGCGGGTGCAGACGCGGGGCGAATTTGGCGGGCTTGGGATTGAGGTCACTCAGGAAGAGGGCTTCGTGAAAGTTGTCTCCCCGATTGATGATACGCCGGCCGATGCCGCAGGGATCGAAGCGGGCGATTACATCACCCATGTGGATGGCGAAAGCGTGCTGGGGCTTAATCTTGATGAAGCGGTGGAAAAGATGCGCGGCCCTGTGGGCAGCGAGATCGTGATCACCGTGGTGCGCGAAGGCGAGCCAGAGCCGTTTGACGTCACCATCATCCGCGACACCATCAAGCTGACCGCCGTGCGCTCCCGCACCGAAGGCGACAGCGTCGTGCTGCGTGTGACCACCTTCAACGATCAGACCACGCCAAACCTCGAAGCAGGCTTTGCCGAACAGGTCGAGGCGCTGGGCGGTCTGGACAATGTGAATGGCATCGTCCTTGACCTGCGCAACAACCCCGGCGGTCTGCTGACACAGGCGATAACCGTGTCTGACAGTTTCCTTGAGAAAGGCGAGATCGTCTCCACACGTGGCCGCAACCCGCAGGACGGCGAGCGTTATAACGCCACGCCGGGCGATCTGGCCGAAGGCAAGCCGATTGTTGTGCTGATCAACGGTGGCTCCGCCTCTGCCTCCGAGATTGTGGCCGGCGCGCTTCAGGATCACCGCCGCGCAATTGTCGTGGGCACCAAGAGCTTTGGCAAAGGGTCTGTACAGACCGTGATGCCATTGCGGGGCGATGGGGCGATGCGCCTGACCACGGCGCGCTATTACACGCCATCTGGGCGCTCCATTCAGGCGCTGGGCGTCAGCCCGGACATCGTTGTGGAACAACCGCGCCGTCAGCCTGAAGAGGAAGCCGCGGAGGAAGAAACCAACCGCTTCTCCCGTTCTGAAGCGGATCTGCGTGGCAGTCTCAACAATGACAGTCTGACAGAGGATGAAATCCGCCAGATTGAGGAAGACCGCACCAAAGCAGAAGAGGCTGCAAAACTGCGCGAAGAGGATTATCAGCTCGCCTATGCGCTGGATATTCTCAAAGGTCTCTCCGCATTGGGCCCCAAAGAGTAAGCCTCTTAGATCAGTGTTCTGCAAAGGCGCCCTACGGGGCGCCTTTTTTGTTGGGAGGCGCTTTGGCGGTAGACCTATGAGAGCGGCAGCAAATAAGCGATTCAGCTCAGACGCAAACTGCTATAGGACAGAAACATCGCCTTTGAGAGGAGTCTGAAGCATGACCGAGCAAGAGATCGAACAACTGCCCTATCGCAAAAACGTGGGTGTGATGCTTGTGAATGGCGCGGGCCATGTCTTTGTCGGTCAGCGCATCGACAGTCAGACGCCCGCTTGGCAGATGCCGCAGGGCGGTATCGACAAAGGCGAAGAGCCCCGCGTGGCGGCCTTGCGTGAGTTGGAAGAGGAAACCGGCGTTTCCGCAGATCTGGTCACCATTGAGGCAGAGACAGAGGGCTGGATTGCCTATGATCTTCCACGCGAAATTCAGGCCAAGATCTGGAAAGGCAAATATCGCGGTCAAAAGCAGAAATGGTATCTGATGCGCTTTCACGGCACCGATGATCAGGTCACCATCGAGGTGGAGCACCAAGAGTTTTCCAAATGGCGCTGGCTTCCAGTGGACCAGCTTGTGGACAATATCGTCCCCTTCAAACGCGCCGTCTATGAAGAGGTTGTCGCGGCCTTTGGTAACAAGGTTTGAACGGGCTTAGCGGCGCCTGTTGCGGCTCAGTTTTACGAGCATGTCCTGAGGTCACCGCAGGGCCTTAAAGAAATGGCAGGGAGTTTGGCTATATTCCTTAACGTCATACGCAAATCCAAGAGCCGCCTTGGGCGGCCGGGAGTGAAGGATGATGTTCGCCAGCCGCCGTGTGTCGCTCAAATTGAAGCTGCCCATGATCATGGTCGCAGTCACCACCACTTTTTTGGTGACGGTGTCTTTTCTTGTGTACCGCATGGCGGAAGACAAGATTGAGCATGATGTGTATCTGTCCAATGCTGCCACGGCCAACGCCGGTCAGCAGGCGTTGACCTCCCTGATTGAGGCGGTGCGGCGTGATCTTGTGATGACCGCCGACCAACCCACTACCTTCCGCGCCATCAGCAACTTTGATCGTGTCTACAAGATGATCGAAGAAGATCCGGTCACCTATCTGACACGCACCTACATCACCGAAAATCCCAATTCCGCAGAGGAGCGTGCGGCTTTGGTGGATCCGGGCGATGGCGAATATTACAGTCAATCGCACGCCAGCTATCACCCCACCTTCCTGCGGTCACTGCGGCTGAACAGATATGAGGACATCTACCTCTTCAATCTGGAGGGACGACTTCTCTATTCGGTACGAAAACAGGATGATTTTGCTCAGGATTTTTCCAGGGGACCTCTGTCTGAGACAGGGTTAGGACAGGCCTATCAGGGGGCCTTGAGCGCAGCTCCAGGCGATATTGTAACTGCGGATTTTGCGCCCTATGCCCCCCACGGCGATACGCCCGGTGCCTTCTTGGCCATTCCGGTTCTGAGCAAAAAGAAAGTGGTGGCGGGTGTTTTAGCGGTGCAACTCTCAAGCGCACGCGTGGCGGAGGTGCTGGCGGCAAGTGTTTCGCCTGAGGGGGATCAGAATCTCTATCTGGTCAGCGCCGATGGCGTTGCTCGCAGCCCGTCTCTGTTGCCGAACCAGTTTGAGGAGTTCGCCAATCTGAGCGCTTTGCCTCACATCCAATCTGCCATGTCTGGCACTGCGGATGTGCTGGAACACGCCCAAACGCTTGCTGGCCTTGATGTGATTGCACGAGTGATGCCGCTTAGTATCGCTGGGTTTGATTGGTCGCTCATCATGGAGACAGATCGAATTGCCGCATTTGCGGCGGTTCATCGCATTCGCCTTCTGGCGCTTTTGATGATTGCCTCTGCGGTGATACTGGCGGCACTCGTATCTTGGATGGCGGCACGGCGGGTGACCCGACCGATTGAAGCTCTGCATCAGGTCACGACAGCGCTCTCCGAAGGCGACTATGACGTCGATATATCTGGCACAACGCGACGAGATGAGCTGGGTGATCTGGCAAAGACGATCGGCGCTTTTCGGGATCGGCTCAAAATGGCGGACGAGGCGTCTGCTCGTGAGGCCGTCACTGCACGTAAAACAGCAGCGGTGGTCGATAGGATGAGCGAAGCGCTCGCCGAACTTGAACGCGGCAATCTGGCCTGTGATATCAAGGAAGCCTTTGTGGCGGATTATGAAGCGCTGCGGGAGACGTTCAATCACAGCCTGTCCAATCTGCGTGATCTGATGTCCAGCATTGTCGAAGCGTCCCAGAATGTGGGGCAATATTCCAACGAGCAGAAGTCTGCGGCCACGGTGATGGAGAAACGCACCGAAAGTGCCGCCGCCACCTTGGAAGACACAGCTAAAGCGCTTCATGATTTGTCCGATGGCGTGAAAACCACAGCGGATCGGGCCAATCGCGTGGATGATGCCATGCGCCATGCCCGCACAGAGGCTGAGAATAGTCGCGATGTGGTGGGGTCGGCAGTGGCCGCGATGGATGAAATTCAAAAAGCTTCAGATGAAATTGCGCAGACTATTTCCGTGATTGAGGATATCGCCTTTCAAACCAATTTGCTGGCACTCAATGCTGGGGTCGAAGCGGCACGGGCGGGCAGCGCAGGCAGCGGTTTTGCCGTAGTGGCCAGCGAAGTTCGGGCCTTGGCACAGCGCGCTGCAGCGGCGGCTGGCAAAATTCAGGAGTTGACGGCTGCCAGTGAAGATCAGGTGGCCAATGGCGTCGGGATGGTGGCGCGCGCGGGCGATGCGCTCAGTAAAATCATCACCGAGGTCAGTTTTGTTTCTGATCTGGTCAGCGAAATTTCAGATAGCGTGCGCGCCCAATCCTCTGGTTTGGATAACATCAATACTGCCATGAGAGATCTGGATGCCATGACGCAACAGAACACGGCCATGGCAGAAGAGGCGGCTGCCTCTAGCCAGATGTTGCAAGGCGAAGCACAAAACCTCGCAAGTATCGTGTCGCGGTTTGATGTGGGGCATGACACGGATATCTCTCCTGTTGAAGGCGCGGAGCCGATTCAAGCAACGGGCTGACTACAGTGCCCATTGGCATCACTTTGGGATGTCGCACCGCAGAAAACCTGCATGACAATCTCACAGGTCGCGTTTAGAACACACCGACATGGCCCCGTGGCTCAACTGGATAGAGCAGCCCCCTCCTAAGGGGCAGGTTGCAGGTTCGAATCCTGCCGGGGTCGCCACTTTCTTGTGTGCCTGTGATTGCCTAGGCTTTTGAGCTTGCCAGAAGAGGCTCAGGCCGGTTCTGTTTCTTCCAGAAGGCGTTTGAGCCGCTCGGACCAGTCTTCATGTGGCCAGCCGGATTTGCCCATCGCCTGAAATCCAAAATAGAGGTGCAGGATCATGTCGGCCAGATCGGCGCGTTGCGCTGAGGAGCTTCCCACGTCGCGCTTGTCCAGAACGGTTTTGATTGCCGCTTTCAGGCGCTGCGCCATGTCCTGGGTCTTTTCGGCCACCTTGGGATTCTCGGGGGCCACTTCGACCATGGCGTTGCAGATAAAACAGCCATAGCCTGATTTCGGACTTTGCGTGAACAAGGGCATAAGACAGTCACTGGCCTTGGCCGCAGTACAGCCCTCCAGCATGGCCACCGTGGTGGTGACCACTTTCTCGTCATAATGCTCCAGTGTTTTGAAGTAGACAGACTCCTTGTCCTCAAAAGCTTTGTAGAAGCTGCCGCGCGTCAGCCCCATCGCCATCAGCAGATAAGGCATATTGGTGGCCTTGAAGCCCTGACGCCAGAAAATCTCCATGGCACCGTCAATGGCCTGGTCAATGTCAAACTCTCTGGGTCGGGCCATGAGACCGCTCGCTTTCCTTTGTCATGAAGTTCACATCCATTTGATTTGTACCATTCGGTTCCTAACACTAATTGTATTTTCATTAGGGACCAAGCGGTTCCTAACGAGATTTAAAACCGAGAAGGAACTCCCATGTCTGTCTTCAAGTCTTTGATCACCGGTGCCGCACTTTCCCTTGCTGTTGCCACCTCTTCCATCGCAGCTGGCGTTGAGCTGAACGCAAGCTCCACAGGTCTCGCGATGCAGGGCTATGACCCAGTAGCGTACTTCACAGAAGGTGCCCCAACCAAAGGCGACTACCGGATCAGCTCTGTATACAACGATGCGACCTATCGTTTTGCTTCTGAAGAGCATAAAGCGGCTTTTGACGCAGATCCAGAAGCTTACCTGCCTCAGTATGGCGGTTACTGCGCCTTCGGCGCGGCCATGGGCTTCAAATTCGACGGCGACCCTGAGTACTGGAAAATCGTTGATGGCGAACTCTTCCTGAACCTGTCCAAAGACATCCAGCAGCGCTGGGAAGAAGATGTTCCAGGTCTGATCGCCCGTGCGGATGACAACTGGGTGAACATCGAAAGCAAATCCCCAGAAGAGCTGCAGCAGTAATCTGCATCGCTGATTTTAAGACCACCACTCCAATGGTCGACTGCCCTCGCCAGAAATGGCGGGGGTTTTTTGTTCTGATCCTAACGCACGGTCCCCTGTGATTGACGTTACGGTTGCGCTTGTCTATCACTTGGCCAAACCGTTGGGGTGTCCCACTTGAGGGGGCTGAGAGGCGCTGTTGCGTAAACCCATCGAACCTGATCCGGGCAATTCCGGCGGAGGGAACGGTGTCGTAAAATGATGACGTTTAGGCCGCGCGGAATCCCGTCTTTGACTGGGAGGCATCGCCTTGGCACATATCGCTTTGACAATCGCAGGATCCGACAGTGGCGGCGGCGCGGGCATTCAGGCAGATCTGAAAGCCTTCAGCGCATTGGGCACATTCGGAACCAGCGTGATCACCGCCATCACCGCACAGAACACAGAGGCCGTGACGGCGGTCCATCCGGTGCCGCTGGATGTGGTGCGGGCACAAATTGAGGCGGTGCTGTCTGATATCGGTGCTGATGCGATCAAGATTGGCATGCTGGCCACACCAGAGATCATCCATGAAGTCGCCGATGCACTGGCGGGCTTCACAGGCCCGATCGTGCTGGACACGGTGATGATTGCCAAATCCGGCGATGCTTTGCTGGCGGATGCGGCGGTGGCCACCCTGCGAGAGGTGCTTCTGCCCCGCGCCACGGTGATCACCCCAAATCTTCCCGAGGCCGCGCGCCTGCTGGAGACAGAGTTTGCCAAAGACGAAGCAGAGGTGATCGCACAGGGCCGCGCGCTGTGTGATCTGGGCGCGCAGGCGGTTCTGATGAAAGGCGGCCATGCCGCAGGCGACATCTGTCATGATTACCTCATCACCGCTGAAGGCGTTGCGTTGGAGCTCACCGCGCCGCGCCGCGCCACCAAAAACACCCATGGCACCGGGTGTACCCTGTCTTCCTCCGTCGCTGCCGGTCTGGCGAAAGGGATGACCTTGTCAGAGGCCGTGCGCGAGGCGCATGCCTATCTGCAGGGGGCCATCGCGGCGGCGGATGATCTCAATATCGGCCAGGGTCATGGACCTTTGCACCATTTCCACCGGGTCTGGCCTGCATGACGGTTTACTCTGTCATAGGGGCGGGCGTGGCCGGGTTGGCCGTGGCCACGGAACTGACCGAGCGCGGCGCGACGGTGGAGATCTATGATCCTGCCGGGCCACCGGGGCCACATGGCTGTAGCTGGTGGGCAGGTGGCATGCTGGCACCTTGGTGTGAGTATGAAAACGCCGAAGAGCCGGTGCTGCGGCTGGGACAAGAGGCCATCGGCTGGTGGGCGGCCCATACGGAGGTTACCCGCGCCGGCACGCTGGTGCTGGCCAACAAACGTGACCTGCCGGATATGCGCCGCTTTGCCCGCCGCACCGAAGGGTTTGTTGAAGTGGATCGGGCGCGCGTGGCCGCACTGGAGCCGGATCTGCATGGCTTTGGTCAGGGCCTGTTCTTTGAAGAAGAGGCGCATCTGGATCCACGCAAAGCTCTGCAGGATCTCTATCGGGGTCTGAAAGACAAAGGCGTGACCATCCACAAGCGCATCGCGCCCGCTGGGCTTCAGAATGCGATTGATTGCCGGGGCCTGTCCGCGCGCGAGTATCTCTATGATCTGCGTGGCGTGAAAGGCGAAATGCTGGTGATCCGCTGCCCGGATGTGGAGATCACCCGGCCGGTGCGGCTTCTGCATCCGCGTATGCCGCTCTATATCGTGCCGCGTGGCGAGGGCATCTACATGCTGGGGGCCACGATGATCGAAAGCGAAGACAGCAGCCGCATCACCGCCCGCTCCATGCTGGAACTTCTGAGCGCGGCCTATGCGCTGAACCCGGCTTTTGGCGAGGCGGAAGTGCTGGAAATCGGCGTGGATCTGCGGCCTGCCTTTCCGGACAACCTGCCGCGCATTCGCCGCCTTGGACACACCATTTATGCCAATGGGCTTTACCGTCATGGCTATCTGCTGGCACCTGCCTTGGCGCGCGGCGTGGCGGAGCTGGCCCTTCACAACACACATTCGGAGATGGTCGATGAAGATCGTGCTTAACGGAACCCCGCGCGAGGTGGCCTCTGCCACGCTGGCCGCGCTGCTGGAGGAGTGTGGCTTTTCTGGCCGCGTGGCGACCTCATGCAACGAAGTCTTTGTGCCGGCCACCTTGCGGGCCACAACCCCAGTGACAGAGGGCGACCGCATCGAGGTTGTGGCGCCCATGCAGGGAGGCTGACATGTCCAAAGAGTTTTATGGCGTCACCCTGCCCAATCCACTGATGCTGGGCACCGCGCAATATCCAAGCCCCGCTATTCTCGAAGAAGCGTTCCGGGCCTCTGGGGCTTCGGTGGCTACGGTTTCGCTGCGCCGGGAAGGCGCGGGCGGCACCGGACAGACCTTCTGGAAGATGATCGAGGATCTGGGCGTGCATGTGCTGCCCAACACCGCAGGTTGCCACACCGTCAAGGAAGCGGTGACCACGGCCCATATGGCGCGCGAGGTCTTTGACACCAAATGGATCAAGCTGGAACTGATCGGCCACACAGACAGCTTGCAACCCGATGTGTTCCAGCTGGTGGAGGCCGCGCGCATCCTCTCAGAGGACGGTTTTGAAGTTTTCCCCTACACCACCGAGGATCTGATCGTGGGGGAGCGTCTGCTGGAAGCAGGCTGTGAAGTGCTGATGCCATGGGGGGCGCCCATCGGCTCCGGCCGCGGGCTGAACAACATCTATGCCCTGCGGGCCATGCGGGCGGAATTTCCCGACGTGCCGCTGGTGGTGGATGCCGGCATTGGCCTGCCAAGCCATGCGGCGGCGGCGATGGAGCTGGGCTTTGATGCGGTCCTGCTCAACACCGCAGTGGCGCGTGCGGGCGATCCTGTGCAGATGGCGCGCGCCATGATGGCCGCCGTGGAGGCCGGACAGGCCGCCCATGAAGCAGATCCCATTGAAGCCCGCGACATGGCCGAAGCTTCCACCCCGGTGATCGGAAAGGCCTTTCTGTCATGAGCCTGCATAAATTCTACCCGATTTTTGATGATGTCAGCTGGCTCAAGCGCATGTTGCCGCTGGGTATCAAACTTGTGCAGCTGCGCATCAAAGACGCCACCGACGCGCATGTGCGCGCGCAGATTGCCGAAGCGCAGGCGCTGTGCCGCGCTCATGATTGTGTGCTGGTGATCAACGATTACTGGCAGGCCGCGATTGACCTGGGCTGTGACTGGATTCACCTCGGGCAGGAAGATTTGGACATCGCCGATCTCAAGGCCATTCGTGCGGCGGGGCTCAAGATGGGGGTCTCCACCCATGATGATGACGAGTTGGAGCGCGTTCTGGCAATGGCGCCGGATTACGTCGCGCTGGGGCCAGTCTACCCCACCATTCTGAAGAAGATGAAATGGCACCAACAGGGCCTGCCGCGTGTCACCGAATGGAAAGCCCGCGTGGGGGAGATGCCTCTGGTGGGCATCGGTGGCATGTCCGTTGAACGTGCGCCCGGTGTCTATGAGGCGGGCGCAGATATCGTCTCTGCGGTCACCGACATCACCTTAAATGCAGACCCTGAGGCGCGCGTGCGTCAGTGGCTGGAGGTCTCTGCGTGAGCCGCTATGCCCGCCAGATGATCCTGCCCGAAGTGGGCAGCCATGGTCAGGCCCAACTGGCCGACGCCCATGTGCTGGTGATTGGCGCTGGGGGGCTTGCGGCCCCTGCCTTGCCGCTTCTGGCTGGGGCAGGTGTGGGCCGCATCACCATCGTGGACGGGGATCGGGTAGAGCTTTCCAATCTGCACCGCCAAACTCTGTTTTCAGAGGCCGATCAGGGCCAGCCCAAAGCCGATGTTGCCGCCGCGCGCTGCCGCGCCCTCAACAGTGAGATCACGGTGGAGCCTGTGTTTGCGCGGCTGACTCCAGCGTCGGCACCGGACCTCGTGGAGGGCGTCACATTGGTGATGGATTGCGCAGACAGCTATGCCGTCAGCTACAGCCTGAGTGACCTCTGTCTGGCAAAGGCCATCCCTTTGATCACCGCCTCCGCGCTGGGATTGTCTGGCTATGTGGCGGGCGTTTGTGGTGGGGCTCCTTCGTTGCGCGCCCTGTTTCCGGAGGCTCCGCAGAATGCCGCAAGCTGCGCAACCGCGGGTGTGATGGGCCCTGTGGTGGCCATCATGGGGGCCATGCAGGCGCAGATGGCATTGGCTTGCTTGATGGGGCAGACCCCAAGCCCGCTGGGACAGATGGTGCAGTTTGACGCCAAAACCATGCGCAGCGCAGCCTTCCGCTTTGACGCCGCACCAGAGCCTGAACAGGCTTTTGCTTTTGTGGCCCCGCAGATGCTGGGGGCCAGCGACACGATTGTTGAGTTGCGCGATACGCAGGAGGCACCGATCCCGGCCCACCCGTCGGCGCTGCGGATTGCGCCTGCCGATCTCAAAGACATGTTGTCAGTGGCCGAGGGGCGGCTGGCGCTGTGCTGTGCAACGGGCCTGCGGGCCTGGCGTGCCGCAGAAAACACCCATGATATCTGGCCCGGCGAGATTGTCCTCGTCGCGGCTTCCGCTTCTTAGGATGAGAGGACACCACATGAAGCACCTGATCACCGCCGCGGCCATTTTTGCCGCCGCCCCGGCCATGGCCGCAGACAAGATGACCCTTCTGCTGGACTGGTTCGTCAACCCCGACCACGGCCCGATCATCGTGGCAGAAGAGAATGGTTACTTTGAGGAGCAGGGCCTTGAGGTGGAAATTGTACCACCTGCGGATCCGTCCATGCCGCCGCGCCTTGTGGCCGCTGGTCAGGCCGATCTGGCCGTGTCGTATCAGCCGAGCCTGCACCTGCAGGTGCATGAAGGTTTGCCGCTCAAGCGCGTGGGCACATTGGTGGCCACCCCGCTCAACTGTCTTCTGGTGATGAAAGACGGCCCAATCAAAACCCCTGCGGATCTCAAGGGCAAGAAGATCGGCTATTCCGTGGCCGGTGTGGAAGAGGCTGTGCTGGGCGCGGTGCTGGGCAAATATGGCGTGGATTTGGCCGATGTTGAGCTGGTGAATGTCAACTTCTCGCTTGGCCCATCAGTCATGTCCGGTCAGGTCTCTGCCGTGATTGGCGCCTATCGCAACTTTGAACTCAACCAGATGGATATCGAAGGCGCACCGGGCACCTGCTTTTACATCGAAGAAGAGGGCGTGCCCTCTTATGATGAGCTGATCTATGTGGCCAATCCAGACACGATGGATGCCGACAAAGTGGCGCGTTTCCTTGCCGCCACAGAGAAAGCCACGCAGTACATTGTGAACAATCCGGTCAAAAGCTGGGAAATCTTCTCTGCCACCTCTTCGGAGCTTCAGGACGAGTTGAACAAACGCGCTTGGGTCGACACGCTGCCGCGTTTCGCGCTGCGCCCTGCCGGCTTTGACGCGGGTCGCTACGCACGGTTTGAGGAATTCCTCAAAGACAGCGGCATGACCGACAGCATCAAACCCGTGTCTGATATCACCATCGATGTGACCGCACAATGAGCACGCCAGACTATGGCCGGGCCTTCGCGCTGATGCGCGAAGCTGCCGGAGAGGCATGGGGGGCTTACACCCGCCATGCCTTTGTCGAAGGGCTGAAAGATGGGTCACTGCCCCGGGAGTCTTTCCTGCACTACCTGCGTCAGGACTATGTGTTTCTGATCCATTTCTCCCGCGCTTGGGCGCTGGCGGTGGTGAAATCGGAAACCCATGAGGAAATGCTCGCCGCTGTCGCCACGGTCAACGCACTGGTGGCCGAAGAGATGCAACTTCATGTTGGTATCTGTGAGGCGGCAGGCATCCCGCAGGAAGACTTGTTCGCCACACCGGAGCGGCCTGAAAATCTGGCCTACACACGTTTTGTGCTCGAAGCGGGCTATTCTGGCGATCTGCTGGATCTGCTGGCGGCGCTGGCCCCCTGTGTGATGGGCTATGGCGAGATCGGCGCACGTCTGGGCGAAGAGAAATCCTCTGAGACCTACGCGGATTGGATTGGCACCTACGCCGGTGAGGGCTTTCAGGGCGATTGCGCCGCCGTTGGTCAATTGCTCGACAGCGCGCTGGAGCGTCGACTGGGCAAAGACTATGCCAACAGCCCGCGGTTTGCGACCCTCTGTGACAAGTTCCGTAAGGCCACGGAACTGGAAGTCAGCTTCTGGCAGATGGGTCTGACCCCATGAGCATGGCGCCCGGCATCACCTTGGCTGGATCCGCCACAATTGAGGGACGGCAGCTCTTTGCGCCGCTGTCGCTGACATTGGATGCCGGGCGCTGGACCTGCCTGTTGGGCGGTTCCGGTGTGGGCAAAACAACGGTGCTGCGCCTTCTGGCCGATCTGCCAACGGGTGCGGCGTTCGACGGCACCATTGCCGCCACCGATGAGCTGCCTGTGGCAGAGCGTATCGCCTATATGGCGCAAAGTGATCTGTTGCTGCCCTGGGCGTCGGTGGAAAAAAACATCACGCTGGGCGCGCGGCTGCGTGGCCAGCCTGGCGATGTGTCGCGGCTCGAACACTTGCTTGACCGCTGTGGTCTTCAGGATCACCGCCACAAGAAACCGACAGAACTCTCCGGCGGTCAGCGTCAGCGCGTGGCCCTGGCGCGCACCCTGATGGAAGGCAAGCCGATCATTCTGTTGGATGAACCCTTTTCTGCGCTGGATGCGCAAACCCGTGCCGCGATGCAGGATCTGGCGGTCGAACTGTTAGAGGGGCGCACCGTGATGATGGTGACCCATGATCCCGGAGAGGCGGCACGATTGGGCCACGCCATCCACGTCATGACCGCGACACAGCTGCAGGCCGTGACCCCGCCCCAATCGCCCGTGCCCCGAGCAGTGGATGCGCTTGACACGCTGACCTGTCAGTCGGCCTTGCTGAAACTTCTGATGGAGCAGGTTGCATGAAGGTCTGGCCTCCCTTTGCCGCCACAATCTTTGCGCTTGTCGTCTGGCAGAGCATCGTCACCGCAACAGGCGTGCAGAAGTTCATCCTGCCGGGGCCCGCGCTCGTGGCCGAGGCGTGGTGGACCAACCGGCTGGTGATTGCCGAGCACACGTTGGTGACCTTGCAGGAAATTTTGCTGGGCATGGCCATTGGCACAACGCTGGGCATTGCCACTGCATTGCAACTGGCCACCTCCAAGACCGCCCGCACCTTGATACAGCCCATTCTGGTCTTCACACAGGCTTTGCCTGTGTTTGCTCTGGCCCCCATCCTGACGCTTTGGCTGGGCTTTGGCCTATGGTCGAAAATCGCCATGGCCGTTCTGATCATCTATTTCCCGGTGACCTCTGCCTTTTTTGACGGCTTGATGCGCACCCCACCGGGCTATCTGGATCTGGCGAAAACCATGCAGGCCAACCCCAACCGGATCCTGTGGCAGATCCGGGTGCCAGCGGCCTTGCCCAATCTGGGAGCAGGTGTGCGATTGGCAGCAGTTTATGCACCGATTGGGGCGGTCATCGGCGAGTGGGTCGGGGCGTCGCGCGGGCTCGGGGCGCTGATGATCATGTCCAATGGGCGCGCCAAAACCGATCTGATGTTTGCGGCCATGCTGACGCTGGGTGTGCTCTCTGTTCTGCTCTATCTGGCGGCGGCAAAACTAACGCGCAGACTGGGGGATCGCGAAACCTGATCGCGCGCTTGCCGGCCCACGCAGCATTGCATACAGGAATAAACTCCTGATTGTTTTGTGAAATCTTCCTCGCGCAGTCATTGGGGAAATTGTCATCACAAAGTGAATTTTTTCGATACAAATGTATTTTTTTCGCTTTGTGATGACGTCTGCCGCTTTTGGTTAAGACATCTTTAACCACCTACTGCCAAGCAAATGGGTATTCATATTTCTTGGCACGTGACCCCAACGCCTATGGCAGAATTGCGCATCACTCGAAAATATCTCCGCCTGCGCAGCGGCATTGCTCTTGGGATTGTTCTTCTGGCATCCATCACGGCGATGTCGGTGGCCTTTATTGGGCGTGAAAACGTGGCCACCCGAACAGAGAACACCTCCAGCATTGATATGGTCCTACTGTCTCTGTCTGAATTGTCTCTGGCGTTCTATGAACTCAAGGAAACCGAAGGCAACAGGCGCGTGGTATCCTCACGCGGGCAGGTGCGGCGTGCGGCTCATTCCGCACAGGTGGCTTTGGATCAGATTTCGGCGCCCGATGCGTTAATTGGCTTTTCCCCAAATGCGCAGAAAATTCTGACGCAGGAAACGCTCAATCCGCTTCTAGAGCTCGAAGAAATTCTGTTTATGGCCGAGATCGTTGTGGATCCACGCAATTCGGATCTGAATATTGAACGTGCGGCCAGTCTGGCGGCGGATTTGTCTGTGCGGCTTTTGCCAATTTTCAATCGGATCCGTCAGGTCGAAATGGACGCGGGCGAGCAGGCTGCAGATCGCCAGTTGCTGTATGGTGTTGGCGCGCTTTTGATCACCTTGTTGGGGGTGGGCGTTGCGGCGCGGTTTGTCTTCCTCCCGATGGAGCGCTACGTGATTGGGGCGCAGAGTGAAATTCACCGCAGTCGAAAGGCCGCCGAGGCGGCTTCTGAGTCCAAATCGATGTTTTTGGCTACCATGAGCCATGAAATCCGCACCCCTTTGAACGGGGTGCTAGGGCTTGCCGACGTGCTTGCAGAGACCAAGCTGGACGATGAACAGGAACGGATGGTGTCCATGATCTCCACCAGTGGGCAGTCCCTGCTGCAGCTGATCAACGATGTATTGGACCTCGCCAAGTTTGAGGCCGGCAAAATGGTGCTCGAATACAAAGACTTCAATCTACACGAGATGTGCACTGAAGTGGCGGAACTGTTTTCAGGACAGGCGGTGAAACGCGATGTTGTGTTGCAGGTCTTTCCGCAGCAGTCAGGTGCCGACTGGCATGTGCATGGAGCGCCCAATGCGGTGCGTCAGGTGTTGACCAATCTGGTGGGAAATGCCGTCAAATTTACCGAAAATGGGACGGTTTCGATTTGTCTGGAAAATGTCGAGGATCGCGCAGGTGCACAGCGCCTTGTCCGGCTCTCCGTCAAAGATCAGGGCATCGGCATCGCACCGGAGGCTTTGGGGCGCATCTTTGGGCAGTTTGAACAGGCGGACGCGTCTACCACGACACAGTTTGGCGGAACTGGTCTTGGCCTTGCCATCGTGAAGCGTCTGACAGAAGCTATGCAAGGGCGTGTGCATGTGGACAGCATGCAGAACGAAGGGTCGGTTTTCAGTATTACTTTCCCGGTTGAGACGGCGAAATCTGCGCCAGAGCGCCCACTCAACCTACGGCCCTGTCACTTTGAAAAGCGAGTTTTGGTCGCTGATGACAACAGGGTCAATCAGCTGGTGGCGCAGAAGTTGCTGCAAAACCTCGGGTGTGAGGTCAAAACGGTCTCCAATGGCGTTGAAGCTGTTGCAGAGGCACGCAGTTGGGGGCCAGATCTCATTCTCATGGATGTGCGGATGCCCAAGATGGACGGGGTGCAGGCCACGCGCGCCATTCGAGATGAGCCTGACTGTGCGGATACAGCTGGCCTGCCGATTATTGGGTTATCCGCCAATGCTCTTAGCGAATATGAAGGCCATTGTGTGGCTGCTGGCATGAACGGATATTTGCAAAAACCGATCAATCGCAAAACTCTGGTTCGGGAACTTCTACGGCATTGGCCGGAAGATACACAAGATGGTGAACAGGTGCGGCGATGCGTATGATCAAACGGCCCACCTTGATGTTGCTTCTTGGATTATGTGGGGTCTTCTCGACCGCTCTACGTGCGCAGACAGAGGACGCTGACGTCTGGTTTTACACGTGGCAGGCCACGATCCCACCAGAGGTGATTGTCGGCTTTGAGCGCGAACGCGGGATCAAACTGATCGTAGACAGCTTTTCTGTCGCCGACGAAGCTGAGGCGCGTCTGGCATCCGGTTGGACGGGGTATGATCTGGCGATCTTACCTGTAGAGGCCGTTCCGCGGATGGCAAAAATGGGCGCTTTGCAGGACTTGTCTGTGTTTAATTTTACCTCATCCTACGCGGCCAATACGTGGCTGACTGAGAAGATCCGTACGGCGGCGCCGGGGGTGCTGGATTATGCCCTGCCTGTCATGTGGGGCTCCACGGGCCTGGCTCTGGACAAAGCTGAGATAGAAAAACGTCTGCCCGATACGCCTATGGACAGCTGGGAACTATTGTTTGATCCGCAAAATGCGGAGGTACTCAGCGAGTGCGGCATTTCCATCGTGGATTCGGTGCAGGAGGTGGTGGCGACGGCGCTACACTATCTGGGGCGGGATCCCAATTCCATGTCCAGCGCAGATCTCGACGCGGCTTTTGAGACCTTGTCCGCGATTATGCCCTATGTGACCACGGTCACGGGCAATCAATACGCACAGTTCAAACGTGGGCAAATCTGTATGGCGCTCACCTGGAGCAGCACGGGGATTGCGCCAGAAATATACGGTTTTGACGTCCCCTATCGCTACACGGTTCCGAAAGAAGGCGGGGTCATGTGGGCGGATACGGTTGTTGCTCCGGCTGGCAAGACGGCGCGTAAAAACGCAGAAGATGTAATGGCCTATTTCATGTCCAAGAGCGTGGCCCCCGAAATTGCCTCTTACGCTTTGGCCAATTTGGCCGCGCAGAATCTGGACAACAGCCGGGGTGACGTTCAGGAGAAAATCATGCGCTTGGCCTTGCCGATGGACCAGCGAGAGACCCTATTTGTGTTGGGCCCCAAAACCGGCGCGGAAAAGCGTGAGTTGGATCGGCGCTGGCGTCGTCTCTTGATGGGCCAGTAACCAACAGAACAGCGTGTGATCTGTGTCTGGTACCTTCCGATAGGGGAAACCCTCAGTAAGAGACAGGCCCGTCAGCTTTATTGAGCATCACACCCAGTATGGGCTTCACCTCAGACAGGATCTGCTCCACCTTGGTGATGTCTTCCGCAGTGGAAACACCTCCACCGGCCACCACCAGCACCGCATCCACATTGGGCAGAAATCCAAGCACATCGTCAAATTCCAGCGCCGGAGGCATGTCAAACAGCATCAGCTCCGGACAAAGCGCCTCTTCGAGTTCTTCCAGAACCTCTGCGGTGATGTCATTCTGAAACAGCTCTGCTGAGGTGTCGCTGGCTGTATCATTGAGGGCGAGGGCAAGATTTGGGCGCACCTTCTGAACAAAATTTTCCGGCGCGATCATTCCACTGAGATAGTCGGCCATACTGTCCGTCGCAGGCACCCCCAGCATGTCATGCAGACTGGGCGCGCGCAGATCCATATCCAGCATCACGGTGCGCACAGTTTCCAGCCGCGCCACGGCCAGCGCCAGATTGGCGGTGACAAAGCTGCTGCCACAGCCGCGTGTGGGGGCGGTGACCGCCACGCGAGTCCAGCCCTTTTCATTCAGGGCCTGCAACAGACGTGTGCGCAGCATATCAAACGCGGTATGTGCAGGATGCGCGCGGGTCACGCTGATCAGATGATTGTCCACCAAAGCCGCCTCGCTGATGGCGGCAGGTTTGAGATTCTCCCAGAACACCTCCGGGTCATGCAGCGCAGGCAGGCGCGCCTCCTGCTCGGCCTGTGGCTCGGAAAGATCCATATCCTGCGGGGTGTCTGTGCTCATGGCGGATGTCTGTTGTTCTGCTCTGGGGCTGTTTGACACAAGTAAACAAGGGAATGCCGACAAAAGAAAGGCACCATTGCGGAGATAGGGCGGCTGGCCTCAAAAGCCCAGCAGATTGGCCTCATCAATCGCTTTGGTCAGAAAGGCATCCCGGCGGGTTTCCGGCTGCCAGCCAAGCAGTTCTTTGGGCAGCCTGTTGTCAAACGGCGAGAAATGCGCGCGGCTTTTCCAATCCGACAGAGACGGGTTGCTCAACCCACCGCGCCGCAACACATGTTTTTTCAGCAGGTATTTGACGCTGGCAGCGGCATAAAAGGCGACCAGATTGCCGGGTTTGACCTTGATGCGCGCCCCAAGGCGCGCGTGGATGGCGTCAAAATAATCTCGGGCAGATAGCTTTGGGCCGCCAACAAGGTTGAAGCTTTCCCCCAGCGCGGCGTCATTTTCTGCCATCAGGATCAAGGCTTCTGCCACATCCTCATTAAGCACAAAGGGCAGTCCGTGATGCCCCTTGCCCCAGATCCGCACAGCCCCTGCGCCATGCCAGCGCCCGATGCCCCAATGCTGCAACGGCCCGCCATGGCCCACTACGATGCCGGGGCGGGCAATCACCAATGGGAGATCGTCCTGGCGGTACATCTCCAGCAGACGCGCCTCACATTCGGCCTTAGAGCGTGCATAGATGTTGCGCGCGCTCATATCGGCGTCAAAGCCGGTGGCTTCGGAAATCGTCACATGCGGGTCGGACATGTCGTAGCTGGCGATGGTGCCTGTATAGATGAAACGTTTGACACCGGCGGCATTGGCGGCGCGGGCAATGGTCTCTGTCACCGCCACATCGTTTTTGAGCGCGGCCTCCCATGTGGCATCCATGGATTTGCCAAGGTGGTAGACAATCTCAATGCCCTCCAGCGCATGAGCCAACTGATCAGGGTCCCGCAGGTTGGCACTGGTCAGTTGCACGTGATCGGCAATGTCATCAAAGGGCCCGCTGGTGCCGCGTGACAGCACCCGCACGTCGCGGCCTTTGGCCACCCATGCGCGGGTTAATGTACGCCCGATAAATCCCGTACCGCCGATGATCAGAACGCTGGGCTTGGGTTTGGCGCGGCTGGCGGGTTTGGGCTTTTTGGCGGCTTTCGGCATGAGCGCAATGGCCGCATCAATGGCGCGCATGACCTCTGTCGCGGCGTCGCCGGAAAACCGGGCATCCAGCGGGCGCCCAGAGCGGATCGCGCTGTAAAAGGCCCCGCTCAGCCCGGCAAAAGACAGACCATAAGGCGATTTGCGATTGAGCGACACAAGCTGACGCGCGCCGTTCACCACGCCTTCGCGCAGATGCTGCCCCGCAAGGCTCATCTGGCGCAGGAAGGGGTTGGCGACAATATCGGCGGCGTTCTCACCGTCCACCGTCAACACGTCATGGGCGTAGTCATACCGCGCCGTCGCGGTGGACCCATGCAGCGTCACCGATCGATCATCCATGGTTTCCACCAGCGACAGATTGAGCGTGACAGAGACATCCCCCGCAGTGACCAGAATGTGCCAGCCCTGCGGTCGTGTGGTATCTCCGGGAAGGGCAATGGGTTTGGACAGGCTCACATGTTCCACCGTCAGGGGGCCAAACAGATCCACCGCAAAGGCAAAAAGATGTGGGCCCAGCTCCAGAAGCATGTTCTTGGGCTCCGCCAGCAGCCAGAGCCCAAAGGGCCCGGAGCGCAGCGGCATCATCGGGAAATGCCAGTTGATCTCTGCGGCGGCGATCCGGCCGATTTCGCCGGCTTCCAGACGGGTCTTCAGGCGCTGATACCCCGGCGTGCCCATGAAGTTATGCCCGGCGGCAAACACCCGCCCCGTCTCTGTGGCGATCTGGTTGATCTCGGCAGTCTCGTCTCCTGACAAAGCCACAGGTTTTTCCACCAGCACATGATGCCCAGCCCGCAGACAAGTCTCCGCCAGCGCGCGGTGGGTGCCGGGCGGCGTCACGATATGCACCGCATCCGCCACACCAGCGGCCAGCATCTTCTCCAGATCACGATAAGCGGTGATCCCGTAGCTCTGCGAAAGCGCTTCTGCCGCCGCTGCGGATTGATCACAGACCGCAACCAGCTCTACGCCGGGTGTGGCGGAGATTGCAGCGGCATGCCAGTCGGCAATATAGCCAGCCCCCAGAAGGGCAGCGCGGATCGGGCGGTCTTGGGCAAAGGCTGTCATGGTCATTTATACTCGATAATACGCATCGCCCGGCCACGCAGACGACGCCAGTGAAACAGAAACATACCCATCACATTTGGCAGTTTGGAAAGGGTTAACAGCCGCGCATGGCGGCGCGCTTCCCAATGCGGCAGACCTTCGGTGATAAGGCCGGATTTGGTGCGGCTGTAATTGATGGCATAGGCCGCCATCACCGCGATCAGGATCAAAATATTGTCACACAGCCCATAAAGCGCCAGCAGCGGCAGGATCCCCCCGTAGATCAGCCCCCGCAGTTGTTCCTTGCGAAAATAGGGCGGGTGCATCCAGCCAACCTGCGCAAAGCCATGTCCGGTGCGCAAGGCCCGTTGCCACCATTGACCAAAGCGCAGCATGGCCGCGTCATGGCGGGTCATTTCCTGTGGCAGGCGGCGCAGCTGCCAGCCTGCTTTGGCCAGACGTACACAGAATTCGTCATCCTCTGCGGCGATGACGGTGGCATCAAACCCGCCCGCCTGCTGAAAAGCGGCACTGCGCACCATCATGTCACCGCCACATGTGACGATCTCCCCGGCGGGGCGATGCCATTCAAAATCACACAGGGCATTGTAAACACTGCGCTCAGGATAGAGCTCCGCGCGCCAGCCGGTGATCAACCCAAGGCGCGGCGTGGCCTGAAGCGCGGCCAGCCCGGCTGCAATCCAGCCGTCCACCACCACACAATCGCCATCCACAAACTGCACAAATTCCGGCAGATCGTCGGTCTGTGCCAAGGCGTCAAACCCGGCCTGTCGTGCGCGGGCGGCGGTGAAGGGTGCGCTGTTGTCCAGCTCCACCACCAGCGCGCCAACCTTGCGCGCTTCCGCCACAGAGTTGTCCCAGCTGCCACTGTCCACATAGACCATCTCCACGCCCTGCTTTTGCAGCGACGCCAGACAGGCCACCAGCCGCTTGCCTTCGTTGCGGCCAATCACAATGGCGGTCACGGCGCGGCTTTCCGGGCTCATGGGCGCTGACCTTGAAACAGATCTGAAAGACGCGCCGCTTCCTTGGTGATGTCAAAGGCCGCTTCCACTTTGGCTCGGCCCGCGATGCCCATGGCTGTGGCCCGCGCCGGGTTGGCAAGGATTTTGCCAATCGCTGCGCTGAGGGCCGCAACATCGCCGGGGGGCACCAGCAGGCCCGCGCCGCCATCCGCCACCAGCTCGGGAATGCCCGCAATCTGTGTTGCCACCACCGGGCGACGCGCCGCCATCGCCTCCATCAGCACCACTGGCACGCCTTCGGCAAAGCTTGGCAAGACAAACAGATCCGCCGCTTTCAGCGCCTCTGCCACTTCGGTTTGGGATTTATAACCTACAAAGCGCACATGTTCCGCAAGCCCCGAAGTCTCCACCTGATGTTCCAGCGCTGTGCGCCCGGGCCCATCCCCCACAACCGTCAAATGGATGTTGGGGAATTGGCCGGTTAGAGGTTCCAGCGCCCGCAGCAAAATCGGCAGACCTTTTACCGGTGCCAGCCGTCCAACGAACAGAAGGTTGGTGTCCACCGGATCATCCCCCCCATCATAACGCAGAGGATCCACACCACAGTGCACGATATGCAGCTTGCCCCAGTGTTTGGGATCACAGAACGCCATCGCCTGCGAGCGGCAGAACTGGCTGATACAGGCCACAAATCTGGCCCGTGCGATCTTCTCATCGAGCCGCCAATGGTCCGGCGCAAAGAAGATGTCCGGCCCATGCAACGTAAAACTAAAGGGAATGCCGGAAAGCTCACTGGTCAGCATCGCCACCGTACAGGAGGATTTTGCGATGTGATTGTGCAGATGACGCACGCCCCTCTTGCGCAGATGCGCCGCCAGCACCGCTGCTTCGGCAAAGTAAAACAGTTGATACAGATGGTTGCGCAGCCCCGGCGGTGCCGCGCGCAGCGCCAGCAGCAGCGCGCGCAAAAAACCACCCGGACGTCGCAGCAATGCGCCCAAAATGGCGCTTATCAATGTGACCGGAGCTTTCGCCGCCGCTAGAATATAGAAGGTGCTTTTGGCTTCGGCCTTTTGTTCTTCCCCTACTAGATGCTCCGCACCTGTGCGGCGCACCGAACAGGTTTCCACCTGATGGCCCCGTGCCCGCAATTCTGCCACTTCACGCTGGATGAAAGTATCCGTGGCGCGGGGGTATTCCCCTGTCAGATAGGCGATTGGATGGTCAAAAGTGTCACTCACAACGGGTTGGCCTGTTCTTTTTGGGGCTGATCGTCTTGGGGATGGTCAATGGCGCCCTGCATAGCCCTTTCAAAGGGCATCATTGTGACCGGGCCAAGGCGTTTGTGCATCATGGCATTGTCATAGTGCAATGGGCGGTGGCGCGCTTCGAGAATGGCGGGGTGCAACAGCCCGGGTAATGCATTGTTATTGGGCGTCGCCGCTGCAATCAGCCGCATCAGCCGCAACGGCACAGGCATCTGATAGCGCGGCCAGCCGCAGGCTTTCAGCGCGGCAACAAACCGGCGGCGATCTGGCAGATCGTCATCCAGTACATTGATCACGCCCAGCCCCGTGCCAAAATCCGTTTCCGAACGGGTGGCGGCGCGCACCAGCGTCTCAGCGGCCAGATCTCTCCGGCAGAGTGGCACGCTGCCACCCCCATCAATGCGCAGCACAAGTGGCCCCAAGGCTGGCCCAATATGCGCATTGAAAAGCTGTCCCGCGCCCCAGACTGCTCCAAGTCGCAGCACAGACAGCGCAAAACCATAAAGCGCCGCACCATCAAAAAACTGCTGTTCCTGGGCCGCTTTGGCCTGCGCATAAAGATCACGGCCTTTGGTGCCAACAGGGCTGTCTTCCCGCAGGGTGCCGCCATCCGGCACGCCTGCTACGTCATAGACCGACAGAGAGCCCGCCAAGATAAGATGCGGCACTTTCGCCCCCACCAGAGCCTCAATCAGATAGGTGCTTGCCGCCAGCGTGTCCCGCGCATGATCGCCCGCCAGCGTGGCCGCACAGTGGATCACCGCTCCCGCGCCCTCCAAAACCTCAGACAGCGTTTCATCCGCCTCCGCCAGATCGCGGATCACAATCTCAATCTCTGGATCATCCGCCCAGTTGTTGGGAGCCTTCAAAGGGTCACGGATCAAAGCCCGCACCGGCACCCCCTGTCTGCGCGCCTCTGCAACGCAGGCCCGCCCGACAAAGCCATTGGCTCCGGTGATGACAATCGGCGCCGTGGTCATATGGCCCATGGCATGGGCGGCAGAGGATCACAGCGTGTGGACATCTCCTGCGCACAGCCATCCGCCTCTGCATTCTGGATCGCCAGTGTGACCTCATTGAGATGCAGCGCAAAATCCGCCGATAGGCGACAGGGGCGTCCTTCGGCCAAAGCATCCAGCATTTCCGCAGGGCCCAGAGCAAAATTCATCGCTGCCGCGCCCCAACGATCCACTTTGGGATGGGTGTCGCCGCTCAGGCTCACGCGTTTGCCAATCGGATGCTCTATCAGGCGCCGCCGCAGGGTGAAGCGTCGGTGAAACCGCACCGCGGCCTCATTGTCCCAGGCCTGTTTGATTTTCAGCACCCCGCGATCCCCAAACAGGCGCAGGCTGTGGTCATGGCTGGCGACAATGGAACAGGTCAGCCGCGCCGTCAGCCCATTTTCAAAAAACAATGTGGCGCTTGCATAATCGGGCGTGGCGGTGCCACCGCTTAGGCCTTTGTCAGGCAGGCATTCGGCAGAGGCGGCCACCACGCGGCGCACCGCGCCAAACATGGCAATCAGCCAGGTCAGATAATATCCGGCATGTTCCAGCGTGCAGCCCACGGCAAATTCATCCTGCGCGGGCCAGGGCGCGCCGCTTTCACTGCGCCAGTCTGCATAGGGGGCCTGCGGGATAAAACCATCATCCAGCTCCGCATAGATCAGCCGCACCGGCCCTGCCACATCTTCCCGCACGGCTTTGGCCAGCGTCTGTGCGGTTTCCCCCAATACAGAGCAGGGCGCAGAGGCAAGCATCACCCCTTTCTGGGCGGCCAGCTCATGCAATGCGATGGCATCAGACATTTCCATAGCCAGCGGTTTTTCCGAATAGACATGATGCCCGGCCTCAAGACAGGACCGGCTGATCTCGTAATGTGCGTCAGGGTTGGTCAGGTTGAGGATCAGCGACCCTTCCGGAAGATTGCCCAGAAACCGCGCGAGGCTCTCCACGCTGTGCAGATGCCAATGATCGGCAAAGGCCCTAAGCCGTTCCGGATCGTGATCATAGACCTGCGTGACGGCGATGTCGGGATGGGCCGCAAAGGAGCGCATGTAAAGATCTGCAACAAAACCACAGCCAATAATCGAAACGCTGCGCGTCTTGCGGGCACTCATGGCGGAATCCTTTTCAATCAATTGCCCTCAACTATAGGGGCTGCGCGCGCTGATGCCAGTATTTGCGCCTTATTCTGCGCGGGAAATGTGGCGGAATTGAACCACTTGGGACAAATCCTTATGTGGCACTCTCTGGCTGCGCGCATTGGGGGTCAAAGGGGTGCCAAAGGGGTGTTAAGCTGCGACAATCGCAAAAGCAGGGGCTTGCGCCGTGCAGTTTTCAACCATTGAGGGGCCGGTCACGGTCAATGTGCCTGATCACGGGGCGTTAAAGCAGGCTGTGGGGCAGCGGTTGGCGGCGAAAGAGGGCTTTGCGCTGGCCACACTCAACCTCGATCACCTCGTGAAACTGTCTTCTGATGGGGCTTTTGCGCAGGCCTATCTGGCGCAGGATTTTGTCGTGGCTGATGGCAACCCCATTGTCTGGCTGTCGCGGCTGGCCCGCCGGCCGGTGGCGCTTTTGCCGGGGGCGGATCTGGTGGTCCCTCTGGCAGAATGGTGCGCCGCGGCGGGGGTGCCTGTGGCCTTGATTGGCAGCACCGAAGAGGCCTTGGCGGCGGCAAGTACGGCGTTGCGCGGTTATGTAACAGGGCTGGAGGTGGCGGCCTGTGTGGCCCCGCCCATGGGGTTTGATCCCCAAAGCGCGGCGGCGGAAACACTCTTGCAGGAGGTTGCCGCCTCCGGGGCGGGTCTGGCCTTTCTGGCGCTGGGCGCCCCCAAACAGGAGGCACTGGCGGCGCGCGGGCGCCAGCTTGTGCCCAACGTGGGTTTTGCCAGCATTGGCGCAGGGCTGGATTTTCTGGCAGGCACGCAGAAACGCGCGCCGCGTTGGGTGCGCCGTCTTGCGCTGGAATGGCTCTGGCGCGCGCTCAGCAATCCGGCCCGTCTGGCCCTGCGTTATCTGCGGTGCATCGGTATTTTGCCGCGCCTCCTGCGGGAGGCTTTGCGTCAGCGTTCGGGGATCTGACGCACTTTGGGCCGTCTGAGGCGCAACGCGTCTTTCAACCGGGTCTTCAGGCCACGCGCAGGCAGCACTTCGCGATCGCGTTCAAACACCGCCCCATTGAGGCTCGGCTCCTGCCAAAGCGCCAGCCGCGCGCCCCAGTCTGCGGCCACAGCCGGATCCAGCCCCTCGGCCAGCCCCATCTGGGTGTTCAACATGCCCGGCATCCATGTGGTGACGATGATATTGGGCAGCCGATCGCCCAAATCCGCCACCAGCGCGCGTGAAAATGTGGTCACCGCCCCTTTGGACACCGCATAGGCCGCGCTGCAGGGCAGGGGGTGCAGGTCGGCAAAGCTTGAGACATTCACAATCCGCCCCCGTCCCGCTTTGGTCATATCCTGCAGCGCCTCAAGCGTGCAGGCCACGGTGCCGCCAAGATTGGTCGCCATGGTCTGTTGAAAGCTCTCTGGGGTCTCATCCAGCAGATCCCGATGCGGATAGACGGCGGCATTGTTGATCAGTCGCGATACCGGCCCATATGTCCGCACCTGTGCAAACCCCTGTGCCACCGCCACGGGATCAGAGACATCCGCCACCACCGGCACAAAGCCCTCTCCGGCCTGCGCGCGGGTGCCCTCTAGCGTCTCTGCCGTGCGGCCAAACCCGGCCACGCGGCACCCCCGCTGACACAGCGCAACCGCCAGCGCCCGGCCCAGACCGCCCCCCGCCCCCGTCACCACGGCGATCTCCTGTGCCATCACAGCTCTCCTTTGCGCAGCGCCTTGCTCACCACATCGCCCACCCGCAGCGCATTGGCCGCAATGGTCAGGCTGGGATTGACCCCCATGGAGGTCGGCATGAACCCGGCATCCACCACATAGAGATTATCGGCCTCATGCAAGCGGCAATCCCGGTTGAGTACTGAGGTCGCCGGATCCAATCCAAACCGCACCGTCCCGCAGGGATGGCCAAAGTTCAGCTCCGGCCCCGTGCTGACAAACATCTTGCGCAGCCCGCGCAGGCGCGTGTTGAGGGCCCGCCGAAAGGCCCGCCGCCGCGCCAGAAGCTCCGGGGCCATCTCATATTGGATCGCCAGATGGTCCGGGTTGTCTGGATCAAATATCACCCGGTTCTGCGCATAAGGCAGGTCTTCGAGAATGCCGACAAAGATCTTTGCACTGCCCAGAAGCTTGACCGCGACCAGTGCAGGCAGGCGTGTGAAGGCGCGCAGCCACTGCAGGTGGCGCAGCAGAGACCGGTCAAACGCCATGTTCAGATAATGCACGATTTCCCCATAGCGCGCTTCAATACCCATGGCCTGCACCATGCCAAACCGGTCTGCACCGCTGTGATAAAGATCGCGAAACGCCAGCGCACGGCTCACGCCGCCTGAAGGCGCAGGGCGGGGCTGGCGTGGCGGCCAGAGGGCAAACATCTCATTGAGATGAAACATCAGATTGCGCCCGACCATCCCGCTGCCATTGCCCAAGGCCGCGGAGGTCAGCAAAAGCCGCGGTGTGTGCAACGCGCCGGCTGCGAGCACATAGGTCTTGGCTTGCAATATGGCATGTTCTCCGTTCACGCGGATCTTTACGCCGCTGACCCGGCCCTGATCATGCTGGATCTCTGTCACCGGCGCGCGCAGCAAAAGCGCCGCACGGCCTGTGGCAAGCGCCGGTTCCACACCGGCAGAGCGCCCATCAAGCTTGGCGTTATTGGGGCATTTGCGCCCCAGATAACCGTCGCTGCCTTCAAACCGGCGCAGGGCCAGATGCCCCTGATAGGGATGCAGCCCCGCCGCCTGCATTTGGGCCGAAAGCGCCACATCCGCCTCTGACATCTCTGGCCCATCTGGCAGGGTCGCAACCTCTGCCGCCAAAGGATCCACGCCGCCACAGACATGATAGAGGGCCTCGGCCTGTGCAAAATAGGGCGCCATCTCCGCATAGGACACCGGCCAGCCGCCGGTCGGGTGGGGGATGTCCGGGCTGTCGTCCAGATCATGGGGCGCAGGGCGCTCAAGCGCAGCAGCATAAAACACCGAGCTGCCCCCGACACCGGCCCCAAGCGGCGCGTGAAACAGGGTGGTTGTGCCATTCACGGTGGCCTGCATCGGCTTGGGCCAATAGCCGCGTACCAGACGGGCCTCCTCATCCCAGATATGTGGGTTCAGCCCATGTTCTTCGGCCCTCTGACCGGCACCACCCCGCTCCACAAACAGCACCGAATGGCCCTGTTCCGCCAGACGCCGCCCAATGGTGCCGCCCCCCATACCGGTGCCGACCACGATCACATCCCAACCGCCCGCTTGCGATTGTTTCTGTGCCTGCGTCAGGGTCAGCACCTGCGCCGTCATGGCACCTGCCGCAGCATCGCGGGGTAAAACACTTCGCGCATCCGCCGGGCGGCCGCATTGGTCACATGGTTGTTGTCAAAAAACTGGCCCACGCCATTTTGCACCGCATCACAGAGGAACGGATCGCAGAACCAGCGCCAGCTGTCCAAAATCCGCGCGCCACTGCGGGCCAGCGCCATTTCGCCCCCGGCGGCGCGGCGCGTCGCATCGGTGACCGTGATTTGCCCGATCCGCCGTGCCAGCTGCTCAGACAGGCGTCCATGTGCCAGCGCCCGCGCCACTTTGGGCGCATTGTAATGCGCAATCTCAGGGGGCTGTCGCAACACATAAACCGCCCGATCCTGAAGCGCGATTTCCGTGACTGTGGCCTGAAGGGCCTTCGCCAAAAGCGCATCCTGCGTCATCACGCCAAAGCGCTCACTGCTCAGTCGGATGCTGTTATGTGCGTCGCTGCCCACCCCTTTGCCACTGGCATAATAAGACCACCTCCCAATCAATAGCACATCCCTTAGATCAGGGCTCATGGCCAGCGCCTGGCGGATTTGTGCATTGGCTGCGCCACAGGCCGCATCCTGTGCCCGCGTGGCGGCGCTTTCCTGTTTGCGGATGTCAAACAGCGGCGCACAGCCCGCTCGCCAGATCACCAGCCCCGCGCGATTGGCCTCATGAGCGGCCTGATCCAGCCCTTCAAAATAGGCGCGCACATGGCTGTCGCCCCAAATCAGCAGGTTCGGCGCGCCATAGTCCGGCCCAATGCGGCAAAGCTCCAACCCTGCAAACGGTCCCTTATCAGCCACCGCACAGCGAGAGAAATCCTGTATGAAATCACCGGTCGCGGCGATATGCACCTGCGCCTGCCTGTCAAAACGCTGTGGCAGGCCGTCGGTTTTATAAACCGCCCATGACAGCATCAGCGCCGAAGCGGAGGCCGCCACAACCGCCGCGAGCAACGCCCAGTTTGACAGCCCGGTTGCGCGCCGAACGGGTTGTTCCACAAAACGCCATGACAGACCGGCAAGCACAAATGAAATGGCAATCCAAAGCGCGGTTTCCGCAGGCCCGGCATAGCGTTCCTGCAAATAGGTGGTGAGCGTGAACACCGGCCAGTGCCACAGATAGAGCGAATAAGACATCAACCCAATCAGCACAGGCACCCGCTGGGACAGCGCGCTGTTGACCAGATTGTCCTGCGTGCCATTGCCAATCAGCAGCACCGTGCCCAGCACCGGCAAAATCACCTGCACGCCGGGAAAAGCCGCACCCGGCTGCACCAACACCACAGAGGCCAGAACCAGCGCCAGCCCGGCCCAGCTCAGCGCCTGATGTGGGCGCCACAGCTCTGGCTTCTCGATGGTCAGGATCGCAAGGCCCACCCCCGCCAAGAGCTCCCAGGCGCGAAAGGGAAACAGGTAAAATGCCGCCGTATGCGCCTGAAATGTCATCGCAACACTGCTGATCAGCGACAGGGCAAAGCAACTGCCAAGCGCCGCCATCAACACCGTGCGATTGCGGGCAAACAGCAAGAACACCAGCGGCAGGAAGATGTAAAACTGTTCCTCCACCGACAAAGACCAGCTGTGCAGCATGATCTTTTCTTCTGCCGCGCCATCAAAATAGCCCGCCTGCCGAAAGAACAGGATATTGGAGAGATAGACCGTGGCAGCAATCACGCCTTTTGCCGTCTCGCGGAAATCACTGGGCAGCAGGATCAGCGACCCAATGGCCAGAACCGCAAAGGCCATGACAAAATACGCCGGGGCCAGCCGCCGTATGCGGCGCATGTAAAATGCACCAAGCGCAAGCCTGCCGGTGGCCTGATGCTCCCGCCACAAAATTCCGCCAATCAGAAAGCCGGAAATGACAAAGAAGATGTCCACCCCGACAAAACCACCGCCAAAGCCGGGCACGCCAAAATGATAGAACACCACGGCCAGAACCGCGATGGCGCGCAGCCCGTCAATCTCTGCGCGATGGGCCGCACCACCGGGCGTCATCCCGTCAGAGGCCATGCCGCTGGCCTCTGGCGGTGTGACATCCGCAGTCTCTGGGTCATCCTCTGGCAGGGCACGGGTCATACGCGTGCTGATCCTCGCGTCATTCTGTCGTTGCATCACAACAAACACATCTCCTTTGGCTTGGGCAAGTTTTGCACCATCGGATGATAAAGTTGCTTTAACACAGAGGTTTTGCGACAACGTTTTGAAAGCGCAGGTGCCCGTTCTGTGACTGTTTGGAGGTGTCTTACCGTGCAAAAAGAAGCCAGTGTTTCTGCCACCATCCCGGATTGGACACGGGAAGTGCCTCAGCGATTCTGGGACGCGGGCCCCAAGCTGTTGCGGGCGCTGCGCCGCTACCAGGCGGCACAGGCCAAGGGCGGGCTTTGGGGCACGCTTGCGTCAAAATACTGGGTTCTGGTGCATCGCTTCTGGTCGTTGGTCACTCAATCGGAGCTACATCTCAATATGGAGATTGCAGGCGGCCTGCGGCTGCCCCATCCCACCGGCATCATCGTGCACCCTGCGGCGCGTATCGGTGTGAATTGCCAACTGATGCATCAAGTGACGCTGGCGGGTGCCGTGGTGCTTGAAGGGCATGTGGACGTCGGTGCAGGTGCCAAGCTGATTGGGCCACTCATTGTGGGTCAGGATGCAGAGATCGGCGCCAATGCTGTTGTCACCGCCGATGTGCCCGCCGGGGCCGTGATGGGCGGCGTGCCGGCACGCATTCTGAAGATGAAACCGGGATATCCCACCCTCTGAGCCGCCCTACAGCAGGTCTTATAACACGTGGCGGTTGCGCGGGTCCGCCTCTGCGGGGGGCTGTGTGACATCGGCATGCGCACTCTCGGAGGGTGGCACCGTGTCTTCCCCCTTGCGCAGCCGCGCCATCAGTTCCGCATGACCCAGAAGCGTGCCAGCAATCAGCCATGTGGTCGGTGTCAGCGTGGCGTTGGGCAGCATGTCGACCAGATTGAAGCCCAGCATCACCGCCAGAGGCCCAAGGTAAGGCGACAGCGTTCTGTGCGGCATCTCCTGTGCCTGCGTGCCCTCGGTGAAGGCAAAGGAGGTGCCCTTGTGGAAGCTGTCCTGATCCGCCTGATGGCGCAGCCGCAATTCGCGCGCCACGAGGAAAATCGGCAGCGACATCAGGCCAAACTGTGCGATGTATCCAAACCAGCCCCAGACCCCCATCACAATGATCCAGAACCCATCGGTCACCGTTGTGATCAGGCCCGTGGTTGGGTCATGCAGGTGGTTGCGCCCCCATATGCCCCAACCAAACAGCGGCTTGCGCAGGGCGCGCTCCAGCAGGACATCCTCATTCTCCAGTCGGAAATTCAGCGATTGCGCCCGATCCGCACTCACCGCTTCTGCGCGGGATAGAATAAGCTCTGTTGGCACGAGATCGGCGGATTTCAGCACCGGATAGCTGAGTGTCACAAGCGCGAGCAGGGCAGCAATACGTACCTGTGCGCGACTGGACAGCAGCAGAATCACCACACCTGCAAGCGTGGCATAAATCAGCGTCGCCAGCGTTTTGCACAGCACGAGCACAACAGCAAAATAAAGCGCCGCCAGTAAGTATTTGGCCCGGCTTGTGCCGCTGTCACCCCGCCACAACGCCAATGTGGCCAAGAGCGCCGTGAGTACAAAATACGCCAGCCAGATCCCATGATAGAGGAACACCATCGGGCGATAGCCACCCCCGCGAATGGTCTGGGAAAACAGGTGCTGATAATAGCCATAGACCCAATTGTTCAATTGCGGACTGAGCCGGACCTCAAGCAGGATTGGCACAGAATAGGCCAGCCCCGCAATCATCAGCGCCACCAGAAGATCACGCTGGTCCTGTGCCGTGGTCAACAAGGCCCGCGCCATCAGAAAGCCGATCACAAGGATGAACCGATTGATGGGCTGGGCTATGGCATCTTGTAGATAGAGCCCGCGAATATAGGTCTCGGTGAAAATCAGAGGCTCGCCATTGGTGAATACCGTGGCAATCGGACAGAGCACAAAAACCGCCAGCAATACCCGCGCCAATGTGTGATCGGGCAAAAGTTTGGGGCGCTGTGGCAGCACAAAGAAAACCGCGATCAATATGGCAACATTGGGCAGGCTGGTCTTGTCCAGCGCAGGCATCAGCGGAAAGTCAAATTCCGCAGGTGGCGGGGGCAACAGTAGATAGGCCCCCAGCAAGGACCAGATCAATGCGCGCCCGGGTGGCAGGCTGATAAAAAGGCGCCAGATCACCACGGGCCAAAGCAGCAGCATCAAAGTGGCAAGCGCATTGGGCATTTTGAGAGCTGTCTTCCTGGGTTGTCTGCCGCATTGGGCGACGTTGAAAGGGCGAAAACCCTACACGCGCGCTGCAATTATAGCGCGCGAGTCCAAATCTGTCAGCTATGGCCGCGTCTCAAAACCCGGCTCACATGCCGGTGCCAGCGGTGACCACAGCAACCGTGCGCAGCACGATGCTTGCATCGGTGCGCAGAGACAGCGCGCGGTCATAATTGCTGTCATGAATGGCCCGTTCGGCAAAGCTGCATTCGTTGCGCTCGGAAATCTGCCAAAAGCCAGTGATACCGGGACGCATCTCAAAATAGGCTGTGCCGGGATAGAGTGCGACCTGCTGTGGCATCATCGGGCGCGGGCCGACCACAGACATGGTTCCAAGCAACACGTTCAGGAACTGCGGCAACTCATCCAGCGAGGTCTTGCGAATGACGCGCCCGATCCGTGTGATCCGTGGGTCATGGGTCAGCTTCTGCTTCTCATTCCATTCCAGCCGCGCCGCTGGATTGGCGCGCAGATACGCCTCCAGCTTACGCTCCGCATCGGGCACCATTGAGCGCAGCTTGAACATCTTGAAACGCTTCCCGTTCTTGCCCACGCGTTCTTGGCTGTAGAAAGGGGAATGCCCATCTGTTGCGATCAAAATCGCCAAAACAGTCACGATAAGCGTCACCGGCAGCGCGATGGTCATCACAAAAAGCACATCAAAGACCCGCTTGAACACACTGCGGTACAAACCACGGCGCGGAGGCGAAACCTCAAAGCCCTGTGCAAAATTGTCGCGCGAAAACATCGCCATTACAAATCCCCATTACCCTACTCAGATGGGCATCATCGAACGCGCAAAGTCACTGTCATCGTGGTCGCTCAAAACCGCGATGTTGCTCTCGTGATCGTCCTGACGGAAAAGCACCCCGGCAGCAGGGGCCGATCTCAGTGATCTTTGCGATGTAGTCCTTTGATGCTCCTTACAAAGAAGCGCCCACCCAAGAACACACTTTAGTCACAATTTTTCAGAAATCCACATTAACTTTTGGATAGGTTTTGATAAGGTTTTGAAATTGAATGATTTTTGTGAATTTTGAAAATTAGAAATGTTTTGTCTTGGTTAAGATTGTGTCTATTCGGATAGGGGCAAACTAGTCTTTTGGAAACGATTTTAGCCCTCTGAATTCATTGTTTCCGCAAAGCCGCAAGTCGGGTTTTCCACAGTGAGTCGATTTCCTGCCAAAGGGCAGGAGTGATTCGGCGAAAACGCGCTGGTTTTGGCTTGTTTCGTCGAAAAATAGGCAGTTTTCTGTCTGGGACTGAACCTAGCGGCTGAGGTTCAATATGGCTGCGGCCAGCCCGCCGAAAACCGCCACAAGCGCGCCGACCTTAAGGATGCGGCGCACAATACGCGCGCGGCGTTTTGTGGGGGTTTCAAGAACCGGGATCGCTGCCACCGCGCGCAGACGCAGTTGCCGTTCCAGCTGGCTGCGGGTGTAAATCACCGGGCTGCGCAGCTCCATCAGGAACACAAGGCTCAATGCGGCCACCACGCTGAGCAGACCTCCCATCGCCAGCGTGCGCTTGCGGGAAGGGGCAATGGGCCAATCCGGCGGCAGCGCTTTTTCCAATACCGTGAAACTGTCAGATTGCTGGTTGGCCTCCAGCATCTGTAACATCTCCGCCTCCGCCTTGCCGACGGTGATGGCCTGATATTGTTCTTCCAGTTTCACCAATTGGCGTTGCAGACGATTGGCCTGTTGTTCGATGCGCGGCATGTCGGCGATTGCGCTTTCGATTTCCGCAATCTCGATCTGATAGAGTTCGCTTTCTTCTTGCAGCCGCCGCAGCCGTTGCGCCCGTATGGAAGTGCCGCTGGTTGGGGTGCCTGCATTGTCCAAAATCTGACGCTGCACCTCCAGTTCGATCTGCTGCAGATCCACCAACCGGGTGCGCAGCGCTTCAACGCCGCCGGGCAACAGCACAGCATTCTCGCGTTTGTAATTTGCAATCTGTTGTTCCAGTGCCGCAATCGCGCCTTCAATGCGGCGCTCTTCGCCATCAAAGAAACTCAGGGTTTCCGCAACCCGCGCTGTGCGCCGTTTCTCTTCCTGTTCCAGCACATTGTTGACCAGTTCATTGGCCACATTCGCCGCCAGCACCGGATCGGTTGTGCGCACGGTCACCAAAAGTGCCGAGGGGCTGATGTCCTGACGCCAGCGGAATTCCGGGTTGGTGATATGCACCACCCGCGCGGCACGGCGCAGCAGATCAACCTTTTGCATGTCGCTGAGCGGCGCATCGCTGTAGAGGCCGAATTTCTCGATAATCGTTAGCAGATTGTCACGCGCCATGACGCGCTGCTCCACAATCTGAAGCTTTTGCAGCATGTCTGCATTCAGAGACCCTGGCGAAGTTGTGCCGGTCTGAATGGAGGGCTGTTCGATCTGTATGGTGGCGGAGGTTTCATATTCACGCGGCAGGCTCAGCACATAGGCAAGCGAAAGCAGGAGGCCGGCGGCAATAACGCTGGCCCACAGGAAAAACCTCCTGCGCAGCATGCTCAGCACTTCGCCAATCGTCTGGATTTTATCCATACCCGTCCTCAAACACTGCTACGGCGCGACTCACACCCACGCTCTTATCATGGGACTATCGCCAGACAATGTGGTCATCGCGTGGCGCAAACGGGGAAATTGGCGTTTTCCATACCCGCCCGCGCCCCAAGCGCCACAGTGGCCACCACATGCGTTGCGGTGGTTTGGCAGTGTCCATGGATCTCAGTGTCCGCAGAGATCGCCTGCACAGGCTCAGTGAAACGCGCTGAAAATCTGCCATCGTGGGGGCGCAACGTGATCTGCAACACATCAAAGCCAAACAGGGCCCCGGTCAGCGGAAACTGCGCCTTAAATACGGCCTCTTTGGCACAAAAAATCTGTCGTGCCAGCAGGCCCCGTTGCGAGGCCGGGTGCTCTGACAACCACGCCAATTCTTCGGGCCGACAGATTTCCGGGATCAAGTCTTCGGGCAGCGGCGTATTCGGTTCTACGTCCACCCCCAACGCATGCACGACCTCAAGAAGGCCAACAACGGCAAGACAGCTGCTGGCGTCATGGCTGATCGACCCGGTGAGCCCTTCGGGCCAGAGCGGCGTGCGATCCGCTTGTGCGGGCAGGGGCTGTGCGCCCCAGCCCAGCTCTGCCATGGCTTGGCGCGCGGCCAGCCGCCCAGCGGCAAATTCCAGACGCCGCTTGGGCACGGCTTTGGCCACTGCCGCCGCTTCTTGTGGCCAAAGCGGCGCATCTTTCGTGGTGGGATCCGCCACTGCAACAGCAACCCCTTCGGGCAGACAGGCTTCGGTCTGTGCCTTCAGTGCGGTCAAATGGTCGGCTTCTCGGCTCACGTGCTCCGCGTCCGCCGCCTTGCGCGCATGGCGCGCCGTTTGCTGATGGTTTCCGCACGGTTTGTGGCCTGTGCGCTGACCTCTTCGGCGGCGCGCGCCTCCGGGGCATCGTCAGGCTTCGGAGGGCCCACCAGCGCCTCAACACGCCCGGCCAGCGCGCCCAAAGTGGGGAAGCGGAACACATCGGTGATCGACAGCTTCTCTGCCCCGCTGCGCCTGCGGATATCGCGATGGGCCTGCACCGCCAAAAGACTGTGCCCGCCCAGATCAAAGAAATTGTCCCCCAATGAGACATCCCGCACGCCCAGCACCTCGGCCCAGACTTCGGCGATCAGTCTGGTCATATCCCCGCCGCTGGCAACCGGCGCAACCTCCTGTGGCGCGGCTTTGGGCGTGGAGAGCTTGCGGCTTTCTTCCGGCGCAGGCAGGGCCTTGCGGTCGACCTTTTTATTGGGGGTCAGCGGGAAACTGTTCAGCGTGACATAGTGCTGGGGCCGCATGAAGGCAGGCAGCTGCGCACGCAGGGCGGCCCGCAGCTCCGCTTCGGCGGGCACATCCCCGCGCAGATAGGCCACCAGCCGCACATCACCGGGGCTGTCTTCACGCGCCATCACCACGGCCTGCGCCACTCCCCCGATCTCTTCCAGACGGGTTTCAATCTCGCCCAGTTCAATCCGGTAGCCGCGCAGCTTTACCTGATGGTCCACACGCCCCAGAAAATCCAGCGCACCATCATCGCGCCAACGCACCAGATCTCCGGTGCGATAGAGCCGCCCCGTGCCAAAGGGTGCCTCAATGAACCGCTCAGCCGTCAAGGCATCGCGCCGCCAATAGCCGCGCGTCACACCTGCGCCGCCAATCAACAGCTCTCCGGCCACCCCCACCGGCACCGGCTCCAGCGCGTCATCCACAACATAGACCTGCGTATTGGCAATGGGCGTACCGATCTGGACCACGCCCTCGCGCGCATCCGCCAGCGCCGTGGTGGACCAGATCGTGGTCTCTGTCGGGCCGTACATATTCTGCACCTGCGCATCCGTGGCGGCGTTCAGATCCGCCACCAAGGTTCCCGAAAGCGCCTCGCCTCCCACCATAAGCTGCTTGACCGCGCCAAGCGCAAACCGCGCTTCTTCATTGTCGCTCAACAGCCGCGCCATCGACGGGGTGCATTGCAGATGGCTCACCCCGTGGCGGATCATCTGCGCCGCGATTGATACATCCTCGGGGTCCAGCTCCCCGCCCTCATTGGCCCGCCGCAGAACCTCTGCCAGCGGTTTCAGCCCGTCAAGCACCGTGGCGCTGTCGATGCCGTAATCAATCAGACAGGCAATCTCTGTCACCCCAATGCGCTTGACCTGCTCCACCCGGTCCAGCGCATCCTCCACCGTGCCAAACAGGCCGCTGTCCTCAAAATAGCGCTGAAAGGCAAAATCCAGAATGCCTTCAAGCTCCTCTTCGCTCAGGCTGCCCAGATCCAGCTCAAAGGCGTTGTTCACCCCTTCGGGCTTCTTGAACGCCGGAAAGGCCCAGGCGTAGCTTTTGATCAACCCGGCCGCAGAGCGCAGGTAATCTTTCATCGGCTCCCGCGCGATCTCACGCGCAGTGTCGCGATCCTCTGCCAGAAAGGAATGCAGCATCAGCGTGACAGTGAAATCCTTGGGGTCATGCCCGGCTGCGCGCAGCGCATCGTGATAAAGTGCGATCTTCTCGCCGACCTCTTCCACGCTTTGCCCCAACAAATGTGTCAGCACATGGCAGCCATTGCGCCCCGCCTCTTTCCAGGTCTCCGGATTACCCGCCGTGGTCACCCACAGCGGCAGCTCTTTGGACACCGGGCGTGGCTGTGTCAGCACCGGATGCAGGCTGCCGTCTTTCTTGGGGAAAGGCACCTCCTCTCCACGCCACAGACGGCGCAGATCTTCCATCTGCGCAAACATCGCCGTTTTATTCGCAGGCGGCGTGTTTTCCGGTCGCAGGATAAAATCATCCGGTTGCCAGCCGCTGGCAATCGCCAGGCCAGCCCGCCCATTGGTCAGATTGTCAATCACCGCCCATTCTTCGGCAATGCGCGCGGTGTGATGCAGCGGTGAGACACAGGAGCCGGCCCGCACCCCAATCTGCTTGGTCACCGCCGCCACGGCGGCCCCGGTCACCGAAGGGTTGGGATAGGGCCCGCCAAAGGCGTGGAAATGCCGCTCTGGCGTCCAGACCGCGCAGAACCCATGCGCATCGGCAAATTTGGCCCCCTCCAGCAGAAGCTCATATTTCTTGCTGCCCTGCCCATCATCATTGCCCCAGTAATAGAGCGAGAAATCCATACCACCAGCCGCCGCAGGCAACCGCCCATTGGAAATCTGCGTGCTGGTCTCATCGCCTGACAGCACCAGCTTGAAACCCCGCGACAGGGTCCAGAAGAGTTCGAGCACTGAAATATCAAACGACAGCGAGGTGATCGCCATCCATGTGTCCCCGGCCTGATGCGGCACGCGGGTATCCATCCCTGCAAAGAAATTGGCCACATTGCCATGGGTGACCATCACACCCTTGGGCGTGCCGGTAGAGCCGGAGGTGTAGATCAGATAGGCGAGATCCGCGCCGGTGGTGAGGGGATCTGGCGCGGCACTGGGCGCTGAGCCAAGTCGCGCGTCCCGGTCCAGTTCAAGCAGCTGCGCGTCATGCGCGGGCAGCTCTCCTGCCAAAGCCGCCTGTGTCACGATCACGGCACAGCCGCTGTCGCTTAGGTAATGCGCCAGACGCTCCGCAGGGTAGCTCGGGTCCATCGGCACATAAGCCCCCCCGGCTTTCAGGATCGCGAGCGCCGCCACCACCAGATCGGGAGAGCGCCGCAGGCAAAGACCCACAAGCGCGCCCCGCGTCACGCCCATATCGCGCAGCACATGCGCGGTGCGATTGGCGCGCGCATTGAGTTCAGCATAGCTCAGGCTATCATGCCCAAAGATCAGAGCAGGCGCGTCCGGCGTTTTAACAACCTGCGCCTCAAACTGCGCCGCCATGGTGGCATCCGCTTCAAAAGGCGCTTCTGTGGCATTCCAGTGGGTGAGCACCTCTGTGCGCTCTGCCTCCGGCAAAACCGCAATGTCTTTCACATGGGTTTTGGTGGTGATCTCCTCACAGACAAGCGTCAGACGCGCAGCCAGACGATCTGCATGATCCGGCGTAATCCGCGCCGCATCATAATGCAGCACCGCACCAGAGACCCCAATGGCAACGGTCAGGGCCGCGCCCTCGATAGGGGCGGCGATGGCGCCCATGCTGACGGCCAGATCCGGTATGGTCAGTGGCGTCAGATTTGGATCCCGGGCAATCAGATCGCTGGCAAAACTGCCTTGGCGCTCAACATCATCACAGCGCGCAGACATGGCCGCATGGGCGTCTGCCACCGTGCCCTGCAACAGCTCTGCCCCAAGGCGCAAAGGCACCCAGGGCGACAGAAGGCCCGCAGCCTGCGGATGTGTCGCACCACGATAGGCGACGTCACACACCTCCGGAAGGCCCGACCGCAGCGCCCAGAGGGCCACCGCGGTCAGGATACGCTTGGAGGGGGTTTCGGAAATCTTCAGCGGTACCTGCTGCATGTCTGTAAGCTCGCCACCGTCCCGGATCAACGGCAGGCTGGCGGGCACATACTCTGCCAGCCGCGCCCGCCAGTGGGCCTCGGCCTTGGCAATACCTGTCATGGTGGCGCTGAGGCTCTCCGTGGCGGCTTTGTCCAGCAAGGGCAGGCGTTCACCGGCGCGGATCACCTGATCCGCCGTCACGGCCACACCGTTGGCATCGGTCAATCCACCCAGCACCACAGCACCCCGGCCACAGGCCACGGTGACCTGCTGATCGGACACCTGCAGAACCGCACCGGGCTCCCCATGCCCAGCACTCTCCGCCACAGCTGCGGTGTTTGTCAGCAGAACCCGCCCGGCGGCGACAAATTTGGGGGCCCAAAGCGGGTTGAAATAGCTGCCATGATCCAGCGCCCGGATCAGCGCCACCACCTCCTGTGCATCATGGCGAAAGTCCAGCCGTGCGGCCCCGGCAGGGCGTTGGGCGCGGCTGTAGTAACTGCGTTGACTGAAATCTTGCGCCCGACAGTCTGGCAAGCCCTCGCCAAGCGCGCGGATCACCTCCGGAAAACTGTCGATAGCGGCGGCATAACATTTGGTGTTCAGCGTCAGAGCGGTATCATTCTGGCTGACATCAAACATACGCTGCACGACAATCTCGCCGGTGTCCGCGCCACTTTCCATCTTATGCCAGGTGATGCCGTGGCGGGGTTCCTGATGAAGCCGCGCCCAGACCGGGGCATTGACGCCCGCATAGCGCGGCAGTGGGCCATCATGAAAATTCACCGCACCTTTGGCAGGCAGTTTCAGCAAGGCATCCGGGAGCATGTCAAGATTGGCCACACTCAACAGCCAGTCAAACCGCGCGCCCAGCAATTCTCCTGCAATATCGGCATCTGATGAAATCACCCGCAGGCCCTGATCCTGCGCCCAGAGGGTCAGCTCAGGCGCGCGAGTCACCACGGCGATCAACTCATGCCCCATGTCCTGCCACAGGGTGGCGCATTGGATCAGCAGGCTTTCATTGCCGATCATCACCGCAGACATCGGCGCGGTTTGGCTGAAGGTATCAAGGCTCATGATTTTGCCTCCTTGCGTAGGGGCACTGTCGGTGTTTGGGGGGATGCAGGGGGTGTCCGCTGCACCAGCACGCTCAGATAATGGCGTGTCATGTCCCAGCCAAACAGATGCGGATCCTGCGCCGGTTTGCGCCCGATGAGACGCCGCAACTGCCAGAGCAGATGCCCGACAAGATGCGCCAGCGTTGCCAGCGCAGCGGTGAGACGCCCATGGTTTTTGCGGAAGTAATAGAGGCGGCTGTCCAGCCAATACTGGGGAATACGCCGCCACTGTTTCATGCCGGTGGAGACAGAGCCAATGTGGGTCACTGCGCTGCTGCGCACATAATCGGTGTGCCATCCGGCGCGCTGGGCGCGCAGGCAGAGATCGGTTTCCTCAAAATACAGGAAGAAGCGCTCATCAAACAGGCCGATCTCTTCGAGCACCGCGCGCCGTATCATCATCGAGGCCCCGGCCAGCCAATCCACCCGCGTGGTTTCCGCAGGGATGGGCAGAGGCACGATATGACGATGCAGCAGTCGGCTGATCAACCCGATCCGCGCCGCGCCTTCCAGCGCTCCCCAGATCGAGGGAAAGCGAAAGGCGGTCAGATGCGGTGTGCCGTCTTCGCCATGAATATAAGATCCCGCAAAGCCACAGGTGGGGGTATGGGTCAGGTGATCCATCAGGGCGCGCAGACTGCCCGCATCGGGGAAGGCATCAGAGTTGAGGATATAGACAAAGTCAAAATCCCGCTGCGCCAGCCCGTGACGGATGCCAAAATTATTGCCCGCGCCAAAGCCGCCATTGTGGCCGGATTGCACAACCTCCACAGGCGTGCCTGCCCAGTCAGTCTCAGCTATGGCGGCCGTCATCTGCTCAAAGGAGCCATCCCCGCTGTCATTATCGACAATGACGATCTGCCCGTCGATCCCGGCCATTTCCCGCGCGGCCGCCTCCGCCGCTTTCAGGGTCATCTGTGGCGTGCGCCAGTTCAAAATCACGGTGAGAAGAGTGGGGGCGCTCATTCTGCGGCCTCCTGATGCGGGGGCTGTGCGGACTTGGCCTCCGCCGCGACAATCGCCTTTTTCATCCGCGTGGCCAGCACCCGCACATTGGGCTCCAAAACCATGCTGTCATGATCGCCGGGCACCTCAAAGACCGCCACATCAGGCACCCATTGCCGCCAGTCGTTGTCGTGAAACACATAGGCCCGATCCGCATCCACCAGACGGCCATCTCCCATATCCCATTTGCCTTGCAGCGGCGGGCGGAAGAGTACCAGATTGCCCTGCCAGGGCCGCATCGGATAGCGCGCCACAGCGCGCAAAAACGCCGCTTCGATCTCGGCGTCATGGAACTGCTGCCCCTGCGCCGCACCCTCTGTGGCCGCCGCAGGCCGCCGCTTCTGGATCTCCCAGGCCATGCGGTTCTTCGCCCAGATCAGCGGATAGGCCACACCTTTGGATTTGAGCTCCTGCATCTGAATGCGCATCCGGTCCTGCCGTGACAGCGGGCGGCGCACCGGCAGCGGCGTGTCCAGCAGGGCCACCAAGGCCACCACATCGCCCTGTGCCTCCAACTGATGAGCGATCTCATAGGCGGTGATGCCGCCTCCGGAGAAGCCGCCAAGCAGATAAGGCCCTTCTGGCTGCACCTGTTTGATCTCTGCGATATAGTCTGTTGCGGCCTGCACCAGATCGTCATGCGGCGTGGCATCGCCAAAAAGCCCGCGTGCCTGCAGGCCATAAAAGGGCCGGTCCGCCCCAATCAGATGGGCCAGATGGCGCAGGTTGAGCACATTGCCAAACATGCCCGCCACAAGGAAAAACGGCCTGCGCGCGCCGCCTTCGCCTTGGTGCATCGGCACCAGATGGGTGAACCGGCTGCCCCGCGCAGCAGGGGCGAGCGCGCCTGTTTCAGACGCCCCGCCGTCCGGCGCGACGCCTTCACCCGGCGCGGTCTGGCCTTGGCCAGACGGGGCATCCCCCACCCGATCCGCGATCAGGGCCGCGCAGCTTTCAATGGTGGGCGCTTCAAACAGCACCGAAATCGGGAACTCCACCGCCCAGGCTTTTTTGACCATGGCAAACAGGCGCACCGCAATCAGACTGTGGCCTCCCAGATCAAAGAAACTGTCGCGGATGCCCACTTGCGCCACACCCAGAAGCTCCTGCCAGAAGCCCGCCAGCACACGCTGAATATCCGTTTCCGGCGCAACATAATCCGTCTCAAGCTCGGGCCGCTCAAAGCTCTGAGAGGGGCCGGCCTGTGTTTCCGGTCCCACCGCGCTCTGGGTGATCAGCGCGGGCAGATTCAGCGAGGAAATCACCACCACAGGTCGCTCTGTGCGCAACGCCGCCTCAAACAAGGCCGCACCCTCCGATGGTGGGATCCCCTGTGACAGATTATGCGCCAGTCGCGTTTCAGCGGCCGACAGCGGGACCTGTGCTCCGCCCCCCTCAAAGGTCACTTCGGACCGGCTCAGCGGTTGCGCTCTGGTAAAACCCGCTGCGCTTGTCACCTGCCGCAGCGACAGACCTTCCACCGTGACGCAAATCTGCCCATCCGCCCCACTCAGCCAAACGTCAAACCGTGCCGTTCCCTCGGCACTGCTGCCTGCGATGAGGCGCACATGGCTGAACACCTCCTCTGGCAGAGCATGATGACGGGTCATACGACCATAGCCCACAGGCACCCAAAGATGCCCCTGCGCATAGCCGGGGATCAGATCCATCGCCCAGCCGGTGGCAATGTCCAATAGGCCCGGATGCAGCTGCAGCCCATCGGCTTGCGCGGCGCTGTCCAATGACAGCCGTGCGAGCCCCTCGCCGGTGCCAAGCGCCGTTTCACGCAATACCTGCCAGCGTGGCCCAAACCGCATATGCGCCTCCTGCGGGGCGGCCAATGCGCTGCCAAAACCGTTTTGCTGTATCGGGCAGCGGTCCTTGATCTCTGCCAGCCTCAAAGGCGCGGCAGGCATCTGTGGCGCGGGGCACATCCGCGCCTCTGCATGAGTCTGCCATCCCGCCTGACCCTCAAACGGCACCGCGCTCTGCACCTGCAGATGATAGCCCTCCTCAGAGCGGATCATGCGCAGCCTCAGCCGCGCCTCCGCGTGCTCTGCCACATGCAGGGGGCGCAAAAATACCAGATCCTGGAGGGCAAAAGGTGCGGTTTCCCCTTGAGCTTTGAGCGCCTCATAGGCCAGCGCAATATAGCCCGTGCCGGGCATCACTGCATCCCCATCCCGGGTGCGATGCTCATTCAAAAGCCAATCCGTCGCCGTCAGACGACTGAGGAAGATGCGATTGCCTGCGCCATCAAACCCGGCCTCCTGCAAGAGGGGCGCATCAATCTCTGTGGTCGCAGTGTCCTGCCCATGGCCCTGCCGCGCTGCCACAGCCTCGGCCGCCATGCCAACCTCTGCCCACAGGCCCCAATTGATGGCACAGACGCGGGTCTTGCCACCCTGCCGCGCCTGCGCGTAGGCGTTCAGATAGGCATTGGCCGCCACATAGTCGATCTGCCCCGCCGGGGCCGTCGCCGTGGAGGAGGAGGCAAACAGCACCAGCCAATCCAGCGCCCCATCCGGGAACAGCTGCGCCAGCACCTCTGTGCCATGTAACTTGGGGGCCAGAACGTCATCAATTGTGGCGGAGGTCTTGCTCAGAAGCGGACCATCCTCAATCACACCTGCGGCATGCACCACGCCATCCACGCGGCCAAAAGTGGCGCGGGCCTGTGCCACAGCCTCTGTCATCTCATCAAGGTTGCAGACGTCTGCTGCCAGCGGGAGCACCTGCCCCCCAAGGCTTTCCAGCCGTTCTATGGCGCGGATACGCTGTGCGATCCGGTCCTGTGGCGCGTGGCTCTGCAGATGGCGCGCCCAATCTGCGCGCGGCGGCAATGCCTCCCGCGCCAGCAATACCACATTGGCCCCGGCGTCCCGGATCATCCGCTCTGCCAGCGTCAGACCAATGCCGCCAAATCCCCCTGTGATCAGATAGGTCCCCCCCTCTTTCCAGACGGGCATCTGTGCGGTGTCTTGTGCGGTGTCTGGGGCAGGCGCCTCCAGCGTCACCTTGCGATAGCCCCGCTCAAACCGCTTCTCGCCGCGCCATGCTGCGAGGGGTGCTTGGGCGGGCGTTTCGGGGCGGGCAAAAACCTCTTCAAGAAGTTTGACCACCAGCGCATCGCGCGATTTGCGTGTGGGCGGCTCCACATCCAGCAGGGAACAGCGCACCCCGGGCAATTCGCGCCCAATCACCTGTACCGCCCCCAAAACAGTCGCCTTCTCCGGATAGGGCAGCGGCTCTTTGCGGGTCTGAACCGCACCGGATGTGACCGTGGTGATGTGCAGCGGCGTGGGCAGGTTTTCACTGCTCACCGCTTGGGCGAGGAAAAAGAGGCTCATAAGCCCCTGTTCCTGATTGCGGTGGAAAAAACTGGATCCGGGGCGATGGCGTTCGTCTTCGGTCAGAAGCCACAGATGCAGGATGCGATCGGGAACGCGGCCCTGGCGCATCAGACTCTGGATCAGGGCGTCATAGCCGTCCCGCCCCCGCTCTGGTGCCAGCGCATAGCTGTCAGGCCCAAGTTCCGCAAAGGCATCTGATGTGGTGACAGTCACCACATCCTGACCAGCCTCGCGCAGGCGCGCGGCCAGCGCCGCACCCGTGCCCCAGGGATCAAGAAAAATCAGCCAGCTGTGTGGATCCGCCGTGGCCAGATCGGTCTCCACATCGATCTCACAGGCGGCCAATTTTGGGGTCCAGACCGGGGCATAACTCCAGTCGGCCGTGTCCGGCAGCCGCATCAACAGGTCATCAGGGCGGTCAACCCTGTCTTGGCCGGGTTCGATGAAATACCGGCTGCGCTGAAAGGCATAAGAGGGCAGAACAACCTTCTGTCGCGGCACATCCCCCCAATATTGGTCAAAATCCACCGCCACACCGCAGGCCCAGAGCTGCCCCAGAACGGTGAGAAAATAGGCATCATCTGCGATGTCATCGTCGCTGTGACGCAGGGCAGAGAGCACCTTGTCTGCTTTCACCTGCCCATGCATTTTGACCAATGAGGACAGCGCTTTGCCTGGCCCCACTTCGAGGTAAACCCGCCCGCTTTCCTGCGCGAGCGTGGTGATGTTGTCGGCAAACAGCACCGTATTGCGCAGATGGGCCACCCAATACTCAGGATCCGTCGCCTCACTATCCAGCAACATGGCCCCAGAGCGGTTGGAGAGGATCGGCAGGCGCGGCGGGTGCAGGTCTATGCTGCGCAGATAGTCGCCAAAGCGGCCTAAAATTGGCTCCAGCATGCGCGAATGCGCGGCGATATTGATCGGCACACGCTGGGTCTCGATCTCCTGCGCGGCCAGCGTCGTCGCCAGAGCCTCAAGCGCCGCATCCGGCCCCGACACCACCGTCAGCGCAGGCGCATTCACCGAGGCAATGTCCAGCGTCTCATCCAGATGGGGTGTCACCTCGCTCAGCGGCAAAGGAATGGAGAGCATCCCGCCTGCCGGCACCGTGTCAAACAGCTGCCCGCGCAGCTGCACCAGCCCCAGACACTCCTCAAAGGACATCACCCCCGCCAGACAGGCGGCGGTGTTTTCTCCCATAGAATGCCCCACCAGCGCCGCAGGGGTCACCCCCCAGCTCATCCAGAGCTGCGCCAGTGCATATTCCACCATCATGATCAGTGGCAGCTGCAAACTTGGCTGTTTCAGACGCTCCTGCGCCTGCGCAACAGCCTCCCCTTCCGCCAGCCAGAGCGCGCGCAGCTCTTCGCCGCCTTTGCCCGCCAGATGGGCAAAACCGCGCTCCATCCACTCTTCAAACACCGGTTCGGTTTCAAACAGATCCCGCCCCATGCCGACATATTGCGCGCCGCCACCAGGGAACATGAAGATCACCTCGGGCGCTGCGGCTTCTGCCGTATGGGTGAAGACACGCCGCGCATGGCCGCTCTCCAGATACTCCGCCGCCGCCGCATGGCTGTCCGCCACCACCACACGCCGCTTTTCAAAGGCGCGCCGACCGGTCAGTAGCGTATGCGCCACATCCGCCAGGGGTTGCTCCGGGTGGGCCCTCAAATGTGCTGCCAGATTGTTCGCATTGGCCTCCAGCGCCTTTTGCGTCCGCCCTGAGACGGCAATCAGTTGAAACGGCCAGTCGCTGGCCTGGCTGGCCGCCCGTTGCGGGGCCTCATCCACGATCACATGCGCATTGGTGCCGCCCACCCCAAGGCTGTTGACGCCAGCCCGGCGCGGCCCTTTGCGCGCCTCCCAAGGGCGCAGCGCCGCGTTCACCGCAAAAGGGCTGGCGGCAAAATCGATTGCCGGATTGGGTTTTTCAAAGCCCAATGAGGGCGGCATTTCTTTGTGATGCAGCGCCAGCGCGGTCTTGATCAGGCTCGCCGCTCCTGCGGCAGTGTCCAGATGGCCGATGTTGGTTTTCACCGAGCCAATCCGGCAAAACCCCGTCTCCTGCGTGGTTTCGCGATAGGCTTCGGTCAGGGCCGCCACCTCAATCGGATCGCCCAGATAGGTGCCGGTGCCATGGCACTCCACATAGTCCACCGTGTCCGCGCGCGCCTCTGCGAGGGCCAGCGCATCCGCCACCGCCGCAGCCTGCCCCCCCACCGAAGGGGCGAGATACCCGGCTTTGTCCGCGCCATCATTGTTGACCGCCGATCCCTTGATCACCGCCCAGATATGATCGCCATCCGCCACTGCATCCGCCAGCCGGCGCAGCACCACCACGCCCGCACCAGAGCCAAACACCGTGCCCTGCGCGCGGTGGTCAAACGCGTGACAGGCACCATCAGGAGACAGGATTTCACCGTCTTCAAACACATAGCCTCGCCCATGCGGCAATTCGATGGTCACGCCGCCCGCAAGCGCCATGTCACATTCGCCATTCAACAACGCCTGCGCCCCATAATGCACAGCCACCAGAGAGGTAGAACAGGCGGTCTGCACCCCAAGGCTCGGTCCCTTGAGATCCAGAATATGGCTCAGACGGGTGGTCAGGAAATCCTTGTCATTGCCGGTGTGGCGCAACAGGAACATGCCGGTGCTATCCACAAGATCGCGGTTTGAACAAATGTTGAAGTAAAAATAGCTGCCCATGCCACAGCCGCCGAAAACCCCAATCGGGCCCTCAAAACGCTCCGGCATATGGCCCGCATTTTCCAGTGCCTCCCAGCTCACTTCAAGAAACTGACGATGCTGCGGATCCATGATTGCCGCCTCTTTGGGCGAGAGCCCAAAAAACTCCGCATCAAAATCGGCAAACCCATCCAGCATGGCGGCGGCAGGCACATAGTTGCGATGGGCCATCTTGGCGCGGCTTTCGCCCTGGGCAAGCAGCTCCTCTTCGGTGAGGTGGCGGATGGATCTGATGCCCTGCCTCAGATTGTGCCAATACTGTTCAATCCCGGACGCGCCCGGCAAATGGGCGGCCATGCCTACAATCGCAATATCGGTTTCACTGATCTGCTGATTCAACGGCTCACTCACCACATCTACCTGTTTTTTCACTATACACTGTTCCCCTGAATGGATCGGGGAGTCTTTCACCTGTCTTAAGGATAAAATCCCAAAGGTCCGCGAGGAAGGTCAAATCAGGGCAAATTAAGGGCAGAAAGCCTCTCTATGGCGTCGAAATGTAGCCAAAAGGCGAGGCCTGCCAGCATAAGCCCTGCCAACCAGAATGTCGCGTCATGGCGCGCATCCCATGCCGCATGTCGCCGCGCCAGCCAGACCACCGCCGGATAGGCCAGCCCCATGGCGATCCCTTGCCCCACAAGCGCACCAATCAGGCCAAACTGCATCGCCCCCCAGATCAGGCCCCCCATCATCAGCGCGGCGCGGATTGTGGTCAGGATGAAAAACCCCCGGCTGTCGCCCGCAGCAAGCGCGGCCTGATCATAGGTGATCGCCACCATCTGCGGGATCTGCATCAGAGCCAGTAAAACAACCACGCCACCTGCGAGCGCGTAGCGGGGATCATACAACATCTCAACAAGCCATACCCCCAAAAGCGCGGCAGCAGACAGAAGCACAAACAGCCCCGCGCTCAGCAGAAGGCGCATTTTATGCAGCGCTGCGCGATGTGCCTCACTCTCGCCGGGGGGCTTTTCCCGATAGACCGGAATGAGCAGCCGCCGCACCATCATTCCCCCCAGAAGCAGCGGGAAAGATGCCAGAAAATAGCCGATGTTATACACCCCAAGGGCCTCAAGGCTCAGATGTTTGCCCAGCACGATCTTATCGCCCTGCGACAGCAAGAACCCCGCCGCAGTGGAGAGGAAAATCCATTTGCCAAAATGGATCAGCTCACGCGCGGCAGTGCCCTCCCAGCGCAGCCTGTTGGACGCACCGGGTAGAAACAGCTGATACAGCAGCAGTTGCAGCACCACCGCTGTCACCGCGTTGGCCACCAGCGCCCAGACCGATCCAGTGGTCCAGGCCACAAGCACGCCCACAAAAAGGCCAATGCTCTGCGCGATCAGATCAATCGCTGTCACCCGGCCAAGCGCCAGATGCCGGTTTGCCAGATCATGTTTGGTGGGAAACAGCCCCATCACCAACAGCGTCACCCCAACCACCGGCAAAATCTGTGCCAGGTCCGGAGCGTCATAGAAGGCCGCTGCCGGCGTTGCGAGCGCACAGGTCAACAGCATCAAAAGCGCGCCGCGTATGACCTGAATGGTCCAGGCCGTGTTGAGAAAATCCTGCTCTTCGCCCCGTTTGCTTTGCAGGATGGATTGGCTCACGCCCATATCGCTCAGATTGTTGAGCCCCTGCAAAAACACCCATACAAGGCTCATCACCCCAAAGGCTTCGGGGAAAAGCAACCGCGTGAGGATCAGATTGGAGGCCAGCCGCAAGGCCTGTGATCCGCCATATCCCAATATGGTGAGCCCGCCACTGCGCAGCGCCCGCGCGGCCAGTGAATTGCCTGACCTCACCTGACGAAGGCGGCTCATCTGCCCCGCTCCCAGTCGGTGCTCTGCTGCGGGCGCAGCTTCACGGCCACTGCCACGCCTGCATAGACGGCAAAGCCCAAAGGATCGCGCAGGGCCATGGTCAGTTTTTTCAGTGGCGAGAGCGTGACCTTATCGTCGTTCTGCAACAGATCGGGATAGGTCGCGGCCACCTCTGCCACCCCGGCATTCTGACGCCGCCGTACTTTCACCAGCGCGCCAAACCCCTCCACCAGCGGCCAGTCATACCCGGCGCGCACGCCAATCCGTTCTGTTGGGGAGAACTGGAGGCGCACAAAGGTGTCATCGGAAATAATGCCGGGAAAGGCACCCCAGCGCGCGCGGCCTGCGGCGTTGACCGCAAAAAGCCCGGCGCCGGGCACACCGTGGGTGATGAAGGGCACTTGTGCATAAATGCGCGCGTAAGCGCGTGTGGCCCAGCTTTGCGCCGCCGCGAGCCGCAGTTGGCCGCTGGCATAGCGGGGCGTTTCTGAGGAGAGCGCGGTTGCAATTTGGCCTAGCAGGGCGGCATCCACGATCACATCCGCATCCAGATAGGCCCGTGTGTCATAGGTGGCGGAGGCCTCGGCGGCGTTGAGCGCGCCCATTTTGCCCAAAGCAGGCAGCTCCAGCACCTCCAGTGTCCAGCCTTTTTGTCGCGCGGTCTCGGCAAAGCCCCGCGCCAGTGTGGCTGTCTCATCCACACAGCCATTGGCTGCCACCACAATCTGTGCCTGCTCCAGCCCCTCTGAGGCCAGCACAGCCGACAGGCAGGCGCCAATATGCGCGCCTTCATTGTTGGCGGGAATGAGGATGCTCAGCACCGTGCAGGGGGCCTTCTGTCTGTTGGTGTGGATAAAAATATCAGATCAACCGGAAGCAGGGCAGGGGATTTCTCCCCAACTGCGCCAGCTGTGTCACAAAAGCCCACCAATCGGCAGCACAAGCGCAGGGGCACTCTCAAACGCCACCGCTTCAATGCTGGTCAACAGGTAGCTGCGCCCGGCAGCTGTGGCCCGAATGCGCGCGCCATCGCGGCTGAAGGCATAATCTGTCTGCGCGCCCGGCAAGACCGCCCGGTCCGTGCCCGCGCCGCCATGCAAGAGATCGCCCCGCCCCCGCGCAACCAGCACGTCATTGCCGCCTGCCCCCAGCAGGATATCCCGCTTGCCGGTGCCCTCCAGACGATCCGCGTCTTCGCTGCCAAGGTAAAGTCCGCCGTGCAGAAACGCATGCTCTGCGCGGGCCGTGCTCCAATGCGGCCCGGCGGTGTTATAGGCCGTCAGCACATCATGACGCGGCGTCTTGTCCCACAGGTGGCGCAGATGGCCCCAGCTGCCCCATTTACTGGGCCGTCCCACATCGGTGAAGGCGTTGAAACTGCGCCCACCAAGACTGCGCCATGCTGCCAGCATGTCTTTGTAAACCTCTGCCAGCTCCGCACTGGCACTGAACGCGGTGTAAAATGCCGTGAGGGTGTCGTCATTGGCTTGCACGCCCACACCCGCCACATGGCTGCCCCCTTCATACATCACCAGCGCCAGATCCAGCTCCCGCGCTTTCTTTGCATGATAGGGCATGAACTCTGTCAGCATTTCGGCCACATCCCCCTGCCGCAGCGCCTCTGCCGCTTTGGCAAAGACCCCGTCATACTGATGTGCCTCCACATAGGCCGCCAGCGCCGCCCGCTGTAGCCCCTGCGCCGCGCCCTCCGCTTCTGCCACGGTGCGGGCCTGCGCCAGCCACGCCCGCAGCTGTGCCGCGCCTTCCTCTAGCCCAAGCGAGACACCAAAATACCCGGTCACCGCATAGGCATCAAACTGCGTCACCGGTGTCGGGTTTCCTTCTGCCTGCCACAGAGGCGCCTCCAGCAGGCCGCGTTCATAGCCGGGCCAGCCGGTGTGCGTTGCAATCACCCGCACTAGCCGCGCCGCCGCCTGATCGCCATAGGCCTCCCCCCAGAGCTGCGCCATCTCTGCAGCTTTCATGCCGGCAAATTGCATCTGCACATCGCTGCCCTTGCCCCAGCGCGCCTCGCCCTCTCGCAGCGCCCATTGCGCCTGTTCAAAGCCCCAGTTCCAAAGCTCGTTGGAATATTCCGCATAGGTCAGCAGCTCTGGGTCCAGATGGTCGCGCACATAGCTGGCAAATGCGGTGATATAGGCCGCCTCCGCCAGATGGGGCAGCGAGAACCAGGCATCCGCACCAATCTCATTGGCCAGCCGCACCATGATCTCCACCGGGACCCCGCGCCAGCCATAGGTGAAATCGCTCTTAAGCGGGCGGTCTTCCCAGCGGGACTGGGTGGAATGGTTGGTATCCATCCAATCCATGAACCGCACCACCCGCAGATCATCCACCACATTCAGCCAATCCGGGTTGAACACCGCGCCCGCCTCCCACAGCGGAATATGGGGCAGGGCAATCACCGTGATATTGCGCACATAGTCACCCACACGCTCCGGGTCCGGCTCCCGGATCTTAAGCCCCACGTGGCCCTCTCCCGGCGTGAAGTCAAACCAGAGCGTATTGGGGCCGCGCTGTGTCACCCGCGCGCGCCCGGTCAGTTCCACCGCGCCCGCGCCCTCCCAGCTCACCCGGTACAATCCGGATATGCCGGTGGCCGCTTCGGGCTGATTGGTCAGCAGCAGGCTCTCCACCGCGTCGATGTCTTCCGGCAGACCCCAGATCCAGCCGGTCTCATCCACCAGCCCCCGGTCCTGCAGATCCTCAAAGCTCAAGGCGCCCCATTGCCCCTCCACATGCCCCACCCAGGGGCGTGCGGTTTTCATCCGGTCAATAAAGGGCTGCTGTGTGGACCAGTCGCTGATGCCGCTTAATCCCATGGCCAGCGCCGGATCGGCCAATCCCAAACCAGCCAGCTCCACGCCTGCCAATCCCTGCTGGCTCAGCTGGGACGTGTCTCGTGGGGGCGTGCGAAAGGGCGTATTGGGCGGCACCTCCCGCGCCGCCGCCTGTGCCGGTTTCAACACCAGTCGATGAATTTCATCCCGCACCGCCTCCCAATAAGTCCGCACATCTGCATGAATGCTCGCGGGCAGATCCACCTCCAGCGGAAGCTCCGATTGAAACAGCGCAACATAGGTGATTGCCCCCGCCAGCAGATAGGTTGTGGGGGTCCCATGCGGCGCGTCATCACTGTAAAGCACCTCTGCCGCCAGCCCATCCAAAACCCCACCGTCCAGCAGTTCTGCCATGACGCTGGCCACCGGGATCAGATCCACCTGTGCCTCGGGCCGCGCGCGGCGCAGGGCCGCGACATAGGTGTCATACCAATCGTGATACTCCCCAGCATTGAAGCGATGGTACTTGCGCAGCTGCCGTGCGCTGGGCGGAAACCGGCGCACCTGGCTGCCCATATCGGCCCAGCCCTCATAGATCGCAATGCGCACAGGCCCCAGTTCGGCCTGCATCCTGTCCATCACGGCGAGCGTGGCACTCACCGGGCTGGCCTGATCCGGGTTGTCCCCGTCATAGGGGCGCTCCGGTGCCTGATACTGAATGAAATTGGCCGGTGTGATCATCACCGTATCCCAAGGCACATCGGCAAAATTGCGATACGTCCGCCCCCATGCACGCGGCACCTGCGCAAACCGCCAATTGGCCTCCGGCGTGCCGCTGTTGGCAAAATCCCGCAAGAAACCCCATTGCCCATCCAGTGCAAATTCCGTGCCTGCGGCCTGCGCCAACAGCGCCATCCAATGCGGCGCGGCGGTCTCATCCGTCTCCGTCAGGTGATGCACAAGGCTGTTGCCATAGACATAGACCGTCTGCGCGCCTGGCTGAGAGGCCGTGTCATCCGTGCCTTGCGCCTGCGCGGTGTTCAGCCCGGCCATCATGATCACAGCGATCAGCGCGCAGAGCAGGCCGCGTCCCGCCCGGCGCAGGACAAATGGCACAGTGCTCAGTCTCTTGGTCAAATCCGTCATCCTCTCTCCTGTGGCCGTGTCCTTTGGACTTGCGGATATCCGTTGCCTGTCACTATGCGGCAATTCCCATGTGTCTCAAAGAGCATTGCCACCTTAAATGGCACCTTTGACGGGCGCTGCACAGAAACTACGTAGTCTTACCAGCTTGCCCGGCCCCGCCCCATGCAGGCAGTCTGTATCAAAGGCGTAAGACGGGGGGGAACCAAATGAGCGGCCCATTGATCGGAGAGGCACAGGCGCAGGCGCGCGGCATGGACCCTGAACGGTTGTCGGTTGTGTCAGGTTGGATGGACCGGTTGGTCGCTGATCGCAAATATGCCGGATGCGGGCTGCTGATTGCACGTGCGGGCGATGTGGTTTTTGATCATACCACCGGTCTGCGCAGTTTGGAAAATGAAACCCCTTTTCAAAGGGACACTGTGGCGCGCATTTATTCGATGACCAAGCCAGTGACCACCGTGGCCCTTATGATGCTGGTGGAGCGCGGCCTGCTGCATCTGGACGCCCCTGTCTCTGAGTTCATTCCGGCCTTTGACACCTGCCATGCCCTCCTCGAGGGCGCCACGGATCTGGGCCAGACCCAGCCCTGTGCTACGCCCACCCTGCATCAGCTGGCCACCCACACCAGCGGGCTCAGCTACCCGTTTAACCCCGGTATTCTGGCGGCGGAAATGGACGCGCAGGATCTGATCTTCCGCGCCAATCAGGGGCCGCTTGCACAGGTGGTGGATCAGGTCGCCGCGCTGCCCTTGGCCTTCACACCGGGCGCGCGCTGGGAATATTCGGTCAGCATCGACATTCTCGGCCGTGTCATCGAAGTGGTCAGCGGGCAAAGCCTCGCAGAGTTCTTTGACCGCGAGATCCTCGGCCCCTTGGGGATGACAGAGACCGGCTTTTCGGTGGTGGCAGGCACCGCGTCGCGCTTTGCGGATCTTTACTCGCCGCTTGAAGGGGATGCCATGGCGCTCAATGAGGCGCGGGTGGGGGCCAATAGCCTGCGCAGGGTGGATGACAATCTGCAGTCACCCTTCCTGAATGCCGAAACCTATTCTGGCGGCGGTGGGCTTGTGGGCACCATGGATGATTACCTGCGTTTTGCGGAAATGCTGCGTCGGGGAGGCGCACTGGGGGATCAACGTCTGTTGTCCCCCCGAAGCGTCGCTTTCATGATGCGCAATCACCTCTCCGGCGATATCGCCTCCATGGGGCCACAGAGTTTTGCCGAACAACCGATGGAGGGTATGGGTTTTGGTCTTGGCGGGGCTGTGGTGCTGGATCCAGCCCGCGCCCGTTGCCCCGGCAGCGTGGGGGATTTCAGCTGGGGCGGCATGGCCTCAACGTTTTTCTGGGTGGACCCGGTCGAAGCGCTCTCCGTGGTCTTCTTCACGCAGCTGTCCCCGTCCAGCTCCTACCCGACCCGGCCTCAGCTCAAGGCGCTGGTACATGCGGCGCTCACCGGGTGATGCGCCACTGGCTGACACAAAATTCTGCGATGTTTCAGACGTCGTGAGAAGAGTTAACGGACATTGGTAGGCTAAAACTGGCGCTGACGGGATATTGACGCGATACAGACGCAATACCGATACGCCCAGAAAAGGTTAATGCCCCCCTCTGGCGCTCATTTTGAGCGCAGTCGCGCCGCGAGGGTCATCACCACAAACAACCCTGCCGCCACACAGACAATCGAGGGGCCTGCCGGGGTGTCCAGATGGTAGGATGCCATCAATCCGCCCACCGCCGCCAGCGCCCCAAGCGCCGCTGCACCGACGGCCATGATCTCAGGAGAGCGTGCCATGGCCCGCGCGCCTGCTGCCGGAATGATCAGCATGGCCACAATCAAAAGCGCCCCGACAACCTTGATCGCCACAGCTACCACGATGGCCAGCGCAAGCGTCATAATCTGTTGTTCTCGTTGAGGATTTATTCCATTGGCATAGGCAAGATCACGGTTGAGCGTGCTGGTCAGAAGCGCCTGCCAGCGCCAGGCCATCAAGGCCACAACCAGCGCCGCCCCGGCCCAAATCACGATCAGATCGCCCTTGCTGACGGCCAGAATGTCACCAAACAGATAGGACATCAGGTCCAGCCGCACCCCCTGAAGGAAGGACACAGCCACCAGCCCAAAGGCCAAAGCCGAATGCGCCAGAACGCCCAGTAGCGTGTCAACGCCAAAGCCTTTTTCCGAAAGATTTGAAACGGTTAGTGCCATGGCGAGCGCAATCGCCAAGGCCCCGGCAAACACCGAAACCCCCAAAGCCAACGAGAGAGCTACCCCAAGGATTGCCGCATGCGCTGTGGCATCGCCAAAATAGGCCATCCGCCGCCAGACCACGAAACAGCCCAGAGGTGCCGCAGCCAAAGCCACACCAACGCCCGCAAAAAGCGCGCGAATTAGAAAATCGTCAAACATATCAGTGGGATCCGCAGGTGTCAGGGGCATGATCATGCCCGTGCTCATGGTGGTGATGATCGTGCTCGTGGCGGTACAGCGCCAGAGCCCCATGGGTGCCCGTGCCAAAGAGGGCGCGATACTCCGGTGCGGAGGCTACAATTTCCGGGGTGCCATGACAGCAGACATGCCCGTTCAGGCAGACCACCCGATCAGAAGCGCTCATCACCACGTGCAACTCGTGGCTGACCATTAGGATCGCCGCACCCGTATCGCGCCGCACCTGCTCGATCTGGGTGTAAAGATCAGCAGAGCCAGGTTGATCAAGGCCCGTGGTGGGCTCATCCAGAATCAGCAAGTCTGGCTTGTCCATGATCGCGCGCGCCAAAAGCACCCGCTGAAACTGGCCGCCCGACAGACCCGCCATGGGACGATTGCCAAGTCCTTCAGCCCCCACCTGCGCGAGGGCCTCTTGGATTTCTCGCTTGCTGCGCTTTGTGGGCAGGGAAAGAAACCGCGCTGCCGTCAGTGGCATCGTTGCATCAATCGATAGCCGCTGCGGAACATAGCCAATGCGCAGTCCCGCTTCGCGCAAAACCGTGCCACTGTCAGGCTTTAGCGCCCCAATGATGCACCGCAGCAGGGTGGATTTTCCGCTGCCGTTTGGGCCGACAATTGTGACAATCTCGCCCTTGTCGATGGTCAGATCGACATTGGAAAGCGCTTGATGGCTGCCGCGTTTGACCGACATTCTGTCAACGGTGACAAGCCTCATGCCGGGGCACCTGCCGCGTTTGTCTGCGTGCAAACCGGGCATAGGCCTTCTGCTTCCACAATGGTGGTTTCAATGGTGAAGCCAACCTTTTTCGCGGCTTCGCCCAACGTGGTTTTCAACGTGGCGGCTGTCTCGGCCACAGCTTCACATCCACGACAGATCAGAAACACAGGGGTGTGGCTGTCCCCAGGATGAGCACAGGCCACATAGGCATTAAGTTTCTGAATTTTATGGACAAAACCATTTCCAACCAAAAAGTCCAGCGCCCGGTAGACCACCGGAGGCTGAGAGGCATAACCCTCTTCTGCCAAAATACTCAGGATATCATAGGCCCCCATGGCCCGGTGTTCCTGCAGCAGAATTTCTAAAACACGACGACGGCCTTTAGTCAGGCGCAGGCCCTGTTTCGCACATGTTTCCTCTGCAGCGCGCAGGCCACCACCCACACAGGCCGCGTGGTCGTGTTTGTTAAATCCAACTGTATGCATGCAGCCTCCGTGACTGGCATTGGGCCGATCATCATTTCGACCCTTGATATAGTATAACATTTCGTCTAGAGCCAGCCCCTGAAGCGCAAAAAAGGATCGACGACATGCGATTTGCTCCCTTTGTTGTTGGCGCTGCGATGCTGGCTCTGCCCGCCCGCGCCGAAGTGCCCAACGTTGTGACAGATATTCTCCCGGTGCAAGCCCTCGTGGCAAAAGTGATGCAGGGCGTTGGTACACCAACTCAGCTCCTGCCAGCAAACCAGTCGCCACATTCTTATGCCATGCGCCCGTCAGAGGCGCGGGCCCTGCAAAATGCCGATCTGGTGTTTTGGATTGGCGCAGAGCTCTCGCCTGCGATGGAAGAGGCGATTGAAAGCCTTGTGAGTAAAGGCGAGGCGGTGTCCTTGCTGCATCTCAACGGCACACGTGAATTGGAGTTCCGCGAAAGCGAAACTTTCCTGAAGCTGTCTCTGTCTGAAGGTGGCGATGATCATGACGACCACGGTCATGGCGATGACGACCATGATGATCATGCCAAAGAAGGCCATGATGATCATGACCATGAAGACGGCGATCATGAAGAGCATGGCCACGATGATCATGCGGACGACACACATGATGATCACGCCCATGACGACGCGCATGCGGACGAGGATCATGACGATCATGACGATCATGCGCATGACAGTCACGATGGGCATGACCATGACGGCGTGGACCCTCACGCTTGGCTCGACCCGCAAAATGCTCACTTCTGGCTTGAAGCTGTCGCTGAGAAACTGGCTGTTGCGGACCCCGAAAATGCAGACACATATCGCGCAAATGCTCAAGCCGCACAGGCTGAGCTGAACACAGCCATTGCGGCAATCAGCAAGCAGTTGGCGCCCTATGGCGACCATGGGTTTGTCGTGTTTCACGATGCCTATCAGTATTTTGAAACCCGTTTCGGCCTGAATGCATCTGGTGCCATTCTGAGTGGCGACGGCGCAGCCCCAAGCGCGGCGCGTCTACAAAGCGTGCGGACCACCCTGATGGAAAACAACATCAGCTGCGTTTTCATCGAGCCGCAGTTCAATGACAAAGTGGTGCGCGCGATCAGTGACGGTCTGTCGCTGCATTCCGAAGAGCTTGACCCTTTGGGCGCGGCTTTGGAGGCGCCAGATTATCTCGTGCTGATCCAGCAGTTGGCCAACCAGTTTGAGGCCTGCCTGTCACATTCCTGATCGGTCGGCTTACTAGGTCCAATACAATTCGTCGGGGCGTATTTCGAAGGAAATATGATGCGCCCCGCCCTCTAGACCAGATACCGTATGATTGGTCAGCGCCCGCCAATAGGGCTGAATCGTGACCGCATCTTCCTGCAACAAACGCGCACCTTTGGCGACAATGTCGCGGCGCTTTGCGATGTCAATGGTGCCGACAGCGGCATCCACAATCACGTCAAATTCCGGATTGCTATACCCAAACTCATTCCAGGCTTCACCGCTGCGATAGGCGAGTGCCCAGATCTGCACCCCCAGCGGACGGTGGTTCCAATCGGTTGTGCTGAAAGGGAAGCGGTTCCAGTTGTCCCAATACACCATGCCGGGCACGATTGTGGTCTTTGCGCTAAAGCCTGCATCGCGCAGTTGGGCCACAACCGCGTCGGTGGTGTTCTTGCGCCAAGCGTCATCAATGGTGTGGACTTCGATCTCGAAATTTTCCATCCTCAGCTCTTTGAGCGCCGCAAGAGCGGCACCCGGATCGTGTTCTGGTGATCCGACGTCACTGTATTCTGGATGGGCAGGCCCGATATGATGGTTCTGCGCCACGGCACCCCGTCCAGCGTTGCCAAGCTCCAGCAAGACGCCATTGTCCACGGCTTTGAGGATGGCCTGTCGCAAGCGCTTGTTCGCATAAGGTTTGTGGCCAGCTATCTCTGCGGATTGGTTTGGGCGCACCACGACGGTGGCCATGGACAGAAGCTCGTTCTTGCTCCAGCCCTCCATGGCGCTAATGACATCCGCGTACTCCCCGTCCACCGAGTAGGTCATGTCGATCTCGCCCTGCGCCGCCGCTTTGGCCCATGCGGCCGGGTCCGTCCCCAGATCGAGGAACTCTATCCGATCCACCCAAGCGCCCTGCGCAGCCCCCCACCAGATATGATCCGGATTGCGTGTCAAAACCGCTTTTTGGCCGACCTCAAAAGACTCTGGCACATACGGTCCCGTGCCGATTGGGTTTGCGATCATGCGGTCTACGTCAAAACTCTCGTGCACAATAGCCGCAGGATAGTCTGACATGCTCGGGATCAGGGTCACATCTGGACGCGGCAGATGCAATATGACGGTGTAATTGTCTACAATTTCAATGGCGTCTGCCAGGGCCATATCTGTCTCTGGATCAATCAATACGGCAAAGCGCCCAGCCATGGAGTTACCCGCGATGCGGCGGTCACACCAACCAGCTATGTTGCGCGCCACATCCTGCGCTGTGAAAGCATCGCCATTGTTCCAAGTCACGCCTTTGCGCAAATGCAGATGATAGGTTTTGGCATCCTCAGAAATGTCCCAGCTTTTCAGCAGGGCAGGCCGGAACGTGCCATCGTTTTCGTAGGTCACCAGATATTCCAGCCATCCTCGCGTGATGTTTGCCATTTGCGGCCAGTCAAACAAACGCGGGTCCTTGAGCGCACGCACATCTTGTTGAATGCGCACGGTGCCGCCCTGTTTTGCGGAGGCTGCGGCCCTGGCTGGCGCGCTCATGCCCAGCAGGCTGTACGCGGTTGCTGTCGACGCGCCAAAAGCGCTGGCCAGAGCAAGAAATTCCCGTCGGCTGGTCCTGTCCTCATGCGCGGTAGGGGCCTGATCAATCAAGGTTTGTGGCAGGGGCTTTCCGGTGCGGGTTACAAAGGGCATCTGGCTCTCATCACTGGCTGTGGTGTTGATCTGCGTCTGATTTTGACCTTTGGATGTGAAAGAAATATCAAACATCATAGGGCCAGTGGCGGACAACGGATCCCTATGATCATAGCCCTGCAGAGACGTATCGCAATTCACATTCCCTGCAGACGCTGTGTTTCCCGCAGACCTCAGCGCACAAAACTTTGCTCACGTGGCCTGCATGTCGCTTGTCGGTGTGTTAGGACAGCACAAACAAAAAGCAGAGATCACAGACTTGCGCATTCTCAGCGTCACAACCATGCGAAACGAAGCCCCCTATCTTCTGGAGTGGGTGGCGCACCACCGTGCGGCGGGAGTGACAGACTTTCTGATATTCTCCAATGACTGTGACGATGGCACGGATGCGCTGCTCCAGGCTTTGGCGCAGGCCGGCGAGGTGACCCATGTTACCCATGTGCCTGTTGCGGGCAAAAGCATTCAGTGGCAGGCGCTTCGCCAAGCTTGGAGGCATCCGTTGCGTAAGACCGCCGATTGGATATTGGTGAGCGATGTCGATGAGTTTCTCAATATCCATGTCGGTAATCACGGCATCTCGGATCTCTTGGCTGCGGTGCCAGAAGACACCGACGCCGTTTTGCTGCCGTGGCGGCTCTATGGTCACAATGATCAGGTCAGTATCGTGGATCATCCGGTGACGGAACAGTTCACGCGCTGCATCCCAGCTGATGCACAATATCCTGTCGCAGCAGGGCTCTTTAAAACGCTCTTTTCGACCAAAGGCCCATTCAATCAGCTTGGCGTGCATCGTCCAAAACAAAAAGATCCAGATAAAGCCCGCCTGCCTAAGATCGTTGATGGATCCGGCGCTCCTGCACATCCGTTTTTGGCGCAAACCCCAAGCCGCCTGTCACTCTTTGGTCTGGGGGGCGGTCGCGATCTGGTAGAGCTCAATCATTATTCTGTGCGCTCTGCAGCGGCTTTTGCGCTCAAGGCGGAGCGGGGATTGCCCAATCGTGCTTCCAAGCCGATTGATCTTGCCTATTGGGTGGAGCGCAATTTTAACACCGAGCCCAACACCTCCATCGCGCAGATGCGCCCTGCCACGCAGGTGGAATACGACCGTCTTGTATCGTTGCCCGGGGTGCGGGCGTTGCATGAGGCGGGCCTGCACTGGCATCAGGCCCGTTTTGAACATCTTGTGCGCCAACCGGGTGTTCAGGAGTTGATGGTGCAGGTTCTTTGCGCGGGCAGCAGCCAGGTGCTACCCCGCCATTTGCAGCTACAGCTGATTCAGTGGTATCAGGACACTACAACAAACAAAAAATGATGCCTTGCAGACCGCCGGGCACGCAAAAGACGAGCAGGGACCATCAGATGGGCAAAGTTGCCTTTGAACTGTGTACCATGACCCATGTGTCCGTGGCGGACGCGGCAATTTTGGCCTGTCTGGCGGATCAGACGGCAGACAGCCCGCAGGCGCAGGTTTTCTTTAAGACAGGCACAGACTTAGATCAGGTCAAGGCTGGGCCGGATACGGAGATCCTCTCCGCCAGAAGTGTGGGCAATGGGCTGATCTTGCGCCTCGCGCACAACGGAACGCCCTCTGTGCTTGTTGGGGGCGAAGCCTGCGAGTTGCCCCCGATTGTACCGGATTTTGAGCGTTTTTCCGGGTTGAATGTGGCGTTGGCTGTGCGCAATAGCGAAACAACGGAGCGGACGCTGGACTGGCTGCGCTACCACGTCAAACATCATAAACTGCAAGCGGCGGTCATCATTGATCGGGCCCAGCCGGAAACCGATCAGAGTTTTGTGTCTCAACTCAGGGAGGCTGTTGATGAGATCAATGGTCTCAAACAAGTGTTGGTCTTGCGAATGGATGTTCCTTTGGGGCAGGCGGGGTTGCCGCCGGAGCCCCATCCGATCAATGCGCCTGACGCGCCGGGCAAGGACCGGATGGAGGTGCCATCCGCGTCGCCATGGGATGCGCCTTTGGGGGAGTTGCAGCTCTATGAATTGATCCGTCACCGCTGGCTCAATACGGCTCGTGCCGTCGCTCAGCTGGATATTTCCGATCTGGTGGGCGCGATCAATGGTCCGGGCGTCAAGGGGGGGAACCTCTTTGATATGGCCGTGAAATCCTCTTCTGGGGTGGTCACCTTGGTCGGGCAGCATTGCTACCCGTGGCGCGTGCGCAATGGGGAGGCGGTTAGCCATGGAGACCACATCTGTGTGCAATTTGATGCTGTCAAAATGCGGCGCCGTTGGGTGGTTGCGCCGACAAAAACACCAGCGGAGGTGGTCTGGCGGCTGATCCGGGTGGTTGGAGTTCAACCCAAAGAGGACGAATGGGTAAAATTCTATCGCTGCATGGGGCTGCGTCACGATGCCAGCGAATGGGCCATCGTGCCCAAAACCTCTCTGATTGAAGACGCGGATCTGGTGAAACTCGCCAAGAAACGTTTCAATCACAAACCACTGCGCACGCCCGAAATTGCCGCGCCCAAGGTCAATCCCGCCGACAATGATGTGGCCATCATCACTTGTATGAAAAACGAGGGCCCCTTTATCCTTGAGTGGTTGGCCTATCACCGCGCCATCGGGGTGAAGGATGTGCTGGTCTATACCAACGATTGTAACGACGGCACGGATAGCTTTTTGGATTTGCTGCAAGAAAAAGGGTATGTGCAACACCGCGAGAACCCCTTCAAAGGCACGAACCTCAAACCTCAGCATGCGGCCTTGCAAGCCGGTGAAAGTGAGCCGGTCATTCGGAATGCCGACTGGGTGATCTCCATGGATGTGGATGAATTCATCAACGTCAAAACCGGCAATGGCACTCTAGCCGCCTTGTTTGAAGCCGTGGGGGATGCCAATCTGATCTCCTGCACTTGGCGGCTTTTTGGCAATTCAGATGTGCATGAATATGCGGATGCGCCGCTTATGGCACAGTTTACGCGCTGCGCGTTGGAACAGACCCGCAAACCGCATCAGGCCTGGGGGTTTAAAACGCTCTATCGCAACATCGGCTTGTTTAAAAAACTTGGGGTGCATCGTCCCAAAGGGCTGAACCCGCAGCTCTGGTCCCATATCAATTGGGTGAACGGCTCCGGCAAACCGTTGCCCAAAGACATGTATCGCAATGCCTGGCGTTCCACTGTCACAACAGTGGGTTATGATCTGGTGCAGCTCAACCACTATGCCGTGCGCTCTGCGGAGAGTTTTTTGGTGAAACGCGATCGGGGGCGGGTGAACCACGTCGATCGCGATCAAGGCATGGCCTATTGGTTTCGCATGAACAACAACACCGAAGAAGAGACCTCCATTCAGCGCATGATCCCCTTGATGCAAGCCGAAATGGATCGTCTGCTATCAGATCCCGAAATTGCCGAGGCACATGCCTTTTCGGTGGATCGCCATCGCGCAAAAATTGACGCGCTTAAGGCTACGTCAAACTATGCCAAGTTTTATGAAGATCTCACCAGCCCCCGTCAGGAGCGTTTGGCGCGTTTGCATCCACATTTTGGTGCAAACGTCTTTCTTGCTGGGCCAGAGGTGATCCCGGATTGGGTGGTGGAGCGTGATCTGCCGGAGGATTTTTTCTTCACGGTGGACAAGCAAGATACAGCCCACTAAGGCAAATTTTCGTGGAATTACAGAAGACAAGGTCAGGGTTTCCACGTAAACTGTTTCCAAATAGAGAACAAAAGGTACAGGTACAATGGTGAAGCTTCCCGAGATTGCATCGCTCTGGATTGGCGGGCAGCTGTCATGGTTAGAGCAGCTTTGTCTCAAGTCGTTTGCCGATGCGGGGCACCACACCACGCTGTACAGCTATGAAGAGATCCCCAACGTCCCAGAGGGCGTGCATACGGCAGACGCCGCAGAGATCTTTCCGGGCGAGCCGATGCATCGCCATGTGCGCACCGGCAGCCCAGCCATTCACGCCGATCTTTGGCGGCTCAATCTGCTAAAGCAGACGGATAAAATCTGGGTGGATGCCGATGTCTATTGCTATCGCCCGTTCAACTACACCCGCCAATCCGTCTTTGGTTGGGAAAAAGATGGGCTGGTATGTAATGCAGTTCTGGGCCTGCCGAAAACCTCGCGTGCGCTCAATGCAATGCTGGAATTTTTTGAGGATGAATATGCCATTGGCCCTTGGCTGAAGCCTTGGCAGCAAAAGGAATTGCAGGCAGAAAAAGACGCTGGCTGCCCGGTCCATATGACGGCGCAGAACTGGGGCTTTACCGGCCCCGCAGCGGTGACGTACTTTCTGCAGCAATCGGGTGAAATCAAATATGCGGAGCCAGAGGCGGCGTTTTATCCGGTGTCCTTCAAAGACCGCAATAAGATGATCCAAAGCCGCTTTGACATCGAAAAAGACTGGCTCACGGAAGAGACGCGCGGGGTGCACTTTTGGGCACGCCGGATGAAGCCGCGCCTGCAGGAAAAAGAAAATAACCGTCCGCGCCGTGGGTCCTTCATGCACCAGGTCATGTTGAAGCACGACATTGATCCGGATGCGGCGCTGATCCCAGCGAAGAAGACCATCCATAAGGCGCCCGTCGAAGATCCCGCGTTTCAGGCGGAGGTGGCGATTGAATCGCTGAAGGGCGAAGCTTCTGTGGAAAAATTGTCACGCGACTATCTGGTGGAAACCGGCCTGATCAAGAAGTGGCGGACCCAGTTGATTGAAGGGGCGCCAAGCCTTTTTCAGGAGGGCTGAGTGTGGCTGACGGGGATATCACAACCGACGCTGCGCCCAGTCAGGCAGAATGGAAAAGCAATCTCAAAGCCATCGGGGCCGAGCAGGGTTTTTTTGAGGAGCTGGGGGAGCAACACTCCGCGCTCTACATCAAACAGGGCGGCACGCTGATTGTCACCTTTGAAAACCTTGATCACGTCTATGAGGGCGGCGCAGAGCGCATGCCGTGGGGGCATGGTTTTGTCACATCACGCGGCTGGTCGATGCTGGGGCTCATGGCCCATGACTGGACGTGGTATCGCGATGAAGCGGTTTTTGATTTCTTCGATCGGCTGCGTGCGGATGGTTTTTTTGAACAGTTTGACAAGGTGGTTTTCTACGGGGCGTCCATGGGGGCCTATGCGGCGGCTGTGTTCTCTTCTGCCGCTCCCGGTGCAACGGTCATCTGTATTTCGCCGCAAGCCACGTTGGATCGTGAGGTTGCCAGTTGGGAGACGCGCTACCGCAAAGCATGGCGTCGAGATTTCAATGGGCGTTATGGCTATGCACCAGACATGCTGACAGCCGCCAAGGAAGTCAGCATTTTCTACGATCCACGCATGGGGACCGATGCCATGCATGCGGCGCTGTTTCGAGGAGACAATATCCGCAAGTATCGCTGTCGCTACATGGGGCACCGCATTGCCTCCCTGTGGATTTTGATGGGGCAACTCAAACCCGTCATTGAAAAATGCGTCGCGGGTGAAATGACAGCGGATGTGTTTTACACCATGATGCGGACGCGCCGTGAGGTGACCCGCTATCAGAAAGAAATGCTGCGCACCGTGTTGGATGACGGGCGGCCTTGGCTCATCGCAAACTATTGCGCAGCTGTTTTGGCCCGGCGACGCGGGCCTAACTTCCGTAAGGCGCTGCGCGCGGCGCGGGCGCAATTGAAAGGCGGCTGATCAGGAGCGGCGCAGCGTGTCGCCGAAGCTGATGGTGGGGGCCAGCGTGACAGAGGTGTCGCGCTCTTTGCCCTCAACGCGCGCTGCAATGATCTCAGCGGCTTTGGTGCCAATCTCCCGGCGACAGGCATCCATCGTTGCCAGTTGGCGTGGCAGGCCCTGAAGCAGTTCGACACCGTTAAATCCGGCCAGCCCCACTTGTCCGGGCACATCAATGCCTTTCTCCAAAAGGTAGAGCAGGCCACCAGCGCCGATCATATCATTGCTGTAGTAGATGAAATCCACATCCGGGCTGCGCTCTAAAACGGCTTCTGTCATCTCACGCCCTTTGGCCAGCGCAGAGCCGCCAGAGTAAAACTCGCGGTCAACCACCTCAACGCCGGATTTGGCCAGCACTTCGGTGAAGCCTTCAAAGCGTTTGCGCGCGCGGTGGTCCAGCGGCATCTTGGTGCCGAGGAACGCAATTTTCTTGTAGCCCGCCTCAAGGATGGATGCGGCCATTTCCCGGCCTGCGCGACGGTGCGAAATCCCCACCATCGCATCGACAGGCTCGCCATCGGTGTCCATGATCTCCACAACAGGAATGCCGCTGGCGTTGAGCATGGCGCGCGATGCTTCGGTGTGTTCAAGCCCGGCGATGATCACGCCGGATGGCCGCCATGAGAGCATCTCATAAAGCACTTTTTCTTCCTTTTCAGGAAGGTAATCGGTTACGCCAACAACCGGCTGAAGCTCTGTATCTTCGAGAACCTGACTGATCCCGCTCAACACTTCCGGGAAGACCATGTTGGACAGAGAGGGAATGATCACCGCCACAAGGTTCACGCGCTGGCTGGCCAAGGCGCCGGCGATTTTATTCGGTACATACCCCAGTTCTTTGGCAGCAGTGAGCACTTTGTCGCGTGTGGCGGCTGACACATCTCCGCGATTGCGCAATACGCGGCTGACCGTCATTTCAGACACCCCCGATGCTTCGGATACGTCGCGGAGGGTCAAAGAACGGTTCTTTTGTGTCACAGAGCATCATCCCAATAAGGTCTTTTGGAATGTTATCGCGAACTGTCACACAGGTTCAAGCGCCAGCTTCGTTACAATACGCATAGCTTCAACCATCGGCGGAAAAAGCGAAGCACTCCACAGGCTCTTTCACATTGTGCAGCGAGACCGCGCCGAGTGCTTTGCAACCCCTTTCATGGCGTGCCACCTGCTGTGTCACAACAATCCTGTGGCCGACTTTCTTGCCGTAATCTCCGAGTCGTGCAGCCACATTAGCGGGGCGCCCGATCACGGTGAAATCCAGTCGCTCTCTGGAGCCCACATTGCCATAGGTCACCTGCCCGTAGGAAATGCCAATGGAACACTCGCAGCAGTGGCTTGGATCGTTTTGGCGCATGGTTTCCAGCTGTTGCACAATTTCTCGCGCGGCCTGCAATGCGTCTGCCCCCGCATCAGAGCCGGTTTCCGTGTCCGGAAACACAGCCAGAACAGCATCGCCAATGAACTTCAGAACTTCCCCGCCGTGCGCATCAACAATGGCAGAGGTTGTATCAAAGAACGTATTCAGCAGGTCAATATAGGCCGCGCGTCCCAGATCTTCTTCCAGTTTGGTGGAGCCGCGCAGATCACAGAACATGATTGCCGCGTTGATGTCATCCCCGTCGCCGCGTCGGATCTCTCCGCCCAAAACCCGCGCGCCGGTCCGCGCGCCCACGTAGGTTTCCAGCAGCGACTGGGCGTTTTCCTTCTGCGTGAAGACCTCAAAAAAGCGGCTGATCACGCTGGAGACTTCGAAGATCAGGCCAAGGTTGGCGGTTGTGAAGCCTTTGGGATGATCGCTCGTCAAGGTCAGCACGTTGATTTGCCCATTGGAGAAGAACAGCGGCATGGCGACATAATCGGTGGCCCCTTCGGCCTTCAGATCCCGCATGATGGGAAATTGCATGTCCTCTTCGGGCACATCGAGGCGCTGTCGAATGCCGCCGAGCCCCTGTGACACATGGCGCAGTGGGGAATTTACAAAGCTGGGGTGGTCATGCACCTCATAGGAGGGGGCGAAGGTGGTGATTTCATTTGTGTCGCGGGACCAAATGTAGTTTTTCCCGGCGATCATCGGATGCAAAGACCAAATCATGGCCGCCATCCTTTTGACGGCGATGCCGCTGTCTTCCATCTTCCGCCCCAACGCGGCCAAGAAGTCTTCCGGTGTGGTCTCGCTGGCGGCACCCCGCATCAACCAATCCACCAGAGGGCCGGTGATATTGCCGTCCGCAACTGGATCCAGCTGCGCACCGCCAAAATCAATCTCTGCTTCAGCATTGGGCATAAAGCCAATGTGCCCATTGATGGCGCTGCTTTCTGGTAGAGCGTCATCATAACACCAGACCCCATTTTCAATCACGTCATCTGGAAGCTGGATATCATGATAGCGGGCCGTGCCTTTGAAGGGGCAGAAAGTCTTGAGCGCCGTATGCTCTGAAAGGGGCACCACTATGTCGGCCCGTGGCACATAGACCTGGGGGGGCAGGCGGGTCTCATACATGACTTTTGCCCGCGTGCTCTGCGCCAGGACAACGCCACGACGTGAGATCGTCACCGTCGCTTCAATGGGCTGGATGTCAATGCCGTAGCCGGCGTTGCTTCCCAAATGTGACCCTTCCATAGCAGGCTCCTTCCGGTCGCAGCTGTGCCCGCTCAAATGTGGGGAGAGAGGCACCGACAAGCAAGTCTCCCCTCATCACATCCTTTAGAGCACTTCGATGACGTCCTTGTCGATGGATAGGACATAGCCCTTGCGCGCAATGTTTTTCACCAGCAGCTGGCTGACCATCTGATTGCCCAGAGAGTCCCTCAGACGTTTGATGCGCGTGGCCCCGGCGGCCTCATCGCAATCCACAGAAGGCTTGCCGGAAATCACGCTTTCCAGCGCAACACCTGAAAGCACCTCATCATCCATACGCGCCTCTGCCAGCACCGAAAGGGTTTCCATAGCCGCATCGGTGAGCTTGAAGCCCATTTCGTTCAGATAGACGGTTTTTTCCTCCCGGCTCACGATCAGGGACGTCACCTGTATGCCTGCACGCTCAATCTGCGCCATGCGCCGGTTCATCATCACCAGAGCCACCAGAAACACCAATGCGGCAATCATCATCGCCGTGGCAAATACCAGCAGCACGGTGATCACCATGCGATAGCTTGCCAGCGTGTCAGCAAAGGCTGTGCCGGATTGGGCCAGAATTTCCAGCAGCTTGATTTCCGCGGGCCCGGTCAGCGCGTCATTTTCGAGAAAGAGCTGCTCAACACGGGCGTTGAAAGCATTGGCATCCGGCAAGGTCAGCAACAACAATGCCGCCCCCGCCAGCAGGATGGCGACAATCACGCCAATGCCAATTGCTACAATTCGCCCGCCGCTGCGCCGCGTCTCAATAACGGAGGTAGAACTGTCCTGCACTGGCTTCCTTTCCGGCAAGTTGAGAGCTGTCAAACACGGAGAGTACATTTAGCAATGTCCAGCCGTCTTGCCCAATGCGCGCGGCGACTTCCTGCTGTGCCGAAGCTTTGTCGCAGCCGTTTTGCAAGGCGACCACACCATAATGCAGCCGCAGGGGGCTGTCTTTTTTGGCTTTGTAGTCGGCATAGCACTCTGCTGCGCTGGCTGCTGTTGGCAGCGAGAGCGTCAATGAGAGGGCCACCGCACACAGGGCGTATGTGAGCATGTTTTTCATGGGGTTACCCTGCGCTGAACCGGATTGATATTCAATAACCAAAGCCTTTTGAGGCGTGGATATCCCATAACAAGGCGCTGATATTGTGAGATTTTCAGTGGGTGGGCGAAACAGGTCGTGTCTTCCGGACAAAGCGCCGGGTTTTCATACACACACTCACAAGGATGCCTCTCATGACTTCCAAGACTTTCATTGCTTCCGTGCTCAGCCTCGCCATTTTGGTCACGGGCATTTCCGCTCCACGTGCGCAGGCACTGGATGAAGATGGCATTGCCGCGCTGCTCTTTGGGGTGACGGCACTGGCCGTTATTGGGGCCGCCGTGGCGGACGATAAGAAGGACCGCCGCCCTGATCCCAAGCCCACGCCCAAGCCGGTCAAGCCAAGCAAGCCCAACAAGAAGGCGTGGTTGCCAAGCCATTGCTCCAAGCGCTTTGAAACCCGCAAGGGGCGTATCATTCAGGCCTATGGTCAGCGTTGCCTGTTCCGGGCGCAATACCCGGCCTACAACTTGCCTGAGAAATGCTACGTGCAGCGCAAGGGCGCGAAAGGCCGGATCGCGGGCTACCGCACCCAATGCCTGAGCCGCCACGGCTACAAAGTCACCTACCGCTGATCAGATCCCCATCGAGCAGGGAAGGCGGGCGCAAGACCCGCCAAGGCCGGAGCGTCCCCCATGCGCTTCGGTCTTTTTTCTTGCGCGGACAGGAGGGGACGTGTTTGTCACGTCCCATGACACATCCTGACTATTCTTTCGAAGCCGCCGCCCGTGCTCTTGGCGCAACCCGTATCGCCGGAGTGGACGAGGTTGGACGGGGGCCCTTGGCTGGCCCTGTAACCGCCGCCGCCGTCGTGCTTGACCCTGAAAACATCCCCGAAGGCCTCAATGACAGCAAGAAGCTTTCGGCCAAAAAGCGCGATGTTTTAGCAAAAGATATCCACAGGCTCGCAGAGGTCTCAATTGTGCACGTCTCGGTCGCAGAAATTGACGAGCACAACATATTGCGTGCCAGTCACATCGCCATGGAGCGGGCCGTTGCGGGGCTTTCAAAGGCGCCGGACCATCTGTTGATTGATGGCAATATGATCCCCAAAGGGCTTACAATACAGTCTCAAGCGGTGGTCAAAGGGGATGCCAAATCCCTCTCAATTGCGGCGGCTTCCATTGTTGCAAAGACATCACGCGACGCTTTGATGATGGATTTGGCGCAACAGTTTCCGGGCTATGGATGGGAAACAAATGCCGGTTATCCCTCGCCAAAACACAAAGCAGCGTTGATTGAATTGGGGGTTACCCCACATCATAGGCGTTCGTTTAAGCCCGTCCACAATATCTTGTATCAAGGCAAAAACTAACGCGCTGATTCAAAAAAACAAATTGACGAAGATTCCGGTTTGACTCAAACTTATCCACATCAACGAGCGCACTAAAAAAACCGCGCCGTAATGAGGCAGAGTATGAAAACCATGACAAAAGCGAAGGGCGCATCCGCGCTCCCGATCAATAGTATTTTGTCCGGAGACTGCATCGAAGTGATGAACAGTCTGCCGGAGAATTCCGTCGATCTGATCTTTGCAGACCCGCCCTATAACCTTCAGTTGAAGGGTGAGCTGCACCGTCCGGACAACTCTAAAGTCGACGCGGTGGATGATGAGTGGGATCAATTTTCCAGCTTCGCCGCCTATGATAAATTCACCCGCGCGTGGCTCAAGGCGGCCCGCCGCCTGCTCAAGCCCAACGGCGCGATCTGGGTGATTGGCTCTTACCACAACGTATTCCGCATGGGCGCGGAACTCCAAAATCAGGGTTTCTGGATTCTGAACGATGTGGTTTGGCGCAAATCCAACCCTATGCCCAACTTCCGTGGCAAGCGTTTCACCAACGCACATGAGACCATGATCTGGGCCTCCAAATCTGAAGGTGCCAAATACACCTTCAACTACGAAGCGCTGAAATCCCTGAACGAAGGTGTTCAGATGCGCTCTGATTGGGTGCTGCCGATCTGCACCGGCCATGAGCGCCTGAAAGACGAAAACGGCGACAAAGCCCACCCAACGCAGAAGCCGGAAAGCCTGCTGCATCGCGTGCTGGTCGGAGCGACCAATCCGGGCGACGTTGTGCTTGATCCGTTCTTTGGCACCGGCACAACCGGCGCAGTGGCCAAAATGCTCGGCCGTGAGTTCATCGGCATCGAGCGCGAAGCAGCCTATCGCAAGGTTGCGGAAAAGCGCATCGCAAATGTACGCAAGTTTGACCGTGAGGCGCTTCAGGTCTCCACCTCCAAACGCGCCGAGCCGCGCGTGCCCTTTGGCCAGTTGGTGGAACGTGGCATGCTGCGTCCGGGTGAAGAGCTTTATTCGCTCAACGGCCGCTACAAAGCCAAGGTGCGTGCAGATGGCACTCTGATTGGCGGCGACATCAAAGGGTCGATCCATCAGGTTGGAGCCCACCTGGAAGGCGCGCCAAGCTGCAACGGTTGGACCTATTGGTCTTACAAGCGGGAAGGTAAAAAAGTGCCGATTGATCTGCTCCGTCAGCAGATCCGCGCGGAAATGGCGACACGCCCAAACTGATCTGTCAGTCACAGCAACAAAGCAATAAGCCGGAAGAATACCGCCGGTGCCTGTTGCCGAACTGACTAGACAGGCACCTATACTTGCCCCGCCGGTTTTCTGGCGGGGTTTTTTGGTGGATAAGGGATGTCAGCACGTTCCCAGCGCTTATCTCAGGCTCAGACTATGGAGGGCCCAGGTCATGGCCAATCATCTGACACCATCGCAGCCATCGCGCGCGTCTGATCTTGTCGCAGCCTTACCTGCGGGTGCCGAGGGGGCAGTACAGGAAGACGCCTATACCGAGGCGGCGCTGGAATTTCATAAGCGGCAAGGGCTGGACCTCTCTGTAAAGGTCCGCTGGGTTGCCATGTCGGTGATCGGGGTTTTCCTGCTCTTTGTCGCGCCTTGGCCAGAAGTGTTCTATTATGAGTTCATTCTGTTTTTGCTCTGTGTGAATGGCTGGTGGATCCGCCGCATGGGGCGGGTTGGGCGCTCACGTACAGAACTGTTTCTGATCTTTGTGGATCTGCTGTTGATGGTGGTGGGGATCATTGGCCCCAATCCGATTGGTCTGGATGACTGGCCGCAGGCGATGCAGTATCGCTTTGGCAATTTCAACTACATGTTCCTCATTCTGGCGGTCGGGACACTGGCCTATTCTTGGCGCACGGTGGTCGCCATCGGCGTATGGACGGCGATGATGTGGGCGGCTGCACTTGGCCTGTCTCTGAGGCTGACGGAGCCAGTCCCGGGCATGAGCGAAGCGGTGAAGGCCGCTTTGCCGGGGTGGCCGGATCTGTTCCGGCTGATTGATCCCAACGAATTCAACATTCAACTCCGCTTGCAGGAAATGGTGGTGTTCGTCCTTGTGGCTGTCACACTTGGTCTGAATGCCCGGCGCTTCAATCTCTTATTGCGCTCCAACGCGGCGCTTGAGCGGGAGCGCACCAATCTGTCGCGCTATTTTTCACCCAATGTGGTGGAAGAGCTCAGCCAGAACGATGAGCCGCTCAAGCAAATCCGCAATCATGACATCGCTGTGCTGTTTGTGGATATTGTCGGCTTTACCGAATTTGCCGCCCTGCGCCGCCCTGAAGAGGTGATTGAAACCCTGCGCGACTTTCATGGGCTTATGGAGCAGGCGGTCTTTGCCCATGAGGGCACGTTGGATAAATACTTGGGGGATGGGCTGATGGTGACCTTTGGCACGCCCAGCCCGTCAGATCACGATGCGCAGAACGCATTGCGTTGTGTGCGTCAGATGATGCGGGATGTGGATGTGTGGAACGATGCGCGCATCGCGCGGGGGCAACCGCCCCTACGGGTTGGCTTTGGCGCCCACTACGGACCTGCGGTTCTGGCGGATATCGGGGCCAACCGACTGGAGTTTGCCGTTGTCGGCAATACCGTGAATGTGGCCTCCCGTCTGGAAAGCATGACGCGCGGTCTGAATGCCCGTCTGGTGATCAGCGATGCGATGCGGGCCGAAGTGCTGAAAGAGGGCGGCGACGCATGTTTGACTGGGCTGCAGAAGTTCTCAGATCAGGATGTGCGTGGTGTGGCCGAAAAGCTCACGGTATGGGCCTTCGCCCGCCCTGAGAACCACGGTATTTAGCGCGGCATCGGGGTCTTGCCTTTGTTATAGGCATGCCAGTCCGCAATCTCCGGATAATACTGCGCCCGCCACGCACGCACGCGGGGGTTCATCACCTTTTTCCAGAGCGGTGGAATCATCGCAGCCACCGTCATCACGGGATAGCCAAAGGGCAGTTGCGGCGCCTCTTGGTCAGTATAGTTCTGCAGCAATGGAAAGCGTCGATCCGGCTTATAGTGATGATCTGAATGGCGTTGCAGATTGATCAGCAGCCAGTTGGAGGCCTTGTGCGCCGCATTCCAACTGTGATGGGGGCGAACATGTTCGTATTTGCCATCACCGAGATGCTTGCGGGTCAGCCCATAATGTTCGACATAGTTCACCAGTTCCAGTTGCCAGATCGCGATATAGGCCTGCCAGATGAAAAGCAGGCCGCCCAGCCAGCCGCCAATGATACAGGCCAGCAGCAACATGCCGCCTTGCAGGGCCCAATAGCGGAAAAACGGGTTGCTCAGATCTGTCCATGGCAGGCTCTTGCGCGCCAACATGGCTTTCTCCGCTTTGAAAGAGGACTTGAGAGAGCCAATCAGAACCCTTGGGAAGAAGCGGTGAAACCCCTCATTGTAACGTGCGGTGACCGGGTCACGGGGCGTGCCCACATAGCGATGATGCACCAGAAGGTGTTCGCTGCGAAAATGGGAATACAGCACCATCGCCAACAAGATATCCCCTAGCCAGCGCTCATACTTGGGCTTTTGATGCATCAACTCGTGGCTGTAGTTAATGCCAATGGTGCCGGTGATCACACCGACGCCAAAAAACAGTCCAATCAACGCGCCCGTGCTCAGATGATCGACCCGTGTGGCGTACCAGATCAGACCAAACAGCGTCACAAATTGCAGCCACGGCCAGATCAAGGTCACCAGTCGGTACCATTTGAGATCCGCATCGGAGCTGTTGAGATCCGCATTTTCAAGATTCAAACCCGTGACAGCATCCAGCGCGGCAAAAAGATACCATGTGGTTATGGGGACCAGAAGCACCCACCATCCGCCAAACATCGCTGTTGTCCAGACAAGGGGCACAAGAAGCAATGAACACCAAAACGGCAGTGCACTGGAAAATTTTGCCAATTGTGCAGACGACACCATGACTTAGCCCCTCACGTTCGCTTGGGCAAACTATGCGTCGAAGTTGCCTGCGGTGCAATGTGCTCAGGTGCCGCGATACAGATCATAAGCTTTGCGCATCGCAGTAGGCAGATCGCCGGGATCAAAATCCTCGGCTTCCACAAAGCTGCCGACTGTGGGGGTGCGGTCCATCGGTACAAGCGCGGTGCAAATTTTCAGACGCAGATGAAAATGCGTAAAGGTATGGCGCGCTTCGGTATTGAGGGTTTTCCACTCCGCCTTGATGGGCGCGTCATGTACAGGGGCATCGTTTTCTTGCCAGTCTGAACCGGGCCAGCCCAGCATGCCGCCAAGCAATCCCGTATCGGGTCGGCGTTCCAGCAACATCGCTCCATCCACGCGCCGTGCCAGATACACCACGCCATGACGGATCGGTTTGGGTTTCTTTTTGATCTTCTTAGGCAGATCCACCGCTGTGCCGGCCAGGCGCGCCTGACATGGCGTGCGCCATGGGCACAGACCACAGGCGGGGTTGCGGGGGGAACATATCGTGGCACCCAGATCCATCACGGCCTGTGCATAGTCGCCGGGCCGTTCCTGTGGGGTCAGGCTTTCCGCCAGATCGGTCAGTTCGGGTTTCGCGGTTGGCAGCGGTGTATGCACATCAAACAACCGCGCCATGACCCGTTCCACATTTCCGTCCACCACTGTTGCCGGTTCATCAAACGCGATCGAGGCCACAGCCGCTGCGGTATAGGGGCCGACGCCGGGCAGTTTCAAAAGCTCTTCAACGGTTCCGGGAAACACCCCATTGAGATCATCGGTCACAACGCGTGCACATTTCAACAGATTGCGCGCGCGGGCGTAGTACCCAAGCCCGGCCCATTCCGCCATAACATCCGCATCCTGCGCGGCTGCAAGATCAGTGACACTCGGCCAGCGTTCGGTGAATCGCAGAAAATAGTCTTTGACAGCGGCCACGGTGGTCTGTTGCAGCATGATCTCTGACATCCAGACCCGATAGGGATCGGGCCTCACGCCTGCTTTGCGGTCTGCCGGGCTGATGCGCCACGGCATCTTGCGCGCATTGTGGTCATACCACTCCAACAGGTCGGAGTTTTGGGGCAAATCACGCAAGTTTTATCCTCGCTCAAGAACGGTTTCGCTGGCACAGCTGGGCGGGGTCACTAAAATAGCCCCCGACCAGAGGATGCAAGATCAAGATGCGCCGTCCGACCACCAAAGGGTTTGCACGAACCTCCTCCCTTTTGAGGGATCGCATTCGCAAAGCCAGCGAGACACGGGGTTTTGCGGAAACCCGCGTGCTCACCCATTGGGCTGAGATCGTTGGAGAAGATATGGCGCGCATCTGCCGTCCTGTGGATGTGAAATATGGACGCCAGAGTTTTGGCGCCACGCTCACCATTCTTACGACGGGCGCACAGGCTCCGATCTTGGAAATGCAAAAAGAAACGCTGCGGACCCGGATCAATGCCGCTTATGGCTACAATGCGATTGCCCACCTGCGCATCACTCAGACGGCCCCAACCGGTTTTGCCGACGGGCAGGCTCAGTTTGGCGCAGCGCCCAAAAAAGAACGGGTTAAGCCAGATGCCAAAACCCAACAGGAGGCCGCCCGTGTCACGGCGACCTTTGAAAATGCAGACTTGCGCCAAGCTCTTGAACAGCTCGCTGGCAATGTCTTGATGAAAAACAAACACACCAAGAAAGGTTTTTAAATGAACCGTTTGATCCCCGTGATTGCCGCCGCTGCGGTTGCTGTGGCAGGGGGCGCATACTGGATGAGCAGCACCCAGACCGCGACCAACTCCACCGCCGTGACCACTCTGCCTGCGGTCAGCAACGTGCAGCAGGTGTCCTCAGAAGGGGCAGAAGCGTCAGAAATCGTGGAAATGGTGATGGGCTCTGACGATGCGCCAATCACCATTATTGAATACGCGTCTTTCACCTGCCCTCATTGTGCGACATTTCACGAATCTGTCCTGAAGCCGCTCAAAGCTGACTATGTCGATACCGGCAAGGTGAAGTTTATCTTCCGCGATGTATATTTTGACCGTTTCGGCCTCTGGGCCTCCATGGTTGCGCGCTGTGGTGGACAGGAGCGTTTCTTTGGCATGGCAGACTATCTGATGGAAACGCAGAGCGAATGGACTCGCGCTGGCGATCCCGTGGCCATCTCTGACGCCCTGCGCAAGGCGGGTCGTCTGGCCGGATTGGAAGACGACACGCTTCAGGCCTGCTTGCAGGACGAAGACAAAGCCAAGGCGCTCGTGGCATGGTTTCAGGAAAACGCGGCCGCTGATGACATCTCGGCAACGCCAACCCTGATCATCAATGGCGAGAAACACTCCAACATGAGCTACAAAGACCTGCGCGAAATTCTCGACGCACAGCTCTAAAATAGCATTCGCCTGAGCAGTTCAGCGCTGCTCAGGCACTCCGATGCGTGTCAGGAGCGCATCAACCGGCGCCCAATCCGACACCGCAAGGCGCACAGGGAGCGTCAGAACCTGAGAGCGCAGCTCCATCGGCAGGCGCACGGCATCTTTCTCTGTTGTGACCAATTGTGCCCCGCGCATATGTGCTTCTGTTGCCAGCCGCGTCAGCAGGGCAGGCGGCAAAGCCTGATGGTCATCCAGCGCTTCCGCGTGCACAAGATTGGCGCCAAGATCGCGCAGCGTGTCAAAAAACTTCTCAGGGTGGCCAATGCCAGCAAAGGCCATAAAGGGTGTTTCGCGCCAGTCCATACCGGTTTGAAGGGGCTGCAAGGCCCCGGTGACATGGGGAAGGGTGATCTTGTCTCCCCAGCGCGCGGTGAACTGCCCCTGTGCGGTTTCATTGCCAATTGAGAGCAGAAGGTCGCCCCGGGGCAATCCAACATCTACGGTTTCACGCAGTGGCCCGGCGGGAATGCAGCGCCCATTGCCAAAACCGCGCAGCGCATCCACAACAATGATGGAGGCGTCCTTTTGAACGGTCGGGTTCTGAAATCCGTCATCCAGTAGAATAATCTCCGCACCGGCCTCTTGCGCCGCTGCCACGCCTTGGGCCCGGTCTTTGGCCACCCATGTGGGGCCAAAAGCGGCCAGAAGCAGGGGTTCATCTCCGGTCTGCTCTGCGCGGTGGCTGCGCTCATCGACCTGAATCGGCCCTTCCAACGCGCCCCCATAGCCGCGCGACACCACATGGGCAGCTACGCCGCGCGCCTGCAGATGCTGTATCAGCGCGATGGTTGTGGGGGTTTTCCCGGTGCCGCCTGCGTTCAGATTGCCGATACAGAGCACGGGCACAGAGGCCCGAAATCCTTCTGTGCTCTGCGCCACACGGCGGGCCGTCGCTTTGCCATAAATCGCGCCCAGAGGCGCGAGCAGGTGCGCTTGCCATCCGGGGCGAGCAGGCGGGTTGGACCAGAAGCCGGGTTCTTTCATGATGTTTCACTCCGCGTGTCCAACAAAGCATGGGCGTGATTGATCACCTGATCGGACACCGCAGCACTGTCAGACACCACCTGCCAGCCCGCATGGGCCATGGCTGCCACCTGATCCGGTGCCGCCAGCACCATCAACGCAGCTGTCAGGCTGTTGGCATCTTTGACAATCCGTGCCGCCCCCGCATTGGCCAAACGCGTATAACTGCTCAGATATCGCCGCACAGAGGGCCCATAGAGAATGGCACTGCCCAGAGCCGCAGGCTCTAGAGGATCGCGCCCTCCGGCCCCTGATTTCAGCGATGATCCCACAAGGCTCACCGGCGCCACGCGATACCACAGTCCCAGCTCATCTGGCGTATGGGTGAAAAGCACCTGCGTGTTTTCTTCAGGGAAGTCTCCATCATCCCAATCCGCCACGCGCCAGCCATCTTTAGAAATCGTTTCTTTCATGGCTGCGGCATCCGCCGGATTGTCCGGCACCACCACAAGCAACATGCGGTAGGACAGGCGCAGAACCGACCGATAGGCATTCAGCACGATATCCAGCTCCCGAGGTTGCAGTCGCGCAGCCAGCCACACCGGCCGGCCTGCGAGACTGGCCCGGACCTCCTCAAGATCGCTGTCCTGCACAGGCAGGGCCGGAGCCTCTTCCATGAGAGTGCCATTGAACTGCACATCTGCCGCATCGCCGAGCAGCTTGCGAAACCGCAGCTGCGCCTCTTCGGTTTGAGCAAAAACCGATGTAAACCGTGCGAGCGTCCCGCGAATGGGTTCCGGTCCCCAGCGTCTGCGCCGCTGCTCCAGCTTGGGTTTCTGTGCTTCAAGCAAGATCGAGGGAATCTCTCGCGTGCGGATGGCGTCAATCAGGGCTGGGCGTAACGCAGGCCCGATCCAGAGCGCAAGATCCGGTGCCCAATGCGCCAAGAACACCGCAATGTCGGACGGGTTTTCAGAAGGACAGGGCTGCCAGATTGCCCCCTCTGGCAGTGTTTGCGTAAGCGATGCGCCAGCGGGCGTCGTCAAAAGCAGGTGTGCGTTGGCCCGCTGATGAGCCAGTCGCAGGCCCAGCTTGGCCAAGGTGCGGGCGCGCGAAGGTTCGGCGCAATGCACCCAGATCACTTCGCCATCCGGGCGCGGGCAGTCGATCCCGCGAAGCTGAGGCGGCTGACGGCGCGCAAATGCAAGGTAAGTCGCCAGGCCAAGAGAGCGCGCCATCCGGTACTTAACCCAGCTCTTCGGTTGCAGATGCTGGGAGGCCTTCGTCCCTCAGACGGTGCAGATGGGCAATGAAATAGCGCATATGCGCATTGTCGACCGTGCGCTGTGCCTCAGCTTTCCACGCGTCATAGGCCGCTTCGTAGTTGGGGAAAATACCAACCACATGGATGTCGTCTACATCCTTGAATGCGGTTTTTGTCGGGTCGATCAACTCGCCGCCAAAGACGAGATGCAGTCGCTGTGCCATGGGCCACTCCTTGTGGTGCGGGAATGGGGGCAACCTAAGCCGCTTGGCGCGCGTCCTCAAGGGGATTGCGCCTCTGTTGTGGACGATGGTTTCCAGAAGCTTGCGCTCTGCTGACGCATTGATTTTCTGGGCGACTAGCGGCTAGGAGAGGTGCAATGAAACGATTTTTGATCCTCCAATTGCGCCCGGAAGTTGAAGCCTCTGATGGGGAGTTTCGGGCTTTCCTGAAAACCGGGGGGCTTGCGGCCTCTGACGTGCATCGCTTGCCTCTGAACCAAGTGCCTCTGCCGCGGGATTTGACGCTGTCAGACTATGCCGGAGTGATCGTTGGCGGTGGCCCCGGCTGTGTCAGCGACTGTCCGCAGACCCGCAACCCGCTGGAAGCCCGCATGGAGGCGCAGCTCCTGTCTCTCATGCCCCAAATTATCGCGGAAGATATCCCCTTCCTGGGCTGTTGTCTGGGCATCGGTGTGCTTGGACACTACTTGGACCGCGCAGTTTCCAAAGACCGATATGGTGAAGAAGCGGGGCTGGCACAGTGTCAGGTCACCCCTGATGGTATAGCCGATCCTCTGCTCAAGGGGATGCCGCACGCCTTTGACGCTTTCGTGGGGCACAAAGAAGCACTGCAATACCTGCCAGAAGGCTGTGTGCATCTTGTGCAGTCAGATCATTGTCCTTTTCAGATGATCCGCTACCGCAGCAACATCTATGCCACACAGTTTCATCCGGAGGCAGACGGTGAGGAATTCTCCACGCGCATCAACATGTATCGCAACAAAGGCTATTTCCCGCCAGAGGAGGTGGAGCGTTTGATGGCGCTCTGCCGTGCGGCAGATGCCGCGGCCCCGCCTCAGATCGTCAAAAATTTTGTGGCCCGTTATCGCGCTGCGTGATGCGGAGGATGTGGGGCTAAAGCCTCGGTAATCTGTGCGGCCAGCGCTGGGTTGGCCGCAATCATACCTGAAAGGCGCGGGTCTGCGTTGTTAAAGCGCAGTGGCGCGCCGTTGCGGTCCAGCGTCGCCGCGCCAGCCTCTCGCAGGATCAGATCACCGGCTGCCACATCCCACTCCCATGTGGGGCGCAGCGTGACCATCGCATCAAATCGCCCCTGCGCTACCAGCGCCGTGCGATAGGCCAGCGAGGGGCGATAGCCGCGCTCAAATGCCGGAGGCTGGGCTTTCCAAAGGGCCGGATCCATCACCGGGCGCGCCACCAGAACTTTGGCCCCTGCCATATCGGTGCGCGCCGCAGTGCCGACGGGCACACCATTGAGCTTTGCTCCGGCCCCCTGCGCCGCGCTGTAGAGCTTGTTGCGCCTTGGCAGGTAAATCACGGCCGCTGTGACAACACCCCTCTCTGCAATCGCCAATGCATGGGCCCATGTGTCAGACCCCTCGGTGAAACTACGTGTGCCATCTATCGGATCAATGATGAAGACTTTCTCCGCATGTACGCGGTCTCCCTCATCAAGAGACTCTTCGCTGAGCCAGCCATACTCCGGTCGGGCTTTACGCAGACGGTCTTCCAGCATGTCGTTGACCGCGAGATCGGCCTCGGTCACCGGGCCAGCATCATTCGGTTTGTGCCAGGTCTTAGCGCTTTTGCCATCATATTGCGTTGCGATCTCCCCGGCTGCCTGTGCAGCCGCGATCAGCAGCTCAAGATCAGTTTCCGGCAAGGGTCATCCCTTCCACCAACAACGATGGCACCACGCGAGAGAGATAGGCGCGCGCGTCATTTGCAGGCACGATATGGCGCAGCATGTCATGCAGATTGCCCGCAATGGTGCATTCATTCACCGGATAGGCAATTTCACCGTTCTCCACCCAGAAGCCAGAAGCCCCGCGTGAATAATCACCGGTGTTTGGATTGATCGTCGACCCGATCAGCGATGTCACAACAAGGCCACGCCCCATGTCCTTGATCAATGCGTCACGGGATTGGCTGCCTTGTGTCAGGCTGATATTCCAACTGCTTGGCGATGGCGGGCTTGAAATGCCACGGGCCGCATTGCCGGTAGAGGCCATGCCCAGCTTGCGCGCGTTGGCAAGATCCAGTGTCCAGCCAGTCAGCAAGCCCCTGTCCACCACCGCACGTTTGGCCGTGGCCAGCCCTTCTGCATCAAAGGGCCGAGAGCCTGATACGCGGGGGCGCAGGGGATCTTCGATGAGCGATAGAGTTTCAGGCAACACCTGCTGCCCCAGTTTCTCTCGTAACCAGCTGGAGCCGCGCGCCACCAAGGCCCCGTTGCAGGCGGCCAGCAGATGTCCAATCAGGGATGAGGAAATACGCTCGTCAAACAGCACCGGAAAGGCGCCGGTTTCTGGCTTGCGCGCATGCAGTCGTTCTACGGCGCGTTGACCCGCAATTGTGCCAATCTCTGTGGCTCCGCGCAGATCGCTCTGAAAAATGCGGCTGTCGCCCTCATAGTCACGCTCCATGGCCTCACCCGTGCCTGCGATGGCGGTGGCATAGATCGCGCGGCTGCTGCGGGCATAGCCGCCGGAGAACCCATTGCTCGCCGCCAGATGGACGGTCGAATGGCTATAGGCACCGGTTGCAGATTGCACTTGCGTGACACCCTCTACCGCCATGGCCGCGGCCTCAGCGGCCCACGCATCGTCTTGCAGCGCACTTGGGCTGGGTTCTGCTGTCGGATCACACAGCTCCAGCGCGGCAATATCGGGCGCTGGCGCTAGTTGAGCGGGCTCTGCCAGGCCTGCATAGGGATCTTCCGGCGCTTCCTTGGCCATCGCAACCGCCCGTTCCGCCATCATCGCGATGCTTTCCGGGCGTGCATCAGAGATCGACACATTGGCCTGCCGCTTGCCAATCAATACCCTCAGACCCAGATCCACCCCTTCGGATCGCTCTGCCTGTTCCAGCTTGCCGTCACGCACCTCGATGGAAACAGACGTGCCCCCTGCCACCATGGCGTCTGCGGCATCGGCCCCCGCCTTGCGGGCGGCATCAAGCATCTGCTCTGTCAAAGACTCTGGTGTCTGTGCCATCTTATCTGCCTCTTTATGTGTTTGCTTTCAGGTAGTCGGAGCCAGGGGCCAGTGCAAGTCCGGTGTCTGCGCCTCAATTGCGGCGCAACACCTGAAAGGCCGCCGAGGCGAGCCAGCCTGCAGCAATGGCAATCGCCAATGACATAAGTCCGTAAATCAACGGTTGATTGCGTGACAGGTCAAAGAGCCAACGCTCCAAACCCACCTTGTTGACGTTGATCATGGTTTCAAACTGCGACACCACCTGACCATTTCGGGTCAGAAAAATCCGTGTTGGGTAATCCCCTTCGGTCAGATTGGCGGGCATTTTGATCGAAGTGCGAAACAGTGTCTGCTGATCCACCTGCACCGCGTTTTCATGCAGCTGATAGGCCCCCTCAGCTGTGCGGATGCGGATCACCGCCTCACTGAACGCCTGTGCATCTTCCACATCCATCGGCGCGCCAACCGAGCGGATTGCGCGGGGGATGGACACTTTGTGGCGTTGGTCTTCCACATTGGAGATCGCCTCTTCGAAAGGGGCCGATGTGGCAACGGCGTAAAAGCTGGGCGCGGCGTCAATTTCTACCGCATCCGTGTTCACCCATATGCCGAATTTGCGTTCCTTCCGGCGCACGGTCAGCGGGCCTGAAGGGCCGGAAACCGCGATTACCACGTCAAGTGGCTCTTCGGGGATAGGGGCCTCTCGCTTGACCGCGCCAAACAGCAGGATCTCTGATCCGTCAAAATTGGTGGTGATGGCAACCTGATCCTGGCTTAAGCCAAGTACAACCTCTTCACTGGCCACAGACGTGGCGATCAGGCTGAGACAGAGCGCTAGAAACCGCATTTTCAATGCCCCCCTGCCGCGCCAATGGAAAACAGCTCGCTTGGTTCGATCAAGAGGTCCAGCGCCAGTTTTCCACAAACAAGCATCACCAGAAGTGCTAGCAAAATGCGCAGCTGCTCAGCCTTCAGATAGGTGCCAAGCCGGGTGCCAATCTGTGCCCCGATCACGCCCCCAACCAGCAAAAGCACGGCCAGCGCGATATCCACTGTGTAGTTTGTCGTGGCATGCAAAAGCGTGGTGAACCCAGTGACAAAAATGATCTGAAACAGTGAGGTGCCCACCACCACTTTGGTGGGCATGCCCAGCAGGTAGATCATTGCGGGCACCATGATAAAGCCCCCGCCCACACCCATGATCGCAGACAGAATCCCCACAAGGATCCCCACCATCACAGGCGGGATCACAGAGATATAAAGCCCAGACACCCGAAAGCGCATCTTCAGCGGCAGCCCATGCACCCAATTGTGCTTCTTGCGTTTGGATGGGGCTGCATTATTGCGGGATTTGCGGATCGCATTCAGACTTTCAACAAACATCAAAGAGCCGATGACCCCAAGGAAAACCACATAGCAGAGCCGTACCAACAGATCGACTTGCCCCTGTGATTTCAGGTAGTTGAACACAACCACACCAAGCGCGGCCCCGATCAGCCCCCCGGTCAGCAGCACCGTGCCCATCTTCAGATCAACGGTTTTGCGCTTCAGATGGGCGAGCACGCCACTGAAGGAGGAAGCCACAATTTGATTGGCCTCTGTTGCCACGGCAACGGCGGGGGGGATGCCGATAAAAAACAGCAGCGGCGTCATCAAGAAACCGCCACCCACGCCAAACATGCCGGACAAGATGCCCACCATCCCGCCCAGGCCGAGCAGCAAAAAGGCGTTTACGGAGACTTCGGCAATGGGGAGATAGATCTGCATAATTTTTGATAGCGCCACACAGACCTCAAAAGCAACCTGCCAGCGTCGATAAAACGCTGGCAGGACAGATCATTGACAAGAAACTGGACTTATTTGTCCGGCCTTATGTCAGCGTTCCTTGATATAGGGTTCGCCACTGGCCCTTGGCGGGATCGCCTTGCCGACAAACCCGGCAAGGATCACCACGGTCAGGATATAGGGCAAGGCACCAAGTAGCTGGACCTGCACCTTCACACCCGTGAGGTTTTCAATGATGTCTGGGCGCAGTTCCAGCGCTTGAAACAAACCAAACAACAAACAGGCCCAGAGCGCATAGACCGGACGCCATTTTGCAAAGATCAACGCGGCCAGCGCGATAAAACCGCGCCCAGCAGTCATATCTTTCACGAAGCTAGCCTGCAGGGCCGAAGAGAGATAGGCCCCTGCCACACCGCATAGGATCCCGCAGATCAGAATCGCCCCATAGCGCAGCCACACAACAGAGACCCCGGCCGTATCGACCGCCGCAGGGTTTTCCCCCACGGCGCGCAAACGCAATCCAAAGCGGGTGCGAAAGAGCAGCCACCATGTCGCCGGAACAGTCAGCAACGCCAGATACACAAGAATGGAATGGCCAGAGATCAGCTCGGAGTAAAACTGCTCAAGCGGGCCAGCCTCTGCAATCAACTGGCTCAGCGGGCGCTCGGCTGCGGCAGCGTCGCTTGGACCGATTGCAAAAGGGAGCTCTATGGGATTGAAACGCGCCGCGCCTTCAAGCGGCGGCGTGCGCCCGCCTTGCCGGAACCAGCTCTGCGCCGCTAGAACGGTCAGCCCAGCCGCAAGAAAGTTGATCGCCACACCAGAGATCAACTGATTGCCCCGGAACGTCACCGAGGCCAGCCCGTGAATGATGGAGAGCACAATAGAGGCACCCACACCCGCAAGCAGCCCCACCCAGGCATTGCCGGAATAGAAAGCGAATGCAGCGGCAAAGAAGGCAGCGGCCAGCATTTTTCCCTCAAGCCCAATGTCCACAACGCCGGAGCGTTCAGAATAGAGGCCCGCAAGACAGGCCAGCAGCAGAGGGGTGGCCAGACGCACAGATGTGTCCAGCACCTGAAGCAGTGTCAGAAAATCCATCAGGCGTTCCTCCGGCGCAGCGCGATAAAGAGTTTCTCAAGCGGGTGACGCACCATATTGTCCAGCGCCCCGGTAAAGAGGATCACCAGAGCCTGGATCACCACGATCAGCTCGCGCGGGATGCTGGTCCAGAGCGCCAGTTCTGCACCGCCCTGGTAGAGGAAGCCGAACAAGATCGCGGCGAGCAACACGCCAAAGGGGTGGTTGCGGCCCATCAACGCCACAGCGATGCCGATGAAGCCTGCGCCTTCGGTGCTGTTGAGGATCAGACGCTCGCTTTCCCCCATAGTGGTGTTGACCGACATCATGCCTGCCAGCGCACCGGAGATCAGCATGGCGATCACCGTGATGCGCACCGGGCTGATGCCTGCATATTTTGCAGCGGTTTCAGACTGGCCAAAGGCCCGGATTTCATAGCCAAGCCGGGTGCGCCAGATCAGAGCCCAGACCACAAAGCAGGCAATCAGGGCGAGGAAGAAGGTTACGTTTGCCGGGGCACCACGGAACATGGGTGTTTCTGCGGTGGAGAACATATCCTGAAACGATGGCAGGTGGGTGGCCTCTGGGAATTTGGCGGAAGCCGGATCCATCGCGCCCACAGGCCGCAGCATTTCCACCAGCACATAGTTCAACAGTGCCGCAGCAATGAAGTTGAACATGATGGTGGTGATCACGATGTGGCTGCCACGTTTGGCCTGCAGATAGGCCGGGATCAGCGCCCAAAGCGCGCCAAACAGCGCCGCACCTACAGAGGCGCCGAGGATCGACAAAGACCAATGGGGCCAAGGGATGTAGAGACACACCAGCGCCACGCCGAGGCCACCCAGCATCGCCTGGCCTTCGCCGCCGATGTTGAACAGGCGCGCGTGGAACGCGACCGAGACCGCAAGGCCCGTGAAGATGAAGTTGGTGGCATAGTAAAGCGTGTAGCCCCAGCCAGCCGAACGCATCAGCGCGCCGTCAATCATCAGTTTCAACGCTTCAATCGGATTTTCGCCGATGGCCAAGATCACAAGCGCGGAGAAAAAGGCTGCCAATAGAAGCGAGATAAGGGGGATCAGGACGATGTCAGCCCATTTTGGCATCTTATCCATCGGCGTGGACCTCCTGTTCAGGGGTGGTGGTATTGCCGTTGCCTGCAACAGCGGAGGTATCGGTGATCCCGGCCATCAACAGGCCCAGCTCTTTTTCATTGGTCTGTCCAGGGTCACGTTCACCGGTGATATGACCGTCAAACATGACCACGATCCGATCTGAAAGTGACATGATTTCATCGAGCTCTACAGAGACCAGCAAGATGGCTTTGCCCTGATCGCGCAGATTCACAATCTGCTGGTGAATGAATTCAATTGCGCCGATATCCACACCGCGCGTCGGCTGACCAATCAGCAGGAGATCAGGGTTGCGTTCGATCTCACGGGCCAGAACGATCTTCTGCTGGTTCCCCCCGGAGAAATTCTTTGCAGCCAGTTTGGGATCTGGCGGGCGGACATCGAACCGCTCCATCTTGGCTTCGGCTTCGGCAAAAATGCCCTTGTTGTCCATCAAGAGGCCATTTTGAATTTCCGGCGCGTGGTGATAGCCAAACACGGTGTTTTCCCAGGCGGAAAACTCCATAATCAACCCCTCGCGCTGGCGGTCTTCCGGCACATGGCTGATGCCCACAGCACGCCGGGTCTGTCCATCGGCATCGTGACCACTCAGCGGTATTTCCGACCCATTCATCAGGATCGTGCCAGTCCCTTCGGCAAATCCGCCCAGAACTTCCAGTAATTCTGACTGCCCGTTCCCTGCAACGCCTGCGATCCCGACAATTTCTCCGGCGCGCACCGCAAGATCGATGCCTTTGACCCGTTCCACGCCTTTGTCGTCCACCACGCGCAGACCTGTGATGTCCAACACGGTTGCACCCGGTTCCGCAGGCGCTTTATCCACGCGCAGCAAAACCTTGCGCCCCACCATCAGTTCCGCCAGGTGCTCAGGTGAAGTCTCTTCGGTTTTGACGGTTGTGGTCATTTGCCCCCGCCGCATCACCGAAACGGTGTTGGTGTATTCCATGATCTCCCGCAGTTTGTGGGTGATCAGGATGATTGTTTTGCCCTCAGCGCGCAGCCGGTCCAGAATGCGGAACAGTTGATCTGCCTCTGCGGGGGTCAACACGCCAGTAGGCTCATCCAGAATGAGAATTTCGGCTTTGCGATACAGCGCTTTGAGGATTTCCACACGCTGCTGATGGCCCACGGAGAGGTTTTCGATCACCGCATCGGGATCCACATTCAGCCCATATTCCTCAGCCAGATGTTTCAGCTCGCGGCGCGCATTACTCAATGACGTGCTGAGCATGGTCCCATCTTCGGCCCCCAGAATGATGTTTTCTAGAACCGTGAAGTTCTCTACCAGTTTGAAGTGCTGAAACACCATCCCAATGCCCGCAGCAATCGCGGCCTGGCTATCCGGGATCAGGGTCTTTTTCCCTTTGATGAAAATCTCCCCGGCATCGGCTTTGTAAAATCCATAAAGGATCGACATCAGCGTGGATTTCCCCGCGCCATTTTCGCCGATGATGCCGTGAATGGTGCCCGGTTGCACCGAAATCGAGATGTCTTTGTTGGCCTGAACAGGGCCGAAGGCTTTGGATATGCCTTTGAGTTCAATGGCTGGCGCCGTCATTCAGGCTCTCCCAGTCCTGCGAAGCCGACCATGCGCGTGGCGCGCCCTTCGGCATCAAGTTCGACAAAATATTGGCCCAGCTTTTCACTGCCGTCAGCCATGCGAAACGCAACTGTCACTCGATGGTGGCTTTGTGTTGCGCTGCAGTTGACCACCGCCGCGATAGCGCCGGGGGCATATTGGATGAACAGGCCAATATAGCTGTTCAATGTCTCAAGGTCGCCGATGCTCTCGGCGGTATTGGGGTCACAATAGGAGAAAGTCTCTGCTATGGTGCTCTGGAGCACATCGGCCCGTTTGGCCGCATCCGTCTCGCTCCAGGCGGCGAAAAACGCGGTCATGGAAGATAGCATTACTGGTCCCCCTTTTATGCAGGAGGGGCCGTACCGCAATGGCACGGCCCCTTCAATAGAGCTCCGGGTATCTCCCGGATGTATCTTATTCGACCGGGCAGCTGTTGTCGGACATGTAGTCGTGCACAGCCAGTTCGCCGGAAGCGATTTGGTCTTTGGCCGCGTCAACAGTCGCTTTCATATCAGCAGAGACCAGCGCCGCATTGTGCTCGTCCATCGCGTAGTCGATGCCGCCATTGGCCACGCCCATCACGTTGAAGCCGGTTTCCATGTCCACGCCTGCGGTCATGGCTTCATAAACAGCGTTGTCCACACGCTTCATCATGGAGGTCAGGACCTTGCCGGAGTGCAGGTGGTTCTGGTTGCTGTCCACGCCAACAGACAGGATGCCTTCATCCGCTGCGGTCTGCAGCACGCCCACACCGGTGCCGCCTGCCGCTGCATAGACAACGTCGGCGCCTTGGCTGATCTGCGCTTTGGTCAGTTCAGAGCCTTTTACCGGGTCATTCCATGCGGCAGGGGTGGTGCCGGTCATGTTCTGGATCACGGTGGCGTCTGGGTTCACTGCTTTCACGCCCTGTACGTAGCCACAGGCGAACTTGCGGATCAGTGGGATATCCATACCGCCGATGAAACCCACGGTGCCAGATTTGGAGGCCTGTGCCGCCATCATGCCCACCAGATAGGAGCCTTCGTGCTCATTGAACACCACAGAGCGCACGTTTGGCGCATCTACAACCATGTCGATGATTGCAAATTTTGTATCAGGGTAATCAGGTGCCACTTCGCTCAGCACGTTGCCAAAGGCAAAGCCGGTCATCACAATCGGGTTTGCACCGGCTTCTGCGAAACGGCGCAGCGCCTGCTCGCGCTGTGCCTCGGATTGCAGTTCGATTTCACGGAAAGAGCCACCGGTTTCCTCAGCCCAACGTGTCGCGCCAGAGAAAGCCGCTTCGTTGAAGGATTTGTCGAATTTGCCGCCGAGGTCAAAGATCAGCGCGGGTTCAGCGAGGGCTGCACCTGCAGAGAGGGCTGCGGCTGCCGCGGCGCCGAGGAATTTGTGCATCAGGCTCATAAATGTCTCCCAGTGTTGAGCGGGTGGGGTGTTGTGGCTAGACGCCGTCCCGTCTGATTGTTTTTCAGATCCCGCCAGATCATCGTCTATCTAAGGCGTTTGATGTCGAAAGGGTCAACCAAATTTTGACCATTTGGCCAAGTGGGCGATCTTCCGAATCAGACCTGTGCTCAGTTTAACGTCTTTCTCAGGAGGCTTGCAGCGATTTGCTGCCCATCAGCGCGTGTATAATAGCCGGGTCGGGTGCCACAAACTTCGTAGCCAGCGCGTAGGTAGAGACGCTGTGCAATCGTATTGTCCTCAGCCACTTCAAGAAAGCAGCAGTCGGCCGCGCGCCTGCGCGCTTCGGTTTCAAATGCTGTGAGCAATTTCTGTCCGTTTCCAAGACCTTGCTGATCTGGCTGAACCGCGATGGTCAGCAATTCAGCCTCCCCGGCCACCACCCGTCCAAGGGCAAAACCCACGGAATTGTGGGTCGCAAACACCAGATTGCTGCTGAGCAGGTCGCCTATTTCATCGGCATTCCAAGCACGGCTGTCGGGGAATGCGGCGGCGTAGATCCGCGCCATGGTTTCCGGTGTCACGGCAAAATCACCGGCGCGGGGTCTTTGGGCGGCGCTGCATCTGCAGGCTTGATGTAAAGGGGGGCTGGACGCGCAGGATTGTTTTGATAGCGCTGCGCGGCAAGTCTTGCGATCTGCTCCACCAGACTGTCCGCTTTTGGCGTGGCCAGGGCGCCATCTTCCATCATGTCGATCAATTCGTCCTGCGTCGCCAGATAAGGGGTCTCACCTTTAGGCCAGATGTACCCTTGCCCACGCGGTCCCGGAATGACGGGTGCTGCCGGATACTCTAGTGAGGCTTCTATTGCATCAAAACTGTTTACGCCCACCGCTGGTATGCCGAGCCCCAGGGCCAGCCCACGGGCCGCGCTCACAGAAATCCGAATGCCGGTGAAATTGCCGGGGCCAATGCCAACGCCAATCGCATCCAGATCCGCAAACTGCTTACCGGCTTCCGCCAGAACCTCCTCCAGCATGGGCATCAAACGCTCTGCTTGCCCGCGTTTCATCTCCTCAACTTTGAGGGCGACGAGGGTTTCTCCAGACAGCAAAGCGGCCGCGACATGCGCGGCCGATGTGTCAAAGCTCAAAATCAGAGGTGCAGACATGAGGGGGGATTACACCGCCACAGGACGCACTTCGGTCACTTCCGGAATGTAGTGACGCAGCAGGTTTTCAATGCCCATTTTCAGGGTCAGTGTGGAAGAGGGGCAGCCCGCGCAGGCACCCTGCATGTGCAGGTAGACCACACCGCGATCGAACCCGTGGAAGGTGATGTCGCCGCCATCCTGCGCCACGGCTGGACGCACGCGAGTATCCAGAAGCTCTTTGATCTGTCCGACAATTTCGCCGTCTTCACCGGTATGTTCAGCATGTCCGGACGGCGCGGTACTGTCGCCTGCCAGGACCGGTTGGCCCGATTGATAGTGCTCCATGATGGCGCCCAGAATGGAGGGCTTCACATGGTCCCACTCAACACCTTCGGCTTTGGTCACCGTCACGAAATCATTGCCAAAAAACACGCCGCTCACGCCATTTACCGCAAAGATCCGCGTGGCAAGCGGGGAGGCCGCGGCCCCTTCAGCAGACGGAAAATCCGCCGTGCCGGTTTCCAGAACGGTCTGGCCGGGGAGAAACTTCAGCGTTGCAGGGTTCGGGGTGGATTCCGTTTGAATGAACATGGGCAGACCTTTCCTATCGCTCTGGATATGCGCCCACACCGGGCATTAGTCAAGGTTTAGAGTCATTCTAAAATAGATCAAGGCCTCAAAACCCAAGGATCGCCTCAGGTGATCGCTTCGAGCTGTTCCTTGGTCAAATCTCCGGGCACCACGGTGATGGGCACAGGCAGACTGCCCGAATTGCGTGACAATTGAGAGACCAGCGGTCCGGGGCCTTTGCGATCATTGCCCGCGCCAAGCACAAGCACGCCGATCTCGGCATCCTCTTTGATTTCCGACAGGATTTCTCCCACGGGTTCGCCTTCACGAATTTTCAATTCCGGGTCCACGCCCTGCCGGTCCCGCATCCATTTGGCAAAAACCTCATAGTGCACCTCGATCCGTTCGCGCGCTTCTTCACGCATCAAATCGCTGACGCCGATCCAGTGATTGAATTCCTCAGGAGGGATCACAGACAGGATCTTCACACCGCCCCCCGTATGGGCGGCGCGCATCGCGGCAAACCGCATTGCGTTCAGGCATTCACGACTTTCATCCAACACCACGAGAAACTTGCGCATTTCGGCACTCCCTTTGCTCGGATCATGCCGCGTGACCAAGAGGCGCGCAACCGCTCTTGTTACGGTTGCGGCTTTTTGCGACTGTTTGATCGGAGGTCTTGGCGCAGTGCCTTAGGCGTTTGACGCAGCCCAGTCCCAATAGAGCTCGCGCACCCGGCGGGTGATTGGACCGGTCTGATATTGACGCGTATCAAAGGCGCTGACCGGGGTGACCTTGTTCATATTGCCAGACATGAACACCTCATCCGCCGCTTCAAAATCAGCATAGTTCAGAACGGTTTCATGCACAGTGACACCATCTGCGCGCAGGTTCTCAATATGGCGTGCGCGGGTGATGCCCGACAGAAAGGTGCCATTGGGCACAGGCGTGAACACTTCGCCATCCCGCACCATAAAGATATTTGCCGTGGCGGTTTCTGCCACATTGCCCATCACATCGCAGGTCAGCGTGTTGGAGAAGCCTTTCATCCGGGCCTCTCGCAGCATGCGCGCGTTGTTGGGGTAAAGACAGCCGGCTTTGGCGTTCACCACCGCGCTTTCCAGAACCGGGCGGCGGAACTGTGTCTTGGTCAGCGTGGCGGCAGCTTCCGGCGCGGCCATAGGGATCTCTTCCAGACAGATTGCAAAACCAGTGGTTTCCGCACTGGGCATGATCGCGGTCACATCGCCATCAATGCCCCAATACATCGGGCGAATATACACTGCGGCGCCGGGCGCATAAGCTTTCAGCCCCTCTTTTACGATCTCCACCATGTCCGCGGTGGAAACTGTCGGCGTCAGCATCAAGGCCTCAGCGGAGCGATTGGTGCGCGCACAGTGTTTGTCGAGATCCGGGGTCAGCCCATTGACCAGACGCGCACCGTCAAACACCGCAGAGCCCAGCCACGCCCCGTGATCTGCCGCCCGAATGATAGGGGCGTCGCCCTCATGCCAGCTGCCGTTAAAATACGTGCGGATATTGGTGCCGGTGGCCATGGTGCCTTCCCCCTCTTGAACTCACGCGAAGACTAGGCGGGCCCTTCCACAAGGTCCAGTAGGGGAAGGGCAAAAAAGCTGACCTTTTGGGGGCGCTCCTTGAAACGCTTGGCCGCAGGTCAAAGAAAAGGCCCCGCCAGGGACTGGCAGGGCCCAGATTTTGGATGTCGCAGCACTTATTTCAGACGCTGGCCATTGGCCAGCACATGGCCCTGTTCGTTGACTTCGATCTTGGAGGTCAGGCTGTCGTCGCCTTCGCCAGGCTGAGTGAACATGGACATCATCATGCGTGCGCCCATGGCCTGCTCTTCCGGCAGAAGCCCCATCTGGATCAGCTTGTCCATCAGCCCATTCACACCGTCGATCTTGATGTCAATCGCACCTTCTGGGCGTGGCAGGCCGTCAAAGCTCTCAAGGTCCGTATTGTCAAACACGAAGTCCCCGCTGCCTTCCACGCTGGCACCAGCGGCATTCAGGCGCAGATCACGAATGGTCAGCGCATTAAGCTCTCCGGGCATCTCATCTGTGGTTTCATCCAGCGTCATGAGATCTTGCAGGACGGTGCCCTTGCCCACCAGATCCACCACCAGAGTGGCCGGATCGCGCGGCAGTACCTGTGCCGGGTCAAACATGCCCCAAAGCAATTCGGAAATTTCCAGATCCGCCAGTGTCAGGTTGAAGGCAAAGTCTTGCGCCGCCTCGGCCGCAGCAATCGGCAGGGAGAACCCATAGCCAAATTCGCCAAAGCTCACATCGATCGGCACAGGGATGTCGGCCCCGGCGACGTTGATGGTCATATTGCCCAGACGCCCGTCATAGGCCATCTTGCTGTCGCTCATGTCGATGTTGAAGCTGCCACCGCCGCTTTCCACAGCGACGGAGCCCGGCGCGCCATCTTCCTCAAAATTGCCCGCCACGGTCATGCCGTCAAAGGTGTACCCCCCAACCAGCATCATACCCGGCGCAAAAAACGCCATGGGATCCGCGCTGTAGGCCCCTTCTGGAAAGGCTGAATCCACATCGGCTTTCAAACCGCTGAGCGTCGCGGCAAAATCAAATGCCGCACCGCTTTCAGGATCTGTACCTTTCACGGTAATATCGGTTGTCTCGATGGTCGAGGTGCCGCGGCTCTTTGTCAGTTCGCCAACCAACAACTCGGATTCACCTGACATGCCGGCAACAGCCATGGCAATGTCCACATTCTCGATCTTTTCGTCATTCACCACCAGTTCGGTGACGGCGATCTTCAGAGCATCGGCTGTGTGCGTATATTTCAGCGCGTCTTTGTCGCCAGAGGCCACCATGGTCAGATCCGTAGCGACATCCATGGTCGCAGATACTTTTTCTGCCGGGCTGTCAGAGCGGAAGACCATCGGCTGGGAGGCGGGCAGGGAGATCGTGACCGTGCCGTCGCCGTTTTCCACAAAGGTCAGCGTGCCCCACTCCATATCAATCTTGCCAGCTTCTTCCGGCATCTGGATATTCATAACCAGATCGGAAATGGTCAGCGTGTCACCAGATTGGGCTTCACTTGCAGAGATTTCATAGCCGTAAGAGCTCATGTAGCTCTGCCAGTTTTCCCAGACATCGCTGGCGCTCACATCGGCAAAGGCGCTCTGTGCGCAAAATACGGTGGCAAGAGCGGTACTCGTAAAAATACGGGAGGATGCTATCTGCATGTGGAAGCTTACCTTTTCAAAAACGTTGCCCTAACTTCCGCTGAACCTTGGGCAGGGTCAAGGCCCGGAGCTTGTCAAATGCAAGAGGCTGGACGAGCAGTATGGCGCAGGTTACCCCAATGACTGAAACCTGTACCAAAGGCGCAAATAGTGAGGATCTGATGGAGAATTGGCAGTCAAAAACCGTAGTCATCACCGGCGCAAGCCGCGGGATCGGAGAATCTGCTGCGCGGGTTTTTGCCGAGGCGGGGGCCAATGTTGTCCTGCTGGCGCGCAGCGCAGAGGCGATCACGGCTTTGGCCGAAGATCTTGGCCCAAATGCCCTGGCGCTGAGCTGTGATGTGGCCAACTACGCAGAGGTTGCGCAGGCCATCGACACGACTGTGCAGACATTCGGCGGTGTCGATGTTCTGATCAATAACGCAGGCGTCGTTGAGCCCATCGCGCATATGGCAGAAGCCGACCCGCAAGACTGGGGATATGTGATCGACATCAATCTCAAAGGTGTCTTTCATGGCATGCGTGCGGTGATGCCGGTGATGGAGGCCGCAGGGGGTGGCACCATTCTCACCATTTCTTCCGGTGCGGCGCATGGTCCGGTAGAAGCCTGGAGCCACTATTGCGCCTCCAAAGCGGCTGCCAACATGCTGACCCGCTGTGTGCACAAAGAAGCAGGCGACAAAGGCATTCGTGCCATTGGCCTCAGCCCGGGCACCGTGGCCACGCAGATGCAGCGCGAGATCAAGGCCAGCGGCATCAACCCGGTCAGCCAGCTTGACTGGAGTGATCACATCCCGCCGGAATGGCCGGCCAAATGCTTGATGTGGATGTGCACAGAGGCGGCGGACGCTTGGCTTGGGGATGAAATTTCCCTCAGAGACGAAGACATTCGGCGCAAGGTGGGGCTGATATGATTGATTTGACGAAAGAAGAAAGCGGTCTCTGGGTTGTCACCATCAATCGCACGGATAAGGCAAATTCCCTGACCGAGGCCATGCTGACAGAGCTGGCAGAGATTGCTGAGGGAGCGCAGGAGGCACGCGCGCTTGTGCTCACCGGCGCGGGCAAGGTGTTTTCCGCAGGCGCGGACCTTGAGGAAGCCCGCGCGGGTCTGGCGACGAGCGACGTCTGGGAGCGTTTATCTGCGGCTGTTGCAGCGCTGCCAGGGCTGACCATTGCCGCGCTGAACGGCACATTGGCAGGCGGGGCCAATGGGATGGCGCTGGCCTGTGATCTGCGTCTTGCCGCGCCGCATGCCAAGTTCTTCTATCCGGTTATGAAGCTTGGCTTCCTGCCGCAACCCTCTGATCCGGCGCGGCTTGCGGCTCTGATCGGCCCGGCACGTGCCAAATTGATGCTGATGGGCGGGCAGAAACTCACCGCAGAAGAGGCGCTGACCTTTGGTCTGATAGAGCGTATTGTGCCTGCCGAAGATTTGCTTGATGTGGCGCGGGAGATTGCCGTTGATACTTTGGCGGCTAAGCCTGAGATCGCGCAGGGCATCAAGGCAATGTGCGTTTAAATGAGGCACTTCTGTGCATGAGAAAACGCTAGGGTTGTGTGGGGTGAGGTTGTGCACGTTATGATCGCTGCTGTGCAGCATAAAGTGACGTAACGTCTTGACCCTTCACGCTCAGCCGTACCAATACCAACGCACGCAGGGCAGTTACGCGCCAGCCCTGTGGCGTAAATGGAATTCTTGAGAGGCATGTCATGGCCGAAGGCACTTTGATCACCCAGCTCTGCGAAATTGTTGGTAAGCGCAACGTCCTCACCGGAGAGCGCCGCACCAAACGTTTTCGAAAAGGGTTCCGATCTGGTGAAGGCGAGGCGCTCGCCGTTGTGCAGCCCGGCACGCTGCTGGAGCAGTGGAAGGTGTTGCAGGCCTGTGTGGCCGCCGATATGATTGTCATCATGCAGGCCGCCAATACTGGGCTGACAGAGGGGTCCACGCCCAAGGGGCGGTATGACCGGGATGTGGTGCTGATCAACACCCGTCGCATGGATGACATTCAGCTGATCAAAGATGGCACGCAGGTTGTCTCTTTTCCCGGGTCCACCCTGTTCAAGCTGGAAAAATTGCTCGATCCCATTGGCCGTCAGCCGCACTCCCTGATCGGCTCCTCTTGTATCGGGGCCTCTGTGGTGGGCGGCGTGTGTAACAATTCCGGCGGCTCATTGGTGGAACGCGGGCCCAGCTATACGGAGCTCTCTCTTTTCGCTCAGATCACCAAAGAAGGACATCTGGAACTGGTGAATCACTTGGGCATCGCGCTTGGTGAAACCCCCGAAGAGATTTTGACCAATCTGCAGAACGGCTCCTACCGGCCCGAAGACATCGTGGATGACAACCGTCGCGCCTCTGCTACGGATTATGCACAGCGGGTGCGGGATGTGGATGCGCCAAGTCCGGCGCGTTTCAACGCAGAAAAATCCCGGCTCTATGAGGCCGCAGGCTGCGCAGGAAAGCTGGGTGTTTTTGCAGTGCGTCTGGACACCTACGCCAAAAACGATGCGGAGAAGACCTTTTACGTTGGCGCCTCCGGCACTGCCGCGCTGGGCAATCTGCGCCGCCGCATCCTGAAAGATTTCGCCACGCTGCCAGTTTCGGCCGAATATCTGCATGAAGAGGTGTTCGACATCTCGGACGTCTATGGCAAAGACACAATGGTGATGATCGATAAACTGGGCACGGATCGCCTGCCGACCTTCTTTGCGCTGAAAGGCGCGGTGGATGCCCGTCTGGAAAATCTGCCGGGGCTCGCCAATTTCACTGATAAATTCATGCAATTTGCCGCCCGCCTCTGGCCCAATGTGGTGCCCAAACGCATGCGTGCCTTCCGAGAGGCCTATCCGCACCACCTGATTCTGAAGATGCGGGATGGCGGCATTGAAGAGGCGCGCCGCCTGCTCTCTGATCTACAAGCGGATGGTGCGCTGGACTTCTTTGAATGTGATGCACGCGAAGCCAAAATGGCGGGACTTCTGCGCTTTGCGGCCGCTGGGGCTGCGGTGCGTTACATGAATGTCCATAGCCAAGAGGTGGAAGATATCATCGCGCTCGATATTGCCCTGCGCCGCAATGATGAAGATTGGTTTGAAACCCTGCCACCCGAGATCAGCGATCAACTGGTCAGCAAACTCTACTATGGCCACTTCATGTGCCACGTGCTGCATCAGGACTATATTGTCAAAAAAGGCTGTGACCCAAAGGCGTTGAAAGCCGCGATGCTGAAAATTCTGGATCAGCGCGGGGCGGAATACCCGGCGGAGCACAATGTGGGCCATCTCTATCCTGCCAAGCCCAGCCTTGCGCAATTCTATAAGGCTATGGATCCCACCAACAGCATGAACCCGGGCATCGGCAAAATGTCCCGCAACAAACATTATGAGTAGGCCTTAGCGCTTGCGTCGGGCCCCCGGTGTTTTGGAATGAAACGCCGGAGGGCGCTTTGCCACCCACTTGATGAACTTGGCCAGTCTGGGATGGGCGCGCAAGGTCTCTACGGTGTTGAAATGCTGTGCGAGTTCCGTTTCGCTCAGCGTTGCATGAATTTCGTTGTGACAGATCTGGTGCAATAGGACTGTTGGCCCACCTTTGCCGCCGCGCAGGCGGGGGATCAGGTGGTGACGTGACTGGCGGGCCTTCGGTGGAATGGGGCGGTGACACAGCGGGCAGAGCGGATGTCCCTCTGCCATGGATGCGCCATCTTGCATGGTTTTCCCCCTCCCGGAAGCGCGATTTTGATTGAGTTGGCTGTGTCTGCGTTGCAAGAGGATACGACACCACATCAAGACTGCAAGCGGACGGCACCATGGACCCCAACACATTTCTGGATGATGCACTGGTGCAGGGCGAACGCCTATGGGGTCTTGCTGCTGGCTGGCTGCTCAGCCCGGCGGCGTGGTCACAGTTTGCTCTGCTGATCATCGCGTATTTTGCTGCCGTCTATACCAGTCGTAAATTGCGCCCGCTTCTGGATCGGCTGCTGACACCGCCTGCGGCACAGGACAGTTATGTCGCCCGAATGCGCCGTTTTGTGGCGCTGTTTCTGCCACTGCTGCTGCCGCTGCTGGCCTATGTGTTTACCGGTGTTGGCGAAAGCGTCACGCGCTCTATTTTCGGGTCCGGGGCCGTGATCGCCTTTGGCAAGCGCCTGTTCTTGTTCCTTGCGGTGCGCATTCTGGTGAAAGAGATCCTTTCTGATCCCATCATGAAGGTGCTTGGGCGCTATATCCTCGTGCCTGTGGCCGCGCTCTATGCCTTTGGTCTGCTCGAAGCGGTGATGGGCTATCTGGATGCCACCGTTGTGCCATTGGGCAACCTGTCGTTTTCGGTGCTCTTTGCGATCCGCTTTGTATTGGTGGCCGGGGCGATTTTCTGGCTTGGGCGCTGGTCCAATGATCAGTCCAGCCAGTTCATCAAGAAACAGGAAGACATGCGCCCCGCCATGCGTGAGTTGGTCGCCAAAACGCTTGAGATAGGCATTTTTGGCATCGCCTTCCTGCTGGTGATGAACATCATGGGCATCTCGCTCACCTCTCTGGCGGTGCTGACCGGTGTGATTGGTGTGGGGCTCGGCTTTGGCCTGCAAAAAATTGCCTCCAACTTCATCTCAGGTGTGATCCTGCTTTTGGAAGGGCAGGCCACTGTGGGTGACTACGTGGAGCTGGACGGAGGCGAGGCGGGCACCATCATCAAGATGACTGCGCGCGCCACGATTCTGGAAACCTATGATGGCCGCTGGATTGTGGTGCCCAATGAGGATTTCATCACAACCCGCGTCGTCAACTATTCCGACAGCGGCTCAGCGAACCGCTATGAGGCCCCCTTTTCTGTCAGCTACGACACCGATATCAACAAAGTCCCCGATATCATCGAGGCCGCCGTGTCCAAACATCCGGGCGTGCTCACCACCCCGTTTCCGCCTGATTGCGAATTGCGTGGCTTTGGCGACAGCGGCGTGGAGTTTGCCGTGGAATTCTGGGTCGAAGGCATTGATGATGGCAAAAATAAATTCACGTCTGATGTGCTTTTCCTGATCTGGAACGCGTTGAAAGCCGAAGGCATCACCATTCCCTACCCGCAGCGTGTTGTGGAGCTTAAAACCCCGCTGCCCGTCACATGAGCGATGCATTGATCATAGGCGCCGGCCCTGCGGGGCTGATGGCGGCAGAGGTGCTATCTGCCCTTGGGCACAGTGTGGTGGTGGCGGAGGCGAAACCTTCGGTAGCACGCAAATTTCTGATGGCCGGAAAATCCGGCCTGAACCTGACAAAGAACGAGCCCTTTGAGCCCTTCCTGAGCCAATATGGCACCGCCGGTCCGATGTTGCGCCCAATGCTGGAAGCCTTTGGCCCGCAAGAGGCCATCGCTTGGGCGCAAGACCTTGGGCAGGATGTCTTCACCGGATCTTCCGGGCGTGTCTTTCCCAAAGTCATGAAGGCGTCCCCGCTGTTACGGGTCTGGCTGCAGCGCCTGTCCGCTCAGGGAGTGGAGATCCAAACGCGCTGGCGCTGGACAGGCGGAGCTTTTGACTTTGAGACGCCAGAGGGGCGGCAAAACCTTGCGCCCAAGGTCTGCGTCTTGGCCTGTGGCGGCGCAAGCTGGGCGCGTCTTGGATCTGATGGTGCCTGGGCGGATTGGCTAGACGCACCCGTGGTGCCGTTTCAACCGGCCAATATGGGGTTTGTTGTGGATTGGTCTCCCCATATGACGCGCCACTTTGGCACCCCGATCAAGAATGTCACTCTGAACGCTGGCGATCAGACCGTGCGGGCGGAATTTGTTGTCTCTGAGAGAGGGCTGGAGGGCGGCGGTATTTATGCGGTCTCCCGTGCCATGCGCGAAGGTCATGGGTTGAAGCTGGATCTGCTGCCGGATGTGCCTTTGGAAGAGCTGCGTCGCCGTCTTGCGCGCCCACGTGGCAAAATGAGCCGCGCCAATTTTTTGCGCAAAACCTTGAAGCTGAGCCCGCAGAAACAGGCGCTTCTTATGGAGTTCGCAGCCCCGCTGCCAGAGGATATTGCCCCCCTGCTGAAGGCCTTGCCTGTGACACATCTGGGGCCACGCCCCATGGACGAAGCGATCAGCACCGCGGGGGGCATCCCTTTTGCGGCGATGACTCCGGGGCTGATGCTGCGCGGCCAGCCGGGGGTGTTTGCCGCTGGCGAAATGCTGGATTGGGAAGCACCCACAGGGGGCTATCTGCTGACCGGATGTCTGGCCACCGGACGCTGGGCAGGTCAGCATGCAGCCCAGTGGCTCTCAGATCATCGCGGGTCTTGAGAGGCAGATAGGTCAGCCCTTCTTGGGCGCAAGACGTTGAAAAGCCTCTCTGGCGCGGGTGATCTTGATGTAGGGCACCAGCTCCGTGTTGTCGCTGTCAAAGCTGATAAACCGCGCCCAGGCGGCACAATGGGTCAAGAGGATATCAGGAAGGGTGAACCGCTCTCCCATCAGATAGGGACCCTTGCGCCGGGACATGACGTTGTGAATGCCGCGATTATACTCCCAGATCAGCGTGTCTTTCAGCGCCGGGACGCGCAGCTCTTGCGGTAGCACAAATGTATGGCGATTTGCGCTCCAGAGTGGGGCTTCGACCTCATCCAGTATTTGCTGGGTGAAACTGTCCTGTTCTGCGCGCTCCAACGTGCCGGGGGCAAAGCTGAGCGCACCGTGTTTGTCCGCCAGATAGGTCATGATCGCAACGCTATCGGTGATCGTCTGTTTCCCCTCCAGCAGAATCGGCACTTTGCCGGTGGGATTTAGCGCACGCGCTTTTTCGGATTGCGGCATGTCCGCGTGCAGTTTGTAGGGCTGTCCCAGTTCTTCTAAGGCCCATAACACGCGAAACGCGCGGGTGCTGGGGTTTCCGATGATTTCATACATGATGCGCTCTTTGATGCGGGGGTAAGGAGGCTTTGGCCAAGCCTGCCTGCAGTTGAAACGATAAACAACAGATCCGTGCAGGTCATGACGCGCCGTCGCAGGACTCCCACCAAGGGCTCCCGCGCTTCTGTAGCGCAGCAAGCTGCCACACAGACCCTTGGGCCCGGCTCAGCGAAGCTGAGCCTGAGGGGCTAGCCGCCGCGTCGCGCCAGCATGGCCAGACGCAGAAACAACCGCTCCACCAGCGCCATTTCCGGCGCGCGCTGCCCGGCAGAGCGTAGTTGCAGATCGGTATCCGTTAGCCCGCTCAGGGCTTGTTCCAGTTTGGCCGCCCCCCAGCCAGAGGCCTGCCGCACCATCCGGTCACGTCTTGGGCCAAAGATCGGCGGGCGCATGCGTGCAATCCCGGCAGAGGCCCCGCCGGGATCCGCCGCCGCCGCATAAAGCGCGCGGAAATGGCGGGTCGCCGAGATCAGGAGCAGCACCGGGTTGACCCCCTGTGCCTCAAGTTTGCGCAAGACTGGTCCCAGCTCCTGCGCGCGCCCTTCTGCTACAATATTGAGCACATCATCCAGCGCCGCCTCGGTGGAGGCCGGCGCACAGGCGGTCACATCCCCAGAGGTCACCGGCAGATCATCTTTGAATTTGTAGAGTGCCAGCTTTTCACAGGTTTGACGGAAATCGCCCGGATCCAGTTCGCGCGCCAGATTGGCAAGGTCGGTCATGGCCTCATGCTCAATCTCTTTCAGACCGGCGGCCTTCAGATCCGCCTCAATCTCTTCGCGGCTGGGCGGATCATTGTAGATCCCCACGGCATAGGCATTGTTGTGGGTTTCAAAGACTTTGCGAATCTTGGAACTGGCCTTGAGCTGTCCGGCGGTGACCACAATCTGCGCATCTCCGGGAGCCCAATCCTCCAGCGCGGCGAGCACCGCAGGGGCGGCCGTGTCATTGGCGTCTTCCACAAAGGCGACACGCGGTCCGGGAAAGAAACTCACCTCTTTGATTGCATCGTGCAGTCGGGCTTTGTCTTTGCGCAGCTCAGCGCCGGGAATACGGGTCAGGCGCATTTCCTCTTCGCCCTGTGGCCCGATCAGGGCCGCAATCAGCTCCTGACGTTTAAGGGCCACCCGCATGGCATCTGGCCCATAGATCAACATGCCAGTGCGATCTGCTTCCGGATGGCCAAAGTAGCGATTGGCGTCTCGCGCGCTCAGTTTCATGACGCCTGGGCGACCTCTGCCGCCTGCAGCTCAGCCACGATGCGATCTGCCAGAATCACCATCAGCCGCTCATAGGCGTCCTGTTGGGCTGCCAGCTCAGACACAGTGCTGCCACTGGCGGAATAGCTGGTGAAGCTGGAGACTTTGCCGGAACTGCGCACCTCTTTGGTGTCAAGATCGCGCAGCGCATAGGTCGCCGAGCCGATCACATCAAAGCGGTTGGTCACCTGCGCAACCGTTCGCCCAATGCTGCGCTCGTTCAGCTGCAGAGCCAGCGAGAGGCCGTAGTCTGCGCCCGCTGTGGGCCGTCCTAGACGATCTTCGAGTTCACGCACCAGAAGAAAGCTCTCGCGGGCCTTGGGTTCATCGACCAAAACCTTGTTGAGCAGGCCGCTGGCCGCGCCAGTGGGGCCATAGACAGGCTCAAAGCCGCAGCCACTCAGGGGAACCCCGAGGGCCGCAGCAGACAAGAGAAACAAGCGGCGGTTATACGACGACATTCACGATCCGACCGGGGACAACAATCAGTTTCTTGGGCTGGGCCCCATCCAGCGCACGCTCCACAGCTTCGTGGGCCAGCGCCAGTTTTTCAACCTCTTCTTTCGCGAGGTCTTTGGCCACGGTGATTTCGCCACGCCGTTTGCCGTTGATCTGGATCGGCAGGGTCACATTGGCCTCAACCAGCATCGCCTCATCCGCTTGCGGCCAGGCGGCGTCCACAATCATGCCCTCGCCGCCCAGCATCTGCCAGATGTCTTCTGCGAGGTGTGGTGTCATTGGGGACATCAACTGTGCCAGCGCTTTGGTGGCTTCACGTTTGGCATCGCCACCGGCTTTGGATTTCGCCAATGTGTTGGTGAAAGCATAGAGTTTTGCGATGGAGGCGTTAAAGCCAAAGCTTTCCACACCCAATGTCACATCACGGATTGCCTTGTGCATCTCGCGCAGCAGGGTCTCATCATCCTTGCCCGCGCCCGCAGGCATCTCTGCCACTTCGCTCGCAATACGGTGCACGCGGCTCAGGTGCTTATAAGCCGCTTCCGCGCCCGACGCTGTCCATTCTACATCGCGCTCGGGTGGGCTGTCTGACAGCACAAACCAACGCGCTGTGTCGGCGCCAAAGGACGTGATGATATCCACCGGATCCACCACGTTGTTTTTGGATTTCGACATCTTGGCGGAGGGGATCACCTCCACCGCTTCGCCGGTCTCTTTCACAAATGTGCCACCGTCGCGCTCTTCCACTTCCGCAGGGTAGTGGTAGATCGTGCGGCCATTGTCATCGGTGCGCTCGGCGTTCTTATAGATCGCGTGGGTCACCATGCCTTGGGTGAACAGGGCATCAAACGGCTCTTTGGCGCTTTCTGGCAGATGGCCACAGATGTGCATCGCACGCGCAAAGAAGCGGGAATAGAGCAGGTGCAGAATCGCGTGCTCAATGCCGCCGATATACTGATCGACGTTCATCCAATAGGCCGCATCCTCCATGGAGGTCGGCGTCTCCGCCTGAGGTGCGGTGAAGCGTGCAAAATACCACGAACTGTCCACAAAGGTGTCCATGGTGTCTGTTTCCCGCTGCGCAGGTGCTCCGCAATTCGGGCAAGCACAGTCGCGCCAGCTTGGGTGACGGTCCAGTGGGTTGCCGGGCACAGAGAAATCAATTGCCTTGCCGTCCTCATCATAAGGCAGGGCAATTGGCAGGTTCTCTTTCTTCTCCGGCACCACGCCACAGCTTTCGCAATGCACAACCGGGATCGGGCAACCCCAATAGCGCTGACGGGACAGGCCCCAGTCACGCAGACGGAAGTTGGTCACGCCTTTGCCCCAGCCCGCCTTTTCGGCAAAGTCGATGGTCACGTCGATGGCTTCTTGGCCGGTGGCCTCATCCAGACCGGCAAAATGGTTCACCCATTTCACCTTTTCCTCTTTGCCGGGCACAAAGGCGGTGTTTTCCACCGGCACCTCATTGCCAATCGCAAAGAAGGTATCCGTGACTGGCAGGTCGTACTTGCGGCAGAAATCCAGATCACGCTGGTCATGCGCCGGGCAGGCAAAAATCGCGCCGGTGCCGTAATCCATCAGAATGAAGTTCGCGATCCAGACCGGCAGCTCCCACTCCGGGTTAAGCGGATGTTTCACCTTGATACCAGTGTCAAAGCCAAGCTTTTCGCCGGTTTCAATCGCTTCTTCGGTAGTGCCGCCCTTACGGCACTCCGCCACAAAGGCTGCAACCTCGGGGTTTGAGGCTTCCAGCTCTTTGGCAATCGGGTGATCCGGGGAAATGCCAACAAAAGACGCGCCCATCAGCGTGTCGGGGCGGGTGGTGTATACGGTGATCGCCTCGCCGCCATCCACACGCTCAAAACCAAATTCCAGACCGCGTGACTTGCCGATCCAGTTTTCCTGCATCAGGCGCACTTTCGCAGGCCAGTTCTCCAGATCGTCCAGCGCGGTCAGCAGCTCATCGGAATAGTCCGAAATCTTGAAGAACCACTGGGTCAGCTCACGCCGCTCCACCAGCGCACCAGAGCGCCAGCCACGGCCGTTTTCAACCTGTTCATTGGCCAGAACGGTCATGTCGACCGGATCCCAGTTCACCACAGCGTTCTTACGGTAGACGAGACCTTTCTCAAGGAAATCCAAGAACAGCGCCTGTTGCTGGCCGTAATAATCCTCATCACAGGTGGCAAACATGCGCGACCAATCCAGCGACAGGCCCAGTGGCTTCATCTGCTCGACCATCGTGTCGATGTTGGCATAGGTCCAGTCCTTGGGGTGGCCACCACTCGCCATCGCCGCGTTTTCTGCAGGCATGCCAAAGGCGTCAAATCCCATCGGGTGCAACACATTGTGCCCGGTGGAGATTTTGTAGCGTGCGATCACATCCCCCATGGTGTAGTTGCGCACATGCCCCATATGCAGCTTGCCCGACGGGTAGGGGAACATCTCAAGCACATAGTACTTGGGCTTGCTGGTGTCCCGAACGGCCTTGAAGGTTTCGGTCTTGGCCCAGGCATCCTGCCAGCGGGCTTCAATCTCTGCGGGGCTATAGCGCGACATGCTCTGGCACCTTTTTGTTGCTGGTCTCGGCCACCCAATGCGTGGCGCAGTTTGCGCAAGGTGATAGGCCGACAGGCCCCTGTGGTCCAGTGAGAAGCGTCTCAATTTGACCTATGCACTGGCTTAACACGGCCAATTTCTGCGCTATACAGATCAAAAGAGCAGTTTTTACAGGTGCATTGGCGTGAAGATCCTATTCATACACCAGAATTTCCCCGGTCAGTTCAAACATCTTGCCCCCGCTTTGGTCGCGCGTGGCCATGATGTGCGCTCCATCACGCTGCGCGTCAAAGAGGCTGGTGACTGGAAGGGAGTGAAGCTCTACCCCTATGCGATCAAGCGCAAGCCGGCGCAGGGGCTGCATCCTTGGCTGGTGGATTTTGAGACCAAGATGCTGCGGGCCGAATCCTGTTATGCGGCGGCGCGCCAGCTACGTGATCAAGAAGACTACACGCCAGATGTGATTGTCGCGCATCCGGGCTGGGGTGAGTCGATGTTCCTGCGCGATCTCTGGCCAACGGCGCGCATCGGCCTTTATGCGGAACTTTATTACACGCTCAATGACACGGATACCGGTTTTGATCCGGAGTTTCCCAAGCCCAACGCAGATACCGAATCCATCCGGCTGCGCCTGAAGAACATCAACAATATGATGCACCGGCAGAGCGCGGATCTGGCGATCAGCCCGACCCGCTTTCAGGCGGAGACGTTTCCCGATGATTATCAAGACATCATCAGCGTGATTCACGATGGTATCGATACCGCGCAGGTCGCGCCCAATGCAGACGCCAACCTGACACTGCCTGACGGTACGATTCTTACACGTGAGGATGAAGTCATCACATTTGTGAATCGCAATCTGGAGCCCTATCGCGGCTATCATGTGTTCATGCGCGCGCTGCCGGATTTGTTAAAGGCGCGGCCCAATGCACGTGTGCTCATGGTCGGCGGCGATGACGTGAGCTATGGCGCGCCGCCGCCACAGGGCAAAACCTGGAAACAGATATACATCGACGAAGTGCGCGGCAAAATCCCGACCCCCAACTGGGAGCGTGTGCATTTCCTCGGCAAAGTGCCGTATGATCAGTTCCTCTCAATGCTGCAGATCAGTCGCGCTCATGTCTATCTGACCTATCCCTTCGTGCTCAGCTGGTCCCTGCTTGAAGCCATGGCCATTGGCGCGCCGATCATCGCCAGCGATACCGCCCCTGTAAAAGAGGTGATCACGCATGGCGAGACCGGCCGTCTGTTTCCCTTCTTTGATGGCGCGCGCATGGTGGAGGAAATCTGCACCGTGCTTGAGTCGCCAAAGATGCGTGAAGACATGGCCACCGCCTCCCGTAATTTTGCGATCACGCATTATGATCTGGAAACCGTCTGCCTGCCCAAACAACTCGAATGGATTGACCGGCTGTTTGACATTGCACCGGGGGCCCTGCGCAGTTAGGTCCACTTTCGCCAGCATGCAGAGACAGCGCAAAAGAAAAGCCGCGACATTTCTGGCGCGGCTTAAGCAAAGTCAAAACCTGTTTAGATCAGAATTTGCGGTCTTCAATCCGCAATTGACGCGCGCGTGTCATAATGGCGTCTTCCACAGCACGGGCTGTGCCCTCCGGGACGGCGCGTCCGCCATTTGATTGCAGCGCCACATTCAAAGAGCGCGCGTCCAGTGCCGTGTCACGGATGTAAATCGTTGCGCGATAAGATCGGCCACCGCCCGGCGGTGTGCCATATCCAGTTGAAATCACCCCGCTGAACGGATCCACGGTCTGAACAGGTAGGAAGTCGAGAACTTCAAGAGATGCGGCCCAAAGATATTTGTTCACTCGCACGGTCTCATCGGAATTGTCAGGGCCGAACGCATCCCAGATCGTCTCTCTTTCCTGACTGTATTCCGTTGTGCGTCCGTCCAGCAGCAATCCGGTCGGATTTTTATCCCGGTTACTGCAGGCTGTTAGCGTGAGCGCAGCCAAGAGAGCGGCCAGCATGACAGGGCGACGTACAAGTTCCATAAAAACTGCCTCAAGACGTGGTTTGTAACCGTCCTAGCCAAGCCGGGCCTGTTGAGCAAGGCCCTTGCAAAGCTGCGTGATGAAAGGTGAACGCTGCCTCCGTTGCAATAAAAGGCGCTTTGTGCCCAGCGGATCGGCAGTAATCTGCCGCCGAAATCAAACTGTGGCATGTCTGCACCACGTCCGGGTCACTTTCTCTTAAAGCTTTTCGCTGCGCTTGCCAAAACACCCCCAAAAGAGCGAGAGACTACGGCATACCCAATTTCGGATTCTCCGGATTGGGCGCATGAATTGGAAATCCGAGGGAAAAATCATGAAAAAGATTCTCATCGCGACAACTGCACTGGTGGCAACCTCCTCCATCGCAGCAGCTGAACTGGCAACTTCCGGCTCCGCGCGTTTTGGTGTTGTATACGACGAAGGTAACGACCAAGAGACACGTCTGGAACAGCGTATCCGTATCAATTTCACCGGCATCGCAGAAACCGACGCAGGTGTTAAGTTCGAAGCACGTATCCGTCTTGAAGCCAACGAAGGCTTCACAGATGACGAAGACGATACCACCACCGTGAACGGTTCCTCCGGTAAAGGCCCAGGCGGCGTTGGCTTCGCAGTATCCACTGGCGGTCTGCGTGTTGACGTAGGTTCCGTATCCGACGTTCTGGACTCCGGCGATCACTTCAGCTGGGGTGGCACAGGCATCGGTTTCACCGGTTTCCTGGAGCAGAACAGCAACAATGAAGGCTTCATTGCTAACGGCTTCGCCGGTGCTGATGACGAAGACGCCAACACTGTTAAAGTGCTCTACACTGCAGGTGATTTCGCGGTAAGCGCATCTTACACTGAAGAAAACGATCAGATTGACGGCGGCGCTGTCGATGCAGCCGGCGACAACTACCAGATCGGTGCAAGCTACAACCTCGGCGCCCACAAAATCGGTGCGACCTACGGTAGCGCAGACGACAACGATCAGTGGGTGATCGGTGCTGGCGGTTCCTTCGGTGACTTCGGCTACAGCGCGATCATTGGTGACAACGACGCTCAGGACGACCTGCTGTTCGGTGCTTCCGGCACCTATGCAATCTCCGCAGCGACCACTCTGGTTGCCGTTGTGTCCACCGGTGGTGACGCTGATAACGACACTTCCTATGGTCTTGGTGTAAACCACTCTCTGGGTGGCGGCGTGACTCTGGGTGCCGGTGTTGGCTCCAACAACGCAGGCAACACTGTTGCTGACTTGGGTGTATCCTTCAGCTTCTAATAGTTGAAAGACATCATGTCTTTTGGGGCGGGCTTGCAAAAGCCTGCCCCTTTCTTTTTGTGCAAATCCATGGTTTCTGCGGGGCAGTTCCAAAAGAAGGTCTGCACATGTCGCTCTCCGAGATTCAAAGCCGCATCGCCAAAGCTGAAGCCGCCGCAGGCCGCCCTGCCGGGGCCACGCAGTTGATCGCCGTCAGCAAGCGCCAACCAGATGATCGTGTTCTGGAGGTTTTGGAGCAGGGACATCTGCTTTTTGGGGAGAATCAGGTACAGGAAGCTGCGGGTAAATGGCCTGCGTTTCGCGCGCGCTATCCAGAGGCCAAGGTCCACCTCCTAGGACCACTCCAAACTAACAAAGCCCGGCAAGCCATGGGCCTGTTTGACGCCATTCATTCGCTGGATCGCCCAAAGCTTGCCAAAACACTGGCCCGTCTGGCACAGGAAGAGGGCCATTGCCCCGATCTCTTTGTGCAAGTGAACACCGGCGAAGAAGAGCAGAAATCCGGCATCTTGCCTACAGACGCCGATGCTTTTGTGGCGGAGTGCCGCGCGCTTGATCTGCCAATTGTGGGGCTGATGTGCATTCCCCCTGTTGATGAAGAGCCCAGCCTGCATTTTGCATTGCTGGCCAAAATCGCCGCACGTAATGGGCTGGAAGGTCTCTCCATGGGAATGAGTGGCGATTATGAGCGTGCCGTGGCTTTGGGCGCGACCCATGTGCGCGTCGGCTCCGCCATCTTTGGCGCGCGCGCCAGCTAAAGCGTTTCGGGTTTTACCTGAGACATCACGTGACACGAATGTCCCGAGAATGCCGTAGGCATGGCAGAGTATTCGTGTCTCAATTTAAGCCCAAAACGCTATAGCAGCTGTCTGAAAAGCCTACCTGACAATCAGCCGTGTGCCCGGAGTGGCACGTGCGGCGAGCCAAAGCAGGTCTTGCCGTGCAAAAGCGATGCAGCCCTCTGTCGGGTAGCCGCGTCGACGCCATTGATGCAGAAAAATGGCAGATCCGGCGCCGGCCTGTGCCTTTGGCCAATTCCAGTCGGTCAGCAGAATCAGATCATAAAGCGGATCCGCGCGGCGCAGCTTTTCATGGCTGGGCGCATAGGGCGCTTTGACCCATTGATTATAGTCTGCATCTGCACTGTCATCAGACCATAGATCATCTTTGCCGATAGGCACGGCCCATGGCGCAGGCTGTGCCATGCGGTCTGCGCGATAAAGCGTGCCAACGATGTGATGCACCCCATAAGGTGTAGCGCCATCCCCTTCGTGTTTGTCATGGATGAGGCCGCCCTTGCCGATACTGCAGGGCAGGCAGCGCCCCCCAAAGCGCAGGCCCCGCGGTGTCAGCACAAGATCAAAAGGCGTTGCCGCACTCATAGCATATGGCCGGATTTGCGGGCCTTGGTTGCCAGATAGGCCTGATTGTGGGCGTTTTCCCCAACTTTCAGGGCAACCCGTTCAGACACAGAAATCCCTGCGTTTTCCATCATGTCAATCTTGCGGGGATTATTTGTTAGCAGGCGCACCTGCGAGAATCCCATTTCCTGAAGGATCTTGGCACCGATGCGGAAATCCCGCTCATCATCCTCAAAGCCCAGCCGGTGATTGGCCTCCACCGTGTCAAAGCCCTGATCCTGAAGCGCATAGGCGCGCATTTTATTGGCCAGTCCGATGCCCCGCCCTTCCTGATTGAGATAGAGCAGGATGCCTTCGCCCTCTGTACCCATCTGCCCCAAAGCCGCGTGTAGCTGCGGGCCGCAGTCACATTTCAGGCTGCCCAGCACATCCCCGGTGAAACAGGCGGAATGCAGACGTGTCAGCACCGGCACATCGCGCGACGGGCGGCCGATTTCGATCGCGTAATGTTCCGCGCCGCCATCTTCGGGGCGGAAGATATGCAGGCGACCAGCATCCGCTGCCGCCATGGGCAGGCGGGCATGCACCACGGAATGCAGCGGGCTTGTGGCGCTCAGATGCGGCGCAGCCAGCTCTGCGGGAATAACAGTCAACCCATGCTCCAGCGCAAATGCCGCTGCGTCCGTGGGGGTGGCTATGAGCGCAGCGGGCAGCAGTTGCGCAGATTTCACAATCTGCGTGGCCATACGGTGCAGGCGGGCATCGCCATCACGTTCCGTGGACAGGGGACCTTTCATCGGATTGCGCAGATCGTCCTCGGGGGCGGCAATGCCATGGATCCAGCGCAGCCCAGCGTCTTGGGGCAGGCGTACACGAGCGACATCGCCATCATAGGCCCGCGCCTTCAGCGTTTCCGCCCGCCGCCCGGTGATCACCAGAATCGGCGTGTCCTGTTGCTTGCGCAGCGCGCTCAACCGGCTCTGAGTGAGGGTCTCCACGGCCAGCACCAACAGCGGTGCCATACCCTCTGCGGTCAGCACAATTGGCACCCCCATGCGCAGATCGGCACGGGCGCGGGCAAGACGTTCCAGGATATCTGGCGCAAAACTCATGAGATTTTAGTCGATCCTCAACCATTGGGCTGCTCACATGTAGCCTCGATTGCAGCAATATGAAACATTTGACCATGCTGAAACACGAGGGCGTGAGACTTTTGCAGCAAATCTTGTCGCAGACGCGAGACCACCTCAAATGGGTGACAAGCAACCAAGACGCGGAGAGGACGAATGGCACAATTGAAGAAAATCTTGCTGGTAGATGACGACGAAGACCTGCGTGAGGCTTTGTCTGAACAATTGGTCATGACCGAAGACTTCGACGTCTTTGAGGCGGGTAACGGCTCTGAGGCCATGGCACGGGTCAAAGAGGGGCTCTACGACATCATCATCCTTGATGTGGGCCTGCCAGACACGGATGGCCGCGAGCTGTGCCGATTGATGCGCAAACAGGGGGTGAAGAGCCCGATCCTGATGCTGACCGGTCATGACAGCGACGCGGACACCATTCTGGGCCTTGATTCGGGCGCAAATGACTATGTGACCAAGCCGTTTAAGTTCCCGGTGCTGCTTGCGCGGATTCGTGCGCAGCTGCGCCAGCATGAGCAGTCTGAGGACGCAGTGTTCCAGCTTGGGCCATATACGTTCAAACCCTCGATGAAACTTCTGACCACGGAAGATGACCGCAAGATCCGCCTGACGGAGAAAGAAACCAACATTCTGAAGTTCCTCTATCGCGCCACCGAAGGTGTTGTGGCGCGCGATGTGCTGCTCCACGAGGTCTGGGGGTACAACGCGGGCGTCACCACCCATACGCTGGAGACGCATATCTACCGTCTGCGGCAGAAAATTGAGCCTGATCCTTCCAATGCGCGCCTGCTGATCACCGAAAGTGGCGGCTATCGGCTGGTGGCATGATTTCGCCGATCTGTCGCAGAAACACTTCTGAAACAGATTGTGGATAAGAAATGTGATAAGGCTGTGTGATTGAAAGTCTTTCAGACACACACCATTTGCAAAGATCTAAGTGTTCCCGTGCATGTCCGGGTTATGACATGAACCTCCCTGTTGGACTGGCCCGGGCTTCGGCTCGGGCCTTTTTTCATGCCCTTTCATGACCGCCTCAGTTCTGGCGTTGCTGCTCAAGCTGCCTCTTTGGCCAAATCGCGGGTTTTCGCATTGGCAGGGGCGGAGCCCAAAGGTAGGGTCGCCCCCAGACCACTTTGGGCCAAATCGGGAGCATCTCATGTCCTTCACCCTCGCCACCTGGAATATCAACTCCGTGCGTTTGCGTGAGCCGATTGTGCAACAGCTCATGCAGGAAGAAGCCCCCGATGTACTGTGCCTGCAGGAATGTAAAAGCCCTGTGGATAAAATCCCAACCGAGGGGTTTGCTGCGCTTGGCTATACCCACATGGTGGCGCGCGGTCAGAAGGGCTACAACGGTGTCGCGATTTTCTCCAAAATACCGATGGTCGAAGCGGGCAGTGAAGATTTTGCCGATCTCGGCCATGCCCGCCATATCGCAGGCAGATTGGAAAATGGCGTGACCATTCACAATTTCTATGTGCCCGCCGGGGGGGATGTGCCGGATCGTGAGAAAAACGAAAAATTCGGTCAGAAACTCGACTATCTGGCTGATATGCGGGATTTCTTCCGCCGCGAGGCGCTCACGAAATCCATCATGGTGGGGGATCTCAACATTGCGCCACGCGAAGATGACGTCTGGGATCACAAGAAACTTCTGAAAGTGGTGAGCCACACACCGATTGAAGTGGAAAAACTGGCCGAAACGCAGGATGCAGGCAACTGGGTGGATATCACCCGTCAGGACATTCCCGAAGGCAATCTCTACAGCTGGTGGTCTTATCGCGCCCGCGATTGGGACGCGGCGGACAAAGGGCGCCGGCTGGATCATATCTGGGCCACCGCAGATATTTCCAATGCGGGCCATTCCAGCCGGGTGTTGCGCGCGGCGCGGGGCTGGGAGAAGCCGTCAGATCACGCCCCTGTTTTTGCCAGTTTCGATCTCTGAGCAAAAACAAAGGCTCCCGTCCCCAAAGACCCCATCAAAGATGCGGCTTTGCGGTTGGGCCCGGCGCCGCGCGATGCGCGGCGCGGTGGCGGATCACGCAGGCGCTGTGCGATACCCCTTGGTTTCTGAGCCCGGCCCCGCCATATAGAGGGCAACGTCCAGACGGAGACCAAAATGATGGATATTCTTGGCCAAGGCGCCACCTCTGCGCCGACAGCAGATGATGTGATCAAAGACGTGTCAGAAGCCACTTTCATGGCCGATGTTGTGGATGCTTCCATGACTGTGCCGGTGATTGTGGATTTCTGGGCCCCCTGGTGTGGCCCCTGCAAAACTCTGGGCCCGGCGCTTGAGGCGGCAGTGACCGCCGCTGGCGGTGCCGTGAAAATGGCCAAGGTCAATGTTGATGAAAACCAGATGATTGCCGGCCAGATGCGTGTGCAATCCATCCCGACGGTCTATGCCTTCTGGCAGGGGCAGCCAGTGGATGGCTTCCAGGGCGCGCTGCCGCCAAGTGAAATCGAGGCTTTTGTGGCCCGTGTGGTGGAAGCCGGGGGCGGTGTCATGCCCGATGGTGGGCTCGCCGATGCGCTGATTGCTGCGGAAGAGATGCTGGCGGAAGGGGATGCGGCCTCCGCTGTTGAGACTTTTGCCGCCATCGCAGAGCAGGATCCAGAGAATGCCGAAGCCTTTGGTGGGCTGGCACGCTCTTATCTGGCACTGGCGCAGGTGGATCAGGCTGAAGCGGTGATCAATGGCGTGCCGGAGGCGATTTCGGCAGCGGCAGAGATTGAGGCCGTGCGCGCGCAGATTGAACTGGCGCGTCAGGCCGAAAACGCCGGGCCGGTGGCGGAGCTGCGCGCCGCCGTTGAGGCAGACCCTGACAATCATCAGGCGCGTCTTGATCTGGCGCAGGCCCTGCATGGGGCGGATCAGCTTGAAGAGGCGGTCAATGAGCTGTTGGAGCTGTTCCGTCGCGATCGCGAATGGAACGAGGGCGCGGCCAAAACCCAGCTCTTCACCATCTTTGAGGCCCTCAAGCCCAATGATCCGGTGGTGCTCAATGGGCGGCGCAAGCTCAGCTCGATGATCTTTGCCTGATTGGGGCCTGATCTGGCTTTGCCCGACATGGAAAGCAGAGTAGGCTGGTGGCCATGATCAAAGCTGCTGACTTGCCGGAGACCCTTTCGGTGTTTCCTTTGCCCGGGGCGCTCTTGCTGCCCCGTGCGCGCCTGCCTCTGCATATTTTTGAGCCGCGCTATCTGGCGATGCTGGATGATGCGCTCAAGACACCGGAGCGATTGATTGGCATGGTGGCGCCCAATGAGGTGCCCGGCCGCGAGGGGCCGGGGCTGCATATGATTGGCTGCGCGGGGCGGATCACGCAGTTTTCTGAAACCGATGACAACCGCTATCTGATCACCTTGTCCGGCGTGTCGCGCTTTCGCATCCTGAGCGAAGTGGAGGGGTTTACCCCCTACCGGCGCTGTCATGTGAGCTGGGACGGGTTTGACCGGGATCTGGGGCGCGGAGAAAAAGACAGCGCCTTCCAGCGCCCGGCATTTATGGATCTGCTGCGCCGCTACTTTGAACAGCTGGAACTCTCCACCGATTGGGAGACGCTGAAAGAAGCGGATGATGAGCTGTTGATCAATTCTCTGTCGATGCTGCTGGACTTTACCGCCGAAGACAAGCAAGCCCTGCTGGAGGCCCCGTCGCTCAGCACACGCCGGGAGACCTTGATCACATTGCTGGAATTTGCGCTGCGCGGCGGCACAGGAGAGGATTTGATTCAATGACGCAAGCCACACCAGAAACGGGCGCAGCGGGCCCGGTGTTTGATCGGCGCATGTTGGAAGCGCTGATTTGTCCACAGACCCGCGGGCGTTTGGAGTATGACGCCGCGGCGCAGGAGCTGATTTCACGCGCGGCCAATCTGGCCTTTCCAATCCGCGCCGGGATCCCTGTGATGCTGATTGACGAGGCACGCAGTCTGGACTGACCTCTGGTTCGGAAATCGAAGGGGAGGGGCCAGCCCCTCTTGGCCTGTCGGCCAATTCACGCTGGGAAATTTTCAGTCAAATGAAGCGGAGCTGCGCGCTGTTAAAGCTTCGGCGCGCGTGCTCTAGCGCTATTTCATCAACTGCGGCAATTCCCCGTTGAGGCCAGCCGCTTCGCGCATGAAGCCCCGGCGCAGGGCCGGCATGCTGCCCACCAGCCCCATGCCCAGATCGCGCGCGGCGCGCAGCAGAGGGTTGTCGTTGGAAAAGAGCTTGTTTGTCAGGTCTGTCGCCGCCACCAGCGTGGCCGTGTCAAAGCGCCGCCACTCTTGATAGCGCCCGAGCACCAGAGGGGAGGCAATGTCTTCGCCACGTTGCCGCGCATTCTGTAGCACCTGCGTGAGGGCGGCAACATCGCGCAGCCCGGCGTTCAGCCCCTGACCTGCAATTGGGTGCATGCCATGGGCGGCATCCCCCACCAGCGCCACGCGCTCCGCGACAAAATCATTGGCTACCGAGAGGCTCAGCGGATAGGTGAAGCGGTTGCCTGCAAGGCGGATCTCGCCAAGGAAGTCCCCGAAGCGTGGGCGCAACACAGCCATGTAATCCTCATCAGAAAGCGCCTGAATGGCTGCCGCTGTATCGTCTTTTTCTGACCAGACAATCGAACACATATTGCCGGGCAGCGGTAGGATGGCCAGCGGACCCGGAGGCATGAAAAACTGATGGGCAATGCCATTGTGGGGATGTTCATGTGCAATCGCGCAGACCAGCGCAGTTTGCCCATAACCCCAGCCTGTACGTGAAATACCAGCCCGTTTGGCCACCCCACTTTGGCGCCCGTCACAGCCCACCAAAAGCCGTGCGCGGCAGGTGTCACCGGTGCTGAGCGTGGCTGTGACACCGCCGCCATAGATGGTCTGATCACGTACTTCAGTGCCTGAGATCAATGTGACATTGGGCGCGTCTTCCATCGCAGACAAAAAGGCACGGTACAAAAAACGATCTTCAAGCATGAAGCCCATCGGGCCTTCTTCGATCTCACGATGATCAAAATGCAGGAAAAATGGCGCAGGCCCTTCGCCTACGCGCCCATCGGACACTTTGATTTCCCGCATGGGTTCGGCATGTTCGGCCACGCTCTCCCAGATGCCGATATTGTCCAGCAGCCGTTTGGAAGCCAGCGCAAGCGCATAGCCACGCCCGTCGAAGTTGCCTGCGGCGCGTGCAGGGGCGGGGCGGGCATCCACCACGGTCACGGAAAAGCCGGAATGTGCCAGTGCCAAGGCCAGAGCAGGCCCGTTGAGCCCGCCGCCTGCAATCAGAATATCGGTGTCATAGGTCATAGCGCCAATATGGGGTGTGCTTCGGGATTGTCCATGCGCGATTGCGCCGCTACCGTCTGGCGAAAGTAAAAGCGGAGACCAAGATGCTGAATTGGCAGGAAATGAGCGCGGCGGCGCTGGGGCGGGGCATCGAGCGTGGGGAAATTGATCCCGTGGCGCTGACGCAGGCCTATCTGGGGGCGATTGAGAGCCACGACGCCAAAGATCGTATCTATTCGGCGGTCACCAAAGAGCGTGCCCTTGCAGAGGCGCAGGCTGCAGCAGAGCGTGCCCGAGCTGATCAGCGCCTGTCGTTGTTGGATGGGGTGCCAATCAGCTGGAAAGACCTGTTTGACAGCGCGCATGTGGCCACTGAAGCGGGCTCAGAACTTTTGAAGGGGCGTGTGCCCACTCAGGATGCAGAGGTGCTGTCCAATGCAACTGCGCTGGGGCTGGTCTGTCTGGGCAAGACCCACATGAGCGAGCTGGCGTTTTCTGGGTTGGGGCTAAACCCGATCACGGCCACGCCGCCCTGTGTCAATGACCCGGATGCCGTGCCGGGCGGGTCGTCGTCGGGCGCAGGCGCTTCGGTGGCCTTCGGCCTTGCGGCCGCAGGGATTGGCTCTGACACCGGCGGGTCCGTGCGCATCCCAGCCGCGTGGAATGACCTTGTAGGTTTGAAAACCACCGCGGGGCGCATCTCCACCAAAGGTGTGGTGCCGCTGTGCCGCAGTTTTGATACGGTCGGTCCGCTGACCCGAACGGTGGAGGATGCGGCGCTGTTTCTGGCGGTTCTGGAAGGGGGGCGCCCGGTGGATTTGCGCGGCGCGTCTCTCAAGGGGGCGCGGTTTGCGGTGCTGGAAACAATGGCGCTGGATCAGGTGCGTGAAGCGCCCATGGCGGCATTTGAGCGTGCGTTGCACCGTTTGCAGGATGCGGGGGCCACGCTGGAGTTTCTGCGCGCGGATGAGGTGGTGGAGGCAATGGACCTCGCCGGGCCGCTTTACACGGTCGAAGCTTATGGAGAATGGGAGGCCACGATTGAGGCCGCGCCTGACAAAATGTTTGATCAGATTCTGGAGCGTTTCCGCGCAGGTGCAGGCGTCACGGGCCCGCAGTTTACACAGGCCTGGACCAAATTGCACGCGCTGCGCGCAACCTGGGAGGCTCGGATTGCGGGCTATGATGCGGTGCTGATGCCCACAACCCCAATCCTGCCGCCCAATCTGGAGCGTTTGATGACGGATCAGGAGTATTACGTCACCGAAAACCTTCTGGGTTTGCGCAACACGCGTATTGGCAACCTCATGGGCAGCGCTGCGATCACCCTGCCCACCGGGGTGCCGTCCTGTGGGTTGATGATGTTGGGGCAGGCGGGCAGTGAAGAGCGCCTGTTGCGTCTGGCAGCGGCGGCAGAGTTTCTTCTGCCCTGATCTGCGTTGTGCCCATATGCACAATCCGGGGCGCGTTGTGTGCCCCGGGCATTGTTGGCGTGCGATTGCCTCTCGTCGCTGTTGATCAGACAGTCTAAACAGCCCACATGGAACACAGCGCAAAAAAGTTTGAGATCTTCGTGGTCACCGCGCCGGGGCTGGAAAAGCCTCTGGCCGCTGAAATGACAGAGGCGGGCTTCAAAAAGCCTAAGATGATGCCAGGCGGCGTGCGCTTTCGCGGCAATTGGCAGGATGTCTGGCGTGCCAACCTAAGCCTGCGGGGCGCGGTGCGTGTGTTGGCGCGGGTCGACAGTTTTCAGGCCATGCATCTCGATCAACTGGAACGTCTGATCGCCGATATGCCATGGCGGGGGTATCTGCGCACGGATGTGCCGCTGAAGGTGGATGTGACCACCCAAAAATCCAAGATCTACCACGCTGGGGCCGCCAAAGAGCGTATTGAACGTGGTTTGAGCACCGCTGTCGGTGCGCCCATTTCGGCAGAGGCCTATGTGGTGGTGAAGGCGCGGATCGACAACAACATGGTGACGCTGTCGCTCGACACTTCGGGAGAAAGCCTGCACAAGCGGGGCCACAAATCCGCCGTCGCCAAGGCCCCCATGCGCGAAAACATGGCTGCCATGTTCCTGCGCCAGCTTGGTTTTGATGGCAGTCAACCGGTTTATGATCCCATGTGTGGCTCCGGCACCTTTGTGATCGAAGCGGCCGAGATCGGCGCTGGGCTTTTGCCGGGGCGCTCGCGCAGCTTTGCGTTTGAGCAGTTCGCCAATTTTGATGCCGCCGCGTTTGATGCGCTGCGCGCTGCGGAGGCAACAGCTCCCAGCGCGCTTTATTATGGTTCTGACAAAGACGCCGGTGCGATTCGCATGGCAGGTGAAAACGCCAGCCGCGCAGGGGTGGCGGATTGGGCCAGCTTCAGCCAGAAAAGCGCAGGTGAGATCATCCCGCCTTCTGACGTACCGGGCATCGTGGTGGTCAATCCACCGTACGGCGCGCGGATAGGTGACAAAAAGGGGTTGTTTGCGCTCTATGCAAGTTTTGGCAAAGCGCTCTCGCAGCATTTCTCCGGCTGGACCGTGGGGATTGTCACGACCGACACAGGGCTCGCCCGCGCCACGGGCTTGCCGCTGGAAACCCCCTTTGCCACCGTGGCGCACGGCGGGCTGAAGGTGCAGCTTTACACCTGTGAGGTGCCCTAGGCTCAGGTCCACTCAGCGCACAGGCGGGAATGTGTTCTGGCTTTTTGCTGGTCGCAGTGGGCCGAAGATGCCCGCCTCCTCGCGGAGGGCTTGCGCGGATTTTGTCCTGTGAGATCCACGCAACGCCCGCTTGAGTAACCTTTTGGCGGAGCAAAATTCTGCACCTACGCGATATTGCCGCAATACAGATGCGATACCGACGTTGGGTTTTATGGTTAATTTCCGCTGACGCAGCGGCAACAAAAATGAAGATCGCGTGAAAAAGTCCTTTGAAATTTCACGAACTTGAGGCAGCGTGAAATTAGAAAGAAAAATTTCACGACAGGAATCACGCTTTATGCTGCACGACGTGCCCCAGAACCCTCAGACGCTTGGTGCGGATCTGCGCGCTTTGCGTAAGGCGCGCGGGTTGACGTTGACAGATATGGCCGAAGCACTGGAACGTTCTGTCGGGTGGTTGAGCCAAGTGGAACGCGACAAATCAGAGCCCACGATTTCTGATCTGCGCCGGATCGCCAAAGTGTTGGAAGTGCCCATGTCGATGCTGTTTGGGCATTCTGCGGCGCCGGAGGATGAGCAGGGGTACATCGTGCGCGCAGGCGCCCGCCGCCAGATCGGTGCGAGCGAAGGGGGATTGATTGAAGAGCTGCTGTCTCCAGATCTCACAGATGATTTTGAGGTCGTGCATTCTACCTTCGCGCCCGGCGCAACTATCCAAGAAATCACCACGCGACCAACACAAGAGGTCGCTTATATTGTGTCGGGGCGATTGGATCTGCGGATTGGAGAGCAGGCGTTTTCTGTAGGACCAGGTGACAGCTTTCGTATTCGCGGAGAGGCGCATTATTGGGCCAACCCTTATGATGAACCTTGTGTGGCAATCTGGGTGATTGCCCCGCCGGTTTATTGAGGAGATGGACATGCTTGAAGGATCATGTCTCTGCGGAGATATTACATTTCAAACGTCGGCAGCACCTCAAGGAGCTTCGATGTGCCATTGCACTCAATGCCGCAAGCAATCTGGTGGAATATGGGCCTCTGCCTATGTCGACGATCATGCGCTTCACATCTCAGGGGCTGTTCACTGGTTTGAAGCCAGCCCAGTGGCCAAGCGCGGGATATGTGCCACATGTGGCTCATTCCTTTTTTGGAAAGCCCATGATGAGTCCTCCACGAGCTTTGCATTAGGTGCTTTGGATGGTCCTACGGACCTCATGATCGAAAAGCACATCTTCGTAGCGGACAAAGGTGATTATTACGCTATCGCCGACGGTTTGCCGCAGAGGGACTGATGATGTTGGAGACTTTTATTCAGATGGACAGCGTCACGCTCTGGGCTTTTATGGCTGCATCATTGGTGATGTACCTCACGCCTGGTGCGGACATGATGTTCACGATCGCCAGTGGTATTTCCGGAGGTCCTAAAGCAGGATTCGCGGCGACTGTGGGCGTAACGCTTGGACTGGTAGTTCACATAACCTTGGCAGCTGCAGGGCTGGCTGTTTTGGTCGCCGCGTCGCCCACAGCGCTTATGGTGATCCGATATGCAGGGGCAGCCTATCTTGCTGTGCTTGCTTATCAAGCTTGGACAGCCAAACCGATGTCAGAGAATGCTGAGGGGCGTTCCGACGTGCTGCGTGCGGTTCGACGGGGGTTTCTCACCAATATGCTCAACCCCAAAATTATTCTGTTTATCCTGGCCTTCTTGCCACAATTCACCACCCCGGAGGTCGGCCCGATTTGGCAGCAGATTGCCATATTGGGAGCGATGTTTGCTTCCGGCGGATTTGTGGTGGTTTCAGTGATCGGCATTTCAGCCGGCGTCGTTGGCGCAAAGCTGGCACAGGCCACGGGTATTCTCAACAAAATCGCTGCTATACTCTTTGGGGGACTGGCAGCCAAACTTGTACTCGACTGAGGGAGACGCTGATGTCTGACTTTCCAACCAAGGCCCGCGTGGTCATTATCGGCGGCGGTGTTGTTGGCGCCTCCAGCCTGTACCACCTTGCCAAGAAGGGCTGGACCGACTGCGTTCTGCTGGAAAAGAATGAGTTGACCGCAGGATCCACTTGGCACGCGGCCGGAAATGTTCCCACATTTTCAAACTCTTGGGCAATCATGAATATGCAGCGCTACTCCACCGAGCTGTACGCCCGTTTGGGTGAAGAGGTAGATTATCCGATGAACTATCACCAGTCTGGTTCAATCCGGCTGGCGCACACCAAGGAGCGCGTTCAGGAGTTTGAACGCGCCATGTCCATGGCCCGCTATCAGGGCATCCCCATGGAGATGTGGACCCCGGAGGAGGCCAAGGAGCGCTATCCTTTCCTAGAGACCCATGAACTCATGGGCGTGCTCTATGACCCCACCGATGGCGACATCGACCCGGCCCAGCTCACCCAGGCTTTGGCCAAAGGCGCACGGGACATGGGCCAGAAAATCATCCGCTTCTGCCCAGCCACTGGCGTGACTCAGCTGGAAGACAAAAGCTGGATTGTACACACGGACAAAGGCGACATCGCCTGTGATTATGTCGTGAATGCAGCGGGTTACTACGCCCAGCGTGTGGGCGAATGGTTCAAGCCATATGGCGGTCGTTCCGTGCCGATGATGGTGATGAGTCACCAGTATCTGCTGACGGAAGAAATCCCAGAGGTGGAAGAATGGTCCAAAGCCAACGGTGGTGTGAAGCTGCCGCTGCTGCGCGACGTGGATATCTCCTACTACCTGCGCCAAGAGAAACACGGCTACAACCTCGGCCCTTATGAGCCCAACTGTAAGGCCCATTGGGACACAGACGCCGACCCGATGCCCGATGATTTCTCCTTCCAGCTCTGGTCTGACGATCTGGACCGGATCGAGGACATCGTGACCGACGCCATGGAGCGGGTGCCTCTGATGGCCACCTCCGGCATCAGCCGCGTGATCAACGGCCCAATCCCCTATGCACCAGACGGTTTGCCGCTGATCGGCCCGATGCCGGGTGTGGAAAATGCCTTTGAAAACTGTGTGTTCACCTTCGGCATCGCCCAGGGCGGCGGCGCAGGCAAGGTGCTCGCAGAATGGATTGTGGACGGCCACACCGAGTGGGATATGTGGGCCGTCGATCCTCGTCGCTACACTGATTACACTGATCATGATTACTGCGTGAAGAAAGGCATGGAAGTCTACGGCAACGAATACGCCATGCATTTTCCGCATCACGAATGGCCCGCCGCGCGCGACAAAAAGCTCTCCCCCGTCCATGACCGGGTGGTCGCACAAGGCGGTGTTATGGGGGCCTACAACGGCTGGGAACGCGCCAACTGGTTCGCCAAAGACGGCGATGACACCTCGCTGGAGGCCACCCACACCTGGGGGCGCTCCGGCCCTTGGGAGCAGCGCATCAAAGAAGAGTGCGAAGCTGTGCGTGATCACTGTGGTGTGCTGGATTTGCCTGGCTTTTCTCGCTTCATGGTCAAAGGCACGGGCGCGGCAGAGGCGCTGCGCGGTCTCGTAACAGGTGGCCTTCCAAAAGTTGGCAGAATGAACCTTGTTTATGTGTCTGATGACCGGGGCCGCATCCTGACAGAGATGTCCTGTATCCGTTTGGGTGAGGATGAATTTGTGATGATCACCGCGGCCACCGCACAATGGCATGATCGCGATATTCTGATGCAAGTCATGCCAACAGGTGTGACCGTTGAAGATGTCACCACCACCTGCGACACGTTGATTGTCACAGGGCCGAAATCGCGTGAGATCCTGTCTGGCCTGACAGAGGCGGATCTGGAGAGCGGTTGGCTCACCCACCAGAGTGCTACCGTCGCAGGGCAACCGGCGCATCTGATCCGGGTGTCCTTTGCGGGTGAACTGGGTTGGGAAGTGCACGCGCTGAATGCGGATATGCCACCCATTTATGACGCGATTATCGCCGCTGGCGCGACGCCATTTGGCATGTATGCGCTGAATTCCCTGCGTCTGGAAAAAGGCTACCGCGCGTGGAAAGGTGATCTCTCCACGGACTACTCTTTGCTAGAAGGTGGCCTTGGCCGCTTTGTGAAACTCGACAAACCGCAGGCGTTCCCCGGTAAGGCCGCGATCCAGAGCGAGTTGCAGCAGGGTGTCAAAAAATCCTTTGTTACCTTGGTTGTAGAGGCAGCTGAGGCAGATGCGCCTTACATGTCTTGCATCTGGCACGGCGATCAGATCGTGGGCGAAACCACATCTGGCGGCTGGGGGCATCGGGTGAATGCTTCTATCGCGCTGGGCATGGTGCAGGCGGATCTCGCGAAACCCGGCACGGAGCTTGAGGTTGAGATCTACGGCGAGAAATACCGCGCCGTGGTGCAAGAGGATCAGCCTCTCTGGGATCCAGCCAACGAACGTCTGCGCGCATGACGAAGATTATCTTGAAAGACGGTGGATCGGGGCAGGAATTGCTGGCCCGGTCGTCCATGCCTGCGCATCCGCTTTGGTCCGCCAAAGTGATGATGGAGGAGCCTGAAATTGTGCAGGCAGTGCATGCGGATTTTATTCTGGCTGGCGCGCGTCTGATCACCCTCAATACCTATTCCGCCACGCCAGAGCGGCTTGCGCGAGAAGGTGTCGGAGACATGTTTCAACCCCTCCAGCAGCGGGCGATTGATCTTGCTAATGCTGCGCGGGATGAGGTGGGTGAAGAGGGCGTCAAGCTGGCCGCCTGCCTGCCGCCGCTGCACGGCTCTTATCGCCCGGACATGTCGCGTAGCCATGCGGATCTGTTGTCAGCCTATCAGGAGATTGCGCAGGCGCAGGCTGCGGCCTGTGATGTGATCCTGTGTGAGACACTCTCCAGTGTGGCAGAAGTCACAGCCGCAGCTCAGGCAGGCATTGAAACGGGCAAGCCAACTTGGGTGTTTGTCACGTTGAAGGATGACAACAGCGCAGAGCTGCGTTCTGGGGAGCCTCTCTCCGCTGCGCTTGAAGCGCTTGCAGATTTTGAGGTTGCAGGTATCGGATTGAATTGTTCCAAACCAGAAATTGTGTCCCGCTGTTTCCCGATGCTTCAGTCAACGGGCCGCCCGACCGGAGCCTATGCAAACGGGTTTGAGGGTATTGATGCGTTGGATATTGGCGGCACCGTTGATGGGCTGCGGGCACGCACCGATGTCACACCCAGAAATTACGCTGATTTTGCAATGCAATGGGTTGCGGATGGGGCAAGTTTTGTTGGCGGCTGCTGTGAGGTTGGCCCTGCCCATATCGCCGAACTTGCAGCGCGTCTGAAAGAGGCTGGTCACAGCCTGGTGGGGGCCTGAGGCCTGCGTTTCACTATTCTTTGGGGGCAGAGACAAGCCCTCCTGACGGTCGCAGGCTGTGTCTGCGCAACACCTGAAAGGACATCATGATGGCTGATCTTCCAAACAAAGCACGCGTGGTGATCATTGGCGGCGGCGTGGTGGGATGCTCTGTTGCTTATCACCTGACCAAACTTGGCTGGAAAGACGTTGTTCTGCTGGAGCGCAAACAGCTCACATCAGGCACCACATGGCACGCCGCTGGCCTGATTGCACAGCTACGCGCAACCGCAAACATGACTAAGCTCGCCAAATATTCCCAAGAGCTTTATGGCAATCTTGAAGCGGAAACCGGTGTGGCCACAGGCTTTAAGCGGTGCGGCTCAATCACGGTGGCTTTGACCGAAGAGCGCAAAGAAGAGATCTATCGTCAGGCGGCCATGGCACGGGCCTTTGGGGTTGAGGTCGAAGAGATTTCGCCTTCCGAGGTAAAAGCGCGCTATGAGCACCTCAACATCGAAGACGTGAAAGCGGGCGTCTGGTTGCCGCTGGATGGTCAGGGCGATCCGGCCAATATCGCGCTGGCCTTGGCCAAAGGCGCGCGACAGGGCGGTGCGATCGTTAAAGAGCGGATCAAAGTCACCAATATCGCCAAATCCGGCCGCAAGGTGACGGGGGTGGATTGGGTCTCTGATGATGGCAACTCACAAGGTCACATTGCCTGTGATATGATCGTCAACTGTGCGGGGATGTGGGGCCATGAAGTGGGGCGCATGGCGGGCGTGAATGTGCCGCTGCATGCCTGCGAGCACTTCTACATCGTAACAGAGGGCATTCAGGGCCTGACACAGATGCCGGTGCTGCGCGTGCCGGACGAATGCGCCTACTATAAGGAAGACGCAGGAAAAATCCTGCTGGGCGCCTTTGAGCCCAACGCCAAGCCATGGGCGATGAACGGCATTCCGGACAGCTTTGAGTTTGATCAGCTGCCTGAGGATTTTGATCACTTTGAGCCGATTTTGGAGGCGGCGTGCAACCGCGTGCCTATGCTCGCGGAGGCGGGCATTCATACCTTCTTCAACGGGCCGGAAAGTTTCACTCCGGACGACGCCTACCATCTGGGATTGGCCCCAGAGATGGACAATGTCTGGGTGGCGGCAGGCTTCAACTCGATTGGTATTCAGTCCGCGGGCGGGGCCGGTATGGCGCTGGCGCAATGGATGACGGATGGGGAAAGACCGTTTGATCTGGGCGATGTGGACATCAGCCGCATGCAACCTTTTCAGGGTAACAAAACCTATCTGTTTGAGCGCTCCAAGGAAACGCTGGGCCTGCTTTATGCGGATCACTTCCCTTATCGTCAGAAGGCAACCGCGCGCGGCGTTCGTCGCACACCGTTCCATCATCACCTGAAAGAACAAGGCGCAGTCTTTGGGGAACTTGCAGGCTGGGAGCGGGCCAACTGGTTTGCCAATGAAGGCCAAGAGCGCGAGTACCAGTACACTTGGAAACGTCAGAACTGGTTTGAGAATTCCGCCGCCGAGCACCGGGCCGTGCGCGAAAATGTTGGCATGTATGACATGTCGTCTTTCGGCAAAATCCGTGTGGAAGGGCCGGATGCCGAAGCCTTTATGAACTATGTGGGCGGCGGCGATTATTCGGTGCCAAATGGCAAGATCGTCTACACGCAATTCCTTAACCGCAATGGTGGGATTGAGGCTGATGTGACCGTGACGCGGCTGACAGAAACCGCATATCTCGTGGTTACCCCTGCTGCGACGCGGCTTGCGGATCAGACGTGGATGCAGCGCCATAAAGGTGATTTCAATGTGGTGATCACCGATGTCACCGCGGGTGAGGGTGTTCTGGCCATCATGGGGCCAAACGCGCGCAAGCTTCTTGAAAAAGTGTCTCCGGCGGATTTCTCCAATGCGGTCAACCCGTTTGGTACGGCGCAGGAGATTGAGTTGGGCATGGGCCTCGCGCGGGCACATCGTGTGACCTATGTGGGGGAGCTTGGCTGGGAAATCTATGTGTCCTCGGACATGGCAGGGCATGCCTTTGAAACTCTCTGGGATGCAGGTCAGGACATGGGGCTGAAGCTTTGTGGCATGCATATGATGGACAGTTGCCGGATTGAAAAAGGCTTCCGCCACTTCGGGCATGACATTACCAGCGAAGATCACGTTGTGGATGCAGGGCTTGGCTTTGCTGTGAAAACCCAGAAGGACGACTTCATCGGCAAAGAAGCGGTTTTGAAGCGGAAAGAAACAGGCCCGCAAAGTCGGTTGCTGCAATTCAAGCTGACAGATCCAGAGCCGCTTTTGTTTCACAATGAACCGATCCTGCGAGACGGTGAGTATGTCGGGTATCTGTGTTCAGGAAACTATGGGCACACTCTGGGGGCTGCCATCGGCATGGGCTATGTACCCTGTGCCAATGAGAGCGCGGCGGATGTGCTAAACTCAACCTATGAGATTGATGTGATGGGAACACGCGTTCTCGCAGAAGCATCTTTGCGTCCCCTGTACGACCCTAAGTCGGAACGCGTTAAAGTGTGATCCATTCAATGCGGTCAGCCATCACAAATTTTGATGGCTGACCGCACGATTTACTGTGTTTCCTTCCATGGGTCCCACCGCTAACAAGAAGCGTCGTGGTGGAGGAGAGACAGATGGCAGATGCGGCACGCACAGCAGAAAATGTAGACACGCCAAAGGGGCTTGCCTTCGCAATGACCGCCTATCTCCTGTGGGGGTTTTTGCCGCTTTACATGAAAGCTGTGTCTCATATGCCAGCACTTGAGGTGGTTGCGCATCGCGTGATCTGGTCTGTGCCGGTTGCGGGAGTGGTTTTGATGTACCTCGGTCGCACGGGCGACCTGTTTGCCGCATTGCGCAGCCCGCGTACACTGTTGATGGGATGTCTTACGGCGGCGCTGATCACTATAAACTGGGGTGTCTATGTCTGGTCGATTGCCGCAGACCGTGCACTTGATGCGGCTTTGGGGTACTATATCAATCCGCTGTTTAGCATTGCCTTGGCCGCTGTTTTGTTGGGCGAAAAGCTGTCAAAGCTACAATGGGTTGCTGTCGGTCTCGCTGCCGCTGCGGTTGGGGTTCTCTGGTTTGATACTGGGGCACTACCATGGCCCGCGTTGACGCTTACGATCTCTTGGGGGTTTTATGCGTTCTTCAAGAAATCCCTGCCGGTTGGGCCCAATCAGGGGTTTCTCCTTGAAGTGCTGATCCTGACCATCCCCGCCACCGGCTTTCTGATCTGGCAAACCGCCAACGGAGGATCTCACTTTGGAGGTGAGGTGAGTGATACCCTGCTTCTGTTGGGATGTGGGATCGTGACAGCCGTGCCTTTGCTGTTTTATGCCAATGGCGCCAAGCTTATGCGTCTGTCGACAATCGGTATCATGCAATACATTGCGCCAACTTTGATTTTCCTTATGGCGGTGTTGGTGTTTGATGAACCTTTCGGCAAGGCGCGTATGATCGCCTTCCCGATGATTTGGTCGGCCTTGATTGTCTATTCAATTCCCATGATCCAAGACGTTCGAAATGCGCGGAAATAAGCGTATTTTATAGATGTTTGCGTATGTGCTCTGTAAGCAGAGTTGCCCAAAGAGCGTAAGCTTCTTCTGATGGGTGATAGCCATCGGAGGCCTGATAGCGGGGCTCAAACGGGACATCGAGCGGCATATGCGTCAAAATAGGGTGGTCGGCGCAAAGTACGGCAAGCCCCTGATCCAGGCGGTTGGCCTGTTGTCCCAGGATCCAGCGCAGGGGCTGTGGTAACTTCGGGTACATGCCCATAGGCGGAAGGCCGGAGGCAACAATCAGATGGGCATTGAAGCGGCTTACAAGCGCCTGTGCTAGGCGGTTTTGATTGTGCATCCATCTCACGCGGCTGAACCCACGCGTGACATCATTCACACCAAGCGCAGACACGACGATGTCTGCAGGCTGTGTGTCGATGTGTTCCAGCTTTTGTAGGATGGTTTTGGTGGTTGCCCCAGTTTCCGCAATCAGACGCCAGTGCACTTGAAAGTGTTCAGAAAGTCTTGCAGTCAACTGGCCTGATAGCGCCTGTGATTGTGTGCCCGCTCCGACGCCAGCTGCAGAGCTGTCACCGATAATCAGAAGGTTGAGCTTTGGCCCTGTACCACAAGTCCCGGAGCGGTTTCCTGGAGGTTCCGGGAGTTGATTGGCCCTTTTGCGCACTCCAAGAGCTTGCACCAAGAGCAATGGTGCAAGCGGGATACGTAAGAGCTGATCAATTCCGTAGGGCATAGGCGTGTCAGCTCATGGCGTCTTTGAATTTGAGGAAGCGTGCATCGGTCATCACGCGCTGCATAATGGCATCGCGCAGCGCTCCCACGGTTTTATAGGGGCGCATGACCACTTCGAAATGCTGAATTTCATCCGCGTCGTTCAAGGTGATCAAATCAACGCCGACGCAATCGAGATCTCCGATCTTGCATTGAAATTCCAGAGCCCAGTCCTTGCCGTCACCCATGATGCGGCGGTAGCGAAAATCCGTGAAGATTTGACCAACATGCCCCAGCACGGCTGCCACGGGTTCACGCCCGGTCCATGTGGCCCAATACGTCGGCGGCTGAAAGGTAACGTCTTCTGCCAGAAGGGATTTGATATCGTCTTCATTGCCCTTGGCAACGACTTCCTGCATTCTCTCAATGGTTGCGTGCATGTGGTGTGTCCTCCCTCAAAATTGGTGTGTAGCCTGCGCATTTGAGCGCCTGACTCAAGGCTGACGTTGGGTTGCTCGGCAGGCACAGAGGGCTTATGTGCGAGGCATGACAGAAATCACGCCCTATGACCCGCCCAATGATCCTCTCGTAATTCTGCATGAGGACAGTGATATTGTCGTGGTGGATAAGCCTTCGGGGCTTCTCTCTGTTCCCGGACGTGGCGCCCATCTTGCAGACTGCTTGCTGTATCGGGTGCAGGCTGCTTTTCCTACGGCACTTCTTGTGCACCGTCTGGATCGGGATACTTCAGGGGTGATGGTGTTTGCATTGACCCCCCATGCGCAGCGCAACCTTTCCATGCAGTTTGAAAAGCGGAAAACCAAAAAGACCTATGTCGCGCGGGTTTGGGGGAAAGTATCTGAGAAAACAGGGACTGTGGATCTTCCCTTGATGGTAGATTGGCCCAATCGCCCACGCCAGATGGTAGATCATGAAAATGGCAAACCGGCGGTTACGGATTGGCGCGCTTTGAAGGTTGGGGAGAATGAAACACGGGTCCGGCTCTTTCCCAAAACGGGCCGAAGTCACCAATTGCGCGTGCATATGCTGGCGCTGGGTCACGTGATTTTGGGGGATCCGTTATATGCAGAAGGCGCAGCCTTAGCATTCCCTCGGCTGATGCTGCATTCAGAGGAATTGCGCATCAGCCATCCGGAAAGCGGTAAAGGCATGGCTTTTCGGGCCAAAGCCCCTTTCTGAAGGTCAGGCCGCGTCTTTGAAGGTCACGGCCAGAATAGCGCCCAGTTGATCAGCGTCCTCTTGGGTGAAGGCATTGGGTTGGTCGCTATCGATGTCAAAAACGCCAAGCAGCTCCCCTTTGCCGTTCCAGACAGGCAGGACGAGCTCTGAACGTGTGCTGCTGGCACAGGCGATGTGGCCGGGGAAAGCATCCACATCGGCGACGAGTTGTGTTTCACCAGTGCGGGCAGCTGCACCGCATACACCGCGCGCAAATGGGATCACAAGGCATCCATGCCCTCCCTGGTACGGGCCGATTTTCAAAAGCTCCGGGCCGACCACCCGGTAGAAACCTGTCCAATCGAAGCGCGCGTCAGCATGGTGAACCTCGCAGGCGAGTGTTGCCATAAGTGAGACCGTATCCGTCTCACCTTTTGTCAGGGAGGCGACGGTGGTTGCGAGCGTTTTATAGTCCAAAGACATCGGGGATCCTAAAAGAGAAACCGCGCCTGTACCGAGGTAAGGCGCGGCTTTGGTTGTTGATCAGATACCAGCGTCAACGATGGCTTGTGCCAGTACTGGAACCGAGTTTTTGTTGAGGCCTGCAATGTTCATGCGGCTGTCACCTACCATGTAGATCGCATTGTCCACGCGCAGTTTTTCAACCATGTCTGGCGTGGTGCCGAGCTGGCTGAACATGCCGCGGTGCTGTGCAAGGAATCCAAACCGATCTGATCCAGAAAGCCGTTGAAGTTCGCTTGCGAGCTGCTCACGCAGGGCGAGCATGCCCAAACGGGTTTCTTCCAGTTCTGCCATCCAATCCGCTTTCAGCGTGTCATCTGTCAGGATCGTGGCGACAACACGTGCGCCATGATCAGGCGGGAAAGAAAAGTTCTGACGGTTCAGGTGGTTCAGGTTGCCCTGCGCGATGGCGGTGTTTTCCGCTTTTTCGCTCATCGCAATCAGCAGCCCTGTGCGCTCCCGGTAGATGCCAAAGTTCTTGGAGCAAGACGCCGCGATCAGGAGTTCAGGAACGGAGGATGCGACGAGGCGGGTTGCCGCGGCATCTTCTTCAAGACCGTCACCAAAGCCTTGGTAGGCGATGTCGATCATAGGCAGGCAGGCTTTATCGTTGATCAGGTCAATCACGCTCTGCCACTGGGTCAAGTTCAGGTTGGCACCGGTGGGGTTGTGACAGCAGCCGTGCAGCAACACCACGTCGTCGCTGGTCACTTCGGCAAGATCTTCCATCATGCCGTCAAAGTTCACGCCACGGGTTTCTGCATCAAAATAGCGGTATTTCACCATTTCAATTCCGAGGTGGTTCAGGATGCTGACGTGGTTGGGCCAGGTTGGATCAGAGACAAACACACGGGCTTTGGGATTGGCTGTTTTGATCAGCTCAAATGCTTGCCGAATGGCCCCAGTGCCGCCCGGAGTTGCCACAGCTGCGAGGCGTGCCTTGTCCACGCTTTGAGCCAAAAGCATGTCGATCATGGCTTCAGAATAAACCGGATCACCGGCCAGCCCTGTATAGGCCTTGCTGATTTGCTCTTCGACAATCTTGCGTTCCGCAGCTTTCACAGCCCGCATCACGGGGGTAACGCCTTCCGCATTCTTGTATACGCCCACGCCAAGGTCCACTTTGGTCTGGCGGGGATCCTCGCGATACATGGCCATGAGGCCGAGGATTTTGTCTTTAGGCTGCTCTTTGAGATTGGTGAGCATCAAGCTTCTCCGGTTGCTACGGGCAATGTGGGAAAGGCCCCCCATTCTGCCCATGATCCATCATAAAGGGAGTGGTCGGTCTTGCCGAACCGTTCCATGGCGAGGCACAGCACTGCTGCGGTCACACCGGATCCGCAGGAGGTGATGGCTGGCTTGGAGAGATCCACGCCGGCGGCCTCAAAAACTTGGCGCAAGGCGTCGGGTGATTTCATGGTGCCGTCTTTATTCAGCGCGCTGGTATAGGGCACGTTCTTGGACCCTGGAATATGTCCTGCGCGTAGCCCGGCGCGCGGTTCATCTGCTTCGCCACGAAAACGGGCGGCGGCGCGGGCGTCGATGATTTCATGATCTCCAAGCTTTGCCGCATGCGAAACCTGCGTCACATCACGCACCATCTGATTTTGCCGGCGCACGGTCATATGCCGGTCACGAATGATCGGCGAAAGGTCGTCGGTTGGATGGCCATCCTGTATCCATTTGGGCAACCCACCATCCAAAACGGCGACATTGTTCTGGCCCATCAATTTGAAGAGCCACCACACACGCGCCGCCGAGAACAATCCAGCGCTGTCGTATATCACGACTTGATGGCCGTCACCGACACCCATTGCGCGCAGGCGCGACATAAATTTCTCGACAGGGGGCACCATGTGAGGAAGATCGCTTCGACCGTCTGACACATCATCGATGTCAAAGTAACGCGCACCGGGTATGTGGCGTTCTTGGTATTCGAGACCAGCGGTGTTTTCCGTGCCCGCAGGGGACATGGAAGCATCCAGAATGCGTAGATCCGGATCTTTAAGATGAGCTGCCAGCCAATCAGTGGAAACCAGTGTCTTCGGATCGTCAGCCATGTAACCCTCACTTAGAAAGCTCGAAATACTGCCTACATCCCGTACTTAAAAGAGGCAAGCGCTGTGGGTTGTATAAAGCGTCTATCCTGAAAGATCTGAAAGGACACTGTTGGCGTATTGAGGCAGGTAAGCACAATCGTGTTGAAGGGGGTAATGTGGCAGATGTGGTTTTAATATTGGGCAGCGGCCCAAATGCTGTGAGCGCAAAAGACTGGCCACGGAGCGTTTTTGACGCGGTCGTCTCAATCAACAACGCATGGCGCATACGGAAGGATTGGACACATCTCATTCACCCGGAGGACTTTCCCGAAGATCGCCAGCCCAATGATTTGCAACCCACGCAGAAGCGTGTGCAACATACTGAATACGTACCTCAAAACAACGCGTTTGGAGGGGTGCTTTTTGCTGGAGGGACAATGGCCTTTACGGCAGGATATTGGGCTCTTGGCGCGCTAAAGCCCAAGGTCATGGCTTTTATTGGCTGTGATATGGTCTACCCGAAATCCGGGCAAACCCATTTTTATGGAAATGGCGTAGCAGACCCTTTGCGGGCGGATGTCTCGTTGCAAAGCTTGGAAGGTAAAGCGGCACGGTTAGGGCTGATTGCCGCCCAAAGTGACTGTCGTGTTGTCAACCTCTCGGTCGAAGAGAGCCGCCTTGTGTTCCCCAGAGCAACAATTGATACAATCGAAGCTGCCGCGCCGCGCGCTCCTTGTCCGGTGGAGGAGGTGTACGCTTTGCGCAGGGCAGAAAACGCTTTGGGTTATGATGCCCCGAGTGGACGTTATTGGGAGATTGTTGATCGTATCGAGTCAAGCAAATTGGCTGCGATTGACGCGCAGTGGCTTGCGTTGTGGGAGCAGACTTATTCGCCGTGACGCAGCAGGCGTTGTTTCTGGCGCCCCCAGTCTCTCTTGGCATCACTGGCCCGCTTGTCGTGTAGCTTTTTACCTTTAGCGACGCCAATTTTCATTTTCACCAAGCCTTTATGGTTGAAATACATCACCATAGGAACAAGGGTCATGCCTTTGCGCTGTGTTGCGGACCAGAAGTCTGATAGCTGCTTTTTACTGACCAGCAGTTTACGTTTGCGGCGTTCCAAATGCTTGAACATGGCACGCTCGTATGGTGCGATATAGGAGTTGACGAGCCAGAGCTCTCCCTCTTCAACCGCAGCATAGCTCTCAGCAATATTGGCCGATTTTTCGCGCAGAGATTTGACCTCTGAGCCGTGCAGAACAATGCCAACCTCGATTTCTTCCTCGATGGCATAGTCAAAGCGCGCGCGCCGATTTTCGGCGATCACTTTGTAATTTGGGTCTGCATTTTTTTGTTTTTTGGCCATAGTGGCAGTGGATAGCGTGCGGATGTCAAAGTGTCCATCCTGCCTGATGCTGGTGGGCATTGGCAGGGTGGCGCGAAGGACACAAGCCCATAGAAGCGCGGCATTTTAGTGGACGCCCTTCGTGCCTTTGGCTAGTTTGGTTTCAAACGGGGCGCAATGATCCCGAACCTGAGGCAGTTGAATATGAATTTTCCCGAGCGGTTCTCGAACCTACCGGCGTACGCATTTCCGCGTCTTCGCACCCTTTTGGATCATTTGGAGCCGGGTGGCCCAGTGGTGCATATGACCATTGGTGAGCCAAAGCATGCATTTCCAAGTTGGGTGACCGACGAGATCGTCGCGCATGCGGACGGCTTTAAAAGCTATCCTCCCAATGATGGTGCGCCTGAATTGCAAGAGGCAATCGCAGGGTGGATATCTACGCGCTACGGCGTCGAGGTGGATGCCGCGACGCAGGTTATGGCCTTGAATGGCACACGCGAGGGGCTTTACAACGCCGCTATGGCGCTTTGCCCTGAGGAAAAAAATGGCGAGCAGCCTCTGATCCTCACGCCAAACCCATTTTACCAAGTCTATGCGGTTGCCGCTGCATCGGTTGGCGCAGAAGCCCGCTTTGTCCCGGCGACGGCGGAATCGGGCCATCTTCCGGACTTTGAGGCGCTGTCTGAGCAAGATCTGGCACGTGTTGCTATTGCCTATGTTTGCTCTCCGGCCAATCCACAGGGTGCGATCGCTGATCGCGACTATTGGCAGCGTCTGATCCAGTTGGCTGAGACGTATGATTTCAAGATTTTTGCCGACGAGTGTTATTCCGAAATCTATCGGAAGGATCCGCCAGTCGGAGCTTTGCAGGTTGCAAAGGAAATGGGAGTGGACCCTGAACGGGTTTTGATTTTCCATTCCTTGAGTAAGCGCAGCAATCTCGCGGGGCTTCGGTCTGGTTTCGTTGCCAGTGGTCCGGAGAACCTGCGTCGCATAAAACAGCTGCGCGCCTATTCAGGTGCGCCTTTGCCACTGCCTTTGCAGAGGGCTGCGATCAAAGTGTGGCAAGACGAAGAGCACGTGATTGAGAACCGACGCCTCTATAGTGAGAAATTCGACGTGGCGGATGAAATTTTCGCAGATGTGCCGGGGTATAAAAGCCCGGATGCAGGGTTCTTTCTTTGGTTGCCTGTCCCAGATGGTGAAGAGGCCGCAGTAAAGCTTTGGACGGAAACGGGAGTGCGGGTTTTGCCGGGCGCGTATCTCAGCCGTGATGCAGATGGCAGTAACCCTGGCAAAGGATACATCCGGGTCGCGTTGGTGGCTCCTGCGGATGAGGTCGCAGGCGCGTTGGTGAAGCTGCGCGACTGTATCTACGGACAATCGGGTTGAGGTAAACATGGCGTATCAAGCACGAGGACGTGGACCATTGTTGGACAGCAGCACACAGGCGGCTGTAGAAAAGCGTGGCAAGGAACTCATCGGCATAGTGCTGATTGTTTTGGCTGTCATGTCTGCGGCCATGATTTTGTCCTACTCACCGAATGACCCGAGCTGGATTTCCGTAACGGATGCGCCAGTGCAAAACGTTTTGGGTCGGTTTGGTGCTTCTATTGCTGCGCCGCTGTTCATCATCATTGGGTGGGGCAGTCTTGGTGTGGCGCTGTTGCTGGGCATCTGGGGGGGGCGTTTTGCGTTCCACATTGGAGAAGAGCGGGCGCAAAGTCGGGTGATTTTCGCGCCGATAATGCTGGCTATGGGGGCAATCTATGCCTCAACTCTGACGCCGAGTACCGATTGGAGCCATGCTTTTGGTATGGGTGGGCTTTTCGGTGACACTGTGACAGGGGCTTTGCTGACCATTTTGCCGATCGGTGCTCAATCCGGGGTAAAGGTCATGTCACTGTTTGCTGGCATCGCATTTATTGGGATCTCAGCTTTTGTGCTGGGCTTCACGAAATTGGAGCTCTCGCGTTTGGCGCGTACATTCGTTGTTGGGTTGGTGCTCAGCTATGATTTCTTGATGAGGCTTTTGGGAAAAGGGGCGACGGGAGCGGTGCAGGCGGCAAAGGCTGCGCAAGAGCGTCGTGTTGAACGGCGCGCGGTGTCCCATGATGAGGCGGCCTACGCCTATGTTACTGAAGAGCATTGGGATGAGAATGTTTTTGACGAAGAAGACAGCTACCCAGCGCCCGAGACGATTGAGAAACCCAAGCCGCGTTTGAGAATGCCTGCGCTTATCAAGCGCGCGGAGCCGGAACCTGAGACACTTCCCGAGCCGGAACTGGTCGATAATCTCTTTACGAGCGAGTGGAATGATGCCCCGGAAGCGGACCGTATTAGCGCTAAAATTGCAGATGTGATGCGCACACGAGCGCGTAGGGGCGAAGCGGTTTCGCCACCAGAGCTCCACCCGGACAAACCTTTGACGAAGGGGCGGGGGCGAGGCCCTGATCCTCTTCTGCTCGACATGACCGGACCGCAAGAAGCTACCCATGCTCCAGCCAGTGCTATGCCAGTGGTGGTTGGCGCTCGTCAGGAGCCGCCGTTGTCGGCTGATCCAATGATGGTTAGTGAGCTGCCAGAGGTCGAAACCTTTGGGCAACCTCAGGAAATTGAGGTGGGGACGCCGGTGGTGGATCAGCATGCACCTGTGAACGAATCCGTTCCTATGCAAGCAATTCCAAGTGATGCCTACGTTTCAGCACCAATTCCAGTTGCTGCGCCCAAAAAAGTTGTCCAACCACGGGTGCACAAAGCTGTGGCACCCTCCGCGCGAGCAAAGGCTGAAGCACAGCCTTCATTGGCGTTTGAGGAGAGCGGCACGGAGTATGAGCTGCCACCTCTTGGTCTCTTGGAAAATCCACTTGATATCAGCCGCCATCACCTCAGTGATGAAGCGTTGGAAGAAAACGCCAGAATGCTAGAGACTGTTCTGGATGATTATGGCGTCAAGGGAGAGATTGTCAGCGTTCGTCCGGGCCCCGTGGTGACCATGTATGAACTCGAGCCAGCACCGGGTCTCAAAGCCAGCCGTGTGATTGGTTTGGCCGATGACATCGCCCGCTCCATGTCTGCTTTGTCTGCTCGCGTTTCGACGGTGCCGGGGCGGAGCGTGATTGGTATCGAATTGCCCAATGAGCATCGTGAAAAAGTGGTGTTGCGTGAAATTCTTGCTGCCCGTGATTTTGGCGACAGCAACATGAAGCTCCCACTTGCGTTGGGCAAAGATATCGGTGGCGATCCCATTGTGGCCAATCTGGCAAAGATGCCGCATTTGTTGATCGCCGGTACGACAGGGTCGGGCAAATCCGTTGCGATCAACACCATGATCTTGTCGCTGCTGTATCGCCTTACGCCAGAAGACTGCCGCTTGATCATGATCGACCCCAAGATGTTGGAACTGTCGGTCTATGACGGCATCCCGCATCTGCTTTCGCCCGTAGTGACAGACCCGAAGAAGGCGGTTGTTGCGCTCAAGTGGGTCGTGGGCGAGATGGAGGATCGCTATCGTAAAATGTCCAAGATGGGCGTACGTAACATCGACGGCTATAATAGCCGCGTGACGGATGCGCTTTCTAAAGGGGAGACTTTCAGTCGGACAGTGCAGACCGGTTTTGATGAGGAGACGGGCGAGCCCGTTTTCGAAACCGAAGAAATTTTGCCTGAGAAAATGCCCTATATCGTCGTGATCGTCGACGAAATGGCAGACCTTATGATGGTGGCAGGTAAAGAAATCGAAGCCTGCATTCAACGCCTTGCGCAAATGGCACGTGCTTCGGGTATCCACCTTATCATGGCCACACAACGGCCTTCTGTGGATGTGATCACAGGTACAATCAAAGCCAACTTCCCGACGCGCATCTCATTTCAGGTAACCTCCAAAGTCGACAGCCGCACCATTCTTGGTGAAATGGGGGCGGAACAACTTTTGGGGATGGGGGATATGCTCTATATGGCTGGGGGTGCAAAAATTACCCGTTGCCACGGCCCCTTTGTCAGCGACGAAGAGGTCGAAGAGATTGTGAACCATCTCAAGAGCTATGGGCCACCTGAATACATAGGAGGTGTCGTGGAAGGGCCAGATGAGGGCAAATCTGAGGGTATTGACGCTGTTTTGGGCTTGAGTACCGGCGGCAACACCAATGGTGAGGATGCGCTCTATGACTCTGCCGTTGCGATTGTCATTCAGGATCGCAAGTGCTCAACATCCTACATTCAGCGTAAGCTGGCGATTGGGTACAACAAGGCCGCGCGTTTGGTTGAGCAAATGGAAGAGGAAGGGCTGGTGAGCCCGGCCAACCACGTTGGTAAGCGCGAAATTTTGGTACCTGAGCAATAGGTTTAGGTGCCAATGCATAAAGTTTTTGTGCGCGCTGCCGCAATTTAACCATTCACACCTATATCAAGTGCATGACCAGTTTTAGATCTATCTTCCTCGCTACCGTAGCCGCCCTTGTGGTCGCTTTTCCCGCTTCCGCGCAGAAATCCTCCCTTGAGGCTTTGAGCGACTATTTAAACAGTCTCAAAACAGTGGAGGCTGAGTTTGTTCAGGTGTCTGATGATGGCTCGGTGCAAACCGGTACGCTTTTCATTCAGCGCCCGGGCAAGATGCGATTTGAATATGACCCACCGCAAAAAGCGCTAGTTCTGGCAAGCAATAATGCCGTGGCCATTTTTGATGGGCGTACCATTGGGCGACCTGAAACATATCCCCTGCGCCGCACGCCTCTGTCTTTGATCTTGGCTAGGAAGGTTAACTTGGGCGCTGCCAATATGGTTGTGAGGCACAGCTTTGATGGTAAGCATACAATCGTCACGGCTCAGGACCCGAAAGAGCCGGATACTGGCCAGTTGCAAATGAAGTTCTCGGCAAACCCCGTTATGCTCAAAGAGTGGGTGATTCAGGACGCAACAGGTGCGCAAACGACTATCCGCTTGAAGGATGTGGAAACGGGTATGAGTTTTCCACGTACACTCTTTGATATCGACACCGAAGTCGGTAAGCGATCGCGCTGAAGGTTTTCAGAGGCGTAGATCTAAGCGATGATGTCGGGGGTGAGACGATCTTCGATGCGTGCAATTGTGTCTTTGAGGCGCAGCTTTTGCTTTTTCAAACGCTGAATGGTCAACTGATCTCCGGTGCCGCTCTGTACAAGCGCAGTGATTGCCTGATCTAGGTCCCTGTGCTCTTGTTTGAAAACGGCTAGCTCAACCCGCAAAACGTCGTCAGTTTTCATTGACAGGTCGGTGGTGGCATTCATCGCTGCATCCTCGGTTAGCTGCGAGAACTTACAATACAGTCATTGTTGCGTAGTGGAAAGCGTCTGCGTCGATACAAGGTGAATTCCACGTATATGAGAGCGGTCAGAACCCTTGCGCAGGGTCAATACCTTCACCATATTGAAATCAGAGCTGGTCGCCAGAAAGGGGCCAGCCGCTGGACTGTCGCTTACTGAAGGACGTGTCGATGACCAAACTTACCTTGGGGTCATATCCCCATCTTCTCGGCTTTGAGCAGCTGGAGCGTCTGCTGGAACGCACTGCCAAAACTGGTGCTGAAGGCTACCCTCCATTTAATATCGAGCAGACTTCGGATTATTCATATCGGATAACACTGGCAGTTGCAGGCTTCCGTGACGGTGATCTGAGTATCACGGTTGAGGATAGACAGCTTGTGATCCGTGGGCGTCAAGCCGATGACTTGGGGGAGCGCGTCTTTTTGCATCGCGGTATCGCCGCTCGCCAATTCCAGAGAAGCTTTGTTCTGGCTGACGGCGTCGAAGTGGGTGAAGCGATAATGGAGAATGGCCTTCTTCATGTGGATCTGACGCAAGCCAAGCCAGAAGCCATTGTTCAGACCATTCAGATCAAGAAAGGATAACGTCATGCAGACCGACTTTGATGCACATCCAATTGATGAGCGCACCGTATACGTGCGCGAGGTCGCTGTTTCGGATTTGCCAGAAGAAGTTCAAGATCAAGCGGAAGGTGCAGAAACACTCTTTGCTGTGCACGCGGTAGATGGCGAGCGTTTGGCTTTGGTGAAAGAGCGCAAGCTGGCGTTTGTCTTGGCAAGACAGAACAATTATGCGCCCGTCACTGTGCATTGAATTTTGAGGCATTGACCTCGCAGAAGGCGCCAGTGGCGCCTTTATTGTTTCAAATCGACTTTGATTGTGTCTTCTGACCAGCTGTCGACACTGCATTTGCTTCTAACAAACACACGGGTGATTTCAGGCGGGATCCAGATGCGTGATAGGCTTCTGGTGAAGGGCTGTTCATGGACATGTGGGTGTGCCAGTACGCGTGTGGCGAGCACTTGCCCATCCTCAGTTTCAACGCGCCATCCATCAGCATAGTGGTCCCAGCCGGTGTCAGGATGAGACAAGGTGACATCAAAGCGCCATCCGTCTGCGCTTTGGGTTGTTGAGACACGCAGGATGTCTGCCGGGTCTGCGTTGGCTGCAGAACAGATCAGGGCGAGTGCGAAGACATAGTTTTTCATGACGCGAGACTAGCAACATGTCAGGCATTTGTCGCGAGAATATCGAATGCAAAAAAGCCCGGACCAATAGGTCCGGGCTTAACTTTTGTTTGATGCGTATTCCGATTAGCCCTTGGAGAACTCTGGATAGGCTTCCATGCCCAATTCGGACATGTCCAGACCGTTGATCTCAGTTTCTTCGTCGACACGCAGGCCCATTGTAACTTTCAGAACAAACCACACGACTGCCGACACAACCACTGTGAAGATGCCCACCACTGCGATTGCATAAAGCTGTGTACCAAAGCTTGCATCGCTGTTGGTGAAGACCACTGCGATTGTGCCCCAGATGCCTGCGATCAGGTGAACAGGGATGGCACCAACCACGTCGTCGATTTTCAGCTTGTCCAGGAATGGAACCGCGAAGACGACAATCACACCGCCCACGGCGCCAATGAGAGTTGCTGCGCCCAGTGTTGGGGTCAGTGGCTCCGCAGTGATCGAAACGAGGCCAGCAAGCGCACCATTCAGAACCATTGTCAGGTCTGGCTTTTTATACATGATCTGGGTCAGGATCAGTGCTGCAATGGCGCCACCAGCGGCTGCGGTGTTGGTGTTGGCAAAGATGCGGGACACATCGGCCACGTCACCCACGGTGCCCATCGCCAGCTGAGAGCCGCCGTTGAAGCCGAACCAGCCGAGCCACAGGATGAATGTCCCCAAAGTGGCGAGGGTCAGGTTGGAGCCCGGGATTGGAACGGTTTTTCCGTCTTTGTTGTATTTGCCGATACGTGGGCCAAGGATGATAGCGCCCGTCAGAGCGGCCCAGCCACCTACGGAGTGCACAACTGTCGAACCGGCGAAGTCTAGGAAGCCAGCTGCATCCAAGAAACCACCACCCCATTTCCAGGAGGCTTGCAGCGGATAAATCACTGCGGTCAGAACGATCGTGAAGATCAGGAAGGGCCACAGTTTGATGCGCTCAGCCAGTGTGCCGGAGACAATAGACGCGGTGGTCGCACAGAACATCAGCTGGAAGAAGAAATCGGAACCAGTAGAAGCATAACCGTAGTCATCTGCACCATCACGGCCAACGCCCACAGCTTCCAGAACACCTGGGCCCCAAACGCCTGACAGGATGCCGTCAACGGACCATGTGCCCAGCGGGTACATCAAGTTGTAGCCGATCAGATAGTAGAAGATCGCCGCGAGTGAGAACAAAGAGATGTTCTTGATGAGCTGCATGGTCACGTTCTTGGAACGCACCAAGCCGGCTTCCAGCATGGCAAAACCAGCTGCCATCCAGAAGACAAGGAAGCCGCCAATCAGGAAAAGCAGCGAGTTAAAGATGAAGATCGCGTCGGAAGACGCATCGACACCGGGAACAGCATCCTCGGCAAAGCCCAGTGTTGGCAACGCAGTCAGCGCACCAGCTAGGGCAATTTTCGTCATGGTTTTCATAAGTGTATTCCTTCCCTTGTGCGCCTTAGATGGCGTCTGCGTCTGTTTCGCCAGTGCGCACGCGAATGGCTTGCTGCACGTCCAGCACAAAGATTTTGCCGTCGCCGATTTTTCCGGTCTGGGCTGTCTTGGTGATGGTCTCCACAACCTGATCTGCCATATTGGCAGCAACCACGAGTTCCAGCTTAACTTTGGGTACGAAGTTCACGGCGTACTCTGCGCCGCGATAGATTTCTGTGTGCCCAGACTGAGAACCGAAGCCTTTGATTTCTGTGACCATCATGCCGCGCACGCCAATATCGGTCAGCGCCTCGCGGACCTCCTCCAGCTTGAACGGTTTGATCGTTGCAATAATGAGTTTCACCTTGTTCCCCTTTTGGCGGTGCGGGGTCTGCCCGCTAATTTGCGTCTGCAGAAAAACGCAGCAGAGCGCCGAAAACGAAGGCTGGAGCCTGTGAAAGCGGCATCTTTCAAGGTGGCGCGTCTAAAATATGTGCAAAAAATCGCGTATGCGTATTATTTCAGCTTAATAAGAACTAAATCTGAGGGGGCGATGGCTCAACAAGCGCGCTGAGGCGCGCTAAAATGGCCGAAAAGAAATCCAAGGCAGTTGAGCAGAGATGAGTGATTCAGGTCGGAGAAAGCCGCCGCTTGTGGCAGACAAGCGCTATGGGCGGGCGACGTCCAAGCCAACGCGAAAGCCCGTTTCCAAAAAGCCAAAGCCTCGCAAGGCCTCTGCACAGCGGCCAAGAAAAAAGGCTGCAGCCAAGCGTAATCCTATTTCTGCTTTCTTCCTATCGATACTCAGTTGGGTGTTGCGCCTCATCTGGTCGATTGTTTGGCGCACATCTGTCGTTGTGGGGTTGCTGGTCGGGCTCGCCGTTGGCTATGTGTATCTAACACTGCCAGACGTGGATGAGTTGCTGGACGGTCGGGCGCGTGGCTCTGTCACGCTTTTGGATCGTGGTGATCAGGTATTTGCCTGGCGTGGAGATCAGTTCGGTGGCGTGGTCACAGCTGAAACGGTCTCCAAACATCTCAAAAATGCAGTGATCGCCACGGAAGACAAAAGGTTTTACCGGCACTTTGGGGTGAGCCCGCGTGGTGTCGCCAGTGCCATACGCATCAATTTGAGCGAAGGGCGCGGTCCGCTGTCCGGGCACGGCGGCTCCACGCTGACCCAGCAGACGGCAAAACTGCTTTGCCTCGGCGTTGAATATGTGCCGGAGGATTGGGAAAGTGAAAGCGCTTATGTGCAAGATTGTAGGCGTGGGTCGCTGGGCCGGAAGGTTAAAGAAGCCGTCTATGCCATGGCGATGGAGGTCAAATACAGCAAGGATGAGATCCTATCCGTCTATTTGAATCGAGCCTACATGGGAGGCGGTGCGTATGGCGCAGAAGCTGCCGCGCAAAGATATTTTTCCAAGCCCTCCGCCAATTTGTCGCCTGCCGAAGGTGCAATGATTGCGGGGCTGCTCACAGCGCCTTCCTCAATGGCCCCAACAGCCAATTTGCAACGGTCTCAGGACCGAGCGGCAACGGTTCTGCGGTTGATGAATGAGCAGGGGTATTTGTCAGATGAAGATACGCGCTTTTATCAGAATAACCCGGCCACGTTGTCTGAGGCGGCAGAAGCTAAGTCCGGCGGGTATTTTGCCGATTGGGTTATGTCGTCAGGTCCAGAGTTTTTTACGCGCAACACCACAGAAGATGTGATCCTCAAAACAACCCTCGACCCTCGCATCCAAAGTGCAGCTGAGGAGGGGCTTCGGTGGGTGTTCGAAAACAAGGTGCGTGAAGGTTCAAAAGCGCAGGCGGCTATCGTTGTCATGTCAGCTGATGGTGCTGTGCGGGCCATGGTTGGGGGGCGTCAAACCAAAGTGTCGGGCGCATTTAACCGAGCAACCCAAGCAAAGCGGCAAACAGGCAGTGCGTTCAAACCTTTTGTTTATGCAACGGCGTTGGAGCGTGGCGGGCACTATGACGATATGGTTTTGGATGAGCCCTACTGTTTGAATGTGCCGGGGTCCGGAAACTGGTGCCCTAAGAATTACACTGGCAAACACTACGGCAATGTGTCTCTCACCTTTGCCTTACAGAATTCGCTGAATGTGCCCGCCGTTAAAGTTTCTGAGAAGGCAGGGCGTGAAAATGTGCGCACGGTTGCCGGTATGTTTGGAATTGAAAGTGATTTGGCGGCAGGGCCTGCCCTGGCGCTTGGAGCCTCAGAGAGCAGCCTTTTGGAAATGACCGGCGCCTATGCGGGTATTCTGAATGGCGGCTCGTCCGTAACGCCTTATGGGCTGATCGAGTTGCGTTTGCTTGGGGATGATGCCCCTCTTATGGGCACTGGCGGTGGTATTGGTGAACGTGTCATTTCTGATGCCGCTGCCCGGGAGCTCATCTGGATGATGGAGAAAGTGGTCAGTGAAGGGACTGGTGCGCGGGCGCAGTTGCCCGGATGGCAGGTGGCGGGAAAGACAGGCACGACACAGGCGGCACGCGACGCTTGGTTCATCGGTTTCACAAGTGACTATGTGGCCGGTGTCTGGATGGGATATGATGATAACACGCCTTTGACAGGTGTCACCGGCGGCGGGCTGCCCGCGGAGATCTGGCGCGAAACCATGGTGCGTGTGCATGAAGGGCTAAATCCCAAGCCATTGCCAGCCTTTGTTCCCCCACCAAAAAGCAAACCAGCCCCAAGACCACAGCGGCAGAGAGGTAAGGGGATTGATGACGTTGTGAATGGTATTCTGAATGATATCTTTGGTCGAAATTAGAGCGATGACATCTAAAAATGGCGGCGCGATATGCGCCGCCCCCCAAGGACTTTGAGATCTCTTGGCTTAGCCTGCTGATTTTAGATCTTGGATGAGCAAGTTGATGTCGCCTTTGCGCCGATCAAGCATGGCACCGATTTCTGCCTTTTCAGACAGGCGCAGGCTGATGCCTTCGATGATCATGTCGAAAAATTTGTCCCTTCCTGATTTATCGGACACCAAGAAGTTTACTTGAAATGGCGCTTGGCCGCGCAAGGTCACTGTCGAGTTCACTTCATAGAAGCTTTTGACTGGACGTGCGCCAACCACTTCAACTTTACCTCCCTCAAACTCGTTGAACCTCTTGCCGTATTTGCGAGAAATATACCCTTGGAAAGCCTTGGTGTAGGCTTTCAGCTGGCTTTTGGACAAGGCGCGCGCGTCAGGGCCAAGGGCAGAGCGTGCGATGATTTCGACGTCGCCATACTTGACGAAGATGCGCTCAAAATCTTTGATCATCGCATCTAGAGATTTGCCCGATGAGATCACCTTGTTGATGTCCGCAACGGCTTTGTCGATGAGGCTTTTTGCTTGTGCATCATTGAGCGCGAGTCCAGGAGCCGCCAGGATCGCGGCCAGCGAGGTCGCAGCAGTCAGAGAGATAAATTTCCGTCTGTTCACATTAGAAATCGGCATAAGGATCCTCATAGGGGTCAAATTCTGGATCGACATAGGCGTTGCCGTCGGTCATTCCAAGGTCGAACCGGCGGTTCTGTAGGTAAATAAGTCGCGCTTGAGCGTAGCTGTCGGCGCTGTCGTACAAAATGGAATCGATGGTTTCATCAAAGTCGTAGCGATTCCCCATGGCGTTGATCACATAGGCCACACCGCCGATGTATTTTGTGGGTTCGCGTGTCACGACGAAAAACGGGTCTAGGACAATGTCGACGGCCAGCCCATAGGCATCTCGGGTGGTGGATGGGCCAAAGAAGGGAATTTCAGTATACGCCCCTTCGCCTGCCCCCCAAACATGGAGTGTCTCTCCAAAATCAGTATCAAAACGTTCCATGCCGGTATTGCCTGCAACATCAAAGATACCGGCGACACCAAAGAAGGTGTTGATCATGAAGCGGGCGATAGTTGAGGATGCTTCATGGAAGTTCCCCTGAAGTGTGTTGTTAATGATGTCGTTTGGCAGAGACAGATGATCTGCAAAGTTTGAGACACCTCCCCGTACGCTCTTTGGGATAACGGTGCCGTAACCGGTCGATGCAGGTGACAAAAGTGCTTTATCAACAGATTTGTTGAAGGCATGAATTCGGCGGTTTGCTGCCTCGTTGGGGTCATTGATGCCTGAGGCAGGGTTTGGAGCTTTGCCTGTGCATGCCGCCAATGCAGCTACAGCCAAGCTCAACAGGAGTACGGCTTTTAGACGGTGGAAAAGGTTAAGCGGTGGGGGCACGTGGTGTTTCTCTTTATACTCAGCAACTTTGGCGCATTTGGATTGATAGATAAGCTGGCCCAATGCCAGCCATAGATACTATAAGACCTTGAAGTGCGCGATTAAGGCATTTTCGATACTTAAGTGTATACCGGTAAATGATCCAGTGGGATCACAATAGTAACAGAAGAGATGGTTCCATGCCGCAAACTGCGACAGACAAGGGTTACGAAGAACTGAGACGCGCGCGACGCGCGAGCAGAGGTCTTTATTGGGCGGTCGGTCTGTTCAGTGTGTTTGTGAACCTCCTGATGCTCACAGGCCCTCTTTATATGCTTCAAGTCTATGATCGTGTGTTGGGGAGCGGGTCCGAAGAAACTCTTGTCGCTCTGTCTTTGTTGGTTGTTTTTCTGTTTACCTTGATGGGCATTCTCGATTTTACCCGCGGTCGCGTGATGGCGCGGGTAGGGGCTCGGTTTCAGGACGGTCTCGACTATCGCGTCTTTGAAGCGGCTTTGAGACGTGCAACGGTTGGGCGCACGTCCACGACACAGACGGCTTTGTCTGATTTGGAGTCTGTTCAGAGATTTATGACGTCACCTGTGTTGACCGCTTTTTTTGACGCTCCTTGGACACCGCTTTTTCTGATGGGCATTGCGTTGTTTCACCCATGGTTGGGGCTTCTGGCGATTGTCGGTGGCGGTATTCTGATCATCGCGGCTGTACTCAACCAAGTTGTTTCCAAGAAACCTTTGGAGCAAATGACTCTGGCGTCGTACTCGGCCAATCAGTTGTCATCACAGCTGCAGGCGGAGGCCGAAATGGTAAGTGCGCTTGGTATGCGTGAAGCGGCCTTTTTGCGTTGGCGGCAGGCGCGCGGGAAATCGCTAGAGGCAACCGTGACGGCTTCCGATGTCGGGGGGATATTCACGACGGGTACAAAGACGTTCCGCTTGTTCTTGCAATCGGCCATGCTGGGTTTAGGGGCCTATCTTGCTCTCAAAGGAGAGATTACGCCCGGTGCCATGATCGCAGGGTCCATTTTGCTCGGACGTGCGCTGGCCCCGGTGGAAATGGCAGTGAACCAATGGGCGGTTGTGCAGCGCGCGCGGCGCGGTTGGCACAGTTTGGCGGAACTTCTCGGTGAGGTGCCGCCCGAGGGACGCCGGACAAAGTTGCCAGAGCCTGCCGCGCGTTTGCAGGTTCAGCAGGCCACGATTGTTCCTCCGGGCGAATCTCAAGCCTCTTTGCGTATGATTTCATTTGAAGTCGAACCGGGAGAGGCTGTGGGTGTCATCGGGTCTTCCGGGGCCGGAAAGTCGACGCTGGCGAAGGCGATCACAGGGGTGTGGCGCACGGCTGGTGGCAAGGTCCGTTTGGATGGCGCCGCATTGGAGCAATATGATCCGACAGATCTGGGAAATTATATCGGGTATCTACCACAGCGCGTGGAGCTCTTCGACGGGACCATTGCGGAGAATATCTCGCGATTGGCGGCGACGCCGGATGCGGAAAAAGTCGTCGCAGCTGCTCAGGCCGCAGATGCTCATGATATGATCCTGAAGCTGCCGGAAGGCTATGACACACGGGTTACATCGCAAGGCGGGCGTTTGTCCGGTGGCCAAATTCAAAGGATTGGTTTGGCACGGGCCATGTATGGTGATCCTGTAATTCTGGTGTTGGATGAACCGAATTCTAACCTCGACAATGAAGGGTCAATGGCTCTCAATTCTGCGATCCGTGTTATGAAGTCCAAAGGGCGCAGTGTGTTGATCATGGCCCATCGGCCAGCAGCTATTCAAGAATGCGATAAACTCTTGGTGCTGGACCAAGGGGCTCGTCGCGCCTTTGGCCCGCGTGACGCGGTTTTGAAAGAAGTGTTGCAGAACTATTCCGAAGTGAAAGGCTCCAATGCTCCGGGAGGTGTGCAATGAGTGAGAAACAACGTTGGGGCGCAGGTACCGCGCTGGGTGTCGGACTTGGGGCGCTATTGATTTTGGTGCTTGGCTTTGGAATTTGGGCCGTTGGTACACAAATTGCTGGTGCGATTGTGGCGAGTGGTCGGGTCGAAGTGGATCGCAATCGTCAAGTTGTGCAGCACATTGATGGCGGTGTTGTTACCGAAATTTCTGTGGATGAAGGAGATAGCGTTTCTCAGGGGCAGTTGCTTTTGCGGCTGGACGACTCTGATCTCCTATCTGAGCTGATTGTCACTGAAGGGCAACTCTGGGAGCTGATGGCGCGTAGGGGTCGCTTGGAGGCTGAGCGTGACGGTGCGAATGGCGTTGTATTTGATCCTGAACTGGTCGCCATCTCCGAAGAAAACGAAAGTGTTGTGGGGTTCATGGATGGGCAGGTGCGCTTGTTCCATGCTCGCAATGACAGTCTCGAAAAGAATGTCGATCAGCTGCGCAAGCGCATTGCTCAGATCGAGAGCCAGGTGGAAGGGGTCGACGCACAGAGCGCGGCGTTGCAGCGTCAGCTTGAACTCATCCAAGATGAACTGGCCGATCAACAACAGCTTCTGGAGAAAGGGCTTGCGCAAGCGGCGCGCGTGCTTGGTTTGCAGCGCGAAGAAGCCTCGTTGTCGGGGCAGGTCGGCGAACTTTTGGCCAGTCGCGCGCAGGCTGAGGGCCGTATTACCGAAATAGAAATTGAGCTTCTGAAACTGGAAACAACGCGCCGCGAAGAAGCGATCACCACCCTGCGCGATCTACGTTATCGAGAGTTGGAGCTTGCCGAGCGGCGCAGACAACTGCTTCAGAAACTGGATCGGCTCACGATCCGTGCTCCGGTTTCTGGCGTTGTTTATGGGCTGAGTGTTTATACGTTGCAGTCCGTTATTCGCCCTGCTGAGCCGCTCTTGTTTATTGTGCCTCAGGATCGGCCTTTGGTGGCTGCGGTTCAGGTGCCGACAATTCACGTTGATCAGGTTTTCCCGGGGCAGGATGTTTCGCTACGGTTCTCCGCTTTTGACCAACGCGTGACGCCAGAATTACGGGGGCATGTGGTGCATCTGTCGGCGGATGCGTTCCAGAACGACCAGACCGGTGAGACGTTTTATAAAGCAGAGATCGAGCTGGCAGAGGGGGAGGTTGAAAAGCTGCCTTCCAACGTATCGTTGCTACCCGGGATGCCAGTTGATGCGTATCTGCGCACGCAGGATCAAAGCCCTCTTGCTTACTTGACGCGTCCTTTGACCGATTATTTTGTCAAAGCCTTCCGCGAAAGCTGACATCAAAGCGGCCTTGGGGGACTTTTCAAATGTTTCGTGCGGGGCTAGCGTCGCGCGACACATCTCTCATGGGAGCAAAAGAATGAGTGCAATTGAAACCCGTTTGAAAGAGCTTGGCGTCACCCTGCCAGACGTTGCCACGCCAGCGGCAAACTATGTCCCCTATGTTGTGGTTGGGGACATGGTTTATGTGTCTGGGCAGATATCCATGAACGAGGATGGCCTCATTCTGGGTAAAGTTGGCCAAGACCTGTCCACCGAAGAGGGAGCTGCCGCGGCCAAGACCTGCGCGATCAGCCTGTTGGCGGCCTTGAAATCCGCCTGCGGAGGGGACATTGATCGCCTTGTCCGTGTGGTCAAACTGGTGGGCTTTGTGAATTCTACACCGGAGTACACAGAGCAGCCGAAGGTGATTAATGGGGCCTCTGATTTCTTCGTTGAGGCCTTGGGAGACAAAGGGCGTCATGCGCGCTCGGCGGTCTCTGCCGGTGCGCTGCCGCTGGGTGTAGCGGTTGAGATCGAGGCGATTTTCCAGATCGCTTAAGCACCGCAGAATAAGCAGATTGCCAAGCTGTTGATCGTATTGGCAATCTGCACAGAAAGGTGATGGCGCCGGTGATGAATTGCGCTTTTGATCCTCGATTATCTTTTTAACGTACCATACATGAACCCCTTCAGGAGGGATGTGAATGGACGGAAGTCAGCTGACAGTCGAAGTGCACAGCACGTTGGATGTGCTGTCAGAAAAAGAATGGGATGCCTGCGCGGGGGGCACTGTATCAGGTAGAAGCGTCAATCCATTTGTCACTCACCGCTTTTTGTCGGCGCTTGAAAAAAGTGGTTCTGTTGGATATGGGACAGGGTGGCACCCTCGCTATCTCGCCGTCTATTCAGAAGGGGAGCTGGTGGCTGTCGCGCCGACCTATGTCAAAGAGCACAGTCAGGGAGAATACGTCTTTGATCACAACTGGGCGCATGCCTATGAGCGCGCCGGTGGTGAGTATTATCCCAAGCTTCAGGTGGCGGTTCCTTTTACACCAGTCACAGGTCCGCGGTTTTTGGCAAAGCCGGGGTGGCAACAGACCGGGGTTCAGGCGTTGACGCAGGCTATGGTGCAAATCGCTTCTGACAATGAACTGAGCAGTCTCCACATTACATTTTGTACGCCGGAGGAGGCCGAGGCTGGTGCCCAAATGGGCTTACTTCAGCGCACCGGACAACAGTTTCATTGGACCAACGAAGCCTATCAGGATTTTGAGGGGTTCCTGTCACGTCTGTCTTCCCGAAAGCGAAAAAACATCAAGAAGGAGCGCGCGAAAGCGCAGTCCTTTGGCGGCGATATTGTGCTGTTGACTGGACGAGAAATAGAGCCCTCTCACTGGGACGCCATGTGGCGCTTTTATCAGGACACGGGCGCGCGCAAATGGGGGACACCTTACCTGACACGCCGCTTCTTTGATCTCATGCATGAGACGATGCGGGAGGATGTTCTGCTGGCGTTCGCATTGCGCAACGGGGAGCCGATTGCTGGCGCGATGAATTTCATCGGTCAAGATGTTTTGTTTGGCCGCTATTGGGGATGTGTAGAGGATCACCCGTGTTTGCATTTCGAGTTGTGCTATTATCAGGCTATGGACTGGGCCATTGCACATGGTTTGCTGGCGGTCGAAGCGGGGGCACAAGGGGAGCATAAGCTCGCGCGCGGCTATCTACCTGTCACAACTTATTCGCTGCATTGGATCCGGGATGCGGGTTTTAGAGAGGCTGTGGGAACCTATTTGCAGTCAGAGCGTGAGGCGGTGTCGCAAGACATCGAAGTTCTGACATCCTGGGGCCCGTTCAAACAGTCACAGGGGGAGGATCATGAATGACCGAAAAACTTAGCGCTGCTGCGCGGGATGCTGTGCTTACGCCTTTGTTGGAAAGCGATTGGCACTTGGATGCTAGTCGAGATGCCTTGGTGAAGACATTTCACTTTGAAAGCTTCGTGGAGGCTTTTGGCTGGATGACCCGCGCTGCAATCTGGGCAGAAAAGTGGAACCATCACCCTGAATGGTTCAATATCTACAACCGCGTAGATGTGGTCTTAACCACGCATGACGTCGGAGGGCTTTCAGCGCTTGATGCGAAACTGGCCCGCAAATTGGACACGCTTTAAAGCGCGAAACTTGAAAGACAGGCCGCACATCGGCGAAAACCCAGTGTGCGACCCGAGGTGTTACATGGCGTTGAGAAGTGTCTCGCCCGCGCTGATTTCGCAGGCGCCAGGAGACTCTTCCAGGTTCAGCACTTTGACGACACCATCTTCGATCAGCGCCGAGTACCGTTGAGAGCGATTGTTGAAGCCGATTTCTGGCACATTGAACGCCAACCCCATTGCAACAGTCACGTCGCCATTTGGATCCGCCAGCAGAGATACACCGGCCTCAGAGGCTTTGGTGTCTTTATCCCAAGCATCCATCACAAATGGGTCATTGACGGACAGGCAGATAATTTCTTCCACACCTTTTTCTTTGAAGGCTGCGGCCGTGCGCATAAAACTTGGTAAATGGGCGCTCGAACATGTGGACGTAAACGCGCCCGGCAAGCCGAACAGCACGATTTTTTTCCCTTTTGACAGGCTCTCGAGGCTAACCGGTTCGGGGCCGTTTGCGCCGACCTTCATCAAAGTGCCAGCGGGCAGTGTATCTCCAACAGAAATTGTCATTGTTCTATTCTCTTCATTGCGTTTCCCTGAATTGACGATATAGGCTCCGCGGCGATTGAGGCAATGGCAGTTGGGGGAATGAAGATGACACATGTCGTCGTGGTTGGTGCAGGTCAGGCCGGAGCCGCCTGTGTGGCGAAACTTCGGGCCCTTGGTTTTGAAGGCCAGATCACTTTGGTTGGTGCCGAGGCTGTGCCGCCATATCAGCGCCCACCGTTGTCCAAGAAATATCTTCTTGGTGAGATGGATGTGGAGCGCTTGTTCCTGCGTCCGGAGAGTTTCTACGCAGAACAGAACATTGATCTGAGACTGAATTCTGAAGTCACCTCAATTGATCCCGCGGCAAAGTCCCTGTCGATTGGCGAGGATGTGTTGGCGTATGACGAACTGGTGCTTGCAACTGGTGCTTCTCCCAACCGCTTGCCTGACAGCATCGGCGGCAATCTAGCGGGCGTCTATGTGGTGCGGGACCTAGACGATGTAGATGCGATGGCCCCGGAATTTTCTGAAGGCAAGCGTGTGCTGATTGTCGGAGGTGGTTACATCGGGCTCGAAGCCGCAGCGGTGGCTGCTTCGAAAGGTCTGGAGGTGACACTTGTGGAAATGTCCGATCGCATTTTGCAGAGGGTTGCAGCGCCTGAGACCAGTGATTTTTTCCGGGATTTGCATCGCAAGCACGGAGTGAGGATTGTTGAGAGCGTTGGCTTGCAACAGCTTGACGGAACTGGCCGCGTGGAAGCCGCCAGACTGACCAACGGCGAAACACTGGCAGTGGACTTTGTAATTGTTGGCGTAGGGGTGCAGCCGAACGTGGGGCTGGCGAGTGCGATTGGTGCTGAATTGGAAAATGGCATTCAAACTGACGCCTTCGGTCGAACCTCCGTTGCACATGTTTGGTCTGCTGGCGACTGCGCCTCCTTTCCTTACAAAGGCATGCAAATCCGCTTGGAAAGCGTGCCAAATGCGATTGAACAATCGGAAGTGGTTGCCGAAAATATTCTTGGGGCTGAAATATCCTATATCGCCAAGCCGTGGTTTTGGTCGGATCAATACGATGTGAAATTGCAGATTGCGGGCTGGAACGCGGGTTATGATCGCGTTGTAACGCGGAGCACGTCAGATAACGTAAAGTCTTTTTGGTACTATCAGGGAGAAACCCTAGTGGCGGTGGATGCGGCCAATGCTCCACGCGATTACATGGTGGGTAAGCGCTTGATTGAAAGCGGCAAATCCCCAAGTTCTGATTTGGTTCAGGATCTGACTGTAGACATCAAAGATCTGTTGCGCGCGTGAGGATTATTGCAGGCAAATGGCGTGGTACGGCGCTCACCGCCGTGGGCAATGGGGACGCTGGTATGCACCTGCGGCCCACCACGGATCGTGTACGTGAAAGCCTTTTTAATGTTTTGGTTGGGGGCAAATTTGGCAATCCAATCACAGGCGCGCATGTGCTTGACCTGTTTGCTGGTACCGGCGCACTCGGGTTGGAGGCTCTCTCTCGGGGGGCTCAATCCGTCACATTTGTCGATGAGGGGCGCGTTGCTGGCCGATTGATTGGCGACAACATCAAGCGCTTGGGTGCAAAATCTGACGCCAGCTTGGTAAAGTGCGATGCCACCCGTTTGCGGGATAATCCGGGCGTGGCATGTGATCTGGTGTTTCTGGATCCGCCCTATGGCAAGACTCTAGGTGCGCGCGCATTGCAAAGTGCGCAGGCCAAAGGATGGTTGGCTCCAGATGCACTCATCATATGGGAAGAAGCAGCGCCCCAATTGGCGCCGCCAGGGTTTCAGCAGCTGGATGCGCGCAGATATGGTGACACGCATGTCACTTTCCTGCGCCTTGTGTCTTTACCCTAAGTTAGCCCCATGTCGGGTGGAAGAGGCCCTTTTCCGATAAGGTGAAGATGTCCACCCCATTTGAGGTGACCCCCACAGAGTGCTCAAACTGAGCAGAGAGTGACTTATCTCGCGTGACGGCCGTCCAATCATCGGCAAGAACTTTTGTCTCAGGTCTGCCAAGGTTCACCATCGGCTCGATGGTGAAGAACATTCCTTCTTCAAGAACGGGGCCGCTGCCTGCGCGCCCGTAGTGCAACACGTTGGGAGGCGCGTGAAACACCAGTCCAAGACCGTGGCCACAAAAATCGCGCACCACGGACATTCGTTGGCGCTCAACATAGGTCTGGATGGCATTGCCGATATCGCCAAAGGTGTTGCCTGGCTTTACGGTTTCAATCCCGATCATCAGGGCGTCATGTGTGACCTGAATGAGCTTCTTTGCAAAGGCTTTGGGTTTGCCTGCCACATACATCCGGCTTGTATCCCCAAACCAGCCATCTACGATGACAGTCACATCAATATTGAGAATATCACCGTCCTGAAGCGTATCATTTGCGCGCATTGGATCTTCTTTTTGTGCGCTGGTTTCCTTCTTCCATTTCGGAATAGGACTCCCAGGAATGCCATGGCACACCACGTGGTTCACGCTGATACAGCTCGCATGCTGATAGCCGCGATACCCGATCGTTGCAGATTCTGCGCCTGCGGCCCGCACTTTGCCCTCAATCAGTCGATCGAGCTCTGCTGTGGTCTGCCCAGGAAACACATGTTCAGCAATCTCATCCAGAATCTGCGCCGCAAGTGCACCAGCTTTGTGCATGCCAGCGTGATCTTCCGGAGAATAGATGCGAATGTCATCGCGTGTTTTGCGGCCTCTGCCGATCATGAGAACTGCTCCATCGCATTGTGTCCGAAGCTATGTAGGAGAATTTGCATCGAAGTACTAGAGGCACCTCAGTGCCGGTGTGTGTTGCGACTATTCTTCGAATGGTAGACGTGCGCCAATTGTGATGGCTTGAGGAGATATCACGCAACTGTAGGCAAGCACCTCTACTCCGGCTTTGCGCGCTGCATGAAAGGCGGCCACATAGGTCGGGTCTATGTCCGCAGCCAGAGATACGCGCTCTGCATCGGTGCGCTGAACAAGATAAAACATGGTGGCATCATGCCCCTGTGCTTTCATTTCCGAGAGTTCGGCTAGATGTTTGGCACCTCTTGCGGTCACACTGTCGGGAAACTCCGCCAAACCATTCTTGCGCGACAGAGTGACAGATTTCACCTCAACGTAGTGATCCGGTTTGTCCGGCGCGGTCAGTAGAAAGTCGATCCGGCTATTGGTGCCGTACTTCACCTCAGGGCGGATGCCGTCATATGCAGAAAACTCCGCAATCTCTTTGTTTTGAAGAGCGGCTTTCAGCGCGCGATTTGGCACGGATGTGTCCACGCCTGTGAAATGGCCTCCAGTATGTTCAACAAGCCGCCAGCCGAACTTGAGCTTTTTCTTTGGATCATCGTTGGGCTCAAGCCATATGCGGTTCCCGGGAATGGCCAATCCCATCATGGAGCCAGGGTTGGCACAATGGGCGGTGATTTCGGTGCCGTCTGTTAGGATGGCATCGGCCAGAAAACGTTTGTAGCGACGTTTGAGCTCAGCGGGGATAAGAGGGGTTTGAAAGCGCATCCCTCACCCCTATACCTGCGGTAGACGTCTGACAAGGAAAGCACTTATGGCAAATCCAACCGCTGCAATGCTCGTGATTGGCGATGAAATCCTATCTGGCAGAACGCGTGATGCGAATATGCACTATTTGGCCGGTGAATTGACCAAACATGGGATCTCACTGGCAGAGGTCCGTATTGTTCCTGATGTCGCTTCAAAAATTGTCGAGACCATACAAAGTCTTTCTCGCGAATATGGCAGTGTTTTTACCTCTGGCGGTATTGGCCCAACACATGATGATATTACCGCGGACTGCATTGCAGAGGCCTTTGATAAGACCATCGGCGTGCGTGATGATGCAAGAGCTTTGCTGCAGGCCCATTATGATAAATCCGGACAAGAATTTAACGAAGCCCGTCAACGCATGGCGCGCATTCCAGAGGGCGCTACACTGATCGAGAACCCTGTGTCCGTTGCTCCGGGTTTCGTTTTGGAAAACGTCTATGTGATGGCGGGCGTCCCTTCGGTGTTTCAAGCCATGGTTGCCAGCATCATGCCGACGCTGACAGGCGGTGACCCGGTTTTGAGCCAAACTCTTCGGATTGAACGGGGGGAAGGTGAGATCGCCGGACCGCTCGCTGAAATTGCAGCGAGCTACTCGGATCTTTCTATTGGATCCTATCCCTATCAAAGGAATGGGGCCTATGGTGCCAATGTGGTCATTCGGGGCACGGATGGGCAACGGGTTGATGAAGCCATGGCGCGTCTGGCTGAGTTATTTGCGTGATGGCGTTGCCTAGCTCCTCAGAGTTGTTTGATGTTCTTGATGCAACATGGCCTGCCGCCGAAAAGTTTGAAGTGGCGGAATTTGTTATTCGGGATGGTCAGGGCGGTGGAAAAAGAGCATCCGCAGCGACTAGTAAGACACGCAATTGCGTCTCTAAGGTTGATCTGGCGGAAGCTGCGATGGTGCGGCTGGGACAAACGCCTCTTTTCCAACTGCGTGATGAGGAAGACCAACTCGATCAAGCGCTTGAGGCACGGGGATACACTATTGTCGATCCAGTGGTGATGTACGCGATTCCCGTCACAGATTTGCTTGAACCTATTCCTCCGCGCACGGCTGCGATCCCTGCATGGGAGCCACTGCGCATCATGGAAGAAATTTGGGCACATGGTGGCATCGGTCCTGAACGTGTCGAGGTGATGAAACGTGTTCTTGGCCCTAAAACAGGGCTGATTTCGCGATGGCAGGATAAACCCGCCGGCGCTGCTTTTCTTGGGCTGCATAAAGGTGTGGGCATGGTGCACGCTTTGGAAATCCTACCGTTTCAACGCCGCCAGGGCGTTGCTCGGTTTTTGATTCAGAGGGCTGCAATATGGACTGCTCAGCAGGGTGGTACCCATCTGGCCGTTGTTTGTACCCGCGCTAACGAGGCCGCGAATGCGCTATATTCAGGTTTCGGAATGACCGCGGTGGGCGCCTATCATTACAGGCAAAAAATCAAGACTTGAGGGAGGTAAGTATGACGACAGTTAAAGAACCTACGGCTCTGGATATTCCTATGATGGATCCTCTGCCAGCTGAAACCCAGCGCTATTTTGAAATCTGTCAGGACAAATTGGGCTTGGTGCCCAATGTGCTGAAGGCCTACGCGATTGATGCCGCCAAACTGAATGCCTTTACTGCCCTCTACAATGATTTGATGCTGGCGGAGAGCGGCCTGTCCAAACTGGAACGCGAAATGATTGCAGTTACGGTCAGTTCGATCAACAAATGCTTCTATTGCCTCGTCGCACATGGTGCTGCAGTGCGGGAGCTTTCAGGTGATCCTGCACTTGGTGAGAAAATGGTCATGAACTGGCGTGTCGCAGATCTGGATGAGCGACAGTATGCGATGCTTGCGTTCTCTGAGAAGATGACTGTGGCCTCCAGCACCATTGAGGAGCAGGATAGACAGGCTTTGCGCGATGTCGGCTTCTCAGATCGCGATATTTGGGATATTGCCAATGTGGCAGGCTTTTACAACATGTCCAACCGCGTAGCTTCGGCGACAAAGATGGCGCCCAATGAAGAGTATCACGCGCTCCACAGATGAACTTTGCGCGCATCATAGGCTTTGTCGCGGTATTGCCCGGGGCAGCTTGGGCCTTTGAGCCTGATTTGAGTGATGCTGCTCAGATGGTTTATGGTGCGAGCAAGCCACAAACAGTCCTTGCGCTACCCACAGGGAGATTTGAAGAAGGCGGTGTTCCGACGATGCCGGTCACGGGGCTCGTGAAGCAGCAGACGTGGCGTGTGTCGAGCGGCTTTGTCGGCACCGCTGCGCTCGCGGAGACATTGGCGAAACAGGCGACGGCGCAGGGCTATGAAGTTCTTTTGTCCTGCGATGATGTGGGTTGCGGAGGATTTGACTTCAGATTCAGTCTTGATGTCTTGTTGCCGCCCAACATGTTTGTGGATCTCTCTGACTACTATTTTGTTTCTGCGAAGCGGGAAACAAATAAGGGCCCAGAAGGTGTAACGATTCTTGTAAGTCGCACGGTACAGGCCGGAATGGTTCAAATTGACACTGTTTCCCAAAGCGTGCTGCAAGACCAGGCGGCAGCAGCATCGGATGCAGCTATTGTTTCTTCTAAACGCGCGCAGGATCACACTCCAAATTCAACGGATCAAACTATGCCTCGTGTTGGATACGTCTCGCACTTAGACGAATATGGCCATGTGGTGCTTGATGATTTGGCCTTTGCCACAGGAGCCTCTAGATTATCGGATACATCCGTCGCGTCCTTGAAGGCTCTGGCCTCATTCTTGAATGGGGACGCTGGAAGGCGTGTTGCATTGGTTGGGCACACCGATACAGAAGGCAGCTTGTCGGCCAACGTAAGTGTTTCGCTGCGTCGTGCCTCTGCCGTGAGGCGCGTGTTGATTGAAACTTATGGCGTTGCGGCAACGCAGCTGGAGGCGCATGGCGCAGGCTATCTTTCTCCGATAGCGTCTAATGCTACTGAAGCCGGACGGATGGAAAATCGCCGTGTTGAGGCTGTTTTGCTAGGTGGCGGCAGTTAGTAGCATACAAATGTTCCGCTCGTGGCGTCGTTGCCTCAAGTCCCCTTCAATTCATAGGACTGTTGCACCCCGAATCACCCTGCAATAGAATCAATGCATGGCGACCTGCATTTTATATAAACCTTCGCGCACCACGGGCCCGCGCTACTATCGTGTCGAGCTTGCGATGAATCTCTTTGAGGAAGTGTCGGTTATGCGTGAATGGGGGGTCTCTGGCGGAAAAGGGCGCACCATGATCCGTATTTTCGGCAATTTGCGCGAAGCCTCCTTGGCTGCTGATGGGTACCGCAGGCGGGCGTTGCGCCGTGGATATGCGCGCGGTTGAGTAGCCTGTTTCCACGTCACAAGAGGGGCGACCTATAGCGTTGCGTACCCCTTAGCATTTTTGCTTTTCCTGTGATGCAAGCTTGGTTAGGCATCTTATGAATATTTGAGTGAGCGAACCCCAATGCCGCATATTTCTCTTGTACGCCACGGGCAGGCCAATACCGAGGCCAGAGATGAAGTCAGCTATGATAGGCTTTCCGATCTCGGACACCAACAGGCCGCATGGCTTGGAGATCACATGCGCGATAGTGGCGAACACTTTCAACGTGTCTTCACAGGCAGTATGCGGCGGCATCGAGAAACCGCCATCAGCATGAGAGCCGATCGCTTTGCAGATATCGTGGAAGACCCAAGGCTGAATGAGTTTGCTTACTTTGATCTATCTCGGTTGATGGAGACGCAATTTGGGCTGGAGGTTCCGACGGATCGCGAAGGATTTGTGCGCCACATGCCGCAGGTTCTAGACGCTTGGAAAAACGGAGCCATTCAAGGGGCTCCGGAGACATTTGACACTTTTGAGGCGCGAGTCAGGGCTGCGATGGAAGACATTGCCGCCGGCGAGGGGCGTGCGCTGGTCGTCACATCTGGGGGATTGATTGGCGCCGTGTTGCGGCAAACACTCAATCTCGATGTCGCCGGTTGGGCGCAGATGTGTCTGGCAATTCAAAACACTTCTGTGCATCGGTGGCAGATGGTGCTGGGCAAACCGCTTTTGGTGCAGTTCAACTCGGTCGCGCACCTAGAAGCACCTGAGCGACACCACGCCCAAACACATCTTTGAACGCAGGATGAAAAAGCGCCGCTAATAGCGGAGCTTGCTGTTTTGTGTCTCGATGGCAGCTTTAGGCTTGCGCCGTTTCGAAATCCTTATGGACAAACTTACAGTCACAATAGGGGCATTCTACCCAGCCAAGTTCATTGGGAATCTGTAGCCAAACACGCGGGTGACCAAGGGGACCTTCACCGCCGTCACAAGAGACGCGGTAGCTGTCGACAACTTTGGTTTCAGGCGCTGCGATGGTCATGCGCGATGTTCCTTCGGCTTAGTCAGGCGGTATCTGACGGTTGGCTATAGTAGGGCGCGGTTGTAGTACGCGTCCATATTGGTTAGGGCCAAATAATAGGCATTGCGCAGCAGGGAGCAAGAGTGGCCATGACCCAGAATGCGATCGAAATCCGAGGGTTGCAGAAGACCTACAAGGGCGGCCGTGGTGAACCACAGAAAAAGGCGCTGAAAGGGGTTGATCTCGCGATCCCAGCCGGGCGCATATTTGGGCTGCTGGGTCCTAATGGGGCCGGAAAATCCACTATGATCAATATTATGGCGGGGCTTGTGACCAAATCGGCGGGTTCTGTAAAAATTTGGGGATTTGATCAAGACGAGAACCCCAGACAGTCGCGCGCGGCAATTGGTGTTATGCCCCAAGAGTTGAACCTAGATCCTTTTTTCACGCCACGTGGGGCATTGGAGGTGCAGGCAGGGCTTTACGGTGTTCCCAAAGCGCAAAGACGCAGCGATGAAATCCTTGAACTCATTGGGCTGGAGGATAAAGCGGAGGCCTATGCGCGTACGCTGTCAGGCGGCATGCGGCGCCGGCTCTTGCTCGGCAAGGCCCTTGTTCATAGCCCGCAGGTCTTGGTTCTGGATGAGCCGACTGCAGGTGTGGATATTGAGTTGCGTCAGATGCTGTGGCGCAATGTGCGTCGATTGAATGAAGAGCATGGCACGACTATCATTCTGACGACACATTACCTCGAGGAGGCCGAGGAAATGTGTGACGAGATCGCGATCATCAATCAAGGCAGTCTTGTAGCGCAGGACAGCACTGCAAATTTGCTGGGCCAAATTGATGGAAAATGCATGGTGATACAGTCTGCTGGCGATGTGCAGGCGCTGCCTGCGGCAGAAGGGCTCTCTGTGGAGCACCGTGCGGATGGGGCTCTGGCCATATCATATCAGACCAAGACCACCTCTGCAGAAGATGTTCTTAATGCAGTCCGCGCTGCGGGCATCACAATACAAGATGTTAAAACCGAGCAAGCTGATCTCGAAGACGTATTCCTCGAACTGACCAAGGCGCGCTAAGTCGCGCCAGTTGGTTTCAAAGCGTTTCGAGGCAACTGTGAGGCATTAAGTAGACCGCTAAAGGCTTTAATCGCTGAAGAGATAGTTGGTCTGTGCGATTTCACGGGCTTTTTCTTCATTGATGCTCAAAAAGGTCATGATCGAAGCTACATGCTCAGCTTCTGGAGCGCTTTGGCTCATTCGGCCAAGGTTTTCAAATCCAGCGTCTCTGATGCGATCACTTTCATTGAATATATCGCGCCGAATGGTAGGCAGCAGGCGCTCCAATGTGTCCTTGGGCGTTTGATCTCCTGCAAGACCGATGCGAATGGCATGTCCGGTCAGGTATTCGTCAGTGAAGTCGCATTGAATTTCCAACATGCGAGTCATGGATCGATCACTGAAGAAGTCCTGCATAAACTCCAGCGCGCTCGGGTCCAGACAGATCACCAGCCGATCCGTGTTGTAATAGTCAAACAACATACGCATCAACGCCCTGCGGTGGCGGGTACGTTTGCCAAGCGTCGACTGAATGCCGCCCAAATCAGGCAATGCCGTGCCTTCTTCATTGAAGAGGTAAGCGATGGTGGGAATGTCAGTGACCTCGCCAATCTTGTCCAATAGGCGTTTGGCAACATGCCATTTCTTACAGACAAGCAGCATCAATTCACGGTCCCGCCCCAAGGTACTTTCTGCTTCCCAGAAGCGACTTGCAAAACGTTTGCCGATGCGCCCACGACCTGTGAGGAATTTGAAAAGGCTTGGCCCCTCTGCGGAGATCTGAAATGAAACTCCCTTTTCAGCGTAAAGCTGACCGAGGCGTTCTTTTAGCTCGATTGCGTCCGGGCTGATTTTTCGCGCGAAGAGAAAGTCCTGACTCAATAGCAGGTCATAGTGATCGTTGTAGAATGTGAGCGGCATTCCATAGTCTGTAAACATAAGGAATGTCAGAGTGCGCGAACGGATTTCCGGCGTGGGTACAAGATGTCTCACCAAGGTTTGAAAAAATGTCTCGTCTGGAATCCATGTGGTGCGGAAAAACCTCATCACATCGCGCCGCGTTCTTGTGAAGTCCAGAACAGCCTCAATGGTTTGGCGACGCAGGCACCACCATTGGCTACCAATCATCACTTGGATGTCAGCAGGAATTTCACGGGTGAAGCCGAGCTTCTTTTGAAGATTAAAAGTCGCGTAGAAGCGGCGTTTTTGCGTGCGCTCGTTGAACCAGTGCCGATAGATCAGGCGCTCGGCTTTCATGCCGGTTTTGATCCAGTCGCTTTCAAAAAAGTCGAAGCTTTCGATGAAGTCCACATCGTTGTCATCCAGAAAGTTATGGATGTACTCTGACGATTTGATCACCATACAGTCGCCGGAGAGCATGTAGAAGTGTGACGCGCGCGGGAAGCGTTTTACGGCTGTCTCAACGGCATACAGTGTCGCTTCTACGAGAGACCACTCGCCCCAGCCACATTTGATTCGCTTTTCCGCAAAGGCAACGTTTGGGTTGCTATCCAAAGCCTCTCGAAGCATGCGAAAATGTTCCGGCTTTGCGCGTGCGTCAAAGTGAATGGAAATATAGTCGCCAGTCGCTGTCAGGCGCTCTGCCTGCATAATGATCGCTTCGGGATCTTTGTGGCACAGAAGAATATACGCAATTCTTGCCATCTGGTGTCCTTGATCCCCACTTTGACGTTTTGACGTTATCCATTTAAAGAGGAAACGGCATTGAATAAACAGGCTTTGTTCGGAAATTTTCGATACGCATCAAGACTGTGGCAGAGAAACGAGCCATGGTGACTACGGAGGCAGACTATGGGTTTTCCCGGCACTTGGATGACTGAAAGCGAAAGCGTTGTGTATCGGGTTGTTCCGAAATGCGCCTGTTCGACCATTGGGCAAATCATGTTCTATTCGGATCATGGTGAATTTTTCGATGGGGATATCCATGATGCACAAGGGGGTATGCACAAGTGGGCGCTGGAGGGCAGCCATCAGCCGATTACCGATAACGTGCGAGAACACCGCTCTTATGCTTTCACATGTGTGAGAAACCCCTACACGCGTATCCTTTCTTCCTTCTTCGATAAAATCTGCGGCATTCAGCGCAATGGGAAGCGCTATCGCGGAAACCTTGTGCCGATGCTGATTCAGAAGTACGGCATTGAGGTCGGCGGCGACGACGGCAAGCAGGAGTTCGACCAGATTCAGAGTTTCAGACGGTTTTTGTTGTTTGCACGTGACACCATCCGTTGGCGCCGGCCGATGGATCCCGACATTCACTGGTCTGCGATGTCTGGACACATTTCTACGTTTATTGTGAACGGTGGTACCTACAACAAGATCTTTTGGACTGAACAGTTCAATGATGGCATGCAGCAAGTGCTTGATAGTATTCAAACGCCACACTGCGTCGACCTGAATGCGATTCCCCGTTTTAACGAATCGGAGGGGCATGGCCCTAAGCGTGCACACCCTGTAGAGGACTACTTCGACGATCTGTCCATGCATCTCGTCTATGAAATCTACAAACGCGACTTCCAGCTTTTCAAATACGATTTTGAGAACCCGGGGAACAAAATGCCCGTGGGAGAGATCGATTTGGATGAGGTGCACGCAAAGCTGGGAGATTAACGGCGCACTCTTTTGGGGCGCTGCACTTCCAAAGCGTCGCAGCCGGGGCCTCTTCGTTACGTGCCCGATTTAAGAGATGGTGGGCTTCCTTTGCCTTTGGAAACCGATCGTTTCTGTGTTTCCGCGTCGCAAACGATCTAAGCAAAACCCCGATATTGTCCGGCCTCTGCCCATATCCTGCCCGATTTCGGGGGCATCTCTTGTGTCCAAGGAAGACATTAGAGGACATCAAGATGGATCGCCTGACCGAAATGGAAGCTTTTGCCACCGTCGTGGATCAGGGCGGATTTACGGATGCCGCTAAGAAGATGGGCATCTCCAAGTCGGCGGTATCCAAGCATGTATCCTCTCTTGAAGCGCGTCTTGGTGCGCGACTTCTCAACCGGACAACGCGCCGAGTTTCGCCTACTGAAATTGGGCTGGCTTATTATGATCGGGCGCGGCGTGTGCTGAACGATGCCGGCGAAGCCGATGCGCTGGTCACATCCATGCAATCCGCGCCCTCTGGCCTTCTGCGTATTTCGGTGGCGACGGATTTTGGTGTGAATCACCTCTCACCCGTATTGGGAGAGTTTCTCAGTGAGTTCCCTGAAATCACAGTGAATATGGAGCTGAATAATCGCTATGTGGAGCTGATTTCCGAAGGCTTTGACATGGCCATTCGGATCGGAGAGCTTGAAGACAGTACATTGCGCGCTCGCAAGCTGACAGCGACAACGCGACGTATGATTGCCAGTCCGGCCTACTTTGAAAAATACGGTCGCCCTGAGAAGATTGATGATCTCAATCATCACAAGCTCTTACATTACTCCAGCCAGTCCAACGGCGCCGTGTGGAAGCTGACCGCCCCTTCCGGTGAAAAGCGGCAGGTGCGCACTGCGGGATGGCTTTCTGTAAACGATGGGCAGTCGCTTTTGAACGCGGCGCAAGCTGGCCTTGGCATCGCTTACCTGCCAAGTTTTCTTTATGCGGATGCGTTGGAAGAGGGTCTGGTGGAAGAAGCGATTCCTGATCTTCCAGTTGAGACGCAGGGCATCTATGCGGTTTATCCTCCTGGACGGTTTACGCAACCTAAGGTGCGGGCATTTATAGATTTTCTCGTACATGCCTTTGCTGAGAAAGGCCCTACCAACTGGTGATGGATTCCTGAATTTTCCCTAGCTTTCCTTGAAAGCACCTTGACCCGGCATGGAAGTGTCCGGGTCTCTTTTTTGCCTCGGTGAACACAACAAAAAAAGGAGCGCCAAGACGCTCCTTTTCTCATTCCATATTTTACCGCTCAGAACGTGGCGGCCAGACGTGTGCCCTGATTGATGGCACGCTTCGCATCAAGCTCTGCGGCCACATCGGCACCTCCGATCACATGGCAGGGCACGCCTTCCGCTTCCAGCGCGTCAGCAAGCGTGCGATCAGGCAGTTGGCCTGCGCAGATCACCACATTGTCGACCTCGATCACGCGTGGATTTTCTCGCGCTTCGCCAAAGGAAATGTGCAGGCCGTTATCGTCGATGCGCTCGTAGTTGACGCCTCCGATCATTTCGACGTTCTTCATTTTCAATGCGGCGCGGTGAATCCATCCTGTTGTTTTTCCGAGGCCTTTTCCAAGTGCTTTGGCTTTGCGCTGCATCAGGGTGACTTGTCGGGCTGGCGCGTGGGGTTGTGGGCCTTCTGGGGCAAGACCGCCGCGGTGCTCTGCAGGGTCAGAGACACCCCATTCTACCATCCATTCGGGCAGGTTCTCTGTGAGGCTCTCACCTTCGTGCACAAGAAACTCGGAAACATCAAAGCCGATGCCGCCTGCACCGATTACGGCAACCCGTTTACCAACTGGCTTTTTATCGCGTAGCACATCCAGATAGGACAGGACTTCGGGGCGATCCTGCCCTGGAATGCCTGGATCACGTGGGACGATACCGGTCGCGATCACCACTTCATCGTAGCCTGCTAGTAGGTCTGCGGTTGCTTCCGTGTCGAGTTTGACGTCAATTTCGAGCTCGGCAATCATGGCTTCATACCAGTCCACAAGCCCCCAGAACTCTTCCTTGCCGGGGATCTGCTTGGCCACATTCAGTTGGCCGCCCAACTTGTCTGACCGGTCGATCAATGTGACCTTGTGGCCGCGCTGCGCTGCGGTCATTGCGGTTGCAAGGCCAGCTGGGCCTGCGCCGACGATGGCAATCGACTTTATATCAGAGGTCGCGAGAATGGGCAGCTCAGTCTCATGGCAAGCTCTTGGATTCACGAGACAAGATGTGAGTTTTCCACCAAACGTGTGATCCAGGCAGGCCTGATTGCAACCGATACAGGGAGCGATATGGGCGGCTTTGCCGTCGGCGGCTTTGTTCACGAAATCCGCATCTGCAAGGAAAGGACGGGCCATGGAAATCATGTCGGCGCAGCCTTCGGCCAGCACTTCCTCGGCCACCTCGGGCGTGTTGATGCGGTTGGACGTGATCACAGGGATGCCGACCTTGCCCATCAGCTTTTTGGTGACCCAGGCAAAGGCGCGGCGGGGCACGGAGGTGGCGATGGTTGGAATGCGTGCTTCGTGCCAGCCGATGCCGGTGTTGATGATGGTGGCACCTGCTTTTTCAATCTCTTGCGCCAGCTGCACCACTTCTTCATGGGTGGAGCCATTGGGCACCAGATCAATCATCGACAGGCGGTAGATGATGATGAAATCTTCGCCCACAGCCTCACGACAACGGCGCACCACTTCGATGGGCAGGCGGATGCGGTTTTCATAAGAGCCGCCCCAGCGGTCGGTGCGCTTATTCACATGGCTGACAATGAACTGATTGAGGAAGTAGCCCTCGCTGCCCATGATCTCCACACCGTCATATCCGGCTTCTCGGGCGCGCACTGTTGCGGTGACAAAGTCTTGAATTTGCTTCTCAATACCCTCTTCATCCAGCTCCTTGGGTGGGAAGGGAGAGATCGGGGATTTGATGGCAGAGGCGGATACGCAGTTGGGTCCGTAGGCATAGCGGCCCGCGTGCAGGATCTGCATTGCGATCTTGCCGCCAGCTTCATGCACGCGGCCTGTGACGACTTTGTGATTGGCGATGTCCTGCTCTGTAAACAGGCCCGCAGCACCGGGGAAAACGCCGCCTTCTATCGAGGGGGCCATGCCGCCTGTCACGATCAGCGCCACGCCGCCACGGGCGCGTTCGGCGTAGAACTCCGCTACGCGGTTCCAGTCCTTGGTTTCTTCAAGACCCGTGTGCATGGAGCCCATCAGGACGCGGTTTTTCAAAGTGGTAAAGCCCAGATCCAACGGGGCGAGCATATGCGGGTAAGTTGTCATAGGTGCCTCCAGGGTGCCTCCTCATATTTGCGCTTGACCAAAACGTAAAGCGGGGCTGCTGTCACCCCCCGACGCCGCGTCAGACCGTTGAGGAGTATCCGGGGGCGTTGCGCCTTTGAAGGGGGCGTTAACCACAAAATGACCCGTCGGTATCGCGTCTGTAGTGCGTCGGTATCGTGGAGGTGGATTTTCTGGCCGTGCAAAAACCTTGGGGCGGCGCGCGCGCCGTGTTGCCAAGCGGAGGCCATGGGGGCTTGCGCGCCCGTCAGGCTCAAGGCGCAGCCTTGAGCCCGGCCCAAGGCCAAACAAGCGGCCATGGCCGCTCAGGATTGGGGGCGGGAGAGCCTCCGCCGCTCAGACCTCCTCGACGGCCATCACCCCTTCCACGGATTTCAGCGCGCTTTTGATTTGAGGGTTCACCGGGAAGCCCGCGCCCGCGTCAATTTCCACTTCACCGGGCAGCTCCATATTGGTGAGGCAGAACCAGATCGGTCCCTTTGGCATATTTTGCATGGTCTCCTTGGCGCCTTCCAGAATATTGGCCACCGGTCCCACGGCGCTGGCGTCATCCAGATAGATCTTGAGACCAGAATTACCTGCATCTGCCACAATGGTTTCCACGGGGGTCATGGATTGCGCCAGCAGCTTGAGCTGATCGCTCTCCATTTCCGCTTTCACCGTCACAACAACTTTAGAGCCCACTTCCAGATATTCGCGGCACTTCTCCAAGGTGTCAGAGAAGATGGTGACCTCGTAGGCCCCTGTGGGATCAGACAGCTGCGCAAAGGCAAATCGGTTGCCGCGTGCAGATTTGCGTTCTTGGCGGCCAGAAACCCGTCCGGCCAGTTTAGCAATACAGGGGCCGCCGCGCGCTTTATCGGTGAGCTCGTCCAGCGTCATCACCTGTTTGCGCTTCAGTGGGGCCATATAATCTTCGAGCGGATGGCCTGACAGGAAGAAGCCAATCGCTTTGGCCTCCTCATCCAGCCGCTCTGCCTGCAGCCAGTCGCCGGCAGGGGAGAGCCGGGGTTCTGGCAGGTCGTCGCCCGCTTCCCCGAAGAGCGAGACCTGATTGGAACTTTTCTGCTCATGGATGGCGGCGGAGTAGTTCACCAGCCCGTCGAGGCTTTCCATCACCCGGCGGCGGTTGCCATCGAGCTGATCAAAGGCGCCGGAGCGTGCTAGCATTTCCAGAGGGCGCTTGCCCACTTTCTTGAGATCCACCCGGCGGGCAAAATCAAACAGCGTGGCAAAAGGCTTGTCGATGCCATCAACCTTGCGCCCCTCGGTCACCAATTTCATGGCTTCCAAACCGACGTTCTTCAGTGCCCCAAGCGCATAGACCAGCGCACCATCGACCACCTTGAATGTCGCATCAGAGCGGTTCACGCAGGGCGGCACATAGGGCAGTTTCAGCGCCTTTTTGACTTCTTCAAAATAGATGGCAAGTTTGTCTGTGAGGTGGATATCGCAGTTCATCACCCCGGCCATAAATTCCACCGGGTGGTTGGCCTTCAGCCAGGCAGTCTGATAGCTCACCACCGCATAGGCGGCGGCGTGGGATTTGTTAAAGCCGTAGTTGGCGAATTTTTCCAGAAGGTCGAAAACCTCAGAGGCTTTCTTGGCGGGAACCCCGTTTTCGGCCGCGCCTTTTTCGAACTTGGGCCGCTCGGCGTCCATCGCCTCTTTGATCTTTTTACCCATGGCGCGGCGCAACAGGTCCGCTCCGCCAAGAGAGTAGCCGGCCATGACCTGCGCGATCTGCATCACCTGTTCCTGATAAACGATGATACCCTGTGTTTCCTCAAGGATGTGGTCGATCAGCGGGTGGACCGATTGAATCTCGCGCAGCCCGTTTTTGACTTCACAATAGACCGGAATGTTTTCCATCGGGCCAGGGCGGTAGAGCGCCACAAGCGCAACGATGTCCTCGATACAGGTGGGTTTCATGCGCTTGAGCGCATCCATCATGCCGGTGGATTCTACCTGAAACACGGCCACGGTTTTGGCGGCGGAATAAAGAGCATAGGTGGGTTTGTCATCCAGCGGGATGGCGTTGATCTGGTTTTCGGCACCCTCGGCAGGCTCATAAAGCTGGGTGCCATCGGCGGCCACATGCAGCGGGCGGTTTGAGCTGTGGATCTGCTCAATGGCGTTTTGAATGACGGTCAGGGTTTTCAGGCCCAGAAAGTCGAATTTCACCAGTCCGGCCTGTTCGACCCATTTCATATTGAACTGGGTGGCGGGCATGTCAGAACGCGGATCCTGATAGAGCGGCACCAGCGCGTCCAGTGGTCGGTCGCCAATCACCACACCGGCGGCGTGGGTTGAGGCGTTGCGCAACAGCCCTTCAACCTGCTGACCATAGGTCAAAAGCCGGTTCACCACCTCTTCTTTCTGCGCCTCTTCACGCAGACGCGGCTCTTCTTTCAGGCTGTCGGCGATGGACATGGGCTTCACGCCTTCCACCGGTATCAGTTTGGAGAGGCGATCCACCTGCCCATAGGGCATTTGCAGCACGCGCCCGATGTCGCGCACAGCGGCTTTGGACAGGAGCGCACCAAAGGTGATGATTTGCCCCACTTTGTCGCGGCCGTATTTTTGTTGCACATATTTGATGACCTCCTCGCGGCGGTCCATGCAGAAGTCGATGTCAAAGTCGGGCATCGACACCCGTTCCGGGTTGAGGAAGCGCTCAAACAGCAGGGAATAACGCAGCGGGTCAAGGTCGGTGATGGTCAGCGCATAGGCCACAAGGGATCCCGCACCAGAGCCCCGCCCGGGCCCCACCGGAATATTGTGGTCTTTGCCCCATTGAATAAAATCTGCAACAATCAGGAAGTAGCCGGGAAAGCCCATGCCTTCGATGATACCCAGCTCAAAGTCGAGCCGTTCCTGATATTCCTCCACGCTGACCGCATGGGGGATCACCGCCAGCCGTTTCTGCAGGCCTTCGTTGGCGATGCGGCGAAGCTCTGCCACCTCGTCATCGGCAAATTTCGGCAGAATCGGATCACGGCGATAAGTGGCAAAGGCACAGCGTTTGGCGATTTCCACCGTGTTTTCAATCGCCTCAGGGAGATCGGCAAAAAGCGTGATCATCTCTTCCTGAGACTTGAAATAATGCTGTGGAGTCAGGCGGCGGCGGCCGTCCTGTTGATCCACATAGGCGCCTTCTGAAATACAGATCAGCGCATCATGCGCCTCATACATATTGGTGGTGGGGAAGTAGACATCATTGGTGGCCACCAGTGGGATCCCCATGGCATAGGCCATCTCCACAAAGCCCCGCTCTGTCAGCCGCTCAGCTTCGGGTTTGCCATCCTCACCGGGGTGGCGTTGCAACTCCACATACAGCCGGTCGGCAAAGATCTCCTTGAAGCGCGCCATCATGGTTTCTGCTGCGGCGCGTTGCCCGTCGCGCATCATCCGTCCCATGGGGCCATCCGGCCCACCAGTGAGACAGATCAACCCCTCTGAGCGCTCCGCCAGCTCCTCAAGCGTGACTTGCGGCAGCTGGCCTCCTTTGTCCACATAGAGACAGGAGGAGAGCTTCATGAGGTTTTCATAGCCCTGCTCAGTCTGACTCAGCAGCACGATGGGCGCCGGTTTTGGCGCTTGTGTGCGCCCGCTCGGGTCGTCATGGGGCATATGCAGATCCACCTGACAGCCCACGATGGGCTGAATGCCCGCGCCTTGGGCGGTCACCGAGAATTCCAGTGCCGCAAAAAGACTGTTGGTGTCAGTGATGGCCACCGCTGGCATGCCCATATCGGTGCAAAGACCGGGCAGCTTCTTAGCGCGCACGGCCCCTTCCAGCAGGGAGTATTCAGTGTGCACGCGCAGGTGAATGAATCGAGGATCTGTGGTCATTGCGCCAAGCTATCTTAGCGCGCAGGGCGAGGAAACCGCAGAGGCTTCATTTGGCCAAAAATATCCCGCGCTGGCCACATCACAGATGTGGCAGGGGCAGCGCCCCTTCAGGCTCAGCGCAGCTGAGCCACCGAAAGGCGCGGCCTCTCTCAGTAGTGCGGTGGGCGCTCATCGCCCAAAACCACACCGCCCCCACCGTCGCTTTCACGGCTGGCTTCGCGCTCCATGAGCATTTGTACGCGGCGGGTCAGTAGGGCGATTTCACTGTCCTGACGGGCCACCACATCGCTGAGCTCTTCCACGGTGCGGGTCAAATGGGCAATCTGTTCTTCAAGCTGTTCCATAAGGCGGCATAGGCGTGAAGGGGGCGTGAGGTCAAGCGCTCCGCGCCGCTCACTCCTTGGTTGGTTTTGCCGAGGCTGGGGCTTGGTTTGGGTCTTGGGGGCGGTGTTTCCAGAAGTCGGAGGGCATGTCGTGCAAAAGCTCTGCGGTTTTGTCATCCACCCAGTCTTGCTGTTCATCGGCAGGCCATGTGGCAAAATCGGGCTCCTGCAAGGCCAGCATCTGTGCCGTGGCGCAGGCCTGATGATACTTCAGGCGTTCCACCGGTTCCTTGGGGACAATGGCATAGACAAAGCGGCCGCCCATGGCCTCTGCAAGGCGCTGCATCTGCTTAAGTGAGACCGCGCCGTCCACTTCGTTGCGTTCCGCCTGATAGACCGCGTTGCGGCTCACGCCTTTGCGTTGGGCCACCTGATCTGCGGACATGCCAAGCGCGTGGCGCATCGTAGCAATCCAGCCGCCTTCCGGCATAGGCCAGTCTTCCGTCTGCGCGGCGGCCTGATCCAATAGGCGAGACAGTTTGCGGCGGCGTATGAAATCGCCCATGCGTAGGACCTCATGATCATGGTTGCCCCATGATGGGACTGGAAAGCCAAATTTTCAATATGGGTTTCATAAAAATATCACATCTTAACATTGAAAATCCTGTGATATATGCACATATATAAATTAACAAAAATAAAGAAATGAGGGAATCTTAGTGAGAGATAAACATGTTTAGCGTGTTTTTGGATCCCGGATCTTTGCCCTTCTCGGTGGCGTTGACGGTTGTTGCAGCTCTGTTTGCTTTGGAGTTGATCAGCTCTTTGATCGGTTTGTCCTTTATGGGGGCGGGCGCAGAGGGGGCGGATATGGACTTCGATGTGGATGCAGATTTTGATCTGACCACCGGGGTCGATATTGATCTGGATGCGCCGGATGTAGATATGGCGGCCGATCTTGAAGCGGGGGATGCCGCAGAGGTTGGGCCTTCGGCTATGCTTGGGTGGCTGGGCATGCGTGGCGTGCCATTTCTGATCTGGTTTGTCTCTCTGCTGACCCTGTTTGGCCTGAGCGGATTGATCTTGCAGGGCACACTTGCAGCGCTGTTTGGCAAGGGTGTGTCTCCGCTTGCGGCCTCGGCCTTGGCGCTGCTTCCTGCGTTGGCAGGCACGCGTGTTCTCTCTAACTGGGTGGCTTTGTTGATGCCCAAGACGGAAACCACGGCGCTGCGGGCGCGACATCTGGGGGGCTATAGCGGTGTGATCACCCAAGGGGTGGCAGCGCGGGGGCGCCCGGCGGAGGCCAAGATCAAAGATCGCCATGGCAACACGCATTACCTGCGCGTGGAGCCTCTGGAGGAGGACGCAAGCTTTGCCCAAGGCAGTGACGTCACCATCATTCGTAAGCGCGGCGACAAGTTCTTTGTGATCTGAGCGCCGTGCCAATCAAAAAACAAACACTTTTAGGAGTTGAAATATGCCTTCAGCGATTATGCCCATTTTGACCATTGCTGTGATTATTGTCTGTCTGCTGCTGTTTATTGGCCTGATCATGGCGCGGCTTTATAAGCGCGCCACACGCGAGACCTCGCTTGTGAAAACCGGATCCGGTGGGCGCAAGGTTGTGATGGATGGGGGCACGGTGGTTGTGCCATTCCTGCATGAGATTTCCGAGGTTAATATGAAGACCCTGCGGCTGGAAGTGAGCCGTGTGAATGATCAGTCCCTGATCACCAAAGACCGCATGCGTGTGGATGTTGGCGTCGAATTCTATGTGTCGGTGAATGCCACCGAAGATGGGATTTCGCGCGCGGCGCAGACGCTTGGGGATCGTACGTTCAATGTGGAGCAGCTGCGTGAGATGATCGAAGGGAAGCTGGTTGATGGTCTGCGGGCGGTCGCGGCGCAGATGACCATGGATGAGCTGCATGAAAACCGCGCAAGTTTTGTGCAGGAAGTGCAAAACGCCATTTCTGAGGATCTGCTCAAAAACGGTCTGGAGCTGGAAGCTGTGTCTTTGACCGCGCTGGATCAGACGCCGTTTGAAAGTCTGGATGAGAACAATGCCTTTAATGCGGTGGGGATGCAGAAGCTGGCGGCGGTGATTGCCACCTCGCGCAAGACCCGTGCGGAGATCGTGGCAGAGGCGGATGTCTCTGTGGCGCGCTCTGAGATGGAGGCGGAGAAGCGCAAATATGAGATTGAGCGGGAGCAGAAAGAAGCCTCGATCAATCAGGAGCGGGAAATTCAGATGATGCAGGCGGCGCAGGAAGCAGAGATTGCGCGCAAACAGGAAGAGGCGGATCGCTCCAAAGAAGAAGCGCGGATTGAGCGTGAGCGCGCGGTGCGTGCGGCGGAGATTGAGCGGGAGCGGACCATCCGCGAAAGCGAGATCGCCAAAGAGCGTGAGCTTGAAGTGGCCGATCAGGAGCGTCAGATCATCGTGGCGCGCAAATCTGAGGAAGAGAGCCAGGCGCGTGCATCGGCGGATGCGGCGCGGGCAGAAGCCAAGAAAGCCAGCGAGGCCATTGAAACGGCCCGTGCGGTGGCCGAGGCAGAGCGTCAGAAGCAGATTGCCATCATCGAAGCCAAGAAAGAGGCGGAGCGTCAGGCCACCGCGATCCGTCTGGCGGCAGAAGCTGAGAAAGACGCGGCAAGCGACCGGGCCGCAGCACGTATGGAAGAAGCGCAGGCGGATGCGGATGCGCTGACCATCCGGGCAGCGGCGAAGAAGGCGGATCTGCTGGCAACAGCCGAAGGTCAGACCGCGATTGCCAACTCAGAAAACGAACTGAGCCGCGACATCATTGAGATGAAGCTGCGTCTGGCGATGCTGGAAGCGATGCCACAGATTGTGGAGCAGATGGTGAAACCTGCCGAGAAGATCGACAGCATTAAGATTCATCAGGTCACAGGCATGAATGGCGCGCAGGGCGGTGGCACCGGTGAGGCGGGCACGCCCGTCAATCAGGCGCTCGACTCCGTGTTGGGCATGGCGTTGCAGATGCCGGCCATGCAAGCGCTGGGCAAGGAGCTGGGCATCAGTTTGGAAGACGGCCTTGCCGGGGTGACCAATGGTTTGGTTGCGCCCAAAGCCAGCCAACCTGCGGTGGAGGGGCCCGCGGAAGGCGGCGCGGAGGCAGCGGAACCCGAAGCGCTTCAGTAAGCGGCTCTCTGAAAGAAACCTATTGCCCCCGGTCTTTGGCCGGGGGTTTTTGTTTGCGGGCGGTTGCCGGCGTTTGGGGCGGTGCGCAGGCACTGCGCACCCTACGGCGTCTGGCTGTTACAAAGCCTTTCCTTGCTCCTTTGCACCCCTTTCGGTAAAGGCACAGGCGTAATTATTTCACAGGGACCATAGCGATGGCCAAGCAGAAGAAAGCCCCCCGCCCCAAGGCAGTCACGCCAAAGGGCTTCCGCGACTATTTTGGTGTGGAGGTGACCGAGCGCACCGAGATGCTGCATCAGATCGCCGGGGTCTATCATCGCTATGGGTTTGAGGCGCTGGAAAGCAGCGCAGTGGAAACCGTGGAGGCGCTTGGGAAGTTTCTGCCGGATGTGGACCGCCCCAACGAAGGTGTGTTCGCCTGGCAGGAATTTGACGAGAAAGATCAGGGTGACTGGATGGCGTTGCGCTATGATCTGACCGCGCCGCTGGCGCGGGTCTATGCACAGCACCGCAATGATCTGCCCAACCCTTATCGCCGCTATGCGATGGGGCCTGTGTGGCGCAATGAAAAGCCGGGGCCGGGGCGCTATCGTCAGTTTTATCAATGTGATGCGGACACTGTGGGCACGGCGAGCATGGCGGCAGATGCGGAAATCTGCGCGATGCTGTCTGACACGCTGGAGACCGTGGGCATTCCGCGCGGGGATTTCCTTGTGCGGGTGAACAACCGCAAGGTCATGAACGGTGTGCTGGAAGTGATGGGGCTTGGTGAAGACCCGGTTGCTCGTGACAACGTGCTGCGCACCATCGACAAATTCGACAAGGTGGGCGAAAGCGGCGTGCGCGAGTTGCTCGGCAAAGGCCGTCTGGACGCCTCTGGCGCCTATATCGACGGTGTGGGCCTGTCTGACGACCAGATCGAGCCGGTGATTGCCTTCCTGACCTCCAAAGCGGATGATGTCGCCAAGACCTTTGACAACCTGCGCGGGGCGGTTGGCACCTCCAAAGTGGGGGCTGAGGGCATTGCCGAGCTGGAACAGATTGGTGAGCTTTTGGCCGCTGGTGGCTATGGCAGTGACCGGATTGAGATCGACCCCTCCATTGTGCGCGGTTTGGGCTATTACACCGGGCCGGTGTTTGAGGCGGAACTGACCTTTGAAATTCTCGATGAGAAAGGCCGCAAACGGCAGTTTGGCTCTGTCTCTGGCGGCGGGCGTTATGATGGTTTGGTAAAGCGGTTCACCGGGCAGGAAGTGCCTGCGGTTGGGGTTTCTATCGGGGTGGATCGCCTGCTTGCCGCGCTGCGTGAGAAGGGCCGGATGGGTGGCGTGGCCACGGGGCCGGTGGTGGTGACTGTGATGGATCGCGACCGGATGTCGGATTATCAGGCCATGGTGGCGGAGCTGCGCAATGCGGGCATTCGCGCCGAGGTTTACCTTGGCAATCCGAAGAACTTCGGCAACCAGCTGAAATACGCGGATAAGCGCAACAGCCCCGTCGCGGTGATCGAAGGTGGCGATGAGAAAGCCAATGGTGTGGTGCAGCTCAAAGACCTGATTTTGGGCGCCAAAATCGCTGAAAGCGCCACATTGGAAGAGTGGAAAGAGCGCCCGAGCCAGTTTGAAGTGCCACGGGGCGATCTGGTGGCGAAAGTGCGCGAGATCCTCGCATCCCAGAGCGAAGAGCAGGTAGGCTGATGGCACAGAAATCCAAAATCCGCGCGCGGGCGGCGGCGCTGGCCGCAGGCTTTGAAGCGGCGGGAGCAGTGCCGGTGGAGACACCTGTGCTTTTGCCCGCAGAGGCTTTGCTTGACCTTTACGGCGAAGACATTCGGGGCCGCGCCTATGTGACCTCTGATGCGCTGCGCGGTGAGCAGATGCTGCGCCCTGACTTCACCGTCCCTGTGGTGCAGATGCATATGGCGCATGGGGCGGAACCGGCGCGCTATACCTATGCGGGCGAGGTGTTCCGGCGGCAGGAAGATGATCCTGCGCGGGCCAATGAATATATGCAGGTCGGTTATGAGGTGTTTGACCGAGAGAATCCAGCGGCGAGCGATGCCGAGGTGTTTGCGGTGATTGAACGTGCTCTCAAGGGTGTCGAGCTGCGTGCGGCCACCGGGGATATGGGCATTCTGGCAGCCGCAGTGGCGGGGCTGGATACCACTGAGGCGCGCAAAGCGGCGCTGGCACGTCACATTTGGCGACCTCGTAAATTCAAGGCGTTGCTGGATCGGTTTGCAGGGCGCAGCGAGATGCCTGCGCGGCGCGCGGCTTTGCTGGCGCAAGAAGATCCGATGGCGCATGGTTTTCCTGATATTGGTCTGCGCTCTCAAGCTGAGGTGGCTGCGCGGGTTGCAGCTCTGCGCGAAGATGCAGAGGCTGCACCGATTTCGCCTTTGCAGGTGGAGCTGATTGAGGCGCTTCTGAACATTCGTGAAACCCTGCCCAATGCGTTGGAGCAGGTGCGGGATCTGGCGGTGGATCTGCCGGCGATCACAGAAGCGGCGTTTCGGTTGCGCGACCGGATTGATGCGCTTGCGGCGCGGGGCGTGGATGTGGAGAACCTTGAGTTTGAAGCCAGCTATGGCCGCACCTCGATGGAATATTACGACGGGTTTGTCTTTGGCTTCTATGTGCCCGGTCGGGCCGATCTGCCGCCAGTGGCCACGGGCGGACGCTATGATGCGCTTACCCAAGTGTTGGGACAGGGACGTGAAATTCCAGCGGTGGGCGGCGTGATCCGCCCCGGCATTCTGGTGGATCTGGAGGAGGCGGCATGACCATCAAATTGGGTGTGCCCTCCAAAGGGCGTCTGATGGAGAAAACCTTTGACTGGTTTGGTGCGCGCGGCGTGCAATTGAGCCGGACGGGGTCGGACCGGGAATATGCCGGAGCGGTTGAGGGCGTGGAGGGTGTTGAACTGGTGTTGCTCTCCGCAGGAGAAATCCCCCGTGAGCTGGCGGCTGGACGGATCCACCTTGGCGTGACGGGCACCGATCTGGTGCGCGAAAAGCTGGGCCAATGGGAGCAGCAGGTGCAGGAGATGGCGGAGCTTGGCTTTGGCCATGCGGATCTGATCATTGCTGTGCCGGGTTGCTGGGTGGATGTGAACACGCTGGAAGATCTGGATGCAGCGGCGGCGGCCTTTCGGGCCACACATGGGTTCCGCATGCGGATTGCCACGAAATACCATCGGTTGGTGCGGGAGTTCCTGCGCGACAATGGTGTGGCGGATTATCAGCTTGTGGACAGCCAAGGCGCCACCGAAGGCACGATTAAGAATATGACGGCGGAGGGCGTGGCCGACATCACCTCAACGGGGGATACGCTGCGGGCCAACCATCTGAAAATTCTGGATGACGCTTTGGTTCTGAAATCGCAGGCCACATTGTTCAGAAGCCGCAAGACGGCCATGGATGACGAGGAACGCAAGGTGATGGCCGGGCTTCTGGTCAAGCTTGGTCTGGACGACTGAGCCTCTGAACCCTAAGAGCCTCAGTCGATGATGGGTGGGGCGGTTTTGCGGCGGTGTTTTCGGCGCATTTCTTCTCAGCACGGCAATCCGCACTTGGCCCTGACGCGGGCAATGCTAAGAAGGGTCTCCCAAGGTTTTGAGGAGACCCCACCCGTGGACACAAGCACCCGCATTTTCCGCACCATTGCAGGCGAGATCGCTGCCAAACAAGATCAGGTTGGCGCGGCTGTGAAGCTTTTGGATGAAGGCGCGACGGTGCCTTTCGTGGCGCGCTACCGCAAAGAGGTGACCGGGGGCTTGGACGACAGTCAACTGCGGACATTGGCGGATCGGCTGGCCTATCTGCGGGAGCTGGAAGCGCGGCGCGAGACCGTGGCGGCTTCGATCACCGAGCAGGGCAAGATGACCGATGCGCTGGCCAAAGCCATTGTGGGGGCTGAGACCAAAGCCGCGCTGGAAGATATTTATCTGCCTTACAAACCCAAGCGCCGCACCAAGGCGATGATCGCACGCGAGAACGGGCTGGCCCCATTGGCAGAGGCGATTTTGGCGGATCGCGCGGCGGATCCGGAGGCGCTGGCGGCAGGATACCTCACCGAAAACGTGGCCGATGTGAAAGCGGCGCTGGATGGCGCGCGCGATATCGTCGCCGAAGGGCTGACAGAGAACGCCACGCTATTGGGCGAGCTGCGCAGCTTCTTGCAGAAAGAAGCGATTGTGGCCGCCAAGGTGATCCCCGGTCAGGAACAGGCGGGGGCGAAGTTTTCGGATTACTTCGCGCATTCCGAGCCGTGGTCCAAAGTGCCAAGCCACCGGGCGCTGGCAATGATGCGGGCCTCCAAGGAAGGCGTGATCACGCTGGACATCGGTCCGGATGCGGAAGGCGGTAAAGAGCGCGCCGAGGCGATGGTGGCGAGCTATCTCGACACCCGCAGTGAGGCGCCCGGTGATCTGTGGCTGCGCAAAGTGGCGGGCTGGACCTGGCGGGTGAAGCTGAGCCTGAGCATGACAGTGGATTTGATGGGGGAGTTGCGCGCGCGGGCGCAGGAAGAGGCGATTGCCGTGTTTGCACGCAACCTGAAAGATCTGCTGCTGGCGGCACCGGCGGGGGCAAAGGCCACCTTGGGGCTGGATCCGGGCATTCGCACGGGATGTAAAGTGGCGGTGGTGGATGCCACCGGCAAGCTGCTGGATACGGCCACGATTTATCCGTTTCAGCCTAAGAACGATGTACGGGGTGCTGAGGCGACCTTGCTGGCGTTGATTGCCAAACACGGCGTGGAGCTGATTGCGATTGGCAACGGCACGGCGAGCCGGGAGAGTGAGAAGCTGGTGGGCGAGGTTCTGAAGCTTTTGCCCAAAGATGTGAAAGCGCCGACCAAAGTGGTGGTGAGCGAAGCGGGTGCCTCGGTCTATTCCGCAAGTGAGCTGGCAGCGCGGGAGTTCCCGGGGCTGGATGTATCCTTGCGCGGGGCTGTGTCGATTGCGCGGCGTTTGCAGGACCCGCTGGCGGAGCTGGTGAAGATTGAGCCGAAGTCCATCGGGGTTGGCCAGTATCAGCATGATGTGGATCAGCATCGTCTGGGCAAATCTCTGGAAGCGGTGGTGGAAGATGCGGTGAACGCGGTAGGTGTGGATCTGAACATGGCGTCGGCCCCCTTGCTGGCGCATGTGTCGGGCCTTGGACCCGGGCTGGCAGAGGCGATTGTGGCGCATCGGGATGAGAACGGCGCCTTTGGCTCGCGCAAAGAGCTGTTGAAAGTGGCGCGCTTGGGGCCTGTGGCCTTTGAGCAATGCGCGGGTTTTTTGCGGATCACCGAAGGTGATGAACCGCTTGATGCCAGCGCGGTGCATCCGGAAGCCTATGATGTGGCGCGCAAAATTGTCTCGGCCTGTGGGCGGGATGTGCGTAGCCTGATGGGCGATGGTGCGGCGCTGAAACGCCTGCGGGCGGAGGAGTTTGTCTCCGAGAAGTTTGGTCTGCCAACGGTGCGCGATATTCTGAGCGAGTTGGAAAAGCCTGGGCGTGACCCGCGCCCGACGTTTAAGACCGCGACCTTTGCGGATGGGGTTGAGGAGATTTCAGATCTCAAGCCCGGCATGGTACTGGAAGGGACCGTGACCAATGTGGCGGCTTTTGGGGCTTTTGTGGATGTGGGCGTGCATCAGGATGGTCTGGTGCATGTGAGCCAGTTGGCGGATCGTTTTGTGAAAGACCCGCATGAGGTGGTGAAAGCCGGGGATGTGGTGAAGGTGACTGTGACCGAAGTGGATGTGCCGCGCAAACGCATTGGACTTTCCATGCGCAAAGATGGCGGGGCCTCAGCCAAGGAAGACCGCAATGCACGCGCTGGGTTTGGCGGCAAAGGGCGCGGTGGGCCTGCTGGCGGACCGCGTGGGAAAGGACCGCGCGGTGGCGGCGGCGGAGGCAACTACAGTGCCAAGCCCAAGCAGCAGGACAGCGGCAATGGCGCATTGGGCGCTGCGCTGATGGATGCGATGCGGAAGAAGTGATGAGGGTAGGTCAGAGAGTCGCACGTGATCTTTGGGACGTGCGCCGAGACCTTGCATGGCATGCGGGAGAGCAGGTTCAGCCCAGTAGCGTGCCCATGCGGCGCATGGCCAGCGCGTAGCCTTCCACGCCGAAACCTGCAATCACGCCCTCGGCGCGGGCCGATATATAGGAGTGGTGCCGGAAGGCCTCACGTTTGTGGATGTTGGAGATATGCACCTCCAGAACCGGGCCCTCAAATGTGTTGAGCGCATCGAGAATGGCCACTGAGGTATGGCTGTAGGCGGCCGGATTGATGATGATCCCGGCGCCTTGCGTGCGCGCCTCATGTATCCAGTCGACCAGTTCGCCTTCATGATTGGATTGCAGCAGCTTGACTGACAGGCCAAGTTTCGCGCCGACCTCTGCGCATTGCGCCTCAACATCGGCCAGCGTGTCATGGCCGTAAATCTCCGGCTCCCGCTTACCCAGAAGGTTCAGGTTGGGTCCATTCAGGATATAGATCGTGGTGCTCATTGCTGGCGCTCGTCTTTGCTGCGTGCCTTCACGTAGCCGCAAAAGCGGGACAGGAGCAAGGTTTGGCGGGTGTGAGTACATGTGATCTGATGGCCCTGTGCCGAAGTTGTCGCAGCTGTACGGTGGAGGTCACTGCAGTTTGGCTAAGGTAACAGTATAAAAGTGCAGGCATAAATTGCGTGCTCCCCGAGGGTTTGCTAGCGTTGCGGCAGCGACCAAAACGGCAGCGATTGGGGAGGATTGCAGCGGGTGTTGGACTTTTCGCACAACCCGTGGCTTGTGGCCACATCTCTGGCTGTGGCTTTGATGGCTGGCTTTACTGGGCTGACGCTGACGCGCGGGGCCAATGCGTTGCCCGATGGGCGACGTAAAGTGGTGGTGGCGCTGGCCGCTGTGGTGCTGGGTGGCGGCATATGGTCGATGCATTTTGTGGCCATGCTTGGGCTTCAGCTGCCGATTCTGTTTTTCTATGATGCTTTGATCACGCTGATTTCTGCGCTTGTGGCCATCTTGATGGTGGGGCTGGCGCTTTTGCTGCTGCATTTTCGACCGCGTACGCCGCAGGTGGTCGTCGGCGCGGGCGGAATCGTGGGGCTGGGCATTGTGGTGATGCACTTTGTGGGCATGGCGGGCATGCAGCTGTGTCGACCCATCAACGGCGTGGCTGACATTGCTCTGTCGACGCTGGCCTCTCTGCTGTTGTCGGTGCTTGCGATCTGGGTGGCTTATGGCGCGCGCACTCAGCGCAATATTTTGCTGGGTACCGTGTGTTTTGGTCTAGCGGTGTTTTCCATGCATTTTGTGGCCATTGCCCTGACGGGTTTTACCGTCAGTGATGTGGCCAATGTGGCGGGGCCGGCGCTGGACAATCAGGTTTTGGCAATGGGCGTGACCGTGGCCGTGTTCCTGATTTGCGGCGCATTTCTCCTGACCGGGATCACTTTTGTTGGCACCGCTGAGGAAAACGGCGCGATTTCTGAAGCCCCTGTATCTGAATCTGACGCGCCTGCGCATGAGGCGATGGTCGCGTCAACGCCACCCGTCGGCGGCGCGGCGGGGGTGCCGTTTGAGCGCGAGGGGCAGACGTTTTTCGCAGATCCCGGTCAGATTGCCGCGATCCGGGCGGAGGGGCACTACTGTGTGCTCTACCTTGAGGCGGAGAAACTCTTCTGCCCGTGGTCCATCACCGAGGCAGACAACCGACTGGAGGGCGCCGGGTTCTTGCGGGCGCATCGCAGCTATTTGGTCAACCCGGCGCATGTGAGCAGTTTTGAGCGCAAGAAAGACAATGGCACGCTGTATTTTGAGGAGGTGAACAGCCTGCCCAAAGTGCCGGTCAGCCGCTCGCGCATGGGGGCTTTGCGCGAGGCGTTGGGGCTTTGAGACTGCCGCCTTCTGTCTGGGAGAGGGACAGTGGAGCGTGTGTGGACCTATGAAGGTGAAATAAAGGGCGCAAAGCCACGCTGCATGTCGTCCAGAAAGTGGTGCATACTGGACGTATCTGGCATGATCTGGCCACGGATGTCTGTCATGGCGGCATCCAATTCTGCCAGTGTTTTAGGGTAGCAGCCACAATATAATTTGAGTGCCGCAATTGGAGAGAGTTCAATGGCGCTTGTGTTTGGATAGGCTTTGGGCAGGCGTTTTTCGATTCTGCCAAAAGGCCGGTTGGAAATGGCAGGCACCGGAAAGATGGCCACCCATGCGTGTGGGAGTTTTCTGAGTATCGTGCGGGCAATGACGTGATCTGCGTCGATGCCGCGGAGCGCTTCCGGGGCAACACCAAATCCGTCTCTGGCCTGTCGCAGCATGAGATTTCGATACCCGCGATACCCTTTGGCGGCCCAGATCTGATCATAGTACCAACCCGCCTTTAACATGCCATGTATACGGAATGCCCTACCACTGCGCCCATGCGGCACAAGCTGCATGGTGCCGATTGTGCTGGCCCAGGTTTCAAGATCAGCCTGTGAGGTGAAGGCGACGGGCGGTGGCGCGCCTGTGGTTTCAAGCCATGTACTGAAATCCAGACGAGCGTTTGCCAGATAGGGGGCGTTTTCCGCCGTGAGCATGTGCCAAGCCATATGCCTATGTCTCATGAACCGGGAACAGAGATTGTCTGGTTCACTTATGAGCAGGTAAGTCGTCGTGCAACCTGTTCAAAGCCGGAGGCGTTTTGGTTTTCATGTGAATGAAGGACGCGAGACATAGCGGCACGGCCACAGCAGGCACGACGACCTATGCCCGACTGCAGCAGAAACACCTTGCTGAGGGCATTTTCGCAACTCGTGCAGCTCATTCGCATTTCGTGCAACGAACCGCGCGGTCTGTTTTTAAAGGCTCGCTTCAGGTGCCGGATCGCGGGCGAAGTTGTGGCTGAGGCCTGCACTGTGCGGGCGAGGGAGGACAAGCCAGATGATACCAGCGGGGTTCGAATACCACCGGCCGTCTGACATTGCCGGTGCAGTGTCGATATTAGAGAAACACGGAGATGAGGCGCGGGTGATCGCGGGTGGGCACAGCCTGATCCCGATGATGAAGTTGCGTATGGCCGAGATGGGCCATTTGATCGATCTGCAGGATATTGAGGTGCTCAAGGGTATTGAGATCGGTAGCGATGCGGTGGCCATCGGGGCGATGGTGACACAGCATGAGTTGATCACCCATGAGGGGTTGTCACAGACTGTGCCGCTGATCAAAGAGGCGGCGCTGCTGATTGCCGATCCGCAGGTCCGGTATGTGGGCACCGTGGGCGGCAATGTGGCCAATGGTGATCCGGGCAATGATATGCCCGGGCTGATGCAATGTCTGAATGCCAGCTATGAGCTCAGTGGGCCAGATGGCACGCGGACGGTCGCGGCCCGTGAGTTTTACGAGGCGGCCTATTTTACGGCGCGCGACGACGAAGAGATTCTCACGCGGATCACCATTCCTGTACCGGCAAGCGGTACCGGCTATGCCTATGAAAAGCAGAAGCGCAAGATTGGCGATTATGCCACGGCGGCAGCGGCTGTGATGATTGGCGGCGGCACGGCGTCGGTGGCGATGACCAACCTCGCGGACACGCCGATCTGGTCTGACGCGGCTGGCGCGGCGCTGGTGGCGGGGGACGTTGACGGCTGTGTCAGCGCGATGATTGGCGCGATTGATCCGGTTGCGGACAACCGCGGGCCGGTGGAATTCAAGAAACATGTGGCGGGTGTGATCCTGCGCCGCGCGATTGACCGCGCGCAGAGCCGTGCGAGCTGAGGGGGGGAAATCATGTCTAAGATGCATGTAAAGATGACCGTGAATGGCAAAGAGGTGGAAGGGCTTGCGGAGCCGCGCACGCTTTTGATCCATTTTCTGCGTGAAAACCTGAACATCACCGGGCCGCATATCGGCTGTGAGACCTCTCATTGTGGGGCCTGCACGGTGGATCTGGACGGCAAATCGGTCAAAAGCTGCACCGTGTTTGTGGCTCAGGCGCAGGGCAAAAAGCTGACCACTGTGGAAGGTCTGGTGAATGAGGACGGCAGCCTTGGGGTGCTGCAGGAGATGTTCCGTGAGCATCACGGGCTGCAATGCGGCTTCTGCACGCCGGGGATGATTACCCGCGCGCACCGCCTGTTGCAGGAAAATCCGAACCCAACCGAAGAAGAGATCCGCTTTGGTATGGCGGGCAATATCTGCCGCTGCACCGGATATCAGAACATTGTGAAGTCGATTGCCGCTGCGGCGGACACGCTGAACGCTCAGAAGGAGGCGGCAGAATGAATGACATGACACCGACCCCCGAAGAACGCGCCGCCAATCTCAAAGGCATGGGCTGTGCCCGCAAACGCGTGGAAGATGTGCGCTTTACCCAAGGGCGCGGCAACTATGTGGATGACATCAAGCTTGATGGCATGCTGTTTGGCGACTTTGTGCGCTCGCCCTATGCCCATGCGCGGGTGGTGAGCATCAACGCGGAAGAGGCCATGAAGGTGCCCGGCGTGGTGGCTGTGATCACTGCGGCGGATCTGGAACCGCTTGGTTTGCACTGGATGCCAACTTTGGCCGGTGACAAGCAGATGGTGCTGGCGGATGGCAAAGTGCTGTTTCAGGGCCAAGAGGTGGCCTTTGTGGTGGCCGAAGATCGCTATGCGGCGGCTGATGCGGTGGAACTGGTGGAAGTCGAGTACGAAGAGCTTCCTGTCATCGTGGATCCGTTTGAGGCGCTGAAATCCGACGTGGTGTTGCGCGAAGACACCGTGGATGAAAACGGCAAAGCCACCGACGGCGCGCATGGGCCGCGCAATCACCCCAACCACATCTTCACCTGGGAACAGGGCGATGAGGCGGCAACAGACGCGGTGATGGCGGAGGCCGAGGTGGTCGCGGAAGAGACCATGTACTACCACCGCACGCATCCGTGCCCGCTGGAAACCTGCGGCTCTGTGGCCTCGATGGACAAAGTCACAGGCAAGCTCACACTTTGGGGCACGTTTCAGGCGCCCCATGCGATCCGCACCGTTGTGTCACTGATTTCGGGCATTGAGGAGCACAATATCCGGGTGATCAGCCCCGATATCGGCGGCGGCTTTGGCAACAAAGTGGGCGCGTATTCGGGCTATGTCTGTTCGGTTGTTGCCTCCATTGTCACCGGGCGGCCGGTGAAATGGGTCGAAGACCGCATGGAAAATCTGATGACCACGGCTTTCGCGCGGGACTATTGGATGAGCGGCAAGATTTCGGCCACCAAAGAGGGCAAGATCACCGGGCTGCATTGTCATGTGACCGCTGATCACGGTGGTTTTGACGCCTGCGCCGACCCGACCAAGTTCCCGGCTGGGTTCATGAACATCTGCACCGGCTCTTATGACATTCCGACAGCCTATCTGGCTGTGGATGGGGTTTATACCAACAAAGCGCCGGGTGGGGTGAGCTATCGCTGTTCCTTCCGCGTGACGGAGGCGGTCTACTTCATCGAGCGGATGATTGAGGTTCTGGCGATCAAGCTCAATATGGATGCAGCAGAGCTGCGCCGGATCAACTTCATCAAGAAAGAGCAGTTCCCCTATCAGTCGGCCCTTGGCTGGGAATATGACAGCGGCGATTACCACACCGCCTGGGACAAGGCGATGGAGGCTGTGGATTACCAAGGGCTACGCGCCGAGCAGGCGCAGCGGATTGAGGATTTCAAAGCCGGCAAGACCCGCAGCTTGATGGGCATTGGCTTGACCTTCTTTACCGAGATTGTCGGCGCGGGGCCTGTGAAGAATTGCGATATCCTTGGGCTGGGCATGTTTGACAGCTGTGAGATCCGCATTCACCCGACAGGCTCTGCGATTGCGCGGCTGGGCACGATCAGTCAGGGGCAGGGGCATGCGACCACATTTGCGCAGATCCTTGCAACCGAGATAGGCCTGCCTGCGGACAGCATCACCATTGAGGAAGGCGACACGGACACGGCACCCTATGGGCTTGGCACCTATGGGTCACGCTCTACCCCGGTGGCGGGGGCCGCGACAGCGATGGCTGGGCGCAAGATCCGTGCGAAGGCGCAGATGATTGCGGCCTATTTGCTTGAGGTGCATGACGATGACGTCGAATTTGACGTGGATCGGTTTGTGGTCAAAGGCGCGCCGGAGCGGTTCAAGACGATGAAAGAGATCGCCTTTGCCGCCTATAATCAGGCCATTCCGGGGATTGAGCCGGGGCTTGAGGCGGTGAGCTATTATGATCCGCCCAATATGACCTATCCGTTTGGCGCTTATGTCTGTGTCATGGACATTGATGTGGACACCGGTGTGCCGGAGATCCGCCGTTTCTATGCGCTGGATGACTGTGGCACGCGGATCAACCCGATGATCATCGAAGGGCAGATTCATGGTGGTCTGACCGAGGCGCTGGCCGTGGCGCTGGGGCAGGAGATTGCTTATGATGAGATGGGCAATGTGAAGACCGGCACGCTGATGGATTTCTTCCTGCCGACCTCCTGGGAAGTGCCTAACTATGAGACAGACTACACCGTAACCCCAAGCCCGCATCATCCGATTGGTGCCAAAGGCGTAGGCGAGAGCCCGCATGTGGGCGGTGTGCCCTGTTTTTCCAATGCGGTGCATGATGCCTTCCGCGCCTTTGGTCTGACCCAGACCAATATGCCGCATGATCACTGGCGGATCTGGAAGACCGCCAACGATCTGGGCCTGCATGGCTGATCCGCTTATGCCCTCGCCCGCGTTGCGGGCGGGGACCTCCGGCGGGGATATTTTGAGAATGAGAAGGTGAGGGGCGCGCGATGAGCGTGAACGATGTGCAATCTGCGCTGGCAGAAGAGGGCTATGTGGCGGATACGCGCCTTGCGATGGCGTTGCATCTGGCGGAAACCCTGGGGCGGCCCCTGCTGCTGGAGGGGCCTGCGGGGGTTGGCAAAACCGAGGTCGCCAAGGCGATGGCGGCGGTGCATGAGACCAAGCTGATCCGGTTGCAGTGTTATGAGGGGTTAGACGCAAGCCACGCGATCTATGAGTGGAACTATCAGCGCCAGCTGCTGGCGATCCGCGCGTCTGAGGCGCAGGGCGGAATGGCGGAGGCGGCGCTGTTTGGGGAAGATTATCTGTTAAAACGTCCGCTGCTAGAAGCGATCACACAGGAGCAGCCCCCCGTGCTGCTGATTGATGAGATCGACCGGGCTGATGAGGAATTCGAAGCTTACCTCTTGGAGGTGCTGTCTGATTTTCAGATCACCATTCCGGAGGTGGGAACCGTTGAGGCGGTGACACGCCCGATGGTGATTTTGACCGCCAATGGCACGCGGGAATTATCAGACGCGCTGCGGCGGCGCTGTCTTTATGCCTATGTGGAGTATCCGGATCTGGAGACCGAGCTGGCGATCCTGCGCACGCGGATGCCGGAGATGGAAGGCTTGTTGGCGCGTCAGATTGTGGGCGTGGTGCAGGATCTGCGTCGCGAGGAGCTTGAGAAGGCGCCGGGGGTGGCGGAGATGCTGGACTGGGCGGCGGCGTTGGCTGGGCTGGGGGTCAATGATTTGGCGCAGAACCCGGAGGCGGTGCAAGCGACACTGGTGTGTCTGCTGAAGACTGCGGCAGATTATGATGCGGCCCCACGTGAGGTGATGGACCGGCTGATTGGAAAGGTCGCCTGATGCAGGTGACGCGGTTTCCCTCCCGTGCCGAAGGTTTGGCCGACCGCATGGCGGGGTTCATGGCACATTTGCGTATGAATGGCCTGTCTGTGGGCGTGGCAGAAACCGGTGATGCGCTGGCGGCTTTGGCGGCGGTGGAGGCGACGGATGTGGCGCAGGCGCGTGAAGCGCTTTGTGTTCTGTTGTCTGGGGACGCTGAGAGCTGGCGCAAGTTTGATGACCTGTTTGATGCCTATTGGTTCAACGCAGGCAAACAGAAGCAAGGGGCGGCAAAAAGCGATCATGTGAAGGTGCAGGCGGCGCGGCCCTTGTTGTGGCAGATGCATTTTGGCGAGAGTGCTGAAGGTGGCGTAGAGAGTGCTGAAGAGGCCTTGGCCCCGGATGGCGGGGACGGTGAGGCAGAAGGCACCGATGGGCGGCTGATTGCGACCCGGACGGATAACCTGACCCAGCGGAATCTGCGGGAGTTGATGGATGAGGACAGCCTGCGTCGCGCCGAAGCGGCGGCGGTGCGGATTGCGCGCGTGATACGGGATCGGCGCTCACGGCGGCGCAAGCAGGCGCTGCGCGGCCAGCAGCTCGACATGCGCCGTATTCAGAGGGCTTCGCTGGCACGTGGTGGTGAGGCGTTGGAGCTTCACCGGCGGGCGCGGCCACCAAGACCGATGCAGATTGTAGCGCTCTGTGATGTGAGTGGCTCGATGACGGTTTATGCACGGGTGTTTCTGGCCTTTCTCAAAGGACTGGTGAGCAGTGAGACGCGCACCGATGCCTATCTGTTTCACACCCGGCTGATGCGGGTGACGGATGCGATGCGCGATCATGACACGCTGCGGGCGGCCTCGCGGCTGTCGCTGATGGCGGAAGGCTTTGGCGGGGGCACGGATATTTCCGGATCGCTGGAGCGTTTCCTGAATGGTTATGGCGCGCGGGCTCTGAATGGGCGGACGGTCGTGATCATTCTGTCGGATGGCTATTGCACCTCTGATCCGGAGGCGCTGGGCGCGGCTTTGGCCAAACTGAGGAAAAAGGCGCGGCGGATTGTCTGGTTGAACCCGCTAAAAGGCTGGCGGGATTATGCGCCAGTGGCGGCAAGCATGCAGGCGGCGCTGCCCTATCTGGATGCGCATCTGCCGGCAAACACGTTGGAGGCGCTGGGCGCGCTGGAGCAGGAATTTGCGAAACTGTGAGGGAGGGCCGCATGGCGGAATTTGATATTTTTGACACGGTGGCGCAGTTGCGGGCGCAGGGGGCGCCGTTTTGTGTCGCGACAGTGGTGCGCACGGCGGATGTGACCTCTGCCAAAGCCGGTGCCAAGGCGGCTGTGAGCAGTGAGGGCGAGATCATCGGCCATCTGGGAGGGGCCTGTGTCAAGCGGGCGGTTAAGGCGGCGGCGGAAGAGGCGCTGACACAGGGCACCCCCCGCATGATCCGCGTGAAGCCGTCTGATAAGGTGGTTACCTTGCTTGATCCGGATGGGGTGCAAACTTTCAAGAGCGGCTGTCCCTCAGGCGGCACGGTGGATCTTTTGCTGGAGCCTTACCGGCAGCCGCAGAGGCTTGTGATTTTTGGTGACACGCCAATTGCGCAGGCCGTGGCGGCGCATGCGACCCTCGCGGGGTTTCGGGTGTGTCATGGCGGCGAAGGCATCGGGCAGGTTGAAGCGCGTGATTTTGTGCTGGTTGCCAGTCAGGGGCAGGGGGACAGTGCGGCGCTGCGATCTGCTTTGGAAACGTCTGCGCGGCGGGTCTCCATGGTGGCCAGCCGCAAGAAAGCGCGGGTGCTTTGTGACAAGCTGGTGGCTGCGGGCATGGCGGAGGCGCAGGTGGCGCGCCTGAAGAGCCCGGCTGGGCTCGATATTGGCGGGGTGGATCCGCATGAGATCGCGCTCTCGATATTGGCTGAGATCATACAGTGGCGTCATCAGGATGCGCGTACAGCAGAACGGGAGGACCGCGATGAAAAAACTGCGTGAAAAATGGCGGGCGTTTTGGGCGCCGCGAGAGGGAATGACACCTGGGGAGGCGGCGGAAGAGGCGCTGCGGGTGTTCCCGAAGTGTTGTTGAGACCAAGAAAGGCAGAGACCAGATGGAACTAAAAGACGAAATTCGTATTTCGGCACCGCGCGACGTGGTGTACCGGGCGCTCAATGATCCGGAGGTGCTGAAACAGTGCATTCCCGGATGTGAAGAGCTGGAGCAGCATGCGCCTGAGCATCTGGAGGCCAAGGTGGTGCTTAAAATCGGCCCGGTAAAGGCAAAGTTTGCCGGAGAAGTCTTTCTGGACACCAGCGGCGCGCCGGATGGGTTCACGTTGACAGGAGAAGGCAAAGGCGGCGCGGCTGGATTTGCCAAAGGTGGTGCGGAAGTCACTTTGCTCGAGGATGGCGCAGAGACGGTGCTGACCTATGAAGCGAAAGCCGAGGTTGGTGGCAAAATTGCGCAGCTGGGCAGTCGTCTCATTCAAGGGACGGCGAAGAAACTTTCAGCAAAGTTCTTCACGCAGTTTGCGGAGGTCGTTGCAGAGCAAACAGCAGCATAAATTGAGTCTGAAGATCCCTGAAGGATCTTAAAAAGCGAAGCCCGGATGGCGATCCATCCGGGCTTTTGGAATTCTTGGTGGCGGTACAGGGACTTGAACCCCGGACACGCGGATTATGATTCCGCTGCTCTAACCAACTGAGCTATACCGCCGTAAGTGGGGTGCGATTTAGGGTGTTCGCGCAGCAGGGTCAAGAGAGAAATCGACATCATGGGGCGGGTTTTTTCGATTGCTTGATTTTATCCGTATATTGGGCGGATGCGGACGTCGCCAAGAAGCCCTGCGTGATGCGCTGGGCGGTTTGCGCCAGCCTATATGGTGGACAGAGATTCTTGGGGGTGCGGTATTTGGCCCAAATCGAGGCATGACAGGTTTTTGGCAAAGCGATTGAGGGAGTCTTACTTCGTTACACAACCTTCATTGAACCGACATTTAACGTTTGGATTCGGCCTGTAGCTCTCGCCCCGCATTAGACGTGGGGACAAACCGTGCTGAATATCGAGAATCTGACCAAGGCCTTTGGCCCGAATGTGGCGGTGGATGCAGCCAACATCACCGTGGACAAGCCAGCCATGATTGGGATCATCGGGCGCTCCGGCGCAGGGAAGTCCACATTGTTGCGGATGCTCAATCGCCTGTCCGATGCCACCAGTGGCCGCATTGCTTTTGAGGGCAGTGATGTGACCGCGCTACAAGGCGCTGCCAAGCGCCGTTGGCAAAGCGAATGCGCGATGATCTTTCAGCAGTTCAACCTCGTGCCGCGTCTGGATGTGGTGTCCAATGTGCTGCATGGCACGTTGAACCGCCGCAATACGCTGGCAACGATGTTCAATCTTTATCCCAATGCGGATATCCATTGCGCGATCGACATTCTGGACCGTCTGGGCATTGCCGAACATGCCGCCAAACGCGCCGAAGCGCTTTCCGGTGGGCAACAGCAGCGTGTGGCGATTGCCCGTGCGCTGATGCAAGACCCCAAGATCATTCTCGCGGATGAGCCGATTGCCTCGCTGGATCCGATGAACGCACAGGTGGTGATGCAATCCCTGCGTCAGATCCACGAAGAAGATGGCCGTATGGTCATTGCCAACCTGCACACTTTGGACACCGCACGGCGCTATTGTGACCGTGTGATCGGCATGCGCGATGGGCGCATCGTGTTTGACGGCACCCCCGCGCAGCTGACCACCGGTGTGGCGCGCGACATCTATGGTGCCGATGCCTCCTTTAGCGAAGCGGCCACCTCGACCGAGATCGAGACGCTGGACCGTCCGGAAGGCTTTAAGCCTGCCGCCGCCGCTTCCCCCGAACTTGCCTGACTTTCATCACACCCCACGCGACGGATGCGTGGGGTTTTTACCAACTGGAGAGAAAACGATGAAAAAACTGCTTGCTGCCGTTCTGGCGACCACCGCTCTGACCACACCTATTTTCGCTGAAGAGATTAGCGAATTCCGCATTGGTCTACTCGGTGGCGAAAACGCTCAGGACCGTCTGAACAACAACGAGTGCCTGCGCGCCAAAACCGAAGAAGTGCTGGGCGTGCCCACCAAACTCTTCGCTCCTGCCGACTACAACGGTGTGATCCAGGGCCTGCTGGGCGGCACCATCGACATGGCTTGGCTGGGCGCATCCGGCTACGCAAAGACCTATCTGTCTGACCCGGAAGCGGTTGAGCCGATCCTCGTGAAAGTGAACGTGGATGGCGGCTATGGCTACTACTCCATCGGTTTTGCTCGCAAGGACAGCGGCATTACCTCTCTGGAAGACATGAAGGGCAAGACCTTTGGCTTTGGCGATCCGAACTCCACCTCCGGCTTCCTGATCCCATCCATCGAAATCCCAGAAGTGACCGGCTCCACCATGACCTCTGGTGACTACTTCGGCGAAGTGAAATTCTCCGGTGGCCACGAGCAGACCATCGTTGGCGTGAACAACGGCGACTTTGACGGCGGTGTGACCTGGGCCGACGGTCTGGGCGAGTGGGAAGACGGCTACAACTCCGGCGCGCTGCGTCGTGCGGTTGACGCGGGTCTCGTGGACATGAACGAACTGGTCAAAATCTGGCAGTCCAAACCGATCCCAGAAGGTCCAATCGTTCTGCGTAAAGCGCTTCCTGAAGACGTAAAAGTGAAGTTCACCGCGCTGATGGCCTCCCTGCCATCCATCGACCCAGACTGCGCCTATGGCGTGCTGTCCGGTGAGGCCAAAGGTGTTCAGCCGATTGGTCACGATGCTTACGAAGTGATCATCGAAGCACGTAAACTGAAGTCCAACTAAAGCGACTTCACCATTTTGAGCAGGCCCTGCGTATCCGCAGGGCCTGTTTCCTGACTGAGGGGCTCTCATGACAGATATGACCGGCATGTCCCGCGATGCGGGCGGCATTCGTGCAGACTACATGGCGCAGGTGCGACGCAAACGCATGATGGATGGCATCATCCTGATTGTCTTTGTCACTTTGATGGTGACGGGGTTTATGGTTGCGGATGACCGCAATGCCGGTGGATTCTGGGAGGGTCTGCACAGGTTGTTTGATTTCCCCAAGGAAGTTCTTGGGGAGGCTTTTGAGAAAGCGGGAGAGCTGCCAGCGCATCTCTGGAAATTCCTGCCTTCTCTGATTGAAACGATCAATATCGCGGCGGCCTCCACGCTGATTGGCACGATGCTGGGTATGGTGCTGTCACTGCTGTCCACACGGGGCATGGCCAAATGGCCGCGGCTCATTCCGCTGTTCCGCCGGATCATGGACATCATGCGTGCCATGCCGGAAATCGTGATTGCGCTGGTTCTGATCTTTGTGATGGGGGGCGGGCCGGTGCCGGCCATGGTGGCGATTGCTTTCCACACCGCGGGCGCGATGGGCAAGCTGTTCTCGGAGGTCAATGAAAACGCGTCTCTCAAGCCCGTGGAGGGGTTGCAATCCGTCGGTGCAAGCTGGACCCAGCGTATGTGGCTGGGGGTAATCCCACAGGTGGCACCAAACTACTTCAGCTACGCCCTGCTGCGCTTTGAGGTGAACATTCGCGCCTCTGCCATCCTTGGCTTCGTGGGCGCAGGCGGCATCGGCTATGAGCTGCGCAACGCAATGAGCTGGGGCAAAGGCCAATATGATGAGGCTGCGGCGATCTTCATTCTGCTGTTTGCCACCATTGTGGTGGTGGATCAGCTCTCCTCTCTGGTGCGCGAGCGCCTGACACACGGCAAAACTGAGCGCAAACTTGAGAAGGCCTCGGCATGAGTATCACAGCCAATGAAACCGACTTTCTGAAGATCCAGGCGGATCGTCACTTTGCCAAGAAAAAGCTGATGAGTTTTGGGCTGCCTGTGTTGGTGGTGGCCTATCTGGCCTATATCTTCTTTGCGTTCGATATTTTGGGGTTGGCGCAGCGCTTTGATGCTGACAATGCCCGCGCGCTGGTAGCAGACAGCTACAGCTACAAAACCCATGTGACACGCGACAACCGGTCAGGGGATGTCTCCGTGGCCATCGAGGGGGAGCGCAAGGGCACCTATCCGCAGGGCACCTCTCCTGAGTGGGTCACGCTTGGGGACACCGATACGGTGATTGATCTGGGTGATGGCCATGTGGTGACATTTGGGGCGGATAATTTCGTCAGCTATGATGTGCCGGAGTATGGCGTGATCACGGCGCAGCCAAGCCGCGCCAAAGGGGTACAGGCGGTTTTGCCGGAAGGCGAGACGCCGGAATGGATCAATGCCTCCAAGAACCGCATGACCATCACCACCGAAGCCGGGCGGCTGACCATCACTCGCAACCGCACCGAGGTGTTCCGGTATTTCACCGGTTGGGAACTCTTCTTCTTCACGCTCGATAGCCCCTATCACGGCCTGCCTGTGGGAGAGGTGATGGCGCGCGCGCTGGGCGGTGAGGCCTCTGCGATCTGGCAGGATTTCTGGACCAATAAGATGTGGCGCCATCAGGATGTGGCTTGGGCGATCTTTGAGACCATTCTGATGGCCTTCCTTGGCACGATGGGCGCGGCCATCGTCGCGCTGCCGCTGGCCTTTCTGGCGGCCAAAAACTTCACGCCATTTGTGGTTGTACGCCAAATCACCCGCCGCTTTTTTGACTTTTTCCGCGGTGTGGATGCTCTGATCTGGACCATTGTTCTGGCGCGTGCTTTTGGCCCCGGCCCTCTGACAGGCGCTTTGGCCATCCTGATCACGGATACGGGCTCCTTTGGCAAAATGTTCTCTGAAGCTCTGGAGAATGTGGATCAGAAACAGATCGAAGGGGTGCAGTCTACCGGGGCAAAACCGGTCCAGCGCTATCGCTTTGGGGTGATCCCTCAGGTGACGCCGGTTTTGATGAGCCAGGTGCTGTATTTCCTGGAATCCAACACCCGCAGCGCGACCATCATTGGCGCGATCACCGGCGGCGGCATTGGCCTGATGCTGACACAGGCGATGATCACCCAGAAGGACTGGGAAGAGGTGACCTATTACATCGTGCTGATCATCCTGATGGTTATGGTGATGGATTGGTTCTCTGGCTGGTTGCGCCGCAAGCTCATCACAGGAGACGAGAGCGGACATTGATCTGCCCGGTTTTTAAAGACGCCTTCGGCGAGAGTATTTCCAGTCAGAAGAAGCGGGCGCCGGCGTGCTTCTTCTGACCTAAAAATACTCCCGCCGGAGGCAAAAAGTTCAAAGACAACAGGAGCCGCCTATGCCCAGACTTTCGGCAGAGCACCCCACCATCCACGCAGATTGTATTCTGCATGAGGCGACGTTTGGGCGGTATGTGGAGATCGGGCAGGGCAGCCGGATCATTTCAGCGCATTTTGACGACTATTCCTATTGTGACCGCATGGCCGAAGTGGCCAATGCCAAGATTGGCAAATTTGCCAATATCGCGGCCTTCACACGGATTGGTGCCACGGATCATCCGATGGAGACGGCCTCGCTGCACCATTTTCTATACCGATCTGATGATTATTTTGAGGGGGCAGAACCGGATCACGCCTTCTTTGAGCAGCGCAGACAACGCGTGGCCACAATTGGCCATGATACCTGGGTTGGTCATGGGGCTATGATCAAGCCCGAGGTCACTTTGGGCCATGGCAGCATCGTGGCGAGTGGGGCCGTGGTGACCAAAGATGTACCGCCTTATATGATTGTGGCGGGCATGCCTGCGACACCGTTGCGTGCCAGATTTAGCCCGGAAGTGGCGGATCGTCTTATGGCACTGGCTTGGTGGGACTGGCCCCATGAGGATTTGCACGCAGCGCTGACGGATTTTCGTGCGCTATCTGCCGAAGCCTTTCTGGAAAAATACAACGGGTGATCCGCTTTGACAGTCGAGGCCTGTTGAAGACCATATGGATCTTGAGGGAGCAAAGCTCGCGGCGGATCACTCCGCAGCGAGTTGCGCGCCTTGCAGGGCTGAGAAAAACCGCCGTGCCGCCGTGCCTGTCAGATGTGTGATATGGCCGGCGACGATGGTGCCTTCGATGGCGTGGGTGACAGGGTGCACGATGGCAATATCTGCGCGTTTACCAAGGTCCAGCGTCCCCCGATCCTCCAAATCCATGATGGCCGCAGGATTGGATGAGATCATCGCCCATGCCTGTGGCAGATCACAGAGCCCGTCTTCCACCAGACGAAACGCGGCTTTTGACAGCGCTGGGTAGTGGTAGTCTGACACAAGAGCATCACAGAGGCCATCGGCCACCAGGCGTGCGGCCTGGATATTGCCAGCCTGACTGCCGCCGCGCACGATGTTGGGGGCGCCCATGATCACGTGATCGCCCACGGCCTTAGCAACGGCGGCCGGACCGCGGGTCGTGGGAAATTCGCAAATCCGGGCCCCCAGCACCGAATAGCGCTCACGCGTATCTCCATCCGGGTCATCATGGCTGCCATAGTGCACGCCGATCCGGTCAAACTGTTCTGCCAGCGAGCAGAGATAGCGCGGCACCCGTGGGCTTTCATCAAAGGCAGCCCGGACCAGTGCCATATGTTCCTCTGCTGTGCGCCCGGCCTTTTTGGCCCAGAGCGCGATTTCTTCGGGTTTTTCGCGCGCCAGCATCAGAGCTTCTTCGAGGTGGTTGTTGAAAACCACATAGTCGATCTCATACGCTTTAATGGCAGTCAAAAGCCGGTCATGGGTTTCTGTTGTGTGGGTTTCACAGCGAATTTGAATGCGCAGGTCCGTATGGGCGTGCGTGCGGTAGTGATCCAATGCTGCCATCAGGCTTTCGGCGGCCTCTGGCCCGCGATGGCCGCCTTCCCAGCTCCAGCTTTGGGCCAGCCAGGCGGTTGTCACACCATTGGCAGCAGCGTCGCGATCTGTGGCCCGCAACCCCATTTCCATGGGGAACGGGGCGGAGGGGCGTGGAGCAATATGTCTTTCAAACGCGTCCCCATGCAGATCGATGATGCCCGGCAGCAATAGATATCCAGAGAGATCCACCTCCGGCAGGGCCGCATCTGTGATTTTTCCGGCGTGAAAGGCCAGTGGACGCTCTTGCAATGCGCCGTCACACAAGACTTTTGCACCGGTCAGGCGCAGGGAGAGTTCGAAGCTGGACATAGGGATGCTCAATCTGATTTTGAGCCTCTTCTAGGGGTGTTTTATGTCGTCTGCGTGACGGTCCTTGCTCTGGAAAACCGGAGGTTGGACTATTCGGCCATGGTCAGGGTGACGCGATCGCCGGCAAACCATGTGGTGCCAAATTCCACGGGTGTCTGTTCTGTGTCCACATTCACGGCAACAGTGCGCAGGATGGGATCACCTTCGGCAATTTTTAAATGCAGAGCCTGTGTTGCGCTGGCCCTTTTTGCGCTCATGCGGGTGGAAGCGCGGGTGTAGTCTGCAACGCCGTGTTCCTTGAGCGCTTCGGTGACAGAGCGCAGCCGATCGAGGTCTTGAAGCAGACTGGGAAAGCGCAGAGCGGGGAAGGTGCTGCGAAACAGGGCAATGGGGTTGTCATCCACCAGCGAAAGCCCGTCGTAAACATGCACCTGTGAACCGGGAGGCAGGTCGAGCGCACGGCATTCTTCCGCATCAGCGCTGCGGGTTTCTAAATGCAGGACGGCTTTGCCGGGCAGGCGGCCCGCCTGTGTGATGTTGCGATGAAAGCGGACACGTTTGCCGATGGCGTAGTCGGTGGGCACCTGTGCCACAAACACGCCGGCACCGCGGCGCGCATGCACGAGGCCGTTCTCGGCGAGAGACTTCAGGGCATGGCGCACTGTGTGACGATTGACGCCAAAGCGTGCGGAGAGCTCGGCCTCTGTAGGGAGCTTGTCCCCCGGGCCATAGCGGCCTTCGGCAATGTCTTCGGTCAGGGTGCTAGCGATGGAGTGCCAGATCGGAGTGCGTTTGCGGGTCATGGATGGGCCTGTGTCATGAAAACTTCATGAGGTGATGGATTGCGCGACTCGCGTCGCAAAGCTAACATTTGTCTAGTTGTATAGGATAATAGACAAATCGACAAGGTGTCTAGATGACCGCAGAGAATAACAGGCGCGCATGGATGTCGCTGTTGGCCAAGGCGCCGGCAGAGCGGCTTAAAGCGCTTTGGCAGGCGTATGGCGCGGATCCCGCATTTCACTGGCTGCGCGCGCCAGAAATTGGCGCAACCATGGTGCGTGGGCGCCTTGGCGGCACCGGTGCGCCCTTCAACCTCGGAGAAATGACGCTGACCCGTTGTGCCTTGCAGCTGGAGAGTGGAGCGGTGGGCCATGGCTATGTGCAGGGGCGTGACAAGCAGAAGGCAGAGATTGCCGCGTTGGTGGATGCGCTGATGCAGGGGCCGGAGGCGGCGGCGGTGGACGCCGCCATCCTGACGCCGCTGGGTGATGAGCTTGCGGAGGCCAAAGCCGCGCGGGCGGAAAAGGCTGCGGCCACAAAGGTGGATTTCTTCACCATGGTGCGGGGAGAGGATTGATGAACGCAGATGTTCTGAAAGGTGGGTTTGCCAATGCGCCTGTTGAGGCAGCGCGGGCGTTTCGCGGGCTTCTGACTGTGATGGCGCGACCGGGCACTATAGAGACTTTGGCGGGTGCAGTGCCGCCAGCACCGATGTCCACGGCGGCGGGTACATTGATCCTGACGCTGTGTGATCCGGACACGCCGCTGCATCTGGCGGGTGACTGGGACTGCAAAGAGGTGCGCGACTGGGTGGCGTTTCATGTGGGCGCGCCGATTGTGGCGGCGTCTGAGGCGATGTTTGCGGTGGGCACTTGGGAGGCGCTTGCGCCGCTCAGCCAATTTGCCATTGGCACGCCGGAATACCCGGACCGTTCCGCCACATTGATTGTGGAGCGCGTGGCGCTTGGGCAAGAGGGTGTAACCCTGCGTGGCCCGGGCATCAAGGAAACGGCTGAGATGGCACTGCCGGAAACAGAGGCGTTTCAGAGGAATGCACTGTTGTTCCCTCTGGGGCTCGATTTCTTCTTCACCTGCGGGGATCAGGTTTCCGCCTTGCCGAGAACAACGAAAGTGGAGGCGGCCTGATGTATGTTGCAGTGAAAGGCGGCGAGCGCGCGATTGACAATGCGCATGCGTGGCTGGCCGAAGAACGTCGGGGCGATCAGACTGTGGCGGAGCTGTCGGTGGCGCAGATCCGCGAGCAGTTGGCATTGGCGGTGAACCGGGTGATGGCGGAGGGCTCGCTTTATGATCCGGATCTGGCGGCGCTGGCGATCAAGCAGGCGCGCGGCGATATGATTGAGGCGATTTTCCTCATTCGCGCCTATCGCACCACATTGCCGCGCTTTGGAGCGTCGGAGCCGGTGTTGACCGAAGAGATGGCCTGTGACCGCCGGATTTCGGCCACCTTCAAGGATGCGCCCGGTGGACAGGTCTTGGGGCCGACGTTTGATTATACCCACCGTCTGCTGGATTTTGCGCTGGCCGCAGAGGGCGAGACGCCTGTGGTTGAGCGTGGCGAAGCACGGGCGGAACCGACGCCGCATATCACCGAGTTTCTTAACAAAGAGGGGCTGATCCAGACAGAGGTCAGCTCGGAGGAAACACCCGGTGATTTGACGCGTGAACCGCTGGAGTTGCCCGCAAATCGCCCGCTGCGCCTGCAGGCGCTGACGCGGGGCGATGAGGGGTTTGTGCTGTCGATGGCTTACTCCACGCAACGGGGTTATGCGCGCAACCACGCCTTTGTGGGGGAGCTGCGCATTGGCAAGGTCGCGGTGGAGATGGAAATCCCGGAGCTGGGCTTTGCCATTGAGATCGGCGAGATCGAGCTGACCGAATGTGAGACGGTGAACCAGTTTCAGGGCTCCAAAACCGAGCCGCCGCAGTTCACACGCGGCTATGGGTTGGTGTTTGGCCAGTCCGAGCGCAAGGCGATTTCCATGGCGCTGGTGGACCGCGCATTGCGTTGGCAGGAGCTGGGCGAAGACAACCTCGGCGCGCCGGCGCAGGATGAGGAGTTTGTGCTCTATCATTCTGACAACATTCAGGCGACGGGGTTCCTTGAGCACATCAAACTGCCGCATTACGTGGATTTCCAGTCTGAGCTGGAGCTGATCCGTAAGCTGCGCCGCGAGGCGATGGAAAATGTGGCACCGGTGCAGGAGGCGGCGGAATGAAGCTTCGAGGCGTAAACCGAGAGGACCGCGCCCGAGCCTGGGTGGGCGCATTGACACGTTGTGCTGGTGACACTTCAGCCGCCATGCGCGCCAAAGCAGGTGACGTGCAAAACGGCGCAATGCGCCCTCCCGTGGGGAGGGTCGGGCGCGGTCCGTGCCTGCGGCACGTACTCCGGGTGCACTATCCTATTCTCGGCAAACCACATGCGCGCAATTTAGGGCTTACCTTGAGAGGGCCAGAACATGTCTGACTATAATTTCGCCTATCTGGATGAGCAGACCAAGCGGATGATCCGCCGTGCTATCCTGAAGGGGCTTGCCATTCCGGGCTATCAGGTGCCTTTTGCCAGCCGCGAAATGCCGATGCCTTATGGTTGGGGCACGGGGGGCGTGCAGGTCTCTGCCGCCACGCTGACGCCCGAGGATACGCTGAAGGTGATCGACCAGGGCGCGGATGACACGACAAATGCCGTGTCGATCCGAAAGTTCTTTGAGAAGACCGCCGGTGTGGATACCACAGAGGAAACCGCGCAGGCCAGTGTCATTCAGACCCGCCACCGCATTCCCGAAGAGTCGCTGCGCGAGGATCAGATCCTTGTCTATCAGGTGCCGATCCCGGAGCCGTTGCGCTTTCTGGAGCCCTCAGAGGTGGAAACCCGCAAGATGCACAGCCTTGAGGAATATGGCCTCATGCATGTGAAACTCTATGAGGACATTGCCAAACACGGGGCGATTGCCACCTCTTATGCCTATCCGGTGAAGGTGGAGGGGCGCTATGTGATGGACCCAAGCCCGATCCCGAAGTTTGACAATCCGAAGATGGAAATGGCGGCGATCCAGCTGTTTGGCGCTGGGCGTGAACAGCGGATCTACGCGCTGCCGCCTTACTGTCAGGTGGTGAGCCTTGATTTTGAGGACTTCCCGTTTGAGGCCAGCAAGGCCGATCACCCCTGTGACATGTGTGGTGCCGAGGACAGCTATCTGGATGAGGTCATCATGGATGATGCGGGCAACCGGATGTTTGTCTGTTCTGACACCGACTATTGCGCCAGCCGCCGTGCCGCCGGGCATGTGGGCGCGCAGGCCGCAGCCCTTGAGGAGACCGCCGCATGACGCCGCTTCTGAAAGTTGAGAATATCAGCAAATACTATGGCCAGAGAATTGGCTGCAAAGACGTGAATTTTGATCTCTATCCCGGAGAGGTCATGGGGATTGTTGGGGAGAGTGGGTCAGGCAAGTCGACTCTGCTCAACTGCCTCGCCGGTCATCTGTCTCCAGAAACCGGCGAGGTGCTGTTTGAAATGCGCGACGGCGCGATGCGAGACACGGTCACCATGAGTGAGCCGGAGCGCCGCATGTTGAGCCGGACGGACTGGGCCTTTGTGCATCAGCACGCCCGTGATGGTCTGCGTATGAATGTGAGTGCGGGCGGCAATGTGGGCGAGCGGCTGATGGCCGTGGGCGCGCGCCATTACGGCAACATCCGCGCAGAGGCGATTGACTGGCTGGGCCGGGTGGAGATTCAGGAAAACCGGGTGGATGACCGCCCGACGCAGTTTTCCGGTGGCATGCAGCAGCGTTTGCAGATTGCGCGCAATCTGGTGACCGGGCCGCGGTTGGTGTTCATGGATGAACCCACCGGTGGGTTGGATGTGTCGGTGCAGGCGCGTCTTCTGGATCTGTTGCGGGGGTTGGTGCGCGAAATGGGGTTGAGCGCCATCATTGTGACCCATGATCTGGCAGTGGTGCGCTTGCTCGCGGATCGGCTGATGGTGATGAAAGATGGCCATGTGGTGGAAACCGGCCTGACCGATCAGGTGCTGGATGATCCGCAGCATGCCTATACGCAGCTCCTGGTGAGTTCGGTTCTGCAAGTTTGATAGGGAGCAGGGGGGGCTGTGCCCCCCGTCGCAAAGCGACTCCCCCCGACGATATTTTGGGAATGAGAAATCAGATGATTGAGATTAGAGATCTGAGCAAGACCTTCACGCTGCACAATCAGGGCAGCGCGGTGATCCCGGTGATGGACGGGGCCAATCTGAGCGTGGCGCGCGGGGAATGTGTGGCGCTGACCGGGGCATCTGGTGCGGGGAAATCCACCCTGATGCGAATGATTTATGGCAACTACCTGGCCGCTGGCGGCTCTATCCTGGTGGATGGCGTGGATGTGGTGCAGGCTGAGCCGCGCGAGATCCTAGCGCTGCGGCGTGATGTGCTGGGCTATGTAAGCCAGTTTCTGCGGGTGGTGCCCCGGGTGCCGACGCTGGATGTGGTGGCAGAGCCTTTGCTGGCTGTTGGCGTGGATGCTGAAGCAGCGCGGGAGCGTGCGCGGGAATTGCTGACCCAGCTGCGCATCCCGGAGCGGTTGTGGCAGCTGAGCCCGACGTCCTTCTCTGGTGGGGAGCAGCAGCGGGTGAACATTGCGCGCGGCTTTGCCCATACTTACCCGGCGATGCTTTTGGATGAGCCGACAGCCTCACTGGATGCCACGAACCGCGCCACGGTGCTGGGGCTGATTGAGGAGGCCAAGGCACGTGGGGCGGCGATTGTCGGGATTTTCCACGATGAGGCGGCGCGTGATCAGGTCTGTGACCGCGAGATTGATGTCTCTGTCTTTACTCCTGGCCTGCAGGGAGCAGCGTGATGGGACACACGGCGTTGCCTGTGCGGGTTGTGGGGGTCGTGGGGCCTTCCGGCGTCGGCAAGGACACGGTGATGGAGGCCATGGCGGCGGCGCGCGCCGATGTGGTTTTGGCACGACGGGTGATTACGCGGGCAGCGGGCGCTGGTGGGGAAAACTCCATCGGGGCCACGGATGCAGAGTTTGATGCGCTGGTGGCCGAAGGCTCTTTTGCGCTGTGGTGGGCGGCCCATGGGCTGCGCTATGGTGTGCCGCGCAAGGCGTTGCAGCAGGCTGGTGCGCGGATTGTGCTGGTGAACCTGTCGCGCGGCGTGCTGGATCAGGCGCGGGCGGCGTTTGAGGATTTTGCCGTACTTTCGTTGACCGCAGATGTGCAGACGCTGGCGCAGCGGTTGGCGGCGCGGGGGCGAGAGACGGAGGCGGAGATTGCCGCGCGTCTGGCCCGTGCCGGTGTATCGCGCCCCGCGGGGGCTGATGTGGTGGAGGTGACCAATGATGGTGCGCTGGCGGCCACGGTGGCCACCGCGCTGGAAGCGCTTCAGCCGGTGAGGGCGTAGCGTTGGATTTCATGAAACATCTGATTGTCGTCTTCGCCCATCAGGGTCAGGCTGCCCACCACAAAGGGCTGTGGCAAAAGCGGCGCGATGTGGGGCTGGAGCGCGGCTTGGGTTTGCTCTGCGTCTTTGCCAAGGCGGCCGGTGAGGGTGATGTGGAAGCGAAATTCTTCCATCACATAGGGATAGCCCCATTGCGCGAGCAACGCTTCCTGTTGGGGAGAGAGATTCGCCTGACGGCGGCGTGCCAGCTCGGCCTCAGAGGGCGGGCGGCGGAACCGATCAAGCTCGATGACCGCGCGCGCGGCCAGTGCGGCCAGCGGGGTTTGGTCGCCGTCAATTTTCAGTGCCAGAAAACTGCCGAGGCGGGACAGCGTCAGGCTGGGCAGTGTGACGGGGGGCAGCGTGGCGCAGAGCCCGGCCAGCGCCTTTTGCAGAGCCTCTGGGCTATGGCCATCTGCCAGAAAAAACGGTGGTTTGATGGTGCCGTGCAACCCGTATTTGCGCGGCATGGCGGTGATCTCTTCCACAGGGCGCGGAAGATCTGCGATCTCCGCATGGGGGCAGTGTTTGCCCGCCACAGGATCCCAGCCCAGCCATTGGGCGCCAAAATCGGCCAGAGCGCCGGGCTCTGGCGTGTAATAAATGCCGTATCTTCTGAACTGCATGATGCCTCTTTCAACCTTTTGACAGCGAATGCCAAAAATGCGTGACACACAGATGACACAAGAGATGATCCTTGCAAATGCCACCCTTGTTTTGCCGACGGAGACCGTGACCGGCTCTGTGGTGGTGCGCGACGGGGTGATTGCAGAGATGGATCAGGGAAGATCCGTGCCTCATGGGGCGGTAGATTGCGCGGGTGATTTTATCGCACCTGGGCTGATTGAGCTGCATACCGACAATCTAGAGCGGCATATGAGCCCACGGCCCAAGGTCAACTGGCCGCATCAGGCGGCGATTGTGGCCCATGATGCGGAACTGGCAAGTGTGGGGATCACCACGGTGTTTGATGCGCTGCGGGTGGGGTCGATCCTGACGGATGGGCGGCGTGATTACGGCAAATATGCCCGTGCCGTGGCCGATGAGATCCTGTCGATGCGCGACAGCGGAGGGCTGCGGATCAGCCACCATATCCATCTGCGGGCGGAGACCTGTTCTGAAACGTTGGTGGATGAGCTGGCTGAGTTCGGGCCAGAAGATCGCATTGGCATTGTGAGCCTGATGGATCACACACCCGGGCAGCGTCAGTTCACGGATATCTCCAAATTCGAAGGCTATCTGCGCGGAAAATACGCGATGGATCCGGCGGCGTTTGAGGCCTATGTGCAGTTTCTCTATGGTCTGCATGACAAATTTGGCAAGCGCCATGAAGAGGCCACGGTGGCTGCTGCCAAGAGGTTTGGTGCGGTTCTGGCGAGCCATGATGACAGCACGGCGGCACAGGTGGTGACCTCGGCGGGCTATGGCATTCATCTGGCGGAGTTTCCGACCACGGTTGAGGCGGCGCGCGCCAACCATAAGCACGGCATCGCCAATATCATGGGCGGGCCGAACCTTGTGCGGGGCGGTAGCCATTCCGGTAATGTGGCAGCGATGGAGCTGGCGGACCAAGGCCTGCTGGACATCATTTCCTCTGATTATGTGCCGTCATCGCTGCTTTTGGGGGCAGTCATGCTGGGCACTGTCTGGGGGGATATGGCCAGGGGGCTGCACACGGTGACCGCCGCGCCGGCGCGTTACACCAACCTGCAGGATCGCGGGCGACTCGAGGTGGGGTTGCAGGCGGATATGATCCGCTTCCGGCTGACCGAGGGCGTGCCGTCGCTGCGGGCGGCGTGGCACAAGGGGGTGCGGTCTGCTTAGGTGGGCAGCTGGCTGTGGTGGCTTTGGCCGCCCTGAAATCTGTTGGTGACGCAATGGTGCGCAGGGACTGCGCACCCTACGGGGTGGTTGTGAAGAGGGCGAGCTTGTTGCCTTGGGGATCGCGTAGATAGGCGACGAAGAAATTGTCGCTGTAGGCATCGCGAAAGCCCGGGGCGCCCGCGTCTGTGCCGCCTGCGGAGAGGGCCGCGGCGTGCAGATCGCGCACCTGTTGTTGGCTCTCGGCCTGAAAGGCCACCATGGTGCCGTTGCCCGCAGAAGCCGATGCGCCGTTAAACGGGGCTTTGACGTAGAAATCTGGAGAGATTGGCGGGCTGTCGGGTGGGATGTAGCTGAGATCGCCGTGATAGTGCTCCAGCCGATAGCCAAGCGCGGGCAGGAAAGTCGAGTAGAACCGCTCTGCGGTGTGGATGTCGTCTGCGCCGACGGTGATATAGGCGATCATGTGCGGGCCTTTGGGTTGGGAAACATAGGGGTTACATTGGCATAAAATTAACGCTCTGGGGACAGCTCATTGGGAGATGTGTTTTGTGCGTTGGCCTGCGCAAGAGCTTTGACCTTTGAGAGATCCGGTTTGGCCGATTTGCCGTTTTGATCAAATAGGGCTTTAAAGGTGAAAGCCTTTGGAGTGGCACCTTGTTGCATCAACGTCTCAAAGCGCAGAACTGCTTCCGCCCAGTTTGGTGTATGATCTTTGGCGACCCACCACAGCACATATTCCGGGATTTGATCGGCTTTTATGTGCCAATCTTTTCCATACCGCAGAATTTTACCATGAGGGCCGCGATATGTTGCTGCCATCAAGGCTTCTGGGGAGTCCCAAAGGGAGAGGGTTGACGGGGCCCAGCCGTCTCCATTGCAGTTGTCCCAGCAGCTTGGGAAGACCTGCTCTCCCCACGTTGTGAAACGTTCTTCGCCGTCGTAGCCCGCGCGTGCAATGAATCCGGCAGCGGCTTCCATGGTTTGAAAGACATCTGGCTCAGCATTTCTGAAACCTGAGATCGTCTCAGACAAATAAGGCGCAACAAATTGATTGAAAGTATAGGCCGCAAGGTGATGCTCGGCCATGCAAAACTCCCTATGTGAAAACTTTCAAATGCGTCTTTGTGTGAATGAAGCGATTAGATTGGGGCCAATTCAGGTCACACTAGTGCATCATCCAACAAATCTGCAACGCCAGAACCGGTCACGTAGACCAGCCCTCTACACTGGGTGGGGGTAAAGCCCCCTCCCTTGGGGAGGGTCGGGGGCTGGTCGGCTTTGCCTCCTGCGAGATGGCGTCTTCAGCGGGGGGCAGACTATAGGGACGACATTCTAGATACAGGGGCATGTCGGCCAACAAAAAAGCCCCGCGCGGGTGGCACGGGGCTTTTCAATAAAACGGGTGAAGCGCTTAGCCGATGGCGGCGGCTTTCACGTCTGCGTCGATGTAAGGCAGGTATTGCTCGAAGTTGTCGGCAAACATGCCCACCAGCTTGGCGGCTTGGGCGTCATAGGCGTCTTTGTCCGCCCAGGTGCCGCGTGGGTCGAGCAGGCTGTCATCCACGCCGGGTACAGAGACCGGCACTTCGAAGCCGAAGTTTGGATCCTTGCGGAATTCGACGTTGTTCAGGGAGCCGTCGAGGGCTGCGGTCAGCAGGCCGCGGGTGGCTTTGATTGGCATGCGGTTGCCGGTGCCGTAGGCGCCGCCAGTCCAGCCGGTGTTGACCAGCCAGCAGGTGGTGCCGAATTCTGCGATCTTTTTGCGCAGCAGGGCGCCGTAGACTTCTGGACGGCGAGGCATGAAAGGCGCGCCATAGCAGGTGGAGAAGGCCGGGGTTGGCTCGGTCAGGCCACGCTCGGTGCCTGCCATTTTGGCGGTGAAGCCAGACAGGAAGTGGTATTCTGCCTGCGCCGGGGTCAGACGTGCGATGGGAGGCAGGATGCCGAAGGCGTCGCAGGTCAGCATGATCACGTTTTTGGGGTGACCGCCAAGACCGTTGTCGGATGCGTTCGGGATCGACTCCAGCGGGTAGGCGCAACGCATGTTTTCGGTGAGGCTCTTGTCCTCAAAGTCGAGCTCTTTGGTCTCTTCGTCATAGACCATGTTTTCGATCACGGTGCCAAACATCTTGGTGGTGGCGTAGATCTCAGGCTCGGCTTCTGGGTTCAGGCCGATGGTTTTGGCGTAGCAGCCGCCTTCAAAGTTGAAGGTGCCACGGTCAGACCAACCATGCTCGTCATCGCCAATCAACGTGCGGTTCGGGTCGGCGGAGAGCGTGGTCTTGCCGGTGCCAGACAGGCCAAAGAAGATCGCCGCATCCACAGGGTTGTCTTTGGCGTGGTTGGCGGAGCAGTGCATTGGCATGATGCCTTTTTCCGGCAGCAGATAGTTCAGCAGGCCAAAGACGGATTTCTTGTTCTCACCGGCATATTCGGTGTTGCCGATCAGGATCATCTTTTTCTCGATGTTGACCGCGATCACGGTCTCAGAGCGGCAGCCGTGCTTGGCCGGGTCGGCCTTGAAGCTTGGGCAGTTGATGATGGTGTAGTCAGCCACGAACTGATCCAGCGCATCGCGGTCAGGGCGGCGCAGCAGGTGACGGATGAAGAGGTTGTGCCACGCAAGCTCGTTCACGACGCGCACGTTGATGGCGTGAGTCGGATCGGCACCTGCGGTGAGATCCTGAACGAAGTAGTCGCGACCTTTCATATGCTCCAGCATGTCGGCATGCAGGCGGTCAAAAGCGTCGCTGGCCATCTCATGGTTGTTTTCCCACCAGATGGTGTCTTCGGTCATCGGCGTGCGGACTGTGAACTTGTCTTTGGGAGAGCGGCCGGTGAATTCACCGGTGCTGACCAGGAAAGTCCCACCGTTGCCCAGCGTGCCTTCGTTGCGCTTCAGCGCAGACTCAATGAGGGCGGGCTCCATAAAGTTGTAATAGACATTGCCCAGACCTTCGATCCCTTGATCTTCGAGGCGGAACTGCGGGTTGACCCGTCCAAATGTCATTATCTTACTCCTGTAGCCGCGTGTGCTGTGGCGGCGGTCTTTGATTGTCCTCGGAACGAAATTTTCTTGCGCCTGGGCATATTCCGAGAGGTGACAGGGCGGTCTTAACATGCCGATTATTAAGAAGAACAGGAGGGTTTCCATCAGTTAGCGCAACCAAATGCAGGTTAGCGCAATCAAGTTTTCCGATGGGAAAGATCTTGCCGATTGTGCAGGCGAAAGTGAGGCAATTTAGCCATTGCTTAGTGAAATTGTGGCTAAATATGTCCGGTTTGAGACCCGAATCGCACTTTTACATTGATTGCCTGGGTTTTGAATGCGCATAATGCTTCAAAAAAACAGGCACATAATAAGAGCAGAATAAGGAACCGTCCGATGTCGAAAATCGCCCTCGTGGATGACGACAGGAATATCCTGACGTCGGTTTCCATTACCCTTGAGGCTGAAGGGTTTGAAGTCGAGACCTACAACGACGGCCAGCAAGCGCTGGACGCATTTAATAAGAAACTCCCGGATATGGCTGTGCTGGACATCAAGATGCCCCGCATGGATGGCATGGACTTGTTGCAGCGTCTGCGCCAGAAAACCAGCATGCCTGTGATCTTCCTGACCTCCAAGGACGATGAGATCGACGAAGTGCTCGGCCTGCGCATGGGGGCCGATGATTATGTTAAGAAACCGTTTTCCCAACGTCTTCTGGTAGAACGCATTCGTGCGCTCCTGCGCCGTCAAGAGGCGGTGGACAGTGATATCGTTGGAGAAACCGAAGATACGAAGATCATGGAACGCGGTGAGCTGACCATGGATCCGCTGCGCCATTCGGTGAGCTGGAAGGGGCAGGATGTGACGCTGACCGTCACAGAGTTCCTTCTGTTGCAGGCACTTGCGCAGCGCCCCGGATTCGTGAAATCGCGCGATCAGTTGATGGACGTGGCTTATGATGATCAGGTCTATGTCGATGATCGCACCATTGACAGCCATATCAAACGCCTGCGGAAAAAGATGCGTAGTGCAGACCCGGAGTTCTCTGCGATTGAGACGCTCTATGGCATCGGCTATAGATACAACGAAGAATAACGACGCATAGTCACATCAGGCCGGAAGGACCAACGTGCAGGACATGGCCCAAGGGAGGGATGGGGACGTTGTTTTGGGCGATGATTGGGTCGCACCGGAAGCCAACGTCCAGAAAGAGCTCAGGGGCCGGCGTGAACGACGCCGGCTTTTGCCGCTTTCGAAGTCCCCGCTGACCCGAAAAATCATCACTTTCAATTTGATCGCGCTTCTCGTGCTGGTCACGGGTATTCTGTTTCTCAACAGCGCCCGCGACAGTTTTGCGGTGCAGCGCGCCGCAGGGCTCGTGACCGAGGCTCGGCTGATCGCCGGGGCGTTTGAAGCGCAGTTGCCTGCTGGGGCGCCTGTCAATCTGGCAACTGGTGACGGCATTGATGTGGCTGCCACGTTGGAAAAACTGCCGCTTCAGATTGGCACCAGCGTTTCGGTTTTTGACGGCTCCCCCACTGTGGTGGGCGCAAAAGAAGGTGTGGCTTCTGCGGAAGCGGCTGAAATTCTAGCAGAGAGGCCGGAAGGCACGCCCTTGACCTCTAGTCTCAACCGGGTCTGGGATGCCATTGCCGGTTCTGGAGGGGACGCGCAATTGGCGGTCCCCGATTTGGCGGACCAACTGGCGGATCTGGCCGCAGATGCCGTATCAGGCATGGAGACGCTCGATACGCTGACCGATGCCTCCGGGGATCGGGTTTTCGCCATGGCAGTGCCGATTCAGCAGGGCGCGCGGGTGATTGGGGCAGTGGTGTTGACTAGCGCGGCGGGCGAACTTGATCAGATGGTCCGATCTGAGCGGGAGCGGGTCTTGCAGATGTTCCTGATTGCCACTGTGGTTTCTGTTGGCCTGTCCATGGTGCTGGCCTCGACGATTTCCAATCCACTGTCTGATTTGGCCGCAGCGGCAGAACTGGGCCGGGACAGCGACAGCCGCAAGGTAAACCCGGGGCGCGTGCGCATTCCTGATCTGACGGCGCGGCCAGATGAGATTGGGCGGCTGTCAGGGGCGTTACGCGGCATGGTGTCCGCACTTTATGAGCGCATCGACAGCAACGAGCAATTCGCTGCAGATGTGGCTCATGAGATCAAGAACCCATTGGCGTCGCTGCGCTCTGCGGTGGGCTCTTTGCGGATGGTCAAAAAGGAAGAGCATCGCACCAAGCTGCTGGATGTGATCGAGCATGACGTGCGGCGGTTGGATCGTTTGGTGAGTGACATTTCCAATGCGTCGCGGCTCGACAGTGAGTTGGTGAAGGAAGAAGAAGAGAACTTCGATCTGTTGTCCATGATTGGTAATCTGGCGCAGTATCTGGGCGAGGATGCACAGGGCAAAGGCATTGATTTCATTTCTGACCTTCCGGATGATCCCATCGAAATCAGTGGGCTGGAAGCGCGGCTGGCGCAGGTGTTTGTCAATCTGATCACCAATGCGATCAGCTTCTGTGAAGAAGGGGATGCGATCCGGGTTTGGGCGCGCAAGCGGGAAAACCGGGTGTTGGTTGTTGTTGAAGATACGGGCCCCGGTATTCCGGAGCAGTCGCTTAACAAGATCTTCAATCGTTTCTATTCACACCGGCCTGAATCTCAGTTCGGCAATAACTCCGGTCTGGGGCTGGCGATTTCCAAGCAGATTGTCGAGGCGCATGGTGGCGTGATCTGGGCCGAGAATATCCGCCCGACGGATGCGGATGTTACGTCTGAGCCGTTGGGTGCCCGCTTCGTTGTTGGCTTGCCGGTGTGACCTATGACAGGCGCAAGGGATCTTTTCTCCTCTGCGCCTGCCGCTAACGCGGTGCCCGCTGATGACGATGCGCTGTTTCTGCATGCCTCCTGTGTGGCAGAAAACGGGCGCGCGGTTCTGATCCGGGGGGCTTCGGGGCGGGGCAAGTCTTCGCTGGCGCTTCAGATGATGGGATATGGTGCGGATCTGGTTGCGGATGATCAAACCATCGTGCGCCGCAAGGGCGCAGCGCTTTATGTGCGTGCGCCAGACACCACGCGCGGATTGATCGAAGCGCGCGGTGTGGGCATTCTGAAAGCCAGTCCGGTGGGTGAGGCGCAGCTGCATCTGGTGGTGGATTTGGATGGGCGCGAAGAGGATCGCCTGCCACATCCGCGTGAAACCCGCATTTTGGGCTGTGTCGTGCCTTTGCTTCTGGGCGTGGATGCCGCATATTTCGCAGCAGCGATATTGCAGTTTCTGCGCCATGGAAGGAATGCATAGATGTCTACGTCTACATCCGCCTCCCCAAAGACCCCTCTGGTTCTCCTGACCGGCCCATCCGGCGCAGGGCGTACCACGGCGATCAAGGCGCTCGAAGATGTTGGGTATGAGACCATAGACAATCTTCCGCTGGGACTATTGCAGCGGTTATTGTCTGGCCAGCCGCTCAAGCAGCCCATGGCTCTTGGACTGGATGTGCGGAACCGGGACTTTTCTCCTCAGGCGCTTTTGGCGGCGATGAAACTGGCCAATGCGTTGCCGGATACCGCAGCGGAGTTGCTGTATCTGGATTGTCGTGCGGATGTGCTGCGTCGGCGCTACAATGAGACGCGGCGCAACCACCCGATGGCGCGTCAGGAGGATCCCACCGAAGGCATCCAGCGCGAGCTGTCCCTGTTGCAGGGGGTGCGTGGGCATGCGGATGTGCTGATTGATACCTCTGAATTGAGCCCGCATGAGCTGCGTCAGGCGGTGTCCACCCGATTTGCTCCGTCGCAGGATCAGGCGATTGGGCTGACGGTGCAGTCTTTCAGCTACAAGCGGGGGCTGCCGCAGGGGGCGGATATTGTGATGGATTGCCGCTTTTTGCATAATCCGCACTGGCAGCCGGAGTTGCGGGATATGGACGGTGGGGATGCGCCGGTAGGCGCCTATGTGGCGCGGGATCCGGGCTATGCGCCTTTTATCTCGGGGCTGGAAACCATGCTGACGCATCTTTTGCCGGGCTATATCCGGGAAGGGCGTAGCCACCTTTTGATTGCTTTTGGTTGTACCGGGGGCAAGCATCGCTCTGTCTTTGTGACTGAGACCTTGGCCGAATCCCTTGCAAATAGGGGCTGGCAGGTGTCTATAAGACACCGCGAGCTCAACCGGTTTGCCTCTTTGTCGGGGCAACGGCCGGCCAGCGCAGAGGATGGGGAACAGTCAGCTTGATCGGGATAGTGATCGTGGCACATGGCGGGTTGGCCAAGGAATACCTGGCCGCCATGGAGCATGTTGTGGGGGCGCAGGGCAGCGTACAGGCCATCACGATTGAGGCCGAACATGACCGTCCTCAGAAACAACGCGAGATTTGTGAGGCCGCCGATCAGGTGGATCAGGGTGATGGCGTTGTCATCGTGACAGATATGTTTGGTGGATCTCCCTCGAATTTAAGCCTGCGGGCCTGTGCGCCGGTCAACCGCCGTATTCTGTATGGCGCCAATTTGCCGATGTTGATCAAATTGGCCAAGAGCCGGCATTTGCCGGTGGCCGATGCGGTGAGCGCTGCGCTGGACGCTGGGCGCAAATACATTGACAGTCAAAATATTCAAACAGGGTAGACATATGAGCGACATCGTCCACCGTACGCTGCAGATCGTGAATGAAAAGGGACTGCACGCAAGAGCTTCTGCCAAGCTGGTTGAAGTGGTTGAGGGTTTTGACGCCTCTGCAGAAGTGTCAAAGGATGGCTTGAGTGCGGGCGGTGACAGTATTATGGGTTTGCTGATGTTGGCCGCTTCCAAAGGCACCAGCATTGACGTTGCAACCAGCGGGCCGGATGCGCCAGCCTTGGCCGATGCCATTGAGGCACTTGTTTCAGACAAGTTCGGCGAAGGCTTTTGAGTTCGGCTTGAGCGGGACAGGAAAGAACAGTTGGTAGATACGGTGCCAGAGGCGCAGGTGGCAGAGCCTGCAAATGAGACGGATGGTCAGATCTATGACCGCCGTACGCTGACCTATGCCAACTCCTTTGACGACCGCTGGACCGCGTTGGCAATTCGCGCAATCGAATGGTGCACTGGTAAGTTGACCGTGCTGCGTATGGTCAACAAGTTTGAGCGCGACAATGAGCAATACCGTGGTCAGAAGTTCTGGCGTGGGGCGCTCAATGTCATGGGGATCGAGTTGCAGACCCCGGTTGAACAACTGAAGAACATTCCGACCGAAGGGCCAGTTGTGGTGGTGGCAAACCACCCACATGGCATGGTGGACGGCATGATCTTTGCCGATCTCATTGGCCGCCGTCGTCAGGATTATCGTATTCTGACACGCTCTGTTTTGACCGGGTTGGATGAAGCTGCTTCCAGTTTCATGATCCCGGTGCCCTTCCCACATGACCCGGATGCACAGCGTAAAATGGTCGAGATGCGTGGCAAGGCGATGGCTCATCTGAAAGAGGGGGGCGTTGTTGCACTGTTCCCGTCAGGTGTTGTGATGAGCTCTGAAACATGGTTCGGCCCTGCCATTGAGCAGGAGTGGAATGTGTTTACTGCACAGATGATCCGCCGGTCTGGTGCGCGCGTGGTGCCGATCTTCTATCCCGGACAGAACAGCCGTGCCTATCAGATTGCCAATAAGCTGTCCCCTATTCTGCGTCAGGGGCTTTTGCTGCATGAAATCGTGCGCTCTTGTCACAAGCCTCAGAAACCTGTGGTGGGCGCTCCTTTGACGGATGAGCAGATGGCGCGTCTGCAGACCGATCCACGAGGCTTTATGGCTTGGCTGCGCCAGCATACGCTGGATCTGGGCAAAGAGAATTAAGCTTCACACACCTTAATGGAGCTTGCTTTTTTGAGTGTGTTTCGCGGATTTTGAGAGGTGAAAGGCGGAGTAAGCCCCCGCCTTCGCCATGTATGTTTAGCGGGTCGGAACAGGCTCCTCGCCGCGATAGTCATAGAAACCACGTTTGGTTTTGCGGCCCAGCCAGCCAGCCTCGACATATTTGGTCAACAGCGGGCAAGGGCGATATTTGGTATCTGCCAGACCGTCATGCAGGACGTTCATGATTGCCAGACAGGTGTCCAGCCCGATGAAATCTGCCAGTTCCAGCGGCCCCATCGGATGGTTCGCACCCAGTTTCATGGCGTTGTCGATGGAGGCCACGTTACCGACCCCTTCATAGAGCGTGTAGCAAGCTTCGTTGATCATCGGGATCAGAATGCGGTTCACGATAAAGGCTGGGAAGTCCTCGGCGCTGGCCGCGGTTTTACCGAGGCGTTCCACAATGTTCAGGCAGGTCTGATAGGTTGGTTCATCCGTGGCAATGCCGCGGATCAGTTCAACCAGTTTCATCATGGGCACCGGGTTCATGAAGTGAAAGCCCATGAAGCGCTCGGGACGGTCGGTGCGGCTTGCCAGACGGGTGATGGAGATGGAAGATGTATTGGACGTGAGGATCGTGTCTGGGCCGAGATGGGGTTTGAGCGTGTCAAAGATCTGATGTTTGATTTCTTCGCGCTCGGTTGCGGCCTCGATCACCAAATCTGTGGTTCCCAGATCCGGGAGTTTCAACGTGGTGTTGATGCGGGCCATTGCCTCTGCCTTCGCCTCAGCAGAAATCTTTTCACGGCTCACCTGGCGTTCCAAGTTTTTGTCGATTCGGCCAACAGCGGCATCAAGGGCGTCTTGGTTGATATCATTCAAAAGCACATCATATCCGGCCAGTGCCATCACATGGGCAATGCCATTTCCCATCTGGCCCGCGCCGACGACGCCAATTGTGTTGATGTCCATCTTTATAACCCTCTCAGACGTTTGAGGTGACCTTATGCCCGGGGGTGGTTGAGCTGCAAGAGGGGGGAGAGGCTAAAAATTAGCTCAAAAGCCCGCATTAGCCTTTTCGCAACGGCTTTGCGCGACTCTCTCTAGTGGGTGAGAAAATTAGGGTGAGAAAATGTCTTACGAAAAGATGGTTGGCGAGGAGCTCAATTACGAGCCCTGCCAATACGGAGAGTCGCGGCTGACATTCCGCGGCCCTCAGAAAAGTCTCGAGGCGCCATATATCGCGTTTCTGGGTGGCACGGAAACTTACGGGAAATTTGTCCCGCAACCGTTTGTGGAAATTCTCGATGAGGCAATGGAACAAACCTGTGTTAACCTGGGGTATCTGAATGCCGGGATCGACGCGTTTCTGTCTGAGCCGGCGATATTGGAAATTGCGCAGCAGGCTGAGGTGACGGTCGTTCAGATCATGGGCGCGCAGAATATGTCCAATCGCTATTACAAAGTGCATCCTCGGCGCAATGACCGCTTCATCGGGGCGTCCAATATGATGCAGATGGTTTTCAATGAGGTCGACTTTAGCGAATTCCATTTTACACGCCATATGCTGGGCACGTTATGCGCGCGCACACCGGATCGTTATGCGATGGTACGTGACGAGCTGCGCATGGCGTGGAGTGCGCGCATGAAGCTGTTGTTGAACACAATTGGTGGCAAGATTGTGCTGCTCTGGGTGGCGGATCATGCGCCAGACACGGCTTTGGGGACCAGCGGCCTTGGCCCGGATCCGCTGTTTGTGGATCGGTTGATGATCGAAGAGCTGCGCCCGTTGGTGGCCGATGTGGTGGAAGTGGTGGCCAGTCAGACGGCGCTTTCCCAAGGGGTGGAGGGCATGCAGTTTACGGATCTGGAGCGGGTGGCGGCGCAACGGATGCTCGGGGTGCAGGCCCATGTCGAGGCGGCGCAGGCCCTGTCCAAAAGTCTTGAGGCTGTGGTGAGCGGCGCCTGAAGGTCGCTCTACACTGCTTAAGTCATGCAAAAAGGCCCGCCGATGTGGCGGGCCTTTTGTTTTTTGTGGTTTGAAGCAAGCGCTGTGGCTCAGCCGAGTTTCTCGGTCAGGGCAGGGACGGCTTCAAAGAGGTCTGCCACCAGACCGTAGTCGGCCACCTGGAAGATGGGCGCTTCTTCGTCTTTGTTGATCGCAACGATGATCTTGGAGTCTTTCATGCCCGCAAGGTGCTGAATGGCGCCGGAGATCCCTGCTGCGATGT
>NZ_JAGHQY010000005.1:0-392395 GCF_017744035.1 Shimia sp. R11_0 | reverse complement strand
CCCGGGGCGAAGGAGGTGTTCTTCACCTTGCTGTAAGGCTTGATCCACTCCACGCGCTTGCCATGCTCTCCCCAGAACGCCTCAGGATCCGCAAGCGAAGACGCATACATCTCCTCGTAGGTGGCGGTGTCAATATGAGCGTTTTGGGTCAGTTCGGCAGATGGCGAAAAGCTGGTGGGTGCTTTGGCGTCCAGTGACATGAAGGCTCCTCCCTCGGTCCAATAACTTAATCTCCTCTCTCAGGTGCGATGACCTGAGACCCCGATGGCAGAATAGGCAAATGAGAAAACAAGTGAATAAGGCGCCGAAATAAAACAGAAAATCTGTAAATATATTTCCTGAACAGCATGTGTTTTTGTAAAGGAATTGTGGGTGGGTCGAGGAAACCCTCTATTTGCAAGGAGTTGGTTAACCTGTGTGAATCCGCGGTTAACGGGCTCTGTGCTGGGAAATGCAGCTGTTACCGCGAACATCTTGCGGCCCTACCCTGTGACAAAACGGAGCAGAGGTGTGGGCGCAGAGGTCGTGAGGTTGAATTGGGCGATTCTTGGGGGTGAAAATCAGCGATAAAGTGTGGCGCCTTGCGTAGGCGCCAGCTGCGCAACGGTGCGCTGTGGCTTTATGCAGACTTTGAGGCGCGCAGACGGGGGCGCCTGCGCGCGACTGGGTGTCAACCCACGATGAGCTGTTTCATTTGCAGGGCTTCATGCTCAAGCTGGGTGAGACGGAAATTGACAAGATCGCCGATGGTGACCATGCCCAGCAGGCCGCTGTCATCTGCAACCGGCATGTGGCGGAAGCGGCCTTCGGTCATGCGGCGCAGCACATCCACCATGGCATCGTCGGGCGCACAGACCTGTACCTCGCTGGTCATCACGTCTTCGACCTTCTGGGGGAGGGTCTGGCCGGGGGTGTCAGCCAGCTTGCGGACAATATCACGCTCCGACAGGATGCCTTGGAGGCTGCCGTTGGCATCGGTCACGAGAAGCGCCCCGATGTGTTTGTCACGCAGCACTTCCACAGCCTTGCCCAGGGTATCTTGTGGGCGGATGGCAAAGACATTTTTGCCTTTCTGGTCCAAAACCATATGCACCGAAGCGGAGGCTGCCGACATATTGGAGCTGGCAGACTGGCTCACGGTCTTGGCTTTTTCTTCCGATTTGCGGTTGGGTGCTTGGTAGGAACTGGGCATGTATGAAGGCTCCTTGCATGGAAAAAGTTCAGAGGTTATGGGTCCAGCCTAACCACAAGTTTCGCCTTTGGGGGATTTTTCTTTGCCTGATGTGACGCTTTCTCCGGCGCTGGCCACTGTGCTGTTTGTGCTCGCCTGTCTGGCGGGCCACCGCTATCGCCGGGTCTGGAAAGAGGAGGGTCCACGCTGGCAGCTTTGGGTCTCTGGCCTGCTGGCGGCGGGCTGTCTTTTGGCAGTGGCCTTGTTTCCCGTGGTGCCCGGCTAGGATCAGCGCCTTTTGGGTGGTACGCGGTACGCGCCCGTCCTGCGGCCGTCTGGCGTTATATGAGGTGCAGCCAGATCGACCGACTTTAGGATGAGGGGCGTTAGAACTTGCCGTTGTCATGCGCCATCTGGGCAGGTGTGGGGGCAACCACATCCCAGTGCTCCACGATCTTATGGTCTTCGACCCGCCAGAGATCAAAGAAAGCCCATGGCTCCCCGCTGACGGTGGCATCTGAGGCGACAAAGACAAAGTTGCCTTCTGCCACAACGATCTGTGGTTCAAATTTGGTGATGACATAGCCCTGATCAGCCCAGGCCTTTGTGCCTGCCATTAGCCCATCGATGCCGTCGGCAAGTTGTGGATTGTGCTGCATGTAGACTTCTGAATATTGCGGTGCCTTCTCGGGGGCGGCGCCGCCAAGGACGTCGTGTACAAACCCCAGCACCAGCGCTTTGTTGGCTTCTGTATGGGCGTGGTCCTTGATCTCTGTTGGGCCGTCAAGCATGCCGCGCCCGGAGGCTGTGGTTTGCGGGATAGGCTGTAGATTGTCCCAATGTTCTGCGACTTTGCCGTCTTCCACGCGAAAGATATCAAACGCCGCGAGGCTCGGTGCGCCAAAGGCAACGGCGTTGTCAAAGCTGCTATGCAGTACCACCAGATCCCCTTCGGAGAGGACGCGGTGGGTTGTCACGGTCATGCCGGATTGTGCGACCATTGGAATGAAGCCCGTCAGCCCCTGTGCGCCGGTGGGGATCTGTGGATTGTGCTGAATATAATCCGGGGTGACCAAGGCGTCTGCAGCCTGTGGATCGTGATCAACGAATGCGGCGGTGAAAAAGGCGAGGACGAGTTCTTTGGGGGTCATGTTGTGTTCCTTTGATTCGATGTTTCTCCTTAAGTGGTAGCTAATCAATACTAGATAGCAATTACGTACTTTAAGCGAACCAGGTAGGGTGAAAGCTACCACCTAGGATAGGTGAGCTTGCGTATTCAGGTGTTCTTGGCGTAGATGTGCAGGCGGTCTTCAGTTGATACGAGGGTGTAAGATGCTACCGATTGGTGTTGCGAATAAGGCGGAGGCGTCCAACTGCTCGATCCGTTCTGTGCTGTCTAATGTGACGGGCAAGTGGCGGATGATCATCATCCTTGCGCTTGAAGATGAGCCCAAGCGGTTTGGAGATTTGAAGCGCTGTATTGGCGATGTTACGCAAAGTGTGCTGACCGACAATCTGCGCGGATTGCAGCGGGACGGCTATATCACCCGTTCGGTCGAGCCGGGGCCGCCGATCGCCGTGTCATATGAGCTGACCCCTCTGGGGCGCACGCTTTTGGAGATGCTCAAGCCACTGGTGTTTTGGTCTCATGAGCAGATGGAAGAAGTGCGCCGGCAGCGTATGGAATATGATCGCGCACAGGCCAAGTGAGGCGCGCAACAAAAAATGCCGCACGCGGCGGTGCGGCATTTGAAAAATTCAAACTGACAACAGATTTTTCAGCTCTGAACGGTGTCTTCCGCTTCCATCTGTTCAAGCATTTTGCGTGCACGTGGGCATTGCAGACGTTCACGCAGCGGGCTGTCCGGATCGATGTCTTTGGCGCAGACCACGCATTTGTCGGAATCGCTGATCGCGTTGAGCCCACCGCAGGATCCTTTGATGGTTTTGCCCATGAACATCACCCCAAGCGACATGCCCAGCGTGACCAGAAGCAGCAGCGCAAATGCGATCATAAACGTTTCCATGAGAGGTGTGCCTTTTCTACCCGAGTTGCACGACGTCAAATTGCGTGCTGGCTTCGGAGACAAATCGCATGTCTCCGGAAGACGTGTTCCTGTCTATAAAGAGTGCGGCGATGCCGCGCTCTTCGGCGATCTGCATACCGCGTTTTGTGCCAAGTGCAAGCAATGCCGTGGCCCAAGCGTCTGCGAGCATGGCGTTTTCAGCCAGCACCGTGACGGACGCGGTGGTATGTGTGACCGGGCGCCCGGTCTGGGCGTCCAGAATATGTGAATAGCGGATGCCATACTTTTCGAAGTAGTTGCGGTAATCTCCAGAGGTGGCCATGCCAATGTTGGATACACCCACAACCTTAAGAATACTTCTTTGCAGAGCATCTGGCTCTTCTATGGCGATTTGCCAAGGTCTGCTCTCAGCATTTTGACCGGAAGTGACGATATCGCCTCCGATTTCCACCATGTAGTTGGTGAGGCCAAAATCCGCGAGCACCGCGCCAAGGCGATCGACACCGAAACCCTTGCCGATGGCGGAGAGATAAAGGCCTCCCTCAGGCACATGTTTGGTCACGGTCTGCCCATCTAAGGAGAGAACGCGGCTTTGGCCGGTGTGAACCTGTGTGGCCCGAACCTCGGCATCCGGCGGCACACTGCCCGGTGGCCGGGCCGCGCCGAAGCCCCAGAGATCAATCAAAGGGCCAAGCGTGATGTCAAACTGCCGGTCGCTGGCGTGATGCACATCCTCTGCGGCCTTCAGTAAGGTGGCCATGTCTGCGGAGAGAGGCAGGGGATCGGCGCCACGGTGCGCATTGATCGCTGAGACTTCTGAAGCGGGGTTCCAGTTTGACATCTTGATGTCCACGTCCTGCAGCGCGTCCTGCAATGCGGCATCCAGCGCTTTTGGGTCGACGTCCGCGTCATTGACGGCCACGACCGAATAGCTTGTGCCCATAGTCTGTCCGGTGAGCAGCAGGTCCGCGGCGCCGCGTTTGCAGGCTGCCAATGCCAGCGTCATGAAGATAAAGCTGCGGCGGGAGAGTTTGGGCATAAGAATCAACGTTACGTCAACTGGGCTAAGGAAGGGCAAACCGCCAACGCATCAGCGAATTTTTGCGGCAGTTTGCAACGCTTGCTGGTCTGGCGCGGAATTTCGGGCGCACGTTATTGCTCTGGTAAGTCAGAAACAATAGGAAAGTGACCGTATTGGGACTGGTTGTTGGGCGAGACTCCGCGTATACGGCAGGCGCAATCAGACAAGACTTGTAAGACGAACCTAACGACAGGATGGCATTGGCGTGCAGCATTTTGCGCTACGAAAAGGCCTAAACCTTCCGATCACCGGGGCCCCCGGCGACGGAATCCATGAGGCTGCAGCGGTAAAAACCGTGGCGGTCTTGGGGGCCGACTATATTGGATTGAAGCCACGTATCGCCGTATCAGAAGGCGATATAGTAGCCGCAGGAGCGCCGATTCTGGCGCATAAAGACTCACCAGAAACAAAAGTGGTTTCGCCGGTCTCCGGGCGCGTCAAAGCGATCAACCGGGGCGCGCGCCGAAAGCTTTTGAGCGTTGTGATCGAGGTGGATGCTGCCGCGGCTGAGCCGGTGGACTTCTCCGATGTGGGAGACATCAGCACGCGCGAAGGTCTGGTTGAGCGGCTCTGTGCGGCGGGTCTGTGGACCGCATTCCGCACGCGGCCGTACTCAAAAGTGCCTGGATCGGATACGACGCCCGCGGCGATCTATGTGAACGCAATGGATACGGAGCCGCTTGCGGCGGACCCTGCGGTTGTGATTGCAGATGCGGCAGAGGCCTTTGCCAAAGGGCTGGCGGCGATCGCAAGTCTCACTGAAGGTAAGACGTACCTCTGTCATGCGCAGGGCGCAGATGTGCCAAGTGTGGACGGTGTTGAGGTCGCGACCTTCTCCGGTCCGCACCCTGCCGGGCTTGCAGGCACACATATGCATTTCCTGGAGCCACCAAGCGCCACGAAGACGGTCTGGACCATCGGTTATCATGATGTGATTGCCATTGGGCGTCTGCTGACCACGGGTCAGATCGACAGCACACGCGTCGTGGCACTGTGTGGACCACTCTGTGCCAAGCCGCGTCTGGTGCGCACCTTGGATGGGGCTTCTCTGACGGATTTGACCGCAGGTGAGATGAACAGCGACGTGCCTGTGCGTCTGGTGTCCGGCTCGATCCTGAGCGGGTATGCCGGCGAAGAGGTGGAAGCTTATCTTGGGCGCTATGCACGTCAGGTGACGCTGATCGAAGAAGATCACAAGCAGATCCCGATGGGCTGGATCCGTCCGATGCCAAGCAAATACTCTTTCCTGCCAGTGCTGGGCTCTGCCTTCTCCAAGAAGCTTTACCCACTGACCTCCAACCTGAATGGTGGACGGCGTGCAATGGTGCCGCTGGGCACTTTTGAAAAGCTGATGCCGCAGGATTTCCTGCCAACGCAGCTCACACGGGCCTTGTTGGTGATGGACACCGACGAAGCGCAGAAGCTGGGGGCGCTGGAGCTGGACGAAGAAGACCTCGGTCTGATCGGGTTTGCCTGTCCGGCGAAATATGAATACGGCGAAGCGCTGCGCGATAGCCTTACTAAGATTGAACGGGAGGGCTGATTGATGGGAGTGCGTAACTTCTTTGATCGGATCGAACCGAACTTCACGAAGGGTGGCAAATACGAAAAGCTGTTCCCCATCTATGAGATGGTGGAGAGCTTTCTGTTCACTCCGAAGACGGTCACGACTGCGGCGCCACACGCCCGCTCTTATGTCGATATGAAGCGGATCATGACCTATGTCGTGATCGCCACAATCCCCTGTATCATCATGGGGCTTTACAATGTGGGTCTGCAGGTCAACTCGGCCTATGAGACTTTCCCACCAAGTGGCTGGCGCGCGGCGATTATCTCTGCGCTGGGCATTGGTTTTGATGCCAGCAACCCGCTGGCGAATTTTGCCCATGGCTTGCTGTATTTCTTGCCGATTTACATCACCACGCTTGTGGTTGGGGGCATCTGGGAGGTGATCTTTGCCACGGTGCGTGGCCATGAAGTGAACGAAGGCTTCCTTGTGACCTCCATGCTGTTTGCCCTGATCATGCCGCCGTCTGCCCCATTGTGGCAGGTTGCGCTGGGTATTTCCTTTGGGGTGGTGATCGGCAAAGAAGTCTTTGGCGGGACCGGCAAGAACTTCCTGAACCCGGCGTTGACTGGCCGTGCGTTCCTGTATTTTGCCTATCCGGCAAACATGTCCGGTGACACGATCTGGACTCCGGTGGACGGCTTCTCTGGTGCAACCGCGCTGTCTGTCTCTTCCTCTGCTGGCTATGAGCAGCTGGCGGCACAGGGCATGAACTGGATGAACTCCTTTGTGGGCACCGTTCAGGGCTCCATTGGTGAAACCTCGGCTCTGGCCTGTCTGATTGGCCTGTGCTTCCTGCTGATCACGCAGATTGCCAACTGGCGTCTGGTTGTGGGCTGTATGGCCGGGATGATTGGCTTCACCCTGCTGCTGAACGCCATTGGCTCTGACAGCAATCCGATGTTTGCCATGCCTTGGTACTGGCACTTTGTTGTGGGCGGTTTCGCCTTTGGCATGGTGTTCATGGTGACCGAGCCTGTGTCTGCGAGCCACACCAATGTGGGCCGCTACATCTACGGCGCGCTGATCGGTTTCATGGTTGTGATGATCCGTGTGATCAACCCGGCCTTCCCAGAGGGCATGATGCTGGCGATCCTGTTCGGCAACGTGTTTGCGCCGCTGATCGACTACTTCGTGATCCAAGCCAATATCAAACGGAGAGCTAAACGCCATGCCTGAGGATACTAAGCAAATGGGCCCGATCCGGCGTTTTCTGGCACTGCCACCTGACTCTGTGCCAAAGACCGTTTTTGTGGCCGTAACCCTCTGTCTGCTCGCCTCCATGGTGGTGTCCGCTGTTGCGGTATCCCTGCGGCCTGTGCAGGAAATCAACAAGCTGAAAGACAAGCAGATCAACATTCTGCAGGTTGCCGGTGTCTATGATCCTGAAGTGGACGTGCTGGAAGCCTTTGCAGCGTTTGAACCGCATGTTCTGGAGCTGGCGACAGGTGAATTCACCGATCAGTTCGATGCGGCCACTTTTGATGACCGTGCGGCTGCCGACAATCCAGAGACCTCTGTGGCGCTGGAAGACGATCCGGCCGGTATTGGACGTCAGTCCAAGTTTGTGACCGTTTATCTGTTGCGCGATGACGCGGGCGCCATTGACCGGGTGATCCTGCCGATCCACGGCTATGGTCTTTGGTCGACGCTTTATGGCTTCATTGCGCTTGAAGCCAACGGCAACGACATTTTTGGTCTGCAGTTTTACAGCCACGCCGAGACCCCCGGTCTGGGTGCGGAAGTGGACAACCCACGCTGGAAAGCGCTGTGGCCGGGCAAGCGGCTTGCAGATGAAGATGGCAATTTGCAAATCACGGTTGCCAGAGCTGCGCCGCCTGCTGGTGCAGACTTCCACGTAGACGCGCTGGCTGGGGCGACCCTGACAAGCGTGGGCGTGAACAACCTCGTGCGTTTCTGGATGAGCGAAGCTGGCTATGCGCCCTTCCTTGAGAACCTCAAAGCGGGAGAGATCTGATGGCACAAACTCGTAGAGAAATGCTGATCGACCCATTGGTCGACAACAACCCGATCACCCTGCAGGTTCTGGGCATCTGTTCTGCGCTGGCGGTGACGTCTTCGTTGCAGGTGGCTTTCGTGATGTCCATCGCAGTGACCGCTGTGACGGCGTTTTCATCCATGTTCATTTCGATGATCCGCAACCAGATCCCCGGATCGATCCGGATCATCGTGCAGATGGTGATCATCGCCTCGCTGGTGATCATCGTGGATCAGGTGCTCAAGGCTTATGCCTATGAAATCTCCAAAACCCTGTCGGTGTTTGTGGGTCTGATCATCACCAACTGTATCGTGATGGGCCGGGCGGAAGCCTTTGCCATGAAGAACCCTCCGATTGCGTCCTTCATCGACGGTGTCGGCAACGGTCTTGGTTATGGTCTGATCCTGATGCTGGTGGGTGTGATCCGTGAACTGTTTGGCTCTGGGTCGCTGTTTGGCATCACCATCATGGAAACCGTGAACAACGGTGGCTGGTATGTGCCCAATGGTCTGCTGTTGCTGCCGCCATCTGCGTTCTTTGTCATCGGTCTGTTGATCTGGGCGTTCCGCAGCTGGAAACCAGAGCAGGTTGAAGCGCGTGAATATAAAATCCAAGTGGTGGAGGCGCACTGATGGAAGCCTTGATTTCTCTGGCAGTCAAAGCGGTTTTTGTTGAAAACCTCGCGCTGTCCTTCTTCCTCGGCATGTGTACCTTTATCGCCGTGTCCAAAAAGATTTCCACGGCCATGGGGCTGGGGATTTCGGTGATGATTGTGCAGGCCATCACGGTTCCGGCGAACAATCTGATCCTGAACAACCTGCTGGCGCCTGGTGCGCTGGCATGGGCCGGGTTCCCGGATGTGGATCTGACCTTCCTTGGCCTGATCTCCTATATCGGGGTGATTGCTGCGCTGGTGCAGATCCTTGAGATGGTGCTCGATAAGTATTTCCCACCGCTTTACAACGCGCTGGGCGTGTTCCTTCCGCTGATCACAGTGAACTGCGCAATCATGGGCGGCTCGCTGTTCATGGTGGAACGCGGCTACAACTTTGCTGAGGCAACCACCTACGGTATTTCCTCCGGCTTTGGCTGGGCGCTTGCAATCACCGCGATGGCCGGTGTGCGTGAGAAACTGAAATATTCGGACATTCCCGATGGTCTTCAGGGCCTAGGCATCACCTTCATCACCGCAGGTCTGATGGCGATGGCCTTCATGTCCTTCAGCGGCGTGAAACTCTGAGGAAGGCAAGACAGATATGGCAACTTTTGGATTAGGTATCCTTCTGTTCACCCTGATCGTTATTGCATTGGTGACGATCATTCTGGCGGCACGGTCTAAGCTTGTGTCCACCGGTGACGTGAACATCACCATCAACGGTGAGAAAACCATTTCCGTTCCCGCAGGTGGCAAGCTGTTGCAGACGCTGGCGGAGCAGAAGCTGTTTGTGCCGTCCGCCTGTGGTGGTGGTGGCACCTGTGCGCAGTGTCGCGTGAAAGTGCATTCCGGCGGCGGCTCGATCCTGCCGACGGAAGAGAGCCACATCACCAAGCGTGAAGCGAGCTGTGGCGACCGTCTGTCCTGTCAGGTCGCGGTCAAGCAGGACATGGACATCGAAGTGCCTGAAGAGGTGTTTGGCGTGAAGAAGTGGGAGTGTACTGTACGCTCCAACGACAACGTCGCGACCTTCATCAAGAACCTCGTACTGGAACTGCCCGAAGGCGAAGATGTGAACTTCCGCGCTGGTGGTTACATTCAGATCGAGGCCCCGGCACACAAGCTCTCCTACAAGGATTTTGCGATTCAGGAAGAGTATCACGAAGACTGGGACAAGTTTAACCTGTGGCAATATGAATCCACGGTGCCTGAACCGATCGAACGTGCGTATTCGATGGCGAACTATCCGGATGAAAAAGGTCTGATCATGCTGAACGTGCGTGTGGCATCGCCCCCTCCGGGCAGTCAGGGCGTTCCTCCGGGTCAGATGTCGAGCTACATCTTCAACCTGAAGCCAGGTGACAAGGTGACAATCTCTGGTCCGTTTGGGGAATTCTTTGCCCGCGAGACACAAAAAGAGATGGTCTTCATTGGTGGTGGTGCCGGTATGGCGCCGATGCGCAGCCACATCTTTGATCAGCTCAAACGCCTTGAGAACCGTGATCGCAAGATCACCTTCTGGTATGGGGCACGTTCCAAGAAAGAGATGTTCTTTGTTGAGGACTTCGACCAGCTGGCAGAAGAATTCGACAACTTCGAATGGCATGTGGCGCTGTCGGATGCGATGCCGGAGGATGACTGGAAAGGCTACACGGGCTTTATCCACAATGTTCTCTTTGAAGAGTATCTGAAGAACCACCCAGCCCCAGAAGACTGCGAATTCTACATGTGTGGTCCGCCCATCATGAACCAGTCCGTGATCAACATGCTGCTTGAGTTGGGTGTGGATCGGGAAGACATCATGCTGGATGACTTCGGTGGTTAAGCCAAAGCAGGACAAGATCAGAAAACGCCGCTCTCCGGAGCGGCGTTTTTTTTGCAGCGCTCGTTGTGAGTGGATGCACAGCTTGCAGGCTTGGCCTTCGGAAAAACTGCTGGCAAGGTGCTCTGAGCGAACAAAAAACCCGGTAGGGCATTCCGGTGGGGAGGACATCATCCAATGCGTGTATTGGTCTATCAGGCGCACCCCGGTGCCGTGCATTCTATGGCCAACAAGGCGATGAATGCGGCCACACAATCGGTCGAGGGTATCACCTTTGTCGATTTATACGCGGAATATCCGCGATTTGATATTGATGTGGCGCGCGAGCAGGACCGCCTGTTGGCGCATGATGCGATCCTGTTTCAATATCCGCTGTTTTGGTATTCGACCCCGTCTCTGATCAAGGAATGGCAGGATCTGGTGCTGCAACATGGATTTGCCTATGGCCGCGAAGGTCGGGCGCTGGCCGGAAAATACTGGTCTATGGGCATCACCTGTGGCGCGCCGCAGGAGGCCTATGGGGCGGCAGGCTACAATGGGTTTGATCTGCGCACGCTGCTCACCCCGATGGAGCAGACGGCCCGGCTTTGCCACATGCGCTTTCTCTCTCCCTATGTGCTCTACGGTGCGCTTGAGAAGCGGGAGAATGGCGGTTTGGGTCCGCATGCCGAAGGCTGGCGGCGCTGGTTGATCGGGCTGCGTGATGACCGGGTGCTGCTTGAGAAAGCCAATGCGCTGGATGTGGTGCAAGAGCATGATCTGAATGAGGTGATCCAATGACCGGTTTTTTGTTGCTGGCCACTGTTTTTCTGATTGCCGGAGTTCTGGCGGTGCCTCTGGCGTCGCGACTGGGGCTGGGATCTGTGCTGGGCTATCTGATCGCGGGGATTGTGATTTCGCCAATCCTGCATTGGTTGCATGTGGATATCATTGAAATTCAGCATTTTGCCGAATTTGGCGTGGTGATGATGTTGTTCCTTGTCGGGTTGGAGCTGGACCCGAAGATGCTTTGGGCGATGCGCAGGCGTCTGCTGGGGCTTGGCGGGTTGCAGGTGGCGGTGACCACGGGGCTGATTGCGGTGATCTGCATGGGGTTTGGCCTGAGCTGGAGTGTTGCGCTGGCTCTGGGCATGGTGTTTGCACTCTCCTCCACGGCGATTGTGCTGCAGACTTTGAACGAAAAGGGGCTGATGCAGGCGCAGGGCGGGCAGGGCTCGTTTCAGGTGCTGTTGTTTCAGGACATTGCGGTCATTCCCATGCTGGCGCTGTTGCCGCTTCTGGCGATGCCTGAGCTTACGGATCTGGCTGGGCAGGCGGCGGGTCACGGAGGGGCGCACGGCGATGGACATGGGGATGGGCACGCTGCGATGAGCCTTGTGGAGGGGCGCCCCGGCTGGCAGGTGGCCATGATCACGCTTGCGGCGGTTGCCGCGATTGGTGCGATTGGCAATTTCCTGGCCCGGCCGCTGTTTCGCTTTGTGGCGATGGCCAATTTGCGCGAGGTCTTTGTGGCCACGGCGCTGGCATTGGTGGTGGGGATCGCGCTGTTGATGTCGCTGGTGGGGCTGTCGCCTGCTTTGGGCACGTTTCTGGCGGGCGTGGTGCTGGCCAATAGTGAATACCGCCACGAACTGGAAAGCGATATCGATCCGTTTCGGGGGCTCCTGTTGGGGCTGTTTTTCATGACTGTGGGCGCGGCGATCGACTTTGGCCTGTTGTGGGGGAATTTTGCCCTCGTGATCGGCGCCACGCTTGGGGTGATGGCGCTGAAGGCGGGGGTGCTTTATGCGCTGGCCCGGATGTTCAAGCTGACCGGAAGCGACCGTTGGCTGTTCACTTTGGGGCTCGCACAGGCCGGGGAATTTGGCTTTGTGTTGTTGAGCTTTACGGTGGCAAGCCATGTGATTCCGCCGGAGGTGGCGCAGATCGCGCTGTTGGTGGTGGCCCTCTCTATGCTGCTGACGCCGGGGCTGTTTATCCTTTATGATCGGGGGATTGCGCCACGGTTTTTACAGGCGCAGGACGCGGCGGCGGAGGATATCGATCACCGCAGCAAGATCATCGTTGCAGGGTACGGGCGGTTTGGTGGGATCGTGGCACGGATGCTGCGCCAGATCGGGGAGCAGCCGGTGGTGGTGGATTATTCCTCCCACCAACTGGAGATGCTGCGCCGCTTTGATACCAAGGTGTTTTTTGGCGATGCCACACGGGCGGATCTGTTGCATGCGGCGGGGATTGAAGACGCAAAGATGCTGGTGATTGCCATTGATGGCAAAGATCAGATCACCCATCTGGTGGAGCATGTGGCCCGCCATCATCCGCATGTGCATATCGTGGCGCGGGCGGTAGATCGGGGCCATGTCTATGATCTTTACAGTGCAGGCGCTAAAGACATCATTCGCGAGACGTTTGACAGTGCGGTTCGGGCCGGGCGGGCCGCCTATGAAGCGCTTGGAATCCATCCTTTTCAGGCCGAACAACTGGCACGCCGCTTTACCAAAGCGGACCGGGATTTGCTGGTAAAAACGGCGGCGGTGCATAAACCGGGGGTCTTGCTGGCGGACAATGCCGAGTTTGTTGAGCTGGCCAAGGAGCTGAATGCGCGTATGGAAGAAGAGCTGTTGAATGCCAAGGATGGGTTTGGCGTGGATGGCCATGAGGGCTGGGTGCCGCCGCCTGCCAGCGTTGGATCAGATCCGGAAGAGGGGCGCTGAGTTTGGCGAAAGCGGTCTTTTTGCAAGGGGCTTTGATGCGCCATGTGGCGGTGATGTCGCTGACCTCATCTGTGGGGTTGATGGCGATCTTTGCGGTCGATTTTGTCGATATGATCTTCATTTCGATGCTGGGCAACAAAGCGCTGGCTGCGGCGGTGGGCTATGCGGGCACGCTGTTGTTTTTCACCAATGCCTTCAACATCGGGCTGTCGATTTCGGCAGGCTCTCTGGTGGCGCGGGCGATTGGCGCGGATCAGCCGGACAGGGCGCGGGAATATGCCGCCTCCGTGGCGGTGCTGGGGGTGCTGATGGGGCTGGTGCTGCCTTTGGTGGTTCTGGGCAATCTGGCTCCGATCCTGAGCTGGCTCGGGGCGGAGGGGGACACGCTGGCGCTGGCGCAGCGCTATGTGCGGATTGTGATCCCCACGATGCCATTGATGTCGCTGGCGATGGTCGGCATGGCAGTCTTGCGCGCCCATGGAGATGCGCGGCGCTCGATGATGGGCACGGTCTTTGGTGGGGCGGTCAACGCCGCGCTGGATCCCCTCCTGATCTTTGGTCTGGGGCTGGGGCTTGATGGGGCGGCCTATGCCTCGGTCATGGCGCGGATCGTCATGTGCAGCTACGCCGTGGTAAGCGTGTGGCGGGTGCACAATGGATTTGCCCGTCCAGCGCTGCCTGTGCTGATGCGGGATGCGCGGGCGATTGCGGCCATTGCCGCCCCCGCTATTCTCACCAATGTGGCCTCACCTGTTGGCAATGCGATTGTCACGCGGGAGGTTGCGGTCTATGGCACCGATGCGGTGGCGGCGATGGCGGTGATTGGGCGTCTGATGCCGGTGGCTTTCGCGGTGGTCTTTGCGCTCTCTGGCGCGATTGGGCCCATTGTGGGTCAGAACTTCGGGGCCGGGCTGTTTGCGCGGGTGCGCGGCACGCTGGTGGCGGGGTTGCAGTTTCTGCTGGGCTATACGCTTCTGGCTGCCCTCATTCTCTTTGTGGCGCGTCAGATGATTGCCGATGTGTTTGAGGCCAGCGGTGAGATGCGGACTTTGATCTATCTGTTCTGCGGGCCTTTGGCGTTGATGCAGTTTTTCAACGGGGTGATCTTTGTCTGTAATGCCTGTTTCAACAATCTCGGCCATCCGATCTATTCCACTTATGTGAACTGGGGGCGGCACAGTTTGGGCACCTATCCCTTTGTGATCGCAGGCGGCGCGATTTGGGGGGCTTCTGGTGTGCTGATGGGGCAGGCTGTGGGGGGCGCGTTCTTTGCGCTGGCCGCGTTGCTGCTCGCGATGAAGACCATCCGCAAGATCAGCGCGCCCGAACCGGTGGATCCCTTTGCCAAAGACAGCACATTGCATCACGTCAGTGGGCGGCGGAACTGGTAGTCGGGCGCGGCAGCTTCGGCGTTAGCGCGGCAGTTGTGCGGCGTCCTGTGCGAGGGCCTCGATCTGATCCCAAGCGCCCGCGTTCATGAGGTCTGCGGGGGCGACCCAGCTGCCACCGGCACAGACCACATTGGCCAGCTTGAGATAGTCCGGCGCATTCTGAGAATTGACGCCGCCGGTGGGGCAGAAGCTGATCTGGGGCAGGGGGCTGGCCAAAGACCCGAGGAACTTTGCGCCGCCTGCGGCCTCAGCCGGAAAGAACTTCAGCATGTCATAGCCGCGCTCAAGCAGGGCCATGGCTTCGCTTGCGGAGGCCGCGCCGGGCAAGAGCGGCAGCCCTTCGGCTTCGCAGGCCTGCAACAGCGCGTCAGTTGCCCCCGGAGAGACCCCAAAGGTGGCCCCGGCGGCTTTCGCCGCTTTGACATCTTCTGGTGTGAGCAGCGTGCCTGCGCCAACCATGCCGCCCGGCACGTCTGACATGGCGCGAATGACATCCAGCGCGGCTGGGGTGCGCAGGGTGACTTCCAATGCGGGCAGCCCGCCCGCCACCAATGCCTGCGCCAGAGGTTTGGCATGGGCGACATCCTTTACAACCAGAACCGGCACAATCGGCGCGGCGTTGCAGATTTCACGGGCGCGCAGGCTGGCCTCTTTGGGGGAGATTGGCATCAGTAAGATCCTTCAAAAATGGAGGCGCCGGTTGTGGCAGCGCCCACGGCATTGCGGAACGCGGCAAAGAGTTCGCGGCCCGTGCCCGCCTCATAGGCGGAGAGATCGGCGCTGACAGGAGGGCGGTCTGTGACGCCTTCGGTCAGAATGGTGAGCGCCCCACCTTCGGCATCCACCCGCAGGATGTCGCCATCTTTAAGCTGGGCAATTGGCCCGCCATCCAGCGCTTCTGGGCTGACATGGATTGCGGCGGGAATTTTACCTGAGGCCCCGGACATGCGCCCATCGGTGACAAAGGCCACTTTTTGCCCGCGGCCCTGCATGATGGACATGAGAGGTGTCAGGCTGTGCAGCTCGGGCATGCCATTGGCTTTGGGGCCCTGAAAGCGCACCACGATGATCACATCTTCGGTCAGCTCTCCCGCCTGAAAGGCCGCTTTGACCTCATCCTGATCATGGAACACCCGTACCGGGGCCTCGACAAAGCGGTGCTGGGGGGCGACGGCGGAGATTTTCATAACGGCGGTGCCAAGATTGCCGGTCAGGCGGGCCAAGCCGCCGGTAGGCTGGAACGGATCATGGGCGGGACGCACAATTTTTTCGTTGAGCGAGGTTGTGGTGCCGGGCTGCCAGGACAGCGCGCCATCAATCAACTTGGGCTCTTGCGTGTAATGCGCCAGGCCATCGCCTGCGATGGTTTTTGTGTCAGGATGCAGCAGGTTGGCGGAGAGCAACTCTCCGATCATGTAGCCGAGCCCGCCAGCGGCGTGGAAGTGGTTCACATCGGCCAGACCGTTGGGATAGACGCGTGCCAAGAGAGGGGTGACGTCAGAGAGTTCGGCAAAATCTTCCCATGTGAGCACCACACCGCCTGCGCGGGCCATGGCGATCAGATGGATCAGAAGGTTGGTTGAGCCACCAGTGGCATTGAGACCGATCATGCCATTCACAAAGGCTTTTTCATCCAGAATGTCACAGGTGGGCGTATAGCTGTTGCCTAAGGCAGACAGGGAAAGCGCGCGGCGGGCGCCTTCTGCGGTGAGGGCATCGCGCAGGTCCGTGTTGGGTGAGACAAAGCTGGCACCGGGCAGATGCAGGCCCATAAATTCCATCAGCATCTGGTTTGTGTTCGCCGTACCATAAAATGTGCAGGTGCCGGGACCGTGGTAGGCGGCCATTTCTGATGCCATGAGTTCGGCGCGGTCGGCTTCACCGGCGGCAAAACGCTGGCGGACTTTGGCTTTCTCATCATTGGATATGCCGGAGCTCATCGGGCCTGCTGGCAGGAAGACCGCAGGCAGATGGCCGAAACTCTGTGCCGCAATCACAAGGCCGGGCACAATCTTGTCACAGACGCCCAGATAGACCGAGGCGTCAAAGGTATTGTGACTGAGCGCGACACCTGCGGCGAGGGCAATCACATCGCGTGAAAACAGCGACAGCTCCATGCCCGCTTCGCCCTGCGTGACGCCATCACACATGGCGGGCACGCCGCCAGCCACCTGTGCCGTGCCGCCAGCCGCGCGCACAGCGTCGCGGATCACGTTGGGATAGCGTTCAAAGGGCTGATGGGCGGACAGCATGTCATTGTAGGCCGTGATAATGCCGAGATTTCCAGCGGATCCGGTGGCCAGCGCAGCTTGATCTTCCCCTGCGCCTGCGTAGGCGTGGGCCTGTCCTGAGCAACTCAGGTGGGCGCGGGCTGGGCCTTTGCTGGCCGCTTGTGACATGCGCTCCAGATAGGCATCCCGATGCGGTTTGCTGCGTGCGATGATGCGCGCGGTGACTTTTTCAACGGTTGGGTGGAGCGGCATCAGGGCCATCCTTCCTATTTTGAGCGTCGAGGCAGGGGGTTAGTCGCCAATGGGGCGCCAGCGGCGGCCGCCCTGATGCATCAGCATCAGCGCTTCTTCGGGGCCGGAGCTGCCGGGATCATAGGGCATAGGGCGTTGGCTGGCCTCTTCCCATGCGGCAATCATCGGATCGGCCCAGGCCCAGGCCGCTTCGACTTCGTCGCCGCGCATGAAGAGCGTTTGGTCGCCGCGGATCACATCCATCACCAGACGTTCATAGGCATCCTGCGAGGTGAGATCCTTGCCCAGCGCATCGGCAAAGGACATGTCCATCGCCACCTCGGTGAGCCGCATGCCGCCGGGGCCGGGCTCTTTGATGGTGGTGCGCAGGGTAATGCCTTCGTCTGGTTGCAGGCGGATGATCAGCGCGTTGCCTTTGCGCCCTTCCATCTTATTGGGGAAGATGTTGTGGGGCGGATCTTTGAAGATTACGGCAATTTCGGACACGCGGTCGCGCAGGTGTTTGCCGGTGCGCAGATAAAACGGTGTGCTGGCCCAGCGCCAGTTGCCGACGGTGAGCTTCATGGCGATGAAGCTTTCTGTGCGGCTGTCGGGGTTTTCCACATCGTCAAAATAACTTTGGTTGTCTCGTCCGGCGCGGTACTGGCCGCGGACAATGTCCCGCAGGGGCACCGGATCCAGCGCTTCGATCACCTTCACTTTTTCATCGCGCACCGAGTTGGGCGTGAATTTGGAGGGCGGCTCCATGGCAATCAGACAGAGCAGCTGCATCAGGTGGTTTTGCACCATGTCGCGCATCGCACCGGATTGATCATAGTAGCCGCCACGCCCGGCCACGCCGAGGCTTTCGGCCACGGTGATTTGGACGTGGTCAATGTGGGTGGCGTTCCAGAGCGGTTCAAACAGGGAGTTGGCAAAGCGCAGGGCCATGAGGTTCTGCACGGTTTCTTTGCCGAGGTAGTGGTCGATCCGGTAGATCTGTGCCTCATCAAAATGGCGCAGCAGATCGCGGTTGAGGGCACGGGCGCTTTCCAGATCGTGACCAAAGGGTTTTTCGACCACGATCCGGCTTTGCGGTGTGGCGATGGCATGGGTGCTGAGCCGTTCGGCAATGGCCCCAAAAAGTGCAGGGGAGACCGAGAGATAGAAGGTGCGGATCGTATCGGGGCGCAGGATTTTTTGCAGAGCGTCCCAGCCGATGTCGCCGGTGACGTCGATATGCACATAGTCGAGCCGTTGTAAAAAGGCGTCGAGCTGATCTTGCGGGCGCAGGTCTGGGGCAACGAATTCTGCGATGGCTGCGCCGACCAATGTGCGGAACTCGGCACTCTCCATTTCTGAGCGCGCCGAGCCGATGATTTTGGCATCAGATGGCATTTGTCCCGCGCGAAAGCGGTGGAAGAGGCCGGGCAGAATTTTGCGCCGGGCCAGATCCCCGGTGGCGCCAAAAATCACAAGATCAAAAGGCTCTACCGGAATAACGCGCGCGACCATCTGTGTTTATCCTTTCAAAAGGGCGCCCATGCGGCGGCCGGTGTCGAGCATGCGGTTGGAGAACCCCCACTCGTTGTCATACCAGCTTACCACACGCACCAGCCCGTCGTCTGTGACGCTGGTCTGTGCCGGGGCAAAAACAGAAGAATGCGGATCATGATTGAAGTCAGCGGAGACCAACGGCGCCTCTTCATATCCCAGCACCCCTTTTAGAGGACCTTCGGCGGCGGCTTTGATGGCAGCATTAACGTCTTCTGCGGTGGCCTCTTTGGCTGGCACAAACACCAGATCCACCATGGAGACATTGGCGGTGGGCACACGGATTGCGGAGCCTTCAAGCTTGCCTTTCAGATGTGGCAACACAAGGGAGATCGCGCGGGCGGCCCCGGTGGAGGTGGGGATCATCGAGAGCGCGGCGGCGCGGGCGCGGTAGAGATCCTTGTGGTTGGTATCATGGGTGGGCTGATCGCCAGTATAGGCGTGGATCGTGGTCATATAGCCGGTTTTGAGGCCAAAGGCATCGTCGAGCACCTTGGCCACCGGGGCCAGGCAGTTGGTGGTGCAGGAGGCGTTGGAAACGATGATGTCCTCAGCCGTCAGCGTGTCATCATTGACGCCAAACACCACGGTTTTGTCGGCGTCTTTGCCGGGAGCGGAGATCAGCACGCGCTTTGCCCCGGATTTCAAAAGCAACTCGGCCTTGTCTTTGGCGGTGAAAATACCGGTGCATTCATAGGCCACATCCACATCAGACCATGGCAGGTCCTGCGGGTCGCGGATGGCGGTGAGGCGGATGGTCTGACCGGCCACTTTCATCACGTCGCCTTCCAGAGTGACATCGGCATTCAGGCGGCCATGCACGCTGTCGTACTTCAGCAGGTGCAGCAGGTGATCATTGGGGGAGAGGTCGTTGATGGCGACGACTTCGATATCATTTGCGCCGCTCTCAATCAGGGCCCGCAGGACGCCGCGCCCGATGCGGCCAAACCCGTTGATGGCAATCTTGGTGGTCATGTGTCTTTCTCCAACAGCAATAGTCTGCGCTTTTCGATCGTGTCGCCGATAGCGCCACCGTTAGCGCTATCGGTATAGCGGATCCGGATTGAAATCAAGAGGCCTGTTGTCTGGTTTAATTTGTCGCTTTGGGGTTGCTTTTGGGCAGGGTTGTGTCAGACGATCTGACCATGGGAAAAAAGCTGCTGCTGAAAGACATAGCCAAGTTGGCCGGGGTCAGCGAAATGACCGCCTCACGCGCCATGCGCGGGGCGCAGGACGTCTCCGAAGCCACACGCCAGAAGGTTGAAAAGATTGCGCGCGAGGTGGGCTATGTGCCGAATCGCATTGCCGGGGCTCTGGCCTCCAAGACGGTGAACCTTGTCGGAGTGGTGGTGCCGAGTCTGAATTCCTCGGTATTTCCGGAGGTCTTGTCTGGCATCAGCTCCACACTGAAGGCGACGCCTTTGAAGCCGGTGATTGGTGTGACTGGTTATGATCTTCTGGAAGAAGAGGAAGTGATCCGCGAGATGCTGAGCTGGCGGCCCACGGGTGTTGTGGTGGCGGGGCTTGAGCACAATGAGGCGGCGCGCACCATGTTGGCCAATGCGGATTGTCCGGTGGTGGAAGTCATGGATGTGGATGGCACGCCGGTGAAACACTGTGTGGGGATTTCGCATCTGGAAGCGGGGCGCGACATGGCGCGGACGATCCTAAAGGCGGGATATCGGCGCATCGGTTTTATTGGCACAAAGATGCCGCAGGATTACCGTGCGGAAAAGCGCTTCAAGGGATTTGTCGAGGCTCTGGCAGCGGAGGGGCTCTCTCTGGCTGATCAGGAGCTTTACTCCGGTGTGTCCTCGATTGAGACGGGGCATAAGCTGACCGAGCTTTTACTGGCACGGACGCCGGATCTTGAGTGCATCTATTTTTCGAGCGATGTGCTGAGCGTTGGGGCCTATATGCATTGTCTGTCAAAGGGGATTTCGGTGCCCGGTGATCTGGCTTTGGCGGGCTTCAACAATCTGGAGCTGTTGCGCGGGTTGCCTTTGACTTTGGCCACAACCGATGCGCATCGCTTCCAAATTGGGCAGAAGGCTGCGGAAATCATTCTGGAAAGTCAAAGCGGCGAGCGCCCGGCGCAGGTGGTGACGTTGCAGCCGGAGGTGACGACGGGACAGTCGCTCTGAGATCGCGCCGCTTGGCTTGGGTTCAGGCGGCGTCTTTGAGAGACTGAGCGACCATCTGGGCCACCTGTGGCCAGGTGCCAAGGGGCGGCAGTAAGTCTCCTGAAAACGCCGCTTTGGTCAGAGCTTCGGGAATGTCTTCGCGGCAATGATCCCCTTCGAGCGCAAAAAAGGGCAGGCAGAGGGTCTGTGGCGGCAGGTCTCGCGCAGCCTCCTCCACAAAGGGGGCCTCTTCGACAAAACCCACCGAGATGGGAAGATCGGGCAGTTGGGCGGCCAGTGCGGCCTCGAACGCATTGGCGGATTCTGCGGCTTTGGGGCCTTTGGCAGAGCCATGCGCCGCCAGCAGCAGGCGGCTTTCGCTCAGGGCCCAGCCCCGTGCTGTCAGGGCATCTTTCACCAATTGCGCGGCAAAACCCGGCAGGTTCGGGTCAAAGCCCAACGGGGGGAGAATGGTCACCTCAGCGCCGTTCAGGCGACGCGGCAGGACTTTGCCCACAAACCAACCATCTGCCATGAACATGGGGAAAACCGGCGCGTTGGGAGGCAGCGCAGCCGCTTCGCGTTCCAAGGCTTCGGGCATGGCCAAAGTGGCTGCCCGAATGGTCCAGTCCGGCAGGTGTTTGCGCACGGCTTCTGCGAACCCCATGAGCCAGAGCTCTGGCGGCACGGGGGCAGAAGGCTGGCCGTGGGCCACGATGAGAGCCTCACGGCTCATGCAGCAGGCTCTTGGAATGCGGCGGCGAGGGCGGCGGGCAGGTCAAATTCGGCCAGCACGCGCGCGCGGCCTGCATCAGACATTTTGCGTGCGGTTTTCACAACGATATCGAGCACTTTCTCTTCGGGGTGCTTGGCGGCAAAGGGCGCAAAATACCATTTCAGGAAGACAAAACAGATGATGTCTTCAAGCGCCTGCACTTCGGCGTTGCGCTTCAGACCCTCTTTGCGCAGCATAGTCCCGGCCGCGACGATGTCTTCTTCGTCATAGCCCGCTTCCGACATGAGATCAGAAACGCGGTTGGCATGGTGAATGCCCAGCTCACGGCGCCATTTCAGATAGCCTGCGCGGCCCTCGGGGAAATCGGCCCGTTTGAGCACCCAGCGTTCGATGTGTTGACCGCGTGCAGCGATCTGAAGGGCCTCGGATGCCTCGGGAAAGAGGCGGTTGGCCTCTTGTGTCATACGGCTACCATAGAGCAGCGCTTCGGGCTGGCCATCTTCGATATTTGGATCTTTGGCGTTGGCGGTATCTATGGCGTCCAATACGGATTGAAGGCGTGTCATGGCTGGCTCCGGGCTGCGGTGTTTTGAGCGATTTTAGGCAGCAAGCTGCTGTCGGGAAAGGGGATATTCTACGTCGGCGCGGGATGGATGTTTTCAGGATACGTCAGGCATCGGGGTTTGGTGCATTTTGTAGCGCTTTTTGCAGGTGTTCCAAATCGAGAGGTTTGTGCAGCAGCGGGGCCTGAAGCCTCTGGCACAGGGCGGTGACCTCCGGATCGCGATTGGCAGTGATCACACAGGCCGGTAGCGGGCCATATAGCGCACGTAGCACAGAGATCAGATCGGTGCCGGTGGCACCGTTTTCAAGCTGATAATCGGCCAGAACCACATCCGGGGCGATGTCGATTTCGCGCAGCAGATCAAGCGCTTCTACGTCGCTGCCACAGGAGAGCACCTCCGCGCCCCAGTTTTCCAAGGTCATGGTGATGGCTTCGCGCAGTTCAGCATCATTTTCCACAAGCAGGATGATGCGATGGGCCAGTGGCGTGCGGTCGGGGGGCACAGGGGGCAGGGACGGGTTGGGGGCGGCTGGGGCGCAGGCCAGCGGCAGGGTGACGCAAAAGCGGGTGCCGCGACCGGGATCAGATTGCAGGGACAGCGGATGATCCAGCAGGCGGCAGGCGCGCTCGACAATGGCCAGACCGAGCCCAAGGCCTTCGGCGGGGCTGGCGGGGGCATGGATGCGGTGGAACTCGTCAAAGACTTTCGTCTGTTGATCCAGCGCGATGCCGGGGCCGGTGTCCCAGATCTCCACAGTGACGCAATCGCCGCGCCGTCGGGTGCCGATGAGCACACGCCCCTGATCGGTGTAGCGCAGGGCGTTGGCGATCAGGTTTTGCAGGATGCGGCGCAGATAGGTGGCGTCAGACTGTACTGTGATGTCTGGCGCGCGCAGGTCAAAGCGGAGATTCTTGTCGCGTGCGGCGGGCGCGAATTCATCATGCAGCTGACGCAGTAAAACACCCAGCGGGATCTGGGCGCGATGCACGGCGGCGCGGCCTGAATCAAGCCGGGAGATGTCCAGCAGAGCGCCGAGAATGTCTTCCACGCTTTGCAGCGCGCTGCTGGCTTTGGCGAGACGATCGCGGTGTTCGTCATTGTCCAGATCGCTGTCCAGTGCCGCCATATAGAGTTTGGCGGCGGAGAGCGGCTGTAACAGATCATGGCTGGCGGCGGCCACGAAGCGGGATTTGGAGGCATTGGCGCGTTCTGCGTCTGCCAGCGCGTCGCGCAGCTCCAGCGTGCGATCCTGCACCCGGCGTTCCAGCGTTTCATTGACCTGAGAAATGGCGCGCAGGGCGCGGCGTTCGGTGGTGATGTCTGTGAAGGAAATCACAAATCCCCCATCCGGCATGGTCTGCGCAAAGACCGCCAGAATGCGATCTGCGCCCAGTTCCACCTCGAATGTGAGCGCGGCGCGGGCGCGGGTTTGAGAGGCCCATGTGCAGAGCGCCTCCGCATCCGCAGCACTTTGAAAGGCGAGTTTGCGGGAGAGCTGTTCGAAGATCGTGGCAAAGGGCAGACCGAGGCGGAAGCGGCGCAGGGGAATGGACAGAAGCTCCCCAAGGCGCCGGTTCCAGCCCACCAGACGGGCTTCGCGGTCAAAGATACCAACGCCCTGTTTGAGGTGTTCGAGCGTGGCTTTGATCAGGCGGGCCTGATCATCAAGCAGGCGTTCGCGTTCCTGCCGCTCAATCAGCATCATGTCGGTGACATCGGTCTGAAGCACCACGGTGCCGCCATCCGGTGTGCGGTGCTCAGAGACCTGAAGCCAGCGGTCCCCGGCCATGCGGGCGTTGAACACCACATGCTGTTCGCGGTGGCGCGTCATGCGGCGATCCTGCCACTCTTGGGGCGTGGTGCCATCGGGCAGCTCCAGAAACGGGCTTTGGGAGACGATGCGCACATAGTCGGCAAAGGGCAGGCCCGGTTTGAAGAGGTGGTGCACGTCGCGCATATGTTTGCCAAACCGCGTGTTGCAGAGCACGAGCGTTTCATTGGCATCAAAGAGTGCAAAACCCTCCTGTACGGTTTCAATGGCATTGGCGAGATTGGCACGGGCGGCCTGTGCTTCGGCATTGGCGCGCGCCAGAGAGGCGTTGGAGGTGTTCAAAAGATCGAGCGCATGCTCCAGCTCCAGCGTGCGGGCGCGCACCTCCTCTTCGAGGCGCACGGCACGTTCAAACTGGGCATAGGCGACACCGGTGGTGTCTGGGCGGGCCTCGGCGCGGCGCATGAGTGTGCCCACGATGGTGAGCAGTTTGGCGTTTTGTCGCTCCAGCGTGTCTTTGGGATCCACAAGGGCGCGGGCTTCCATGGATTAGCCCTCCTGTGGGGGGTAGATGGCGACGCCGGTGAAGGTGTGGTTCACATGCATCGAGTTGACCTGTTCGCCATATGTGGAGAAGCCCACCACACGGTGTTTTACCAGCACGCGGGAGATGTCATTGGTGAGCTGTTTCTGCGTGGCTTCCACGCGGCGCAGCAGGCAATCGCAGCCGAGTATAAGCGCGGGCGCGTGTTTGCTTGAAAGGCTGGCCAGCTCACGATCCAGATGCGCCACCATATCATCTGGTTCCGCCAGAGACAGCACAACGCCTTCGTCTATCGCGGAAAAGAAAACCAGATCGCCATTGTCGGCCACTTTTTGAATGGCGCGCACGTGGGTTTGGTCGCCGATGCGCACAACCACCGGATGGGCGGCGAAGGTGAAGGTGGAGAGCTGCTCGGGGTCTTTACCCAGCAGGCGGGCATATTCGCGGGCGGCGGGTTCAGCGTTGATTTCCTGCACCAGGCGCTTGGCGGGATCTGCGGCGGTGACGACCATGCGGGTTTCCGTGGGTTGCAGGTGATCGGTTTTGAACACATGCACGGGACAGCGGGACCGGATCTGCACCAGAACAGCGGCATTTTCATGGAAGCGGCCGCCATGCAGCACATAGGTCTGACCAAAGGCGTCGCCATCTCCGGCGGAGCCGCCAAACAGTGGCACGGGGCCAAGGCCCATGGCCAGATCCGCGGCCAGCGCGTCTTCGCGCATCGACAGGCCATCCACCATGAGAAAGGCAAATTCGGAGGTCCAGCGCGGATGGCTTTCGGCCAAGGCTGTGCGGTTGTGGATCATCGTTGTGATCCGATCCTGCGCGCGGATGTCGTTCAGATCCTCAATGAGCAGGGTTTTGGTGGCGAAATGACTGGAGGGCAGGCCTATGGCCACAATCTCGCCTTCGGTGTAGCCTGTTTCGCCCAGCTCGCCTGCGGTGGTGCAGCCCACGACCTCGGTGGCTGTGACGTGGCGCCTAAGTCCGGTGATCAGTGCAGGCAGATCGGTTTGGGGCGAGACAAAGAGAATGATCAGCGCCAGGGGATCCGGCCCAAGTGTCGCCGCCAGTTGAGCAAGTGCATCGGCGTGGTCTGCGGCGACAAAACCGCGGCGCACGATGTCTTTGGTTGTGAATGGCGTGCTGGCATCCATGCTGGCAAACTCCTCCCGCGGCCTCTCCTTTGACCGCTGAGGGTAGAGTAGGCGCGCTAGCCGTTGCTGCGCAAGTGCTCCTCAAAGCTGGCCTCTTTGGCAATCAATACGGCCTGTGTGCGGCTATGAACGCCCAGCTTGCGCATGATGGCTGTGACATGGGCTTTGACTGTGGTTTCCGCAATGGTCAGTTCAAAGGCAATTTGCTTATTGAGTTTGCCTTCGCAGATCAGATCAAGAATGCGCGCCTGTTGTGCGGTCAGGGATGCGAGGCGGGCCACAGCATCTTGCGTGGCATCCTCAGTGTCGGGCGTAGGCATATGACCTTCTGGCAGGAAAGTCGCGCCGCTTGCCAGCGTATCCAGAGCACGGCGGAACATATCACGCTGGCTGTGTTTGGGGACAAAGCCTGCGGCACCGGCCTGAAGCGCGGCATTGATGGTGCGGCTGTCGGCCATGGAAGAGACAACAAGGATCTTGGCTGGGGTGGCTTTGCGCAGGCGGATCAACCCGTCAAACCCATTCACGTCCGGCAGATTGAGATCCAGCACCACCACGTCTGGGGTGGCCTTGGTTTCCAGAGCGGTCAGGGCTTCGGCCAGACAGGGCGCAGTGGCGATCTCGGTGATTGGGGAGACCGCCTGAAGGGTCATGACCAAAGCGTCGCAAAACAGCGGATGATCATCCACGACCAGCGCGCTGGTGAACCGATTGGGGGGCAAGGAAGCGTGAACGGTAGCCATGGTCCAACCGTAACAGAGCCTGCGGGGAGGCCAAGGGGGTCAAAGGTCGTATCATGGGACTTTGCTGGAAATGCGAGCTTGTGACTAAAGGGAGGCGGGGAGTTGCCGAAAGGATGCCGCAGGCTTTGTGTAAAAGACGTTTCGTGCTTAGGTAGAGAGAACGCCCGATTGCGGGTGCAACGCAGGAGCAGAGATATGGCACGTATGCGTATGGGAACGATTAGACGGACTGTCGGCTTGGCCGCAGGGCTTGTGGTTTTGAGCGTCGGCGGGGCCTTGGCGGAGTTTCAGACCTTAGAGGGCAGCGTCAGCTACCGCGAGAAGATCGCCCTGCATCCGGAGGCTTTGGTTGAGATCACGCTTGAAGATGTGAGTAAAATGGATGTGGCCGCCACGGTATTGGCGCATCAGACTGTGCGCCCGCAGGGGCAGGTGCCTGTTGATTTTGCGCTGCGCTACGATGACCGCATGGTGGTGGACAGCGGGCGCTATTCCGTGCGGGCGGTGATCCGGCTCGGAGAGGATGTGCTGTGGCGCAGCACGCGCAGCTTTGCAGCGCTGACACAGGATGCGCCAGAACAGGTAGATGTCATGGTGGAACGTGTCAGGTTGGATGCCCCTTCGGCTCTGACCACGGGGGCGTGGCTTGTGGTGCGGATAAACGGCGAGGATGTGGCGGGTGATCGCCTGCCTCAAATGGAATTTGGCGAGGATGGTCGCGTCAGTGGCACGAGCGGATGCAACCGTTTCAACGGCAGCTATACGGCCAAGGGCAGCGCGCTTGAGTTCGGCCCGTTGGCGAGCACGCGAATGGCCTGTCCCGGGGCGCTGGGCGCACAGGAAATGGCGTTTTTTCAGGCGCTAGAGGCGGTGGTTGGCCATGCGGTGCAGGATGGGCATACCGTCTTTGTGGATGCGGAAGGCACAGCCGTGATCAAGCTTCTGGCACAGTGATCGGTCACAGAGATTTGGCGCCAGATCAAGTGCGGTGCGCGGGGTTGGGGTGATCCAAATCAAGGTGATTTTTGAGGCGCTGTGTCAGGGAGGACAGGATCACATCAAAGGACCAGAACAAAGGAGAGTCCCATGTTGCGTCTGTCGTTGATCCTGCATCTGTTTATCGGTTCCACACTTGCCGGCGTCGGCGTGATTGCGGCGCTTGTGTCAGGCTATGACACGGCCATGGGATTGGCCTGTGCCGCGCTGATCGGTTTTTTGGTGGCGTTCCCAGTGAGCTACAAAGTGGCGCAGGCGCTTTACGCGCGCTGATCCATATCCAGCCAGGTCTTGACAGAGGCCACAAACTCTCGCGGTTTTTCCGCATGCAGCCAATGGCCCGCGCCTGTGATCTTCGCAAAGCGGGCCTTGGGGAATTTTTCCCGGATCACCGGGCGGTGCGCATGGGTAACATAGTCGGACTGCGCGCCGCTCAGAAACAGGGTGGGACCGTCAAAGTGGCCAGCCACCTCCGGAAAGCCCAAAACATTGGGCATGTCCCGTTCCAGCACATCCAGATTGAGCCGCCAGCGCATTTCTTTGAGATCCAGTGACTGGGTGAAGAAGGTTTGCAAGGTAGGATCGTCCAGCGTGTCAGCAAGTTGGGCGATGGCATCTGAACGTTTGTTGACTTTGGTCAGATCCACGGCGCGCATGGCTTCGATGTTGCGGTTCTGATCATGGCCATAGGTCACCGGCGCAATGTCTGCCACGATCAGGCGGTTGACCAGCTCAGGCTGGGTGAGCGCCAGCAGCATGGAGGCTTTGCCGCCCATGGAATGCCCCAGCACATCCATAGGGACTGGCTTGAGGCGCATCTGCGCGTCGATCACCTCTGCGAGATCGGCGGCCATGCCTTCATAGGTGTGGCTGTCCTGCCAGGGGCTGAGACCATGGTTGCGCAGATCCACGCAGACCACCCGGCGCTCTGTGGCCAGCCGTTTCGCCACGGCACCCCAGTTGCGGCCGGAGCCAAACAGCCCATGCACAATGAGAAGATCAGGTTGGTCAGTGGCGGTGCCGTGTTCGATCAAGTTCAACATGGTGCCGTGATAGCGCGGTGCGTGCGCGGGGGCCAGAGTTGTGCGTTGCAAATCCCGCAATGAGACGCCTAAATGACCTTATGACAGCGGATCTGGACATTGATACAAAAGTGGCGCGGCTTTTGCTGTTGGCGCGGCAGAAATTTGGTGTGCGGGCAAAGTCGCTGGAGCGGGCGATGCGCAAGATCGGGCGTCGTGTGCCAGCGCGGTTGCATCGTCAGGCCAAGGTGATCAGCACGGCGCAGCGGCTGAGCGTACATCCCAAGCTGCGAATGCAGGTTGATGCGGCGGCTGTGACGCTGGCTTTTGAAGAGATCGAACGCCATCTGGCCGCCATAGATGTGCGGGCGCGGCGTATGGATCGGCTGTTGGATGTGCTAGGGTCTGTGAGTTTCAACCTGATCGCTTTGACTGCGCTGTTGATGATTTTTCTCCGCTGGCGGGGGCTGGTCTGACGGCCCAATGCCAAGCGTTCAGGCGGGCTGGCGCGGACAGTCCCACAGAATGGTCGGAGCGCCGATGAAGCGGCCCATGCGGGTCAGTTCGGCATCCAGCTTGCGCGCCCGTGCCTCCGTCCATCGCACAGAGGTCTCGCGCCAGAGGTTTTTCACCATGATTTCGCCGGATTTTCGGTTGGCTTTGGCTTCGAGGCGCCCGACAAGCCGATCGCCTTCCAGCAGTGGGTAGACATAGTAGCCCCATTGTCGCTTAGCGGCAGGAACAAAGATTTCAATGCGATAGTCAAACCCAAAGAGCTGTGACAGCCGGTTTCGGTCCCGGATCAGGGGATCAAACGGGTTGAGGATGCGCAGGCGAGATGTGGGGGCAGAGGTGTTGGCGAGGGTTTTGGCAATATCGGGCGGGGCGAGCATGGGGCGCCAGTCGCCCTGCGCAGTTTCGATTTCCACCTCGATCAGTGAAGTATTGGCGATCCAGCTGCGCACATCGGCGGTGTCCACGGCCTCCCAGAAACGCTTGATGTCGCCGGTCGTAGCAAACCCAAGCCGGGCGAGCGCGGCATTGCAAAGCCATGAGATCTGCTCTTGTGCGGGTATGTCGATGGCGCGGACTTCCGCAGGGATCACCCGCTCTGGCAGATTGTAGAATTTCTTGAAGTTGTGGCGAAAGCAGGTGGCCAATTCCCCCGCGTACCACATGTAGTCCAGCGCGCGTTTGTGTGGGGGGCGGGCCCACATTTCCTTGGGGCCGTCAACTTTGGTGTCAAAGGCTTCGGTGGAAAGCGCCCCCTGCGCCGCGATGCGGTCTTTGATGTTCAGATCTGTGCAATCCTCCATGGCCTGTGCATACCAGCCTTTGGCGTCCATCCGCGCTTTGCGGCGGGCAAATTGCGCGCGCCAATAGGGGTAGGTTTCGATGGGTAAAACCGAGGCATCATGGGTGAAATGCTCAAACACGGCGCGCTCTTTGGCCAGAAGGTGGTCAAGCATGGGCTCGCGGTAGTTCTGATTGCGCGACCACAGAATATGGTGATGGGCACGGGAGAGCACCTGAATGCTGTCGAGCTGCACAAACCCGAGCGCCTGAATGGTGGCGCGCGGATCTGCCGGGCCGGTTGGGGGCTTAGACAGCCCCTGTTTGGACAGCCACAGATGGCGCGCGGCACGGTTTGATATCTGCAAGCTCATGGGGGCAGCCTAGCGCAGAGGTGAGAACATTTAAAGAACAAATGCGCGGGGGCAGGCTCAGCTGTGCTGAGCCGGGCCCAAGGCTTTGCGGCTTCAGCTGTGCTGAAGTGTCAAAGGCGCGGGAGTGTTTGTGTGTGATCCCCATCAAGCCGTCGCATGGAGCCATTTGGCAAAGCGGCGCAGGCGGGGGCTGTCTCGGCCGTTAACTGTGAGCACATGATAGCCAAGCCCTTCGGTGGGGAGGGCACAGAGACAGGTCAGCGCGCCCGTGCCCACATCGCGTTCCACCAGCGAGCGTGGATGCACCGAGACCCCAAGGCCGGCCAGCGTGGCAGAGAGCACAAGTTCATTGCTGTCCAGCACGGTGATGTTGACCCGATCCAGATCAAGCCCGGCTTCTTTCACAACCCGTCGCCATTCCATGAGATGCGGCTCCATCAGCCAGGGCAGGCTTTCGGCCTCCTGCAACGTCTGTGTCCCATGGGCATGCAACAGCTCGGGCTGAGCCACCACCCAGAACTCTCCGGCGGTCAAAGGCGTGCTTTGGACGCCGGGCCAGTCGCCATTGCCAAAGCGGATCGCCATGTCAAACCCGTCCCGTTTCAGATCCACAAGAGCAATGCTGGGGGTGATGGCCACGGGAATGTCTGGATGGGCCTGCCAGAAGGCGCCGATGCGCGGCATGAGCCAGTTCATGGCAAAGGAGGGGGTCACGCTCAGGGCAAGAGGGCGGTTTTCCTGTCTTTGCCGCAGGCTGTGCACCGCATCAGACAGGATGCCAAAGCCTTCATTGAGCTGGTTTGCGAGCTGTTGTCCGGCCTCGGTCGGGGCCACACCTCGGCCTGCACGAAACAGCAGGCTTTGTCCAAACTCCGCCTCCAGATGGCGCACATGTTGGGCAATGGCCGCGTGGGTCACATTCAACTCGCGGGCGGCGGCGCTGAGGCTCTTGTGGCGCGCGGCGGCCTCAAAGGCGCGCAGAGCAGACAGAGAGGGCAGTGCGGACCAATCCATATGAAACCTCAACTTACATTTCAGAAATCATATTGAATCACATGTGGGCGCAAAGTCCAGAACAATAGGTGCATGGTATCAATGTAGAGGATCACGGTATGTTGGGAATTCTTTCAAGTTCAATCCGAGTGGCCACACGAGAGGAGCGCTGGGCGCCAGAGACGCGTGCGGCGGCTTCGCCTGCGCCGCTCTCACAGACGCCGCAGGATATGCGCGCCCGCGATGCGGGGCGTTCGTCTTGGCCGTGGTCACGCGCACGGGGTGGCGTCTGAGCCTAGGAGGCGGGTTTCTGCCATTCCATGATGTGCAGATAGGGCGCGCGGTTGTAGGTTTCTGCCCGCGCGCCGCCGGATGCGCGCGGCTCATCAAAATGGATGAGCTGAAATCCCGCAGAGAGCAGGGCCTGCATGTAGAAGGCTTGGGGGCGGTGCCAATTCTGAATGCGAATCCCGCTCCATTCTGCCCAGCTCGGGAAACTGTCCAGATAGCGATCCATTGTGAGCGTTGTTGTGCCATCCGCGTTTTTCACGGGGGTCCCTTTGCTTTGGCAAGCGGTGGTGAAGCTGTTGAGATTGGCAATGAGCAAGCGCCCGCCGGGGCGTAGAACGCGGTGCGTTTCGCGTAGGGCCGCTGGGATATCGGGAATGTCGATCAGTGTCAGGTAGCTGACGACCATATCGAACTGAGCCTCGGAGAAGGGCAGATCTTCGGCTTTGGCCACATGGTAGCTGGCCTGACCGCGCGAACGGGCATGTGCCACCAGGGATTCCGTTGGATCAATGCCCACAACCGTCTGCACCGCTGACGCGAGACGCCGGCAAAAGCGCCCTTCACCACAGCCCAAGTCCAACACCGATTGAGCCCCAGAGGCGACAACGCGCGCCTGCATCGGCGCATCCAGTACAAACTCCCGACTGAAATCTCCTGTTTCTCCCATGCTGGCGATCCAGGCAGAGGCAGAGGTCTCCCATCCATCATTCATCGTTTGTCTTACGTCCTGTTTGTGGCGCGATGCCTGTTCCCAAAGGGATGTCACAAAAGCAAAGACCGCCGCTGGGATGTCCAGCGGCGGCCTGCAAAAATATAAAATCCGAAAGTTACAGGTTCGGATACATTGGGAAGCGGGCGCAGAGGGCCGCCACTTTGGCTTTGACAGCCTCTTCCACAGCGCCGTTGCCCTCTTCGCCATTGGCGGCAAGGCCATCGACCACTTCAACAATCATGTCAGCAATCGCGCGGAACTCTTCTTCGCCAAAGCCACGGGTGGTGCCGGCTGGGGTGCCCAGACGGATGCCGGAGGTGACCATTGGTTTTTCAGGGTCAAACGGAATGCCGTTTTTGTTGCAGGTGATGTGCGCGCGGCCCAGTGCTTTTTCGGTGGCGTTGCCTTTCACGCCTTTGGGGCGCAGGTCGACCAGCATCACATGGGTGTCGGTGCCACCGGTGACGATGTCCAGACCACCTTTGACCAGTTGGTCGGCCAGCGCCACGGCGTTTGCACGCACCTGCTTCTGGTACTCTTTGAACTCTGGGCGCAGGGCCTCGCCAAAGGCCACGGCCTTACCTGCGATCACATGCATCAGGGGGCCGCCCTGAATGCCGGGGAAGATCGCGGAGTTCACCTTCTTGGCGATGGCTTCATCGTTGGTCACGATCATGCCGCCGCGTGGACCGCGCAGAGTTTTGTGGGTCGTGGTGGTGGCAACATCCGCATAGGGGAACGGGGAGGGGTGCTCGCCTGCGGCAACCAGACCGGCGAAGTGCGCCATGTCGACCATCAGATATGCGCCTACGGAATCAGCGATTTCGCGGAACTTGGCGAAGTCGATCTGACGTGGAATGGCAGAGCCGCCAGCGATGATCAGCTTGGGTTTGTGCTCATTGGCCAGCGCCTGAACCTGATCGTAGTCCAGCAGGCTGTCTTCTTTGCGCACACCATATTGCACGGCGTTGAACCATTTGCCGGATTGGTTTGGCTTAGCACCGTGGGTCAGGTGGCCACCGGCGTCCAGAGACATGCCGAGGATGGTGTCGCCGGGCTGCAGCAGGGCGGTGAAGACACCCTGGTTGGCTTGGGAGCCGGAGTTTGGCTGCACGTTGGCAAATTCCACACCGAAGAGTTCTTTTGCGCGGTCGATGGCGAGATTTTCTGCCACATCCACAAACTGGCACCCGCCATAGTAGCGGCGGCCTGGGTAGCCTTCGGCGTATTTGTTGGTCAGCACAGAGCCCTGCGCTTCCATCACGGCGGCGGAAACGATGTTCTCGGAGGCGATCAGTTCGATCTCGTCGCGCTGGCGGCCCAGCTCATCTGTGATCGAGCCAAACAGTTCAGGGTCGCGGGAGGCGAGGGTTTCGGTGAAAAAACCGGCATCACGGGTCGTGGTCATGGGCATCTAGCTCCTGATGAGAGGTTCGCGTTGGATGTTTCCTAATGGAAACACAAGGGGGGTGAAAGGTCCCAAAGCGACGCAACGCCTTGCCTGAGCGCCGCAGATGGTGCAGGGGATAAACATATGTCGCTATAGGAAACCTTTGGCGGAGCAGGGAAACTTGGCCGCTTGTCTGTAAGTGGGGACCGTGATGTCCGAGAGAATCGCCTTTATGGCCAGCAATGCGCCGGTGGCACAGACCGCGCGGGCGGCGCTGATCGGGCGCTATGGGGATGTGGCGCCGGAAAGTGCGGATGTGATTGTGGCGCTGGGCGGCGATGGCTTCATGCTGCACACGCTGCATGACACGCAGGAGCTTGAAGCGCCGGTCTATGGTATGAACCGGGGCACGGTGGGCTTTCTGATGAATGCCTATTCTGAAAGTGATCTGCTTGAACGTCTGGCAGCGGCAGAAGAAGAGACGCTGAACCCGCTGGCGATGCGGGCCACCTGTGTCAACAATTCGGTGCATGAGGCGCTGGCAATCAATGAGGTTTCGCTGTTGCGGGCGGGCTCACAGGCGGCCAAGCTGCGCATCAAGATTGACGGGCGTCTGCGCATGGAGGAGCTGGTCTGTGATGGCGCCTTGATCAGCACGCCTGCGGGATCGACCGCTTATAATTACTCTGCGCATGGGCCGATCCTGCCGATTGGCTCTGATGTCTTGGCTCTGACGGCGATTGCGCCATTTCGCCCGCGTCGCTGGCGTGGGGCACTTCTGCCCAAACAGGCCACGGTGCGCTTTGAAGTGCTGGAGGCGGACAAGCGTCCAGTGATGGCACATGCGGACAGTCGATCCATTGAACATGTGGCGGCGGTGGAGATCCTGTCGGATGATCGGATCGCTCACCGCATTCTGTTTGATCCGGGCCACGGTTTGGAAGAGCGATTGATCCGTGAGCAATTTGTCTGAATAGAAACAGAGAAAGCCGCGCCCAATCTGAGCGCGGCTTTTTTTGATTATGTATCAGATCCTGAGCGGAGGGCGGAGCAGCGCCCCGCCAGCCACTGGATCAGGCTTTGGCATAGCCGATGCTTTGCAGTGCCTCGGTGATCTCATCAAGGATGGCCGGATCATCGATCGTGGCGGGCATTTTCCATTCGGTGCCATCGGCGATGCTGACCATGGTGCCGCGCAGAATTTTGCCAGAGCGGGTTTTGGGCAGGCGATCCACCACAACGGCCAGTTTAAAGGCGGCCACCGGGCCGATCTTTTCACGCACCAGCTTGACCACTTCCTTGACCACCTCGGCATGGTCACGATCTGCGCCTGCGTTCAGGCAGAGGAAGCCCACAGGCATCTGGCCTTTGAGTTGATCTGCAACGCCGATAACGGCGCATTCTGCCACATCCGGGTGTCCGGCCAGCACTTCTTCCATGCCGCCGGTGGAGAGGCGGTGGCCCGCCACGTTGATGACGTCGTCGGTGCGCGCCATGATGTAGACATAGCCATCTTCATCAATCATGCCCGCATCGCCGGTTTCATAATAGCCGGGGAAGTTGGTCAGGTAGGATTTTTTGAAGCGGTCTTCTGCATTCCACAGGGTTGGCAGCGTGCCGGGAGGCAGCGGCAGTTTGCTGACAATGGCGCCAAGCTCTCCGGGAGGAAGCTCGTTGCCACCCTCATCCAGCACTTTCATGTCATAGCCGGGCATGGGCACGGAGGGGCTGCCGAGTTTGATCGGCAGGAGTTCGATCCCGACCGGGTTACAGATGGCGGGGTAGCCCAGCTCTGTCTGCCACCAGTGGTCGATGATGGGTTTTTGCAGCTGTTCCTGTGCCCAGATGATCGTATCCGGATCGGCGCGTTCCCCGGCGAGGAAGACCTGCTCCATGCAGGACATGTCATATTTTTTGACAAATTCGCCTTGCGGGTCTTCGCGTTTGACTGCGCGGAAGGCGGTGGGCGCGGTGAAGAAGGTTTTGACCTTATGCTCTGAAATCACGCGCCAGAAGGTGCCGGCATCCGGCGTGCCTACGGGCTTGCCTTCAAACACGATTGTGGTGTTGCCGTGGATCAGAGGCGCATAGGTGATGTAGCTGTGGCCCACCACCCAGCCCACATCCGACGCCGCCCAGAAGACGTCGCCGGGATCGACGTTGAAAACGTTTTTCATGGTCCAGTTCAGTGCAACCAGATGGCCTGCGGTATGACGTACCACGCCTTTGGGCTGACCGGTGGTGCCGGAGGTGTAAAGAATATAAGCGGGATGGTTGCCTTCGACTGGCACGCATTCAGCAGGTTCCACGCCATATTGGAAGCCATGCCAGTTTACATCCCGGCCTTCGATCAGTTGGGCCACTTCCTGTTCGCGCTGAAAAATCACGCAGAAGTCGGGTTTGTGAGTTGCCAGATCAATCGCGCCGTCCAACAGGGGTTTGTAGTGCACCACGCGGCCGGGCTCCAGACCGCAGGAGGCGGCGATGATGGCCTTGGGTTTCGCGTCGTCAATCCGCACCGCCAGTTCGTTGGAGGCAAAACCGCCAAAGACAACGGAATGGATTGCGCCGAGACGTGCGCAGGCCAGCATGGCTTCGAGAGCTTCTGGGATCATCGGCATATAGATGATGACACGGTCGCCCTTTTCCACACCCTTGGCGCGCAGTGCGCCTGCGAGAGAGGCGACGCGATTGCGCAGCTCTACATAGGAGATTTCCCGCTTGGAGTGGGTGATCGGGCTGTCGTGGATGATGGCGGTCTGTTCACCGCGACCGGCTTCGACGTGGCGATCCACGGCGTTCCAGCAGGTGTTGACCTTGGCATCGGAAAACCACTCGTAGAGATGGTCGCCTTTGTCAAACAGGGCCTTTGACGGAGCTGTGTCCCAGTCAATGGCCTCAGCGGCATTCATCCAAAAGGCTTCCGGATCATCTTTCCATGTCTGATAGACGTCCTGATACGTCATGGTGGCTCCTCCTCATTCTATAGCAAATGGATAAGGGAGCCTTTGCCAAGGCGGCAAGCCCCGTGGGCAAGACCTGTAAGAATATCGTAAATAAATTTGCAGGAAACTTTTCGTGCTTTCTGCAAATTTTTGCAAATCCCCAAATATCCCTCGTATTCGCGGGAAATTTTGCGAGTTTTGCAAATTAGCAAAGTTTGCAGCTCTGGGCGAGAGCTCTCTGAACGCTCGCGTGATTGTGTGGCGGTTGTGACCTTGGAAGTTGAGCCACTGGCCACAGGGCGCCGTAAGCTGTGGTATTGTGAAACGGGAAACGGTTGGGATGAGTTTATGGGACTGATGGATTTGCGCCAGATCAGGCGCGGTGTATGGGCGCTGCTTTGCTTGCTGGGAGGGGCGGTGGCTGCGCTTGCCGCGCCGGAGCGCTATGTGCTGGATAAGGAAAACAGCGTTGTGGGCTTCACCTACTATTTGAGTGATGCAGGTACGGAGGGGGTTATGCCAGTGGCCTCTGCGGATCTGTTGCTAGATTTGCAGGATGTGCGGCGGAGCAAGATTGACGTCACGCTGAGCCCGGCACAGGCGAAAGCTGGGTTTATCTTTGCCACTGAAGCGTTGAAAGGGGCGCGGGTGCTGGATGTGAGCAATCACCCCACCATTCGGTTTGTTGCTCGCGAAATCAGTGGCACCATCCATGGCGCGCAGGTGACGGGGGATTTGACGATACGCGGTGTGACGCGCCCGGTGACGCTGGCAGCGCAGCTGTTTCGTCAGCGCGGCACAGAGGCGGGGGATTTGAACAATCTGTCGATCCTTTTGACCGGGCAGTTGGACAGGCGGGTGTTTGGGGCGGTGGGCTATCCTGATCTGGTTGGCCCGAACATTGATCTGCGCATTCTGGCGCGGGTGACCAAAGACAGCCGCTGATGTTGGTGCATCGGGTGTTGATGGGCCTGAGAGTATAGAGGGCGCCTGCGCGGCGCCCTTTATGTTGTAAAAATTTTTGCTAAGGCTTCACCCGTAGTGGGTGACAGGAGAGCCCGCGATGGCGGCCATGTTGAGCAGGCCGCGTGTGGTGATTGAGGGGCTGACGATGTGGGCGCGGTTGCCCATGCCCATCAGGATTGGCCCCACTTCCAACGCGCCGGCCCGCATTTTCAGAATGTTGCGCACGCCTGAGGCGGCATCTGCATGGGCAAAGACCAGCACATTGGCTTCGCCCTCCAGGCGGGTGCGAGGGAAGATGCGTGCCCGCAGCTCCGGATCCAGCGCCGTGTCCACGTTCATTTCGCCCTCATAGGCAAAATCACGTGGCTTGCTGTCTAGAATTTCGATGGCTTCGCGCAGCCGTTTGCCGGAGCCGACGCGATGGTTGCCAAACTGGCTCTGGGAGCAGAGCGCGATTTTGGGCTCCAGACCAAAGCGGCGCACATGGCGGGCCGCGCCTTCGGCAATGCGGGCGATGTCCTCGGGGGAGGGCAGCTCATGCACCTGCGTGTCGGCGATAAACAGCGGGCCGTCTTCAAGGATCATCAGGGAGAGCGCGCCATGGGGGGAGAGGTTTTTATTGCCCAGAACCTGTTCCACATAATTCAGATGCCAGCGGTATTCTCCAAAGGTGCCACAGATCAGGCTATCGGCTTCTTCGCGGTGCACCATGATGGCGCCAATCGCGGTGGAATTCGTGCGCATGATGGCCTTTGCCAGATCCGGGGTGACGCCTTCGCGCTCCATCAGCTCGTGATAGCTGTTCCAGTAATCGAAATAGCGCGGATCGTTTTCCGGGTTCACAATCTGGAAGTCCTGACCGGGGCGGATGGCAAGGCCTGCGCGTTCGCAGCGGGCTTCGATCACCTCGGGGCGTCCAATCAGGATCGGGGTTTCCGTGGTTTCCTCCAGAATGGCCTGCGCTGCCCGCAGAACGCGCTCATCTTCGCCCTCGGAGAAGACAATGCGGCGGGAGGCTTTGCGGGCCGTTTCAAACACCGGGCGCATCAGCAGGGCGGATTTGAAGACCGACTGGTTGAGCGTATGCACATAGGCGTCGATGTCAGGGATGGGGCGGGTGGCAACACCGCTGTCCATGGCGGCCTGAGCCACAGCGGCGGAGACCACGCCGACCAGACGCGGGTCAAATGGTTTTGGAATAAGGTATTCTGCCCCAAAGGTGAGTTGCTCTCCCTTATAGGCGGCGGCCGCTTCGGCGGAGGTGGTGGCACGCGCGAGCTCGGCGATGCCGTTCACGCAGGCCACGCACATTTCGTCGTTGATTTCCGTCGCCCCAACATCCAGCGCGCCGCGGAAGATGAAAGGGAAGCAGAGCACGTTGTTGACCTGATTGGGGAAGTCAGAGCGACCTGTGGCGATGATCGCATCCGGGGCCACTTTGCGTGCCTCATCCGGCATGATCTCCGGGGTTGGATTGGCCAGCGCAAAGATGATCGGCTGCGCCGTCATTTTTGCGACCTGTTCGGGTTTCAGTACGCCGGGGCCTGAGAGGCCGAGGAACATATCCGCGCCGTCGATGACGTCGTCCAGTGTGCGCAGGTCAGAGGCTTGGGCAAACTCGGCTTTCTGCGGATTCATATCCTCTTCGCGGCCTTCATAGACCAGACCGTGAATGTCGCAGAGCCAGATATTTTCGCGCTTCACGCCCAGTTTTACCAGCATGTTCAGGCAGGCAATGCCCGCTGCACCGCCGCCGGTGGAGACAATTTTGATGTCTTCAAAGCGCTTGTTGGCCACGCGCAGGGCGTTGGTTGCGGCGGCGCCGACCACAATCGCCGTGCCGTGTTGATCGTCGTGGAACACCGGAATATTCATGCGTTCACGACAGATTTTTTCGACAATGAAGCAATCTGGGGCTTTGATGTCTTCGAGATTGATCGCGCCAAATGTCGGGCCCATGGCACAGACAATCTCTGCGAGCTTTTCGGGGTCTGCTTCGTCCAGTTCGATGTCAAAACAGTCGATATTGGCGAAATTCTTGAACAGAACCGCCTTACCTTCCATCACCGGTTTGGAGGCCAGAGCGCCGATATTGCCAAGGCCCAGCACGGCAGAGCCGTTGGACACCACGGCGACGAGGTTTTGACGCGCGGTGTAAAGTGCTGCGTTTGCGGGATCTTCTTTGATTTCGAGGCAGGCTTCGGCCACGCCGGGAGAGTAGGCGCGCGAGAGATCTCGGCCATTGGCCAGAGGTTTGGTGGCGCGGATCTCCAGTTTTCCGGGTTTAGGATGAGCGTGATAAAAAAGCGCCGCATCCCGCAGCGATTGATTGCGATTGTCCGACATTGGAGACCTCTGTGTGGCACTGTTGGTGCGGAAAAAAGAAATTAGTTCAGCTTTAAACCAGTTTTCATGCGGTGAAAACGCGGAATTCTGACGCAACGGCATTGGCTTGTATTTTTGACCGTTTGGTTACATTCTGTGGCGATCGAAAATTTATGCGTGCGCAGGGCTGGGGCGCGGCGAAGATCGTCCCTTTACCTTTGTGCTGTACGGGAGGAAGCTGGTGCCAAGATGGCGCGGGTCTGGTTCAGCGCCATGTGACGTCATGCCGGCTGTCTGTCCGGCTTTGTGAAACTCAACGGCGGCATCGCAGGGCTTCTGGCGATGACGGACGTGATCCATTGAAGGTGAACGGGAATGACACTGGAAAAAACAGCCTTTGAGGTGCGTGAAAACGCCTATGCGCCATATTCCAAATTCAAGGTGGGGGCGGCTGTGCGTGCGCAAAGCGGTGCCATCTATGCTGGCTGTAATGTGGAAAATATCGCCTATCCTGAGGGCACCTGTGCCGAAGCCGGGGCGATTGCGGCCATGGTCGCGGCGGGGGAGACGCGGTTGACCGAAGTGTTTGTGGTTGCTGACAGCAAGGAACCGGTGAGCCCCTGCGGTGGGTGTCGTCAGAAATTGGCGGAATTTGGCGGTAAGGACACGACGGTGACCTTGGCCAACCTGGATGGGGTGCGTGTGACCATGACCATGGCAGAGCTACTGCCGGGCGCATTTGGCACGGATCACATGGATGCGGATCACGAGGACCGGGACTAAATGGACGCACGTTCAATCATCGCGCATCTGCGTCGCGGAGAAACACCAAGCCGTGAGGCATTGGCGTGGTTTGCGCGGGGGCTTGCGGATGGCACGGTCAGCGATGCGCAGGCTGGTGCCTTTGCCATGGGGGTCTGTTTGCGTGGTCTCTCAGAGGAAGGGCGCGTGGCGCTGACGCTGGCGATGCGAGACAGCGGTGACCGGATGGTATGGGATCTGCCTGCGCCAGTATTGGACAAGCATTCCACGGGTGGGGTGGGCGATTGCGTGTCGCTCATTCTGGCCCCGGCTTTGGCAGCCTGTGGGGCTTATGTACCGATGATTTCAGGTCGCGGCCTTGGGCATACCGGGGGCACGCTGGACAAGCTGGAGGCCATTCCGGGATTGTCCACAGGCTTGAGTGAGGCGCGGTTCAAAGAGGTTGTGGCACAGGTGGGCTGTGCCATTGTCAGTGCGACAGCGGAGATCGCGCCCGCGGACAAGCGGCTTTACGCGATCCGGGATGTGACGGCGACTGTGGAAAGTCTCGATCTGATCACAGCGTCCATTCTGTCCAAAAAACTGGCGGCTGGTCTTGAGGGGTTGGTTCTGGATGTGAAAGTCGGAACCGGTGCCTTTATGAAATCCCCCCAAGAGGCACGCGCGTTGGCGCACTCCTTGGTGGGCACCGCCAATTTGGCAGGCTGTCCGACAAGTGCGGTGATCTCGGATATGAACCAGCCGCTCGCGGCGTCGCTTGGCAATGCGCTTGAGGTGGCTGAATGTATGGCGGTGCTCTGTGACGGGGCGGGTGGGCCTCTTGCGGAACTGTCTGTGGCTCTGGGTGCGCGTCTGCTGGCCAATGCCGGGATGGCGCGTGATGTCGACGCAGGCCTGCGCCAGATGCGTGACGTGCTGGACAATGGCAAAGCCGCAGAGGTGTTTGGCCGTATGGTGGGCGCAATGGGTGGGCCGGCGCGCTTTACAGAGGAGTGGCGGCGGTTTTTGCCTGAAGCGCCGGTCATACGGGAAATTGCTGCGCCCAAAACGGGCTACATCACTGCCCTTGACGGCGAAGCGCTGGGCCTTGCGGTGGTGGGGCTTGGCGGGGGGCGTCAGGTTGAGAGCGATGTGATCAACCCTGCGGTCGGATTCTCGGATGTGGTGCGCCTTGGGCAGTATGTGGAGGCGGGCCAGCCGCTGTTGCGGGTGCATGCGGCGCGGGAAGCTGCTGCGGAGGCGGCTGCGGTACAGGTGCGCGCGGCCATTGCCATTGACGCCACAATGCCGGATATACCGCCGCTTGTTCATGAGGAGAGCTCATAAATGGCACGGGTGTTTTTGGTGGTGATGGATTCCGTTGGCTGCGGTGGGGCCGTGGATGCGGACAGCTTCTTTAATGAGGCCTTGCCGGACAGCGGTGCCAATACGCTGGCCCATATTGCGCAGACCTGTGCAGAAGGGCACGCCGATGAAGGGCGTTCTGGGCCTTTGATGCTGCCACATCTGGATGGGCTTGGGCTTGGCGCGGCGGTGCGGCTGGCGTCTGGGGCGCAGACACCGGGCCTTGCGGCGACACCAACCGGTTTTTGGGGAGCCGCGAATGAGCGCAGTCCGGGAAAGGATACCCCCTCTGGACATTGGGAACTGGCCGGACTGCCCGTGCCATGGGACTGGAGATATTTCCCCAAAGGCTCGCCCTGTTTTCCCGAAGACCTCGTAGCTAAAGTGTGTGAGTTGGCGCAGACCGACGGTATTCTTGGCAACTGCCACGCCTCTGGTACGGTGATCATCAATGAACTGGGCGCGGAGCATCTGCGCAGTGGATGGCCGATTTGCTACACCTCTGCTGACAGCGTGTTCCAGATTGCGGCGCATGAGACGCATTTTGGGCTGGAACGGTTGATTGATCTCTGTCGGGCGTTGGCACCAAGCCTGCATGCGATGAAAATTGGCCGGGTGATTGCGCGGCCTTTTGTGGGCGATGCGGAAACCGGATTTGAGCGGACCACCAATCGCCGGGATTTCGCGATTGCCCCACCGGAGCCGGTGTTGACCAACTGGGTGCAGGATGCCGGGGGCGCGGTGCTGGGCGTGGGCAAGATCGGCGATATTTTCACCATGGCAGGCATCGACAGCTGCACCAAGGGCAGCGACGCCAAATTGATGCAGGATTTGCATGGGCTGGCCGAAACCGCGCCGGATGGTAGTCTGACATTTGCCAATTTTGTCGAGTTTGACAGCCTTTATGGGCATCGCCGTGATATCGCGGGGTATGCACGTGCACTGGAGTGGTTTGACCGAGAAATCGGTGCTTTTATGCAAAAGATGACACCGGGAGATCTGCTGATCCTGACGGCGGATCATGGCAACGATCCGAGCTGGCCGGGCACAGATCACACGCGCGAACGTGTGCCGGTGCTTTGTGCAGGTGTTGGACCGGGAGAAGCTGGATTGATTGACTTTGTGGATGTGGCGGCGACGGCGGCGGCTCATCTTGGCATCACGCCGCCGCGCGGAAGGAGCTTTCTATGACTGTGGCAGACCTGCCAAAGCTGGAGTTGCATATCCACCATGAAGGCGCGGCGCCGCCAGCCTTTATCAAGCAGCTCGCCCATGAAAAGAAAGTGGATCTAAGCCGGGTGTTTACGCCGGATGGCGGGTATGCCTTTGAAAATTTCGTGCATTTCCTGAGCGTTTATGAAGCGGCGAGCTCTGTGCTGACCGGGCCTGAAGAGTTTGCCCGGCTGACGTCGGCCTGGCTTGAGGAAAGCGCGGCCAATGGGGTTGTGTACACGGAGAGTTTCATCAGCCCGGATTTCTGTGGTGGCGGGGATCTTGGGGCCTGGCGCGAATATCTGGCTGCCATTGAAGAGGCGGCGGCCATGGCGGAGCGCAAGCATGGCATCACGCTGCGCGGTGTGGTGACGGCCGTGCGCCATTTTGGCTCGGAAAAATCCAAACGTGCATCGCTGTGTGCCGCCGAAACGGCGGGGCGGTTTGTGGTTGGCTTTGGCATGGGCGGAGATGAGGGGCAGTTTGCGCAGGGCGATTTTGCCTATGCCTTTGATCAGGCGCGCGAAGCCGGGCTTAAGCTGACGACCCATGCGGGGGAGTTTGGCGGCGCCCAAAGCGTTTGGGATGCGCTCAATGATCTGAATGTGGCGCGCATTGGCCATGGTGTGCGGGCGATGGAAGACCCTGATCTGATCAAGGAGCTTGTGGCGCGTCAGATCACGCTGGAAGTCTGCCCCGGATCCAATGTGGTGTTGGGGCTGTTTCCTGATTTTGCTGCGCATCCAATTCAGGCATTGCGCGATGCGGGTGTGCAAGTCACCGTGAGTACAGATGATCCGCCATTTTTTCACACCACCATGCGCCGTGAATATGAGATGCTTGCGCAGGCCTTTGGCTGGGGTGTGGCGGATTTTGCAGAGATCAACCAGACCGCGCTCAATGCGGCGTTCTGTGATGAAGAGACCAAGGCCGTCGTGGCCAAGAGACTGGAGAAAGCCTGATGGATCATTTGACCGTAGTGGATCACCCGCTGGTGCAACACAAACTGACAATCATGCGCGATGCGGCCACCTCGACCGGGGAGTTTCGCCGCCTGCTGCGTGAGATCAGCCAGTTGCTGGCCTATGAGGTGACACGTGAGTTGCCGATGACCACCAAGACCATTCAAACGCCGATGGTCGAGATGGAGGCCCCGACATTGGCGGGGCGCAAGCTGGCCCTGGTGTCCATTTTGCGGGCAGGCAATGGCTTGCTTGACGGGATGCTGGAGCTCGTACCTTCCGCGCGGGTTGGCTTTGTGGGGCTGTACCGGGATGAAGAGACGCTGGAGCCCGTGCAATATTACTTTAAAGCGCCGGGTGAGTTGGATGAACGTCTGGTGATTGCTGTGGATCCGATGCTGGCCACGGGCAACAGCTCTGCGGCTGCCATTGATCTTCTGAAAGAGAAGGGCGCGAAGAATATCCGTTTCCTGTGCCTGCTGGCAGCGCCTGAAGGCGTCGCGCGGATGAAGGAAGCGCATCCGGATGTGCCAATCGTCACGGCCTCTTTGGATGAGCGTCTCAATGAGAAGGGCTATATCCTGCCCGGGCTTGGGGATGCCGGGGATCGGATGTTTGGCACACAATAAGACGCCTTAAAGGCCCTAATTTGGTTAATTGTGTCTAAAATTTGACCACAATAGGGCCTTTCCTTGGTTTACTCATCTTCCATGTATTTGGTAGGATACCCCTACATCTTGTGGGGGCATTATGAAGCTGAGCAGATTTCTAGCGATTGGCGTAATCGCAGCATCTACGGGACTGGGGGTGGCACATGCCCAGTCGATCAATGCCAGACAGACACCGGCGGAATTTCCTCCGGCGAGTTTCAAAGGCAAGCAGTTTGTCGATAGCCGAGGTTGCGTCTATATCCGTGCGGGTGTGGATGGGGCCACAACCTGGGTGCCGCGTGTGACGCGAGACCGTAAGGTGATTTGTGGTTTCAAGCCGACGTTTGATGCCGCGGCGCGTACCGCGCCTGCTGCGGCCCCCAAGCGTGACAAGAACGTGGTGCAAATTCAGCCCGCAGTACCGGAAAGCACAGCTGCAGCAGCAACATCTGCACCCGCTGCCCAAAAAACGCAGCCAAAAACCGTGAAGAAGACCTCGGCACCTACCGCAAAAAAGGTGGCCACACCTGCGGCTGCAGCGGCGCCTGTGGTGACGACCGCAGCGCCTAAGCCGCCCAAGAAAGTGGTCAAACAAAAAAGAGGCGAGCCGCTTTACACCACGCCCACGGCAGCGCGCCCGACAACAAATGCCAAAGTCATTGCCCCGGCAGCCGCGCCAGTGGCTGCGCCAACTACGACGACCCCGGTTAAAACGGCACCAAAGGCCGCTGTTGCGCCCACCGCAACAAAGCCGCGCCGCACATCCACGCAGGCGCCCCGCGCATCGGGCATCATTTCGCCCTGTCGTGAGGGCATTACCACTTATAAGGGCTCACCGGTGCGTTGTGGTCCGCAGGCGCAGTCACCTGTGACACCAGGCACGGGGCGGCCGACTGCCACACCGCCGCAAATGCGGTTTGACAAGAACAGTTCATTGCGCCGCCCTGCGGTAGGGACGGTTGTGAAGGTCAGTGAACTTGCAGAGGTTGCGCCGGATGTGCGTGTGGTGCCTTTGCATGTTTATGAGAACAACCTGACCAATCAGGTGGATTCCAGAGTGCGAGAGGGATACCGACGCGCTTTTGAGGATGGCCGGTTGAGTGAGACACGTGCCCAGATGACTGTGGCCGGTATTGCGCAGACCGAGGCGATCTGGACCAATACGGTGCCGCGTCGGTTGATCCAGCGCACTGTTGATGATGCGGCATCTCCTGTTGCCCGAGCGGCCACTTCGGATGACGTCATCGCCCCGACAGCTGTGGCCACCAAATCGGAACCAGTGACAAAATCTCTGCGTCTTGCGGGCACGCCTTATGTGCAGGTCGGCACCTTTGGGGATGCGGCGCGGGCGCAGGCAGCAGCCAAAAAGATCCGCCGGATGGGGCTGCCGGTGCGTATTGGCAAATACACCCAGAATGGCGCGACGCAGCGTATTGTTCTGGCCGGGCCGTTTGCAGCGGAAGACAGCGCGAGCGCTGCACTTTCCAAGGCGCGTGATGCGGGCTTTGCAGGTGCGTTTTTGCGCCAGTAACTGACACTGCAGTCTGAGATTTGGTAAGGTTGTGGCAGGTCAGCTGCCGCAGATCCCCTGAAGGGCGACCCAGTAGCGGTCGCTCAAAACCGGCTCAGGCAACTCTTCGGTGAAAGGTGCGGCTTCAATCAGGGGCAGGGTGCTTTCGCCGGAAGGATCCATAGCCAACGCATAGGGCTTCAGACGCACGCGCCGCTCCTCAAAGGCAGCGATCAGTGTTTCATCTGCCGAGGCGCGGGGGGGCGTGGCGAAAAGATCTTCGAGATGGCGGACCAGAAGGGCTTCGGGCAGGGTTCCAGAAGTCAGCAGGCGCAGGCTGGCAGAGATGCCACCGCTTTCCAAGACCCCGCGCAGCGGATCGGGGCTGGCGGTCTGGGCGGCCACCACAAACCCTGCCGCCACATCTGGTTCTTCATAGTCTTCGACCGCATCGCGCCCAAGCAGCACGATGTTGCCGGGCAGGGCCACGGCCTCGCGCAGGGCGCTGGGAATGACGGTGATCACGCGCACTTTGAGACGTTTTTGCAGCGCATCCACCGCAGCGATGGCATCTGTGCTGCGACAATGCTGCCCGGTGAGGCGGGTGGTGAGCTGCATCATGTCCTGACCGATGGTCTGGCGTGCCACATTTGGCACGACGCGCAGCGCATGGTTGACCAAGGCCCCCGGCAACCAGAACACACCCAGCCCCAGAATGCCAAGCGTTGTGGCGGCGATCACCCCTTTGCGCAGGCGTCCACTGTTTTTGGTGGGCCGTGCCACAGCCTTGCGCAGTTGCTCAATCGCCTCAATCACTTCGAGATGATCTTCGCCAATTTCGATGGTTTCGCCCTCATCGCCATCGGGGAAGAACACCGCAGGCAGGGTGCCCGGGTTTTGGCGGCGTACGGCAGGCAGGGACCAATGTGCCAAGGCGCGGTCATTGGTGTCTTTGATCACCAAAGTCGCGTCCCCGAGGGAGACAATCACGTCGCGCCGTTGGGCTTCGGGAGTGTCACGCCAAAGGGCCATGGCTTCGAGGCGTTGGAATTTATCTAGTGCGGTGCTCATGTAGGATCTGGTGGGCGGTCTGCTCTGCCTCTTCTTCACAGTATGGTAGCATGGGGCGAGAGGCCGGGGCAATCTGCCTCACGCAGGCCGTCATGAAAAAGGCCCGGCAAAAACCGGGCCTTTGCATGTCTTGGAAGAGACTTACAGGATTTTGATGCCTGCGTCTTTGATATCAGCCAGGAAAGCGTCGAGGCCTTTGTCTGTCAGCGGGTGGTTGATCATAGATTTGATCACGGCTGGCGGTGCGGTCATCACGTCGGCACCAACCAGCGCGCATTGGGTGGCGTGGTTCACGGTGCGCACGGAGGCTGCCAGAATTTCGGTTTCAAATCCGTAGTTGTCATAGACCTGACGGATGTCTGCGATCAGATCCATGCCGTCGAGGTTGATGTCATCAAGGCGACCGATGAATGGCGAGATGAAGGTTGCGCCAGCTTTGGCGGCCAGCAGCGCCTGATTGGCGGAGAAACAGAGGGTCACGTTGACCTTGTGGCCGTCGTCCGTGAGCGCCTTGCAGGCCTTCAGCCCGTCCCAGGTCAGAGGGACTTTGACAGCGATATTGTCGGCGATTTCGACAAGTTTGCGGCCCTCGGCGATCATTGCATCTGCTTCGGTGGCAACCACCTCTGCGGACACAGGACCGTCTACGAGGTCACAGATTTCTTTGGTGACTTCCAGAATGTCACGGCCGGATTTTTTGATCAGAGACGGGTTGGTTGTCACGCCGTCGACCATGCCGGTGGCGTTCAGTTCAGCAATGGCGTCGATCTCGGCGGTGTCTACGAAGAATTTCATATCGGTTCCTCTACTGCAGTGAGCAGGCAAAAAGGCGATGCGCGCAACTGCGGGATTGCACTGCGGCTGGCACCGCTTTACCCGATCAGGCGCTTTGCGAAAAGCAGGAAGTCACTTTCCATACTGAAATTCCGTTAGCGATAACGAGATTTGCTTCTGAACGCCAAAAGGCGGAGGCCGCATTGGGCCTCCGCCAGTATCTCTTGCGGTAAGCTGCGCAGGCCAGTGCTTAGCCAAATTCGGAATAGGGTTCGGTGACGCCGTAGAAGGCGCCCCGGTCTACGGCGATATCGGCCGCGTCAATCTGCTGATCCAGGATCACAACTTGCCCGACGGCGTCACCATCGTGGGCGCCGCCATTGCCGCCTTGGTTTGAGACGAAGGTCAGAACCGTGTCGATGTCGCCATCATTGTCAAAGTCCGTATAGATCGCTTCTTCGAGTTCCACTGTGTGGCCCTTGAACACCAGCGTGTCGCCTTCTGCGGCGTCGAAATCGGTCACCACTTTGGTGCCGATGGTTTCCACCCAGTGGTCATGGGCGTTGTCGTTTTCGCCGGCCACGCCATTCATGGAGTAATCCGTATCGCCATTGGCATCGGTGTGTTTGGCAAGGATCTCTGCTTTGGCGTCGATCAGCCAGCGGAATTCAAAGGTGTCTGCACCGCTTCCGCCTTGCAGATAGTCCGTGTCTTCCACTGGCTCATCTGGGTTGACCAGAGCATCGGCATCCTGTGCAGGCACAGGCTCGCCGCCCCATGAAAATCCATAAAGAGTGTCGTTGCCTGCGCCTCCATAGAGCATGTCATTGCCTGCGCCGCCTTCCAGAACGTCATCGCCGGAGTTGCCGTAGAGCCTGTCTGCGCCCTCGCCCCCATGCAGGGCATCTGCGCCGCTGTTGCCATAAAGTAGATCTGCACCGTTGCCGCCATGAACAATATCGTCGTCGCGACCGCCTGACATGGTGTCGTTGCCCGCGCCGCCATAGAGCATGTCATTGCCGTTGCTGCCCTTAATAAGGTCATCGCCCGCGCCGCCATCCAGCATATCGGCCCCGTTGCCGCCATTCAGCACGTCATTTCCAAGCCCGCCATAGGCCATATCATCGCCGTTGCCAGCTTTGACGCTGTCATGGCCTTCACCGGCATCAATGGTGTCGTCGCCACCATGTGCCGTGATCGTATCATTGCCCGCCAGACCGCGGATCATATCGGCAAACTGTGTGCCTGTTAGAACGTTGTCCAAGAGGGTACCCAAGAGAGTGCTCATTTTACCCGATCCTTTTCTCGTGTTGCTACACCTCAGTGCTAGGCGGTCAGGATGGGGGAAGTACACAGGTGGTGATATGCCGATTTATGCACTATATTTCAGCGTGTTATCGGCAGTTTTTTGCTCATTTATCTGGTCGTGGTTTGGGCCCGGAAGTTATCTCTTAAAAACCGGGAATGCGGCCGTAGGCAATCTGTGATTGGCCAGCCTTGCTGCCAGCAAAGGTGATCTGAATGTCCCCGGCGTTGTCCAGCGGCTGGGCGAAGACATCGTGATCATGTACCGCCAGAACAGCCAGTTCATCGCCCACATCGTGCATGGGGAACATCGACACCACGATGACACCTCCCGCTTCCACGCGCCGAGGCTGCAAGAATGGGTTGATTTTCATCACGGCGAGCAGCACATCTCCATCAAAGAAACCGTGTTCGTTCAGAATGTGCATGATATGGGCGAGAACCTGTGTGTCCTGAAGCAAGGAGCCGCCGTTGTCGTTAGACAGCGCTTCGCGTTCAAAGCGGGGAGAGGCGCCTAGCAGCGTGCCATCCTTTTGCCAGAGCGCCACCGCAGAGCCGCTTTGCTCCATCAGCAGGCGCATGGTTTGATCCGGTGCCAGTGTGCGATTGCGCAGCACGTCCTCCAAGATGGCCTGTTTCACCTGCAAAGACGGCTCGCGTATACCGCGTTCCCACCGGCTGACTGCGGATTGATCCACATTGAAGTCCTGAGCCATTGCTTCTTGTTTCAGGCCGTGACGCTCGCGATAGTCGCGACATAACTTGGCCCAGTCTTGCCCTTTTGGCAGCATGTGGGATACCTCTGAGTGCCAATGCGCCGAAAAGAGGCGCGGCGCGCGCGAATGCAAGCTATCCGGGAGCAGAGTGTAATGGAAGAGGGCGATTTCTTTGGCAGTGGCGCTCCTGTTTCGGTGCTGACTGCGCAGCCCTTGGACCGGTTTCTGGATTACAAAGCCCCGGAGGGAGGCTGTGTGCTTGGCGCTTTTGTCGAAGTGCCGCTGGGGCCGCGCAAAGTTTTGGGCGTGATTTGGGGGCCGGGCAGCGGCAGCTTTGATCTGAGCCGTCTGCGCGCGGTGAACCGTGTTCTGGATGTCGCCCCCATGGGGGCGGATATGCGCGCCTTCTTGCAGCGTGCCGGGGAGTATACGCTCACGCCGCTGCATGCCATGTTGCGACTGGCCACCCGTGCGCCGGGCCTGTCGGATCCGCCCTCGATGCGCAAGATCTATCGACGGGGCACAGGCACGCCGGATCGGCAGACCGATGCAAGGCGGCGTGTGCTGGCCACATTGGAAGATTACGGTGACCTGTCGTTCACCATGGGGGAACTGGCCGATATGGCTGGGGTCACAAATTCGGTCATCAAAGGATTGGTCAAACAGGGTGTGGTGCGGGAAGAAGCCGCCCCCCGGGATGTGCCTTTTGCCAGACTGGATCCTGAATATGGCGGCAAGGCCCTGACAAAGGATCAGGAGGCTGGCGCGGCCCAGTTGTGCGCAGGGGTGCAGACAGGGCGCTATGGCACAACTCTGCTGCGCGGTGTGACCGGCTCTGGGAAAACAGAGGTCTATCTTGAGGCGGTCGCCGAATGTCTGCGCAAGGGGCGGCAGGCGCTTGTACTCTTGCCGGAGATTGCGCTGACAGCGGAGTTTCTGACGCGGGTTGAGGCGCGTTTTGGCGCGAGGCCTGCGGAATGGCATTCAGGTGTGACGATGACAGAGCGCCGCCGCACCTGGAAGATGGTGGGGGCCGGAGGCGCGCAGATGGTGATTGGCGCGCGCTCGGCGTTGTTTCTGCCCTATCGTGATCTTGGCTTGATTGTGGTCGATGAGGAACATGACACCTCCTACAAACAGGAAGATGGGGTGCTTTATAATGCGCGCGATATGGCGGTGCTGCGCGCTGCACTTTGTGAGGCGCAGGTGGTGTTGGCCTCAGCAACCCCAAGCCTTGAGAGTTGGACCAACGCAGAACTGGGCAAATACAGCAAGCTTGAGCTGACCAGCCGCTATGGTGCCTCGGTCCTGCCGGAAATGCGCGCGATTGACATGCGGGCAGAAAAACTGCCTGCCAGTCACTGGATCTCGCCAACGCTCAAGGCGGCGGTGGATGCGCGGATTGCAAAAGGGGAACAAGCGCTGTTGTTCATCAACCGCCGTGGCTATGCGCCGGTCACCATTTGCAGGGCCTGTGGTCATCAGATTGGCTGTGACAGCTGTGATGCGCGTATGGTGGAGCATCGCTTCCTCAAGCGCCTGATGTGCCATCAGTGCGGCGAAACCAAACCCATGCCGGAGGCCTGTCCCTCCTGTGAGGTCGAAGGCAAGCTGGCGCCGGTTGGCCCGGGGGTGGAGCGTCTGGCAGAGGAGGCCAAAGAGCTTTGGCCAGAAGCACGTCAGGCGGTGCTGAGTTCGGATCTCTTTGGCTCGGCGCGCGCGCTGAAAGAAAGTATCGAGACCATCGCACAGGGCGGTGCCGATATTATCATCGGCACCCAATTGGTGGCCAAGGGGCACAACTTCCCCTTGCTCACGCTGGTTGGGGTGATTGATGCGGATTTGGGATTGCAAGGCTCTGATCTGCGCGCCGCAGAGCGGACCTTCCAACTGATGCGTCAGGTGGCGGGGCGTGCGGGGCGCTCCGAGCGGGCGGGGCTGGCGCTGTTGCAGACCTTTCAGCCCGAACATCCGGTAATCCGCGCCATCCTGAGCGGCGATGAGACAGGGTTCTGGCGCGCCGAAGCAGATGAGCGACGCCATGCGGTGGTGCCGCCTTTTGGGCGCATGGCCGGCATTATTCTCTCTGGCAGCGACGTGAGCCAGGTGTTTGATCTGGGCAATGCACTGGCGCGCAATGCGGGCGCACTCAAGGCGATTGGTGCAGATGTCTATGGTCCCGCTCCGGCCCCAATCGCGCGGGTACGCGGACGCCATAGGGTGCGCCTTTTGGTGAAGGCAGACAAATCCGCGCCGTTACAGGCCGCCCTTGCGCAATGGGTCGGCCAATTCCGGCTGAAGGGTGACTTGCGCCTTGCGGTGGATATCGACCCACAGAATTTTTACTGACGGCCTGCTTCATTTGACCAAAAATATCCCGGAGCGCGAGGCAGCGCCTCGCTTACACGATCTGTTCCAAGTGACAGGTGGTGCGGAGGTGCACAGGTCTTTCTACCATGGTCGGGGGTCGCCTTTCGTGGTCTTTGGGCGTATGCGCTGTGTATGTTTAGGAAAATCCCCATTGATGACGCGCATCTCCTGCCGTGGTGGCGGCGTCCGATCACACTTCTGTTTCTGATGGCGTTGGCGATGCCGATTGCCTTCAACACGTGGACTGCGCTGCTCAATAACTTTGTGATTGAGGTAGCGGGCTTTGACGGCTCCGACATTGGCCTACTGCACACAGTGCGCGAAATTCCCGGATTTCTGGCAATTGGCGTGATTTTCCTATTGCTGTTCATCCGCGAACAGGTGTTGGGCATGATCTCCCTGCTGCTGTTGGGCGTGGCCACTGCGCTGACCGCCTACTTCCCCAGCATGGGGGGAATTTTGATGATCACGCTGCTCAGCTCGATTGGCTTTCACTATTATGAGACGGTGAACCAGTCGCTGCAGCTGCAATGGCTCGACAAAAAGCGCGCGCCTAAGATGTTGGGGTGGCTGGTTGCGGCGGGTTCTGGCGCGACATTGGTGGCCTATGGGCTGATTGTGTTGAGCTGGAAACGCTTCGATCTGAGTTATGAGGTGGTCTATCTTGCGGGCGGCGGTATCACGGCGGTGATTGCAGTCTATTGCCTCTTCGCCTTCCCGCAATTTGAGGGGCGCACGCCGCAGTCGCGCAAAATGGTGCTGAAAAAGCGCTATTGGCTTTATTACGCGATGCAGTTCATGGCCGGGGCCCGTCGTCAGATCTTTGTGGTGTTTGCCGGGTTCATGATGGTGGAACGCTTTGGCTTTGATGTGCATGAGATCACCGCGCTCTACTTGATCAACCTAGTGGCCAATATGATTTGCGCGCCTTTGATTGGGACCGCTGTGGCCCGTTTTGGTGAGCGGCGCACGCTGATTTTTGAATATGCCGGGTTGGTGATCGTGTTTTTGGCCTATGGTGGGATCTATTTCTTTGGCTGGGGAATTGTCTTGGCGGCGACGCTTTATGTGGTGGATCACCTGCTCTTCTCGCTGGCTTTGGCGTTGAAAACCTATTTTCAGAAAATTGCCGATCCAGAAGACATGGCGCCGACCGCGGCTGTGGCGTTCACCATCAACCACATCGCTGCCGTGTTTCTGCCGGTGCTTTTGGGGCTGTTGTGGCTGGTCTCACCCGGTGCGGTTTTTGTCTTGGCGGCCTCTATGGCGGCGATTTCACTGGGGCTTGCCTTTTTGATCCCACGCCACCCGGAAAAGGGCAATGAAACCCGTCTGACCCGACCTTTGGCTGCGATGGCTGAGTAAAACAACGGTCTCAGGCTTGACGGCGGCGAGGGGAGACCCTAGGCCGCTGTCAAAGCTTCAGGAGACCGCTCATGCCCACATTTACCGCATTCACCACGCTGCCCGGAAAAGCCCAAGGCGAAGCGCTTGGCGAGGCGATGGAGCGTCTTGTGCCCGAACCCACCGGCGTGGGGGTTTTTGAAATCGAAGATGGCTCTGGTCTTTGGGAAGTTGGGGGTTATTTCACAGAAGCGCCGGATGAGGCAGGGCTTGCCGTGTTGGCGGCGGCTTTTGACGCCAAGCCTTTTGTGGTGTCTGAGTTGCCAGAAACGGATTGGGTAGCCAAGGTGAAGCGTGAGCTTGCTCCGGTGCAAGCGGGGCGGTTCTTTGTTTACGGCAGCCATGATGCGGATAAGGTGCCCGCAGAGGCGGAACCCCTTTTGATTGAAGCGGCCATGGCCTTTGGCACCGGTCACCATGGCACCACGCTGGGCTGCCTGAAGGCTTTGGACCGTCTGGCCGTAGAAGGCTTTGTGGGGCAGAATGTGGCGGATATCGGCTGTGGCACAGCCGTGCTTGGCATGGGAGCAGCCCGCATCTGGCCCAACCCGGTGCTGGCCAGCGATATCGATGAAGTGGCTGTGGATGTGGCGAAGGCCAATGTGGAGGCCAATGGGCTGTCCGGGCGTGTGATCTGTCTGGAGGCCGCTGGTTTTGGGCATCCTGATCTGGCGGCGAAAGCGCCATATGATCTGGTGTTCGCCAATATCCTGAAAGCACCGCTGGTCGATCTCGCCCCTGATATGGGAGCCAACATTGGTGCGGGGGGACATGCGATCCTGTCCGGTATTCTCAATGAACAGGCGGATGAGGTGGTTGCGGCCTATGCTGCGGCGGGCTTTGCGGTGCACACTCGCGAAGAAATTGGGGAATGGACCACGCTGACGCTGACCCGCCAAAGCGCCTGATCCCGCACTTTCACAGTTAGAATCACATCACAGGGCGTCTCTGCGGAGGCGCCCTTTGTTTTTGTGTTTGTTTCCAATTTGAAGACAGTTTTTGCTATCTTATGAGGTCGTTTCGCCTGCGGTGGGGTATTTGTGAAATTGTGAGCAGTTTTGTCTCGAATTGGCCCTATTTGGAGGGCTGCGCCTTATTTTCGCCACATTTCGCGACCAGTTTTAGCCATGTTTGGTGGGGGCCAAACCTGAGTTGATGCCATGAGTGAATCTCAAGCAGAATTTCACGACCGTCTTGCCCGGATTTATCGGAAGCAAGCTGAAACCGGTCGCACATCTCGCAAATCCGTCACCATTGATCGCAATGGGTACGTCATTGTGCGTGGCGCCGGACGTGGCCGCGGTTTCCCTTGGGCGGGGCTGATGATGGTGGTGGTGTCATTCTTCGTCATCAAGGGCGTGATGATGTCCCAGATCGGGGCAGATTTTTACACGCAGAATGTTGTGCGCCTGAGTGGTGGCACGCAGGTGGAAAAGGCGGCGGCCTGGACCATGCGGCCAGACCCGATTTCCAGTTGGCTGGCAACACAGATCAAGGCCAACCTTTGATCACATAGAGTTTCGTGGATCCCTCCAAGATCCCAGACGGCCCCGGGTCTCTCTCCCCGGGGCCGTTTCTTTTTGTTTGGGCCAAAAGAAAACCGCAGCTCCTTGGAGGAGCTGCGGTTTCGACCCAAGGGCCCGAAAACCATGTGAGTGGGGCAGTGCCGATGCTCAGCGGAAAGAAGCGATGTCGGCGCGGGAGAGGCCGATGTCGTTGAGTTCGCGGTCCGAGAGCAGTTCCAGAGCGTTGCGGGTCTTACGTTTGTCGTTCCATTCCACGAACAGCGCGGTCAGTGCCGCGAAAGTGTAGCCGAGACGACCGGCAAAACGGGTGGACGTAGTGGTTTCAAAAGTGGCCATGTCAGCGTTCCTTCTCTTTGAGTGCTTGAGCACCATGCGTCTGATCTGCCATGCGCTTTGGGCGTCACACCGCAGAAGGCGGCACAACAGGCAAGCGTATGGTTTTGGAGAAAACGCACAGTACTGAATGGTCTGTGTTTTCGATGGAGGGCACATATGGAATGCAATCGCCACAAACAAGACAGTTTTGTGACATAGGTGGCATGCGAAAAATGCATGAGTGTGAAGTGCGAATTTTTCCATAAAAATAAGGAGTAAATACGACGTCTTATTGACCGTCTTCGACGTGCCTTCGAAGGGGGACCGGCCCGGTACGGCCGAAGGGGCTTCGCGCAAAAATACGCATGTTTCGCCCCGCTTGCGGGATCAGGCTTGGCGTTTGTTCTTGTTTCGTGCTACTGCGGATGGAACAACAACAAAACAAATGGGGCAGCAGATGCGCGTATTGGGAATTGACCCGGGATTGCGGAACATGGGCTGGGGCGTGATTGACGCCAATGGCAGCCGACTGACGCATGTCGGCAATGGCATTTGCCATTCGGTGGGGCAGGATCTGGCGGCGCGACTGTTGTCGCTGCATGAGCAGCTGACCGATGTGGTGGCCCGGTTTCTGCCCGATCATGCGGCGATTGAACAGACATTTGTCAACAAAGATGGGGCGGGAACGCTGAAGCTGGGACAGGCCCGCGGCGTGGCGCTTCTGGTGCCGGCGCAGGCGGGGCTGACCATTGGTGAATACGCGCCCAACAAGGTCAAGAAGACGATTGTTGGGGTTGGTCATGCGGAAAAGCATCAGGTGGAGCATATGGTGAAGTTGCAGTTGCCCGGTGTGCAGATTGCCGGACCGGATGCTGCAGATGCGCTGGCCATTGCGATGTGTCATGCGCATTATGCGCGGGCAGGGGCGGGCTACTCGGAAGCCTTGAAGAAAGCGACGGCATGATTGGAAAGATTTCTGGGCGGCTTGAGTATAAGACGGCGGACCACGCACTGATTGATGTGCGCGGTGTGGGCTATATTGTCTATTGTTCGGAGCGCACGCTGGCAGGACTGCCTGCGGTGGGAGAGGCTGTGGCGCTTTATACGGATTTGCTGGTGCGTGAAGATCTTTTGCAGCTCTACGGCTTTGCCAGCCTGTTTGAAAAGGAATGGCATCGCCTGTTGATGAGCGTGCAGGGGATTGGTGCCAAGGCCAGTCTCGCCATTCTCAGTGCCTTGGGGGCGGAAGGCGTGAGCCGGGCGATCACGCTGGGCGACGTGGCGGCGATTAAAGTGGCGAAGGGCGTTGGCCCCAAGACCGCACAGCGGGTTGTGATTGAACTGAAGGACAAGGCACCGGAGGTGATGGCCCTGGGCGGGAGCCTGAGTGCGGCTATGGCCGGAGCCAGTGATGTCGCGCCAGAGGTAGAAGACGCAGCGGCACCGGGGTCTGATGAGGTGATTGAGGAACCGGCACGTGCCCCGGTGATGCCCAGCGGCGCGTCTGCGGCGAGCGGGGCTGCGGCTGCGGCTTCGATGAGTGTGCAGGCGGATGCGCTTTCGGCATTGGGCAATCTCGGATACGGACCTGCGGATGCGGCCACGGCGGTGGCGCAGGCGGCCAGCGATACGCCGGGGGCAGATACAGCGGCTCTGATCCGTGCGGCGCTGAAACTTCTGGCCCCGAAGGGATAAGACATGGACCAGCCTGATCCGACATTGCGGCCGGAGCCACGTCCGGAGGATGCCGACCGCGCCTTGCGTCCACAGGATCTCAGCGCCTTTATTGGCCAAGCGGAAGCGCGGGCCAATCTGCGCATTTTCATTGAGAGTGCCCGGCGTCGTGGCGAGGCCATGGATCATACACTGTTTCACGGGCCGCCGGGCCTTGGCAAAACCACGCTGGCACAGATTATGGCGCGTGAACTTGGCGTGAACTTCCGCATGACCTCGGGGCCGGTTCTGGCCAAAGCGGGGGATCTGGCCGCGATCTTGACCAATCTTGAAGCGCGGGATGTGCTCTTTATTGATGAGATCCATCGGCTTAATCCTGCGGTCGAAGAGGTGCTCTATCCGGCGATGGAGGATTTTGAGCTGGATCTGGTGATCGGGGAAGGCCCCGCCGCCCGCACGGTGCGTATTGAATTGCAGCCTTTTACGCTGGTGGGGGCGACGACGCGGCTGGGGTTGTTGACGACGCCTTTGCGGGATCGCTTTGGCATCCCGACACGCTTGCAGTTCTACACGGAAGACGAGCTCAATGAGATTGTGACACGCAATGCGCAGAAATTGGGCGTGCCCGCGATGGACGGCGGCGCACGTGAGATCGCGCGGCGCTCGCGCGGCACACCAAGGATTGCTGGGCGGTTGTTGCGCCGGGTGGTGGACTTTGCCCTGGTTGAAGGTGATGGCGTGATCACCAAGGAACTGGCTGATGGCGCGCTGACCCGCTTGGGCGTGGACAATCTTGGGCTGGATGGGGCGGACCGGCGCTATCTGATCTTCATTGCGGAGAACTATGCCGGTGGTCCGGTGGGGATCGACACAATCAGCGCCGCGTTGAGCGAGAGCCGCGATGCACTGGAAGAGGTGATTGAGCCGTTTCTGTTGCAACAAGGGTTGATCCAGCGCACGCCACGGGGGCGTATGTTGGCACAGAAGGCTTGGAAGCACCTTGGATTGGCGGCCCCCAAACGCCCCGATCAAAGTGATTTATTTACCCCTGAAAAGTGACTTTTGGCCCCGTGCATAGGTGCAGAGACGGCTGTGCATGGCGTGTCTGTTTGTGACGCACGTGGTCTTTTCGACTCATGAATGAGGCGCGGGGCGCGTGTCTGCGTTGATTGGGCGGCGAATGCTGCACCAATCGCGCGAAAATATCCGCTGGTTGATATTTGAGACAAATCCCATCGAAATAACACTTGGTAAAGACGCTGTTAATTTTCCCGTAATTCGGGTGTGGACTTTACGTGTTTATCTATTTTGTTGAGGGTCTTTTAATCCGGCGTATGACGCATTTTGTCTAGGAAATCACAGCGTTTTTCGCGACAGCGATCGAAGCATTGAGGGGGTTTCCACAAGCTGCACTAGACCCGTTTTTTATGGGTTTTTTGGAAAATTTCCGTCGAGATTTTCTTGTTAAGAAGCTGGAAAGGTCCGCGCAACCGCTCGTTAAGAGTCTGGGTGTTCATTGGGTCTCGGGATTTGGGCGGATGACTATAAGGCTGAAAAAGCTTTTCGCTCTTCAACTGAAACGTCAATGTAGTGGGTACTGAAATGCTGAAATTCTCTCTCAAAACAGCACTTTTGTTGGGCGCCGTTGCTTCTGTGGCAAGCTGTGGCAAGACAATTGAAGATTTTATCGAAGATGAAGTGGGCCGCCGCGCCAATGATCTGGCGGGTGAACGTCTGTTGCAGGTGCACGGCGAAACCACTTTGAATGGCCGTACACGCAGTGGTGATATGTCCACGGATGGGAGCGGCACCGTGACCAGCGGTCGTCTTGATGACGAGCGCAATGGCAGCATGCGGGTCAATGCGACCTTGGGTGATATGGATGAGCTGAGCTTCTCCAATGGCACCACAACCACCCAGTTCAGCAAAGCAGCTGGCGACAATATTGATGATGGAGCGGATCAACTGGTGGTGCGTGCGACTTCCAGCGATGGCCGTCGGCGGGCTTGGTTGGGTAATGCAATTGCCTTGGATTTTGATCATCAGACCTTCGGTGTTTGGGCAGATGGCGTTGGTACCACTAATGGCAGCGTGAATGTAGGCAGCTTTGGGCGGCGCACCGCAACTGCCGACATGCCAGTCAGCGGCACAGCGACCTATCTTGGTACCTCTGCAGGTGTGGCAATCACCACAGATGGGCGGGCCTTGCAGACCCAGTCGCAGATTGCGATCACCACATCGGATTTCTCCAATGTGAACATCGCGAGCACCAACACTTATGTCAGCAATATGTCGGGTGGCAGCACTTGGCGCGGGCAGCATCTTGATTTTGCAGGAACCGGCACAATCAGCGGGAACCGCTTTGAAGCCAACATCAATGGTGTTATCCCCTTCAGCGCAACCAGCACGGGTGATGTGGACGGCTATTTCTACGGCGACAATGCCGAGGAAGTTGGCGGCACATTTGAGATGAATGGTGCTGTTGGTAACTATACCGGAGCCTTTGGTGCAGACCAGTAAACGGGTTCCATAAACACGGATGCCGTCCGACTTGGCCGTGGGGGCTTGGGGCGGCATCCGAGCCATTAATAATAGGAATGCTAGTATGGCCCGGGGTTTCTTCAACAAGGTGCGCAGCACGACGACGGCTTTGTCTATTTCTTTGATGACCGCTGCCATTGCGCCACTTGCTCAGGCTTCAAATGCTGTGACGCCACAGGTGATGGAGATTGAAGAGGCCTTTGATTACGCGATGTTTGCGGTTCATGAAGGCAAAGCGGCCGCAGCCATTCCTGTGTTTGAAGCCATTCTGGCGGAAGATCCTACTTTGGTGCGTGTGCGTCTGGAATTGGCGCGGGCTTTGTTTTTGGCGGAGCAATGGGCGCGGTCGCGCGAAGAGTTTTTTCGTGTGTTGTCAGGGGATCTACCAGAACCGGTGCGCCAGAAGGTTCTGGCTTTCATCCGTCAGATTGATGCCAGACGTGGGTTTGACTGGGATCTATCGCTTGGTTTCACCACCGCAGGCAACAGTTTGGACTACAAAAGCGAGCGGGTCCATTTTGACAACCCTACGGCTCCACATTTTGATTTTGATCGGCCTGTAGAGCGCGTGCCTGCTGTACGGTTGAACGGCACCATGAGTCTGCGTCGGCAAATTGACGGACTAAGTTCGGACGCAGTGGGCGTGATGGGGTTCACAAGCCTCTCTCTCAATGCGTTGGAGGCCAAAGGCAGCCAATATGATGACTACACTTTGCGCGCCCGGTTTGGTCTGCGCTTGCTGACACAAAGGACAACCGTGTCCCTCGCGCCTGTGTACTCGGTACGCTTTCTTCAAGGTGATCGTTATGAAGACCGCGCGGGTCTGGAGTTGGCCTTTGAACGCCGCAGTTTGGTAGGGGGATCCGCCTATGGGCGCGTGAGCTATGTTGCAGTAGACAACGCACGGGATGATGGGCGCGACGGTACAGATTTTGAGACCACACTTGGATTCCGGCGCTCTGTGGGAGGGCGTGCGATTGTTGGCGGTGAGATCAGCTATCAGGATCGCCGGACCGATGACTTCATCCCCTTGGTCAAAGGGAGCAAGTATTACACGATTAGCCTGTATTCCTCTGTGGATGTGGGCGGCGGCTGGACGCTTCAGCCGCGTGTCTTCCGGCGCTTTCAAGACGCTCAAGAGACTTTCCCGAACCTTATCAACAACCCGGATGCATACACCACAGGGGCCAGTCTCAAGGTGGAGCGTTCCGACATTTTCCTGCCCGGAGGCTACACACCCTTTCTGCAGGTGGAGTATGAGCGCCAACGCAGCGGGATGGACGCGTTCAGCTACGACTCCCATTCGGTCCAGATCGGGATTGAGCGGCGGTTTTGAGGCGAGCCGCTATGGCGGAGGCGATGCCTGCGCCTATAATAAGAAGCAGGCCGAGCCATGTCAGGTTATCGGGGAGCTGGGCAAAGACCAACCAGCCGAGGGCCACGGCACTGACCAGTTGCAGATAGACGAAGGGTGCGAGCACGGCGGCTTCGGCGCGGGCGTAGGCAAAGAGCAAAAGCAAATTGCCGCCCATGGAGAATGCGGCACTTGCGAAGGTGAGACCTGCCATCTCCAACGTCATTGGCGGAATGTGTGACAGGCTGAAAGGGGTCAACAGTAGGGCGCTGATCAGCAGTTGTGTGAAGATCATACTTCCGGGGCGGCCTGCGTCCGCAAGCCAGCGTGACGCGGTCAGGAAGCACCCATAAAACAGCCCGGCGAGAGCGGCCCAGAGCAGCCCCGGGGACATGTCTACACCGGGGCGAACAACGAGCAGCACACCGATAAAGCCGACACCCATCAGCAATGAACGTAAGAGAGTGACACGTTCTCCCAGCAGGAGTGCAGAGAGGACGTAGGAGACGATTGGACCTACAAAAAACGCGGCAAAGACGTCAGCCAGAGGTGCGGTTTGCAGCGCGGTCTGAATGCTGCTGATGCCGCCGGTCAGAATGAGGGCGCGCAGCCAGATGCGCCAATTGGTCAGAAGACGGAGCGTGTCAGCGCGCATGAGAGGCAGGGCGAGAAGGCCGCCCAGAGCGAAGCGGGACCAGGCCACAAAAAGGGGGCTGGCACCATGGGTCTGGGTCAGCAGCTTACCTGCCGTGTCGCCCGCGGGGATCATCGACATGGCGACGAACATCAACACAAAAATCTTCCACATAAGATGCAGGTAACATGTTGGCGCTATGACAGAAAGAGACAGTCTCCAGATGCGTTTTGTGATCAGGCGGGACAATCGAAGCGCTTGAAAGCTGCGTCGGCATGAGGGTAACGTTTTGCCATGAAAAAGGTATTTTCGCGTCGAGCATTTTTGACAATGGGAGCTGCCACTTTTGGCAGTACGCTTTGGGCGGAGGCGCCTTCGCGGTCGTTGCGTCCGGTTCTGCGGCCAGCGGGGTTGCGCCAGAGTGCGCGGCCACAGGCTCCGGCTTTGGAAGAGCTCATCCGGGAAAGCGGGCTGAGTGGCAAGGTGAGCGTCGCTGTGGCACGTCAGGGGAGTGCGTCAGTGCTTGAGGGGCATCAGGCCTCATCCGGGCAGCCCCCCGCAAGTGTGACCAAGGTGCTTACGGCGCTTTATGCGCTGCACTATCTGGGCCCTTCACACCGGTTCATCACGAGCCTTGTTGCGGTTGGTGACGTGAGCAATGGAGTGTTGCGGGGCGATCTTGTACTGCGCGGTGGTGGGGATCCCACGCTGGACACCAATGGTCTTGCTGATCTTGCGCGCACATTGAAGGCTGCGGGCATCCGTGAGGTGAAAGGGCAGTTTCTTGTCTGGGGTGGCGCGATGCCATCTGTGCGGCGGATTGATAAAAAGCAGCCTGATCATGCGGGGTATAATCCGGCGGTGTCGGGTATGGCACTGAATTACAACCGGGTGCATTTTGAGTGGAAACGCGCTGGCAGCGGCTATGCGGTCAGCATGGATGCGCGCAGTGATCGGTATCGTCCTGATGTCACCGTGGCGCAGATGAAAATCGCAAATCGCCAGCTGCCAGTTTACACCTATAAGTCACAGGGTGGGCGTGACCAGTGGACGGTTGCCAGCGGCGCTTTGGGCAAGGGGGGGGCGCGGTGGCTGCCTGTGCGGGAACCAGAAATCTATGCTGGTGAGGTTTTCAGAACTCTGGCGCGGGCGCATGGTATCGTGATGAAGGCGCCGAAAAAATCCAATGGTGCGCCGCGTGGCGTGGTCGTGGCGCGGCATCAAAGTGCCGATCTGCGTACCATATTGAAAGGCATGCTGAAGTATTCCACCAATTTGACCGCAGAAATGGTTGGCATGGCGGCCACGCAGGCACGTGGCACGCCGTTTACAACCCTCAAAACCTCGGCGGGGGCGATGAACCGCTGGGCCCGGGATCATCTGGGTATGCAGGATGCGGCTTTGGTGGACCATTCGGGATTGGGAGAGGCTTCTCGGTTACGTGCGGATGAGATGGCATTGATGTTGGCGCGGGCCGGGCAGCAGGCGGTGTTGCGCCCGATTTTGAAGGTCATTCCTTTGCGCGATGCCAATGGCCGAGTGAACAAGAACCATCCCATCAAAGTGAAGGCCAAAACAGGCACGCTGCATTTTGTGAGCGCGCTGGCTGGCTATGCGACAGCTGCGGACGGAGGCGAATTGGCGTTTGCGATCTTTGAGGCAGATGTCAGTGCGCGCAACAGGCTGATTGGTGCCGATCGAGAGAGACCGAAAGGTGCACGCAGTTGGAATGGGCGTGCGAAGAAGCTTCAACAGAAGCTGATTGAGCGCTGGAGCACGGTTTACGGAGCTTAGTCAAAAAAATTCAACTCAGCCTTGCAAAATTGGTGTTTTAAGGGGCTGGTGCGACATTTTGGCTTGAATTTCTGGACAAAGATACGAACTGATGGCTGCCGGTATCGCGACGGTGCCAAATGTTGGGGCACGCGGCGAGCGGCGTTCTGGCAAGGGTTCGGTAACCAGTTTTCGTTAGGACATGGAAAATTGCTCACACCTCCCAAAGTTGGAGGGCAAGGTGCGAAACGGCGCGGCATGGAATTCGACTTCCCAAATCCTCATGATCTTCTGGATGCCATTTCGGTGGGTATCTTCTTGCTGCAGGTCTGTGACGACGGGATGCCACGGTATATTGCGATCAATGACATCGGGGCAGCCCGTATTCGAAAGACCAAAGACGAGGTGCTTGGCAAAACAGCCCTGGAAATCTTTGGTGGCTCAATGGGGGAACGTGCCTTGGCGCAGCATTTGCGTGTTGTTGCCGCTGCGGAGACCACGACCTATAACACGGTGCTTCCGTTTCCTAAGCGGGTGATGGATATGCGCACCACGCTGACGCCGATCTTTGATGTAAGCGGCAAGCTCACGCATCTGCTGGGAACGGCATTGGATGTCACATCAGAGCGCGAGAGAGATACGGCGCTGGAGCTCACGAGACTTGCCAAGGAAAAGGCGGAGCAGGCGGGGCAGGCAAAAGAGCAGTTCCTTGCCAATATGAGCCATGAGATCCGCACGCCGATGAATGGCATTCTTGGCATGTGTGAGTTGTTGCGTGAAACTGATCTGGATGGAACGCAGAACCTCTATGCCGGTACGATCTTCAATTCCGCGAATGCGCTTTTGGGGATTGTGAATGATGTTTTGGACTTCTCTAAGATTCAGTCTGGCAAAGCCTCTCTGAAGGAGGCGCCTTTTTCGCTGCTGGATGTTGTGATGGATGTGACCACGCTTTTGCGCACCAGAACAGACGGAAAGGGGCTGGCACTTTATGTGGATTATGCCCCAACGGTACCAACCACGTATCTTGGTGATGCCAGCAAGATCCGGCAGATACTGCTCAACTTGCTGGGCAATGCGATCAAGTTTACGGACAAAGGCCATATCGTGGTCAAGGTGGAGCGGGACGTCGAAGATGAGGCGTTTGTGCTGTTGTCTGTGACAGACACAGGTCCAGGTATTGAAGAGACGCGTCGCGAGGAGATTTTCTCGGCCTTTGCGCAAGTGGACGGTCCCTCCCACCGCAAGGAAGAAGGGACTGGGCTAGGCCTGGCCATTACGCAGGCTTTGGTTGAGTTGATGTCTGGACGTGTGGACGTGGTGTCGGAAGTAGGGGTGGGATCAACCTTTACCGCTCGGGTGGCGTTGCAAGGGACCGATGCTCAAGTAGAAGCATTCATACGTGACCCTGATACCGTGGCTGCGGCATCCGTTCACGACACAGTGCCGATTGCCAAGGTCACGCGCCCCACTGCGCCTGCGTTGGCTGGCGTGCGTGTGTTGGTTGCTGAAGACAATCGCACCAATCAACTGGTGGTGCAAAAGATGTTGGGGCAAACGGGTGCGGATGTGCAGATTGTGCCCAATGGGCAAGCCGCTGTTGACGCTTATCAAAAAGAGGGCTGGGACATGATCCTGATGGATTTGTCGATGCCGATCATGGGCGGCTTGGAAGCGACCCGTGTCATTCGTCAATTTGAGAAAGACACGGGCCGGGACGCCTGCCGGATTGTGGCTTTGACGGCAAATGCACAGCCCCGCGATGCTGTGGCCTGTCGGGAGGCCGGAATGGATGAGTTCCTGACCAAGCCGTTTCGCAAAGACGAGCTTTTTGCGATTATCTCATAAAAAACGCGCCCGGATCGGGGCGCGTTGGTTTTTGCTTTAACGGCAGAGGTTTGCTTAGGTCATATGACGGGCGCGGGCACCACGTTCGATGGCCGCCGCGTGCAACCGGTCGATATCCAGCTCATAGCGGATTTCCTCTAGAATGCGCAGCTCTGGTTCCTGAAGCGTGCCATCGGCTGCGGCAACGTCACAGGCCAGCGCATAGGCGGTTTCATAAAGGTGTTCGGGCAGGTCATGGCGCACGAGGCCAAAGAGGGCGGAAAGGCCGTCTTCTTGTTCAAACAGGTCAAAGACCATTTGGCTGATGTGTTTCAACCGGTCGATGTCATATTCACCAAACACCGGCAGGTTGTTCACAGCTACCTGGATTTTGACCAGTTCTGCGGTGCGGATGTTCTCATCTGAGGCCGAAACGGCGATCATCACCGCCACCAGACAATCCTGCGGGGTGAGCGTTGTTGGGGTCTTATCCGGCACGGGGGCATCCTTTGAAATAACCTTGTTGCGGTGCAGAATATTGACTGACAGGGCAAGGAGCAATAGGAAGCGGCGGATTGTCGGGCGCAATGAGGCGCTGGGCATGATTTTGCTGAAACCAATCCCGACATCGGAGATGGACAATGTCTGACCTGCGCGACGCAGCCCTCGTATCCAAAGCCTGGCCATTTGAAGAAGCGCGCAAGCTTCTCAAACGCTACGCAAAGGGCGCGCCGGAAAAGGGCTATGTTCTGTTTGAAACCGGCTATGGCCCTTCTGGTCTGCCGCATATCGGGACATTTGGCGAAGTCGCCCGGACCACGATGATCAAAGTGGCCTTTGAGGCGATCAGCGACATCCCAACCAAGCTGATCTGCTTCTCTGACGATTTGGACGGGCTGCGGAAAGTGCCGTCGAATGTGCCAAACCCCAATACGCTTGAGCCTTATCTGCAGATGCCTCTGACGGCTGTGCCTGATCCGTTTGGCACCCATGACAGCTTTGGTGAGCACAACAACGCCATGCTGCGCCGGTTCCTAGACACGTTTGGCTTTGAATATGAGTTCTATTCGGCGCGGGAGTTTTACAAATCCGGTCAGTTTGACGAGGTGCTGAAACGTGCGGTGGACAACTATGACGCCATCATGGCGATCATGTTGAAATCCCTGCGTGAAGAGCGCGCGGCCACCTATTCGATCTTCCTGCCGCTGCACCCGGAAACCGGCCGTGTGCTGTACGTGCCGATGAAAAAGGTCTGTGCAGAGACCTACACCGTCACCTTTGACGATGAAGACGGCAAAGAATGGACCGTGCCTGTGACCGGCGGCAATGTGAAGCTGCAGTGGAAGCCGGATTTCGGGGCTCGCTGGGCCGCGCTGGGCGTGGACTTTGAGATGTATGGCAAGGAGCATGCCACCAACGAAAAGATCTATGATGCGATCTGTCGCGCTTTGGGCGGACGTGCACCAAACCACTTCTCTTATGAATTGTTCCTGGATGAAAACGGACAGAAGATTTCCAAGTCTTCTGGCAATGGCGTGTCGATTGATCAGTGGCTGACCTATGCCTCTACTGAGAGTCTTGCGTATTTCATGTACCAGAAGCCCAAGACCGCAAAGCGCATGCATTTTGATGTGCTCCCGAAAGCGGTGGATGAGTATCATCAGCAGCTGCGCGCCTATCATGGCCAAGACATCAAGGCGCAGCTGAACAACCCGGTGTGGCACATTCACGGCGGCGACGTGCCGCAATCGGATATGGTGGTGCCCTATTCCATGCTGCTCAACATCGCGTCGGTGTCCAACGCGGAAGATAAAGAGACGCTTTGGGGCTTCATCAACAAATATGCGCCTGATGCGACAGCGGAAACGCATCCGGGTATGGATGCGGCGGCCGGGCACGCAGTGCGCTATTTCAATGATTTTGTGAAGCCTGCAAAAGTCTATCGTGCGCCCACAGATCAGGAGCGCGCGGCGCTGGAAGATTTGGCTGGCGCTTTGAGTTCTGCAGAAACCGCTCTGGCGGTGATTGCGGCCAAAAACGCGTTGGTGGGCAATGAGGAACCGCTGCCAGAGCCTGATTTTGGCGATGAGGAATTCCTGCAGTCCATCGTTTTTGCGATTGGCAAAACCCATAAATTTGATCCGCTGCGAGATTGGTTCAAGGCCATTTATGAGGTGCTTCTGGGGGCCTCACAGGGGCCGCGCTTTGGGGGCTTCATTGCGCTTTATGGCGTGGAAGACACCGTGGCGCTGATCCATAAGGCGCTCGCTGGCGAACTTGTGGCTGGGTGATTGTGTCTCTTTAGCGGACTGCGCCTGCGGGCGCAGGCAGATTTCACAAGGCCCCGTTTGCGGGGCCTTGTCCCTTTTGAGGCTGGTGTGACGCTGATGTTTTGATCTGGTTTCCTGTTGAAGGCGTATCTTCAGCAAGGGAGGAAAGATCATGAAACATGTGTTACTGGCCCTTGTGGTTGTGATGGAGTTTTCTCGCATTGGGTTTGCTCAGGCGCAGGCCCCACGTCAAGAGATGGGCGCAGCGGCTGATATTCAGGCGGTGATCAGCGCACAGATGGACGCTTTTCGCGGAGATGATTTTGTGCAGGCCTTCAGTTTCGCCGCAGAGAATATTCAACGCCTGTTTGGAACATCGGATAATTTTGCTGTTATGGTGAAACGTGGTTACCCAATGGTGCATCGCGCGGAGGATGTACGCTTTGGCGCGTTGCGCCCGGAAGGTAATGCGTTGTGGCAGCGCGTGTTGGTGCGCGACGCACAAGGTGTTGTGCATGTTCTGGAGTATCTGATGATCAGTGATGGGGAGAGCTGGCGCATTGCGGCGGTGCAGCTTTTGCAGCCATCAGATGTGGGAGCGTGACCAGGGTGTTGGCTGAGTAAGTCATTGAGGTGATATGTTACTTTGACGCGTGGCGTGCCTCTCGCCAAACCAGAATTGCTGCGGCGCAGAGGATGAGTGCTGTGCCGATCCAGCTCACGTGGTCGGGAATTACACCGAAGATGATGGCATCATAGAGCGCCGCGAAGGCCAGAGCAGCGTAGAAAAACGGCGCGACAAAGCTGGCGTCGGCGAGACGCATGGCATTGATAAAACAGGTTTGCGCAGTGGCCATCAAGAGCCCGATGCCTGCAAGCCCTGCCCATTGAGCGGGCGTGGGAGTTTGCCAGACAAAAATCACCACAGCAGAGGCGATGGTGAGTCCCAGCGCGTTGTTGATCAGCAGGATTTGAAAAGGGCGCTCCCGGCCCGTGAGTTTTTTCATGAAGATGACCTCGCCGCCCAAAAAACAAGCCGCGCAGAGGGCCAGAATGGCGCCAAGTTCCAGCGCGCCTGCACCGGGGCGGGTGAGGACCATGGCACCCGTGAAGGCCAGTACGGCAGAACCCCAACGCCATGGGCCGATTTTTTCGCCCAGAAAAGGAATCGCGAGCAACATGCCCACCACAGGGTTGAGAAAGCTGATCGCTGTGGCGTCTGAAAGTGGGATAAAGGCGGCGGCTGCGAACATGAGTGTCACACCGCCCCAGCCCAGAGAAGATCGGCCGATATGCAGCTTCCAATTGGGGCGCTGCAGTGTAGGTCGTAGGATCATCGCCGCAGTTGCAAAGCCCAGAAAGGCAAACAGAAACCGCCCGTGGCTGATCTGTAACGGGTGCATCGCAGGGCCCAGCGTGCCTGTGCCGAGCGCCTTGGCCAGCAGTGTTGTGCCAGCGACAAAGGCGGAGGCCAAAAGGGTCAACCCAGCAGCGAGCGGCGGGTTTTGGGAGGTCGCGGCATTATTATCCATGCTGGTGTTATGGTGGGTGTTGGCAGGGGGAGCAAGGTGTCGGAAATCATGCCCGATTTAGTGACCTCTTTGCGCAAAAATCGCCAAAATGCGCCGTATCGAAATATAGGGGTTCCCATTTGGATGTTTTCATTCTAGGGAGGGCACATGATCAAACGCTGCGATATCCTTCACCTGCGACGCCGACGCCTGACCGCGTAACCGGCCCTTGATCTCTTGCGCCACAAACTGGCGCAAACATTCTCAAAAACATTGACGCAAACGCCTCCTGTGATGCAGTCACTGAGGCTCATGATCTAAAGAGGAAGATCGATATGATCCCGTCTATTTTGCCGACGTACAACCGCGCCCCGCTCACTTTTGAGAGCGGTGAGGGAAGCTGGATGATCGAGGCGGACGGCCGACGTTTTCTGGATCTGGGCGCGGGTATTGCAGTGAACGTGCTTGGACATGCCAATCCGGTGCTTGTTGAGGCGTTGACGGCGCAGGCGGGCAAGCTCTGGCATGTTTCAAATCTCTACAACATCACACAGCAACAGGCGCTTGCAGATAAGCTGGTGGCCAGCACCTTTGCGGATACGGTGTTTTTCACAAATTCCGGCACAGAGTGCTGCGAGCTGGCGGTGAAAATGGCACGCAAGTACTGGTACGATAAGGGGCAGCCCGAGCGCTTGGAGATCATCGCTTTTGAAGGGGCGTTTCATGGTCGCAGCTCTGCTGGTATTGCGGCGGCGGGCTCTGAGAAACTGGTTGCAGGCTTTGGTCCTTTGTTGCCGGGCTTCCATCAGGTGCCCTGGGGGGATATTGAGGCGGCCGAAGCGCTGGTCGGAGATCAGACCGCGGCGATTATTGTAGAGCCGGTACAGGGCGAGGGCGGTATTCGCCCGCTGCCAGATGCGGATCTTAAGGCACTGCGAGCGCTCTGTGATGCGGCGGGCATTCTGTTGATCATGGATGAGGTGCAATGCGGTGTGGGCCGGACCGGCAAGCTTTTTGCCCATGAATGGGCCGGTGTGACACCAGATATCATGATGGTGGCCAAAGGCATTGGTGGCGGTTTTCCACTGGGCTGTGTTCTGGCGACGGAAGAGGCTGCAAGTGGCATGGTCGCAGGCACGCATGGGTCAACCTATGGCGGAAACCCCTTGGCCTGTGCCGTGGGTGGCGCGGTTATGGACGTCGTCGCCAATGATGCATTTCTAGGCGAGGTGAACCGGAAATCCGGACTTTTGCGTCAGAAACTGGAAGGTCTGGTTGCGGCCCATCCGGATGTGTTTGATGAGGTACGCGGTGCGGGTCTCATGTTGGGGCTCAAATGCGCGAAAGTGACCTGTGGCGATGTGGTGGCTGCCGGATATGACAATGAGATTGTGACGGTGCCAGCGGCGGACAATGTTGTGCGTCTGTTGCCGCCGTTGACAATCAGTGACGAGGAAATTGCCGAGGCCGTGGCACGGCTGGAGAAGGCGGCGTCCCAGTTGGGCGCAGGGAAATAAGGACCATAGCGATGAAACATTTTCTGGATATCAACACCACCGATGTGGCCGACCTGCGCGGCATGATTGAAAGCGCTAAGACCATCAAGAATGCGCGCAACGGACGCCCCAAGGGCGCGCTGGACGACGATCTTCCGCTGAAAGATCACATGGTGGCGCTTATTTTTGAGAAGCCTTCGACGCGGACGCGTGTGAGCTTTGATGTGGGCGTGCGTCAGATGGGCGGGCAGACCATGGTGCTGTCAGGTTCAGAGATGCAGTTGGGTCACGGAGAAACTGTGGCGGACACGGCAAAGGTGTTGAGCCGCTATGTGGATCTTATCATGATCCGGACCTTTGAAGAGGCGACTCTGCTGGAGATGGCGGAAAATGCGACGGTTCCTGTGATCAATGGTCTGACCAACCGCACGCACCCTTGTCAGATCATGGCGGATATCCTGACCTTTGAAGAAAAACGCGGTCCCATAGCAGGCAAGAAAGTGGTCTGGTCTGGGGACGGTAACAATGTGTTTGCCAGCTTTGCTCATGCGGCGGGGCAATTTGGCTTTGACTTGACCTTTACAGGTCCGCAGACCCTCGACCCCGAAGCGCTGTTTATTGAAGAAGCGCGTGCCAAGGGCGTCAAGGTGGAGATCGAGCGCGATCCGATCAAGGCGGTACAGGGCGCTGATCTGGTGGTGACGGACACATGGGTGAGCATGCATGATGCGGCCTCCATGCGGGAGCGGCGGCACAATCAGCTGCGCCCCTATCAGGTCAACGAAGATCTTATGAAAGAAGCGGCGGATGACGCGCTATTCATGCATTGCCTACCGGCGCACCGCAATGAAGAGGCCACGGATGCAGTGATGGATGGTCCGGCCTCTGTGATCTTTGATGAGGCGGAAAACCGGCTGCATGCGCAAAAGGCGATTATGAAATGGTGTCTGACGTAACCCACTGTTGAGACATCGCAAAACAGAAGGCGCGACCGCAGGGTGGCGCCTTTTTGCGTTTAGATCAGCGTGGTTTCGGGGGCTTCAATACCGTGGTGAACTTAAGAAGGACCCAGATTGCCGCAGTTTTGCCTCAAACTATCCTTATTCAGCGGGCGGGGCAGAAGCAGGGAGTGCGTTGGGGATGCGCGAGGCACCACAAAGGAAAACGCGGCCACGGATCGTGGTGGCCGGGGCGGGCAGCATTGGCTGTTTTGTTGGCGGTATGCTGGCAGAAGGAGGCCATGATGTGACTCTGCTGCTGCGTGCGGCAACGCGGGAGGAGCTTTCCAAACATGGGCTCCTGCTGACGGATTTTGCCGGGATGGATACGGCATTGTCACCAGATCAGTTTGCCATGGACACGGATCCCGCCTGTCTGGCAGGAGCGGACATCGTGTTGCTGACCGTGAAAAGTGCGGCGACAGCGGAGATGGCAGCACAGATTGCGCGCCATGCGCCACAGGGGGCCGTTGTTGTGAGCCTGCAGAATGGCGTCCAGAATGCGCCTTTGTTGCATGATCTGTTGCCGGAATTTGATGTGCGCGCCGGCATGGTGCCTTTTAATGTGCTTTGGGTTGGTGGCGGGCGGTTTCATCGGGGCACCAGCGGCGACATTTGCATCGCAAAGGGCAAGGGGCATGTGGCGCGTCATCTCAGTCTGCCGGGGCTGCAGGTGCGTGAACATAGAAACATGGCTGCGGTGCAATGGGGCAAGTTGCTTATCAATCTCAACAATGCGTTGAATGCCCTGTCAGGTTTGCCGCTGCGCACACAAATAGGGGACATGCGCTGGCGCCGGCTGATGGCGGCACAGATGGTTGAGGCACTCGATGTGTTGAGGGCGGCGGGGATCGCAACGGTCAATCCGGTTGCTGCCGTGCCCATGCGGCGTGTGCCTGTGATCCTGAAGCTGCCTACATGGGCGTTCCGGTTGGTGGCCAAGGCCATGCTGTCAATTGATCCAAATGCGCGCAGTTCGATGTGGGAGGATCTGGATCGGGGCCGCATGACAGAAATCGAAGAGTTGCAGGGCAAGATTGTGGCTCTTGCGGCAGATCAGGGAACCACAGCCCCCATCAATAGTGCGATTGCAGAGTTGATCCGAGAGGCCGAAGCGGCGGGCGCGGGTGCGCCGGTCTTGTCGCCGCGAGAGGTGCGGCAAAGATTGCGGGCGGTGTGAACCGCCCGCGCTTTTCGTTTAGCCAGTGATGCCGTTGAGAATGAAGAAGATCACAGCGGACATGGATGCGGCCGCAGGTACGGTGATGACCCAGGCGGCGACGATGGTCATGAAATGACTGCGGCGCACCAGTTTGCGGCGGCGCCGTTCTTCCGGCGCGATGCGGGCTTCCGCTGGGCGTTTGTCGGCGGACTTGCGCAGACGCCGCTCCGCATCCCACTCGCGGAAGAAACCAACGCCAAAAATGCCGCCGACTGCGATGTGGGTGGAACTGACGGGCAGGCCGAGCCATGAGGCGACAATCACTGTGATGGCGGCAGAGAGTGCCACACAATAGGCGCGCATTGGGTTCAGTTTGGTGATTTTCTCGCCGACCATGCGGATCAGTTTGGGGCCGAAGAGAAACAGGCCGAAAGAGATGCCAAAGGCACCGATGATCATCACCCATGTTGGGATCGCCACTTTTGCGGCAATATCGCCAAATTCGGCAGCGTGCACGATTGCGGCCAGTGGGCCGACGGCATTTGCCACGTCATTGGCACCATGGGCAAAGGACAGCAGGGCGGCCGAGAACACCAGAGGGATGCCAAAGAGCACCTTGAGCGATTTGTTGCGGTTTTCCAGCCCTTCGGATTGCTTGCGAATGAAAGGTTTGGAGACTGCGTAGAACAGTACGCCCGTGCCGAGACCGATCAGCAGAGCAGTCTGGATGTCGATTTTGATGATCCGCTTGAGGCCTTTGAGGGCCAGATAGGAAGCGAAGGCTGCGGCCATGATGCCGATCAGCACAGGCACCCAGCGGCGCGCGGCGGCGATTTTGTCATCCTGATAAATGATGCGTGATTTGATGAAGGCGAGGAAGCAGGCTGCGATGACGCCGCCGAGCACAGGTGAAATCACCCAAGAGGCGGCGATCTTGCCCATGGTGGGCCAGTTCACAGCCGCAAAGCCTGCGGCGGCGATCCCTGCGCCCATGACGCCACCCACAACAGAGTGTGTGGTGGAAACCGGCGCGCCCACCCAGGTGGCGATGTTGACCCAGAGCGCGGAAGAGATCAGCGCAGCCATCATGGCCCAGACAAAGATCTCGGCCTGACCGATGCCAGAGGGATCAATGATGCCTTTAGAAATGGTGGACACCACATCGCCCCCAGCCAAAAGCGCGCCTGCGCTTTCAAAGATGGCTGCAATGGCGATTGCACCCCCCATGGTGAGCGCATTCGCCCCTACGGCTGGGCCCATATTGTTGGCCACGTCATTTGCACCGATGTTGATCGCCATGTAAGCGCCAAAACCGGCTGCTGCGATGATGATCATGGTGTTGGGCTGTTCGCCCGTGAGCAGGCCTGCGATCCCAGCGGCCAAAACGATGAAGGCGAGGGCGATGCCCAGACCAACCATGGGGCGCGCGACATAGAGCGTTGCGGATTCAAGATGTGAGATGCGGTGAAGGTCGCGGTCCAGCGTGGACCAGTGCTTGCCGTCGTGAGGCGTAGACATAACAAAGTTTCCCGGCTTGGTTTGAGCGGGCTGTATCCTTGTCACACAGGCGATGCAATGGGGGGTGTTACAAAACCGTTACAAAACTGTCACATTTGCCGCAAAAGCGCCTGAAGCTCTGGTTCATGCACCATTTCGGCCGCTTCGGCAGGGGCAACCCATTTGCGGGTGCGTTGATCAGCCTCTGGGAAGTCATCTACGATCTTTTCGACTTTGGTTTCGAAAACGGTGACATCCACGGCAATTTCCAAACCACCGTCTAAGCGCTTGTCATAGCCATATACACCAAAGGGGTCTTCGTTGATGTTGGCTTTCTTCACGCCAGCTTCTTCCCAAGCTTCTTGCAGAGCCGCGCCGGCGGCGTCTAGACCTTTGATGGGCCATCCTTTGGGCAGTACCCAACGCCCGGTATCACGGGAGGTTACCAAAAGAACCTGACGGCTTCCGTCGTGATCGCGTGTACAGAGCGCGGCCACCTGAATGCGGCGCGGACGCTGCAACATTGGAGCCAGCACGTTTTCATACGCGATTTTGAGAGGATTGGTCATGGGCTGCTCTGGTCGTTTTATGTATTTATAACGTCACATTATTTTGTCGTTGCATTGTATATACGTTTACTTGTGGAAAACGTCAAGGTGTCTCACGTTTTTCTTATCTGGCCCGACGTTTGGCGCGCAAAGTGGGATCTGCTTGTGTGGGATCTTCAGGCCAAGGGTGTTTGGGGTAGCGCCCGCGCATGTCTTTGCGCACGTCAGCGTAGGAACTGGTCCAAAAGCCGGGAATATCCATGGTTGTCTGCACCGGTTTTTGCCCTGGCGAGAGCAAGGTGACACGCAGGGGGGTGTTGCCAATCATGGGATGGGTGGTTTGGCCAAAAAGTTCCTGCAGGCGCAGGGTGATTTCTGGATGGTCGCCTGAATAATCGATGGGGATTTTACGGTCCAAGGGGGTTGTGAAATGCGCGGGCGCGATGCGATCCAGCAGTTGCATCTGGTTCCAATCGAGCTGGGCGCGCAGAGCTTCCAGAATGTCGAATTTCTTCCAATGTTCGGCTGTTTTGATGCCGGTGAGATGCGGCAGAAGCCAGTCTTCGATCCGTGCCATCAGGGCCTCGGCGGTCATGTCAGGCAAGTCATGACCTGCGGCGCGGATCAATTGGACACGTGCCACAAAGCGATGGGCTGCGGGGGAGAAGACCAGACCGAGATCACGGACCCCGTCCAGCATGGCTCGCGCGAGTGCTGTGTCAGGGGCGTCTTTCCAGATCCGGTCATCCAAGGCGATGGCACCAAACATTTCCTGACGGCGGGCGATCACACGGCGCTCGCGCTTGGACCAGTTGCAGTGATCCTGCCATGCGATGTGATCCGGGAAGAGATCGCGGATTTGGCCTTCGGAAATCTGGATGGCCTGACGAATGCGGGCCTCGCGCGGATTTCCGTCAGTGTCGGTGACCACAATCAGGCGTGTATTGGCCATTGGATCACTGTCATCCATGACGGCGCCTTTGCCGCCTGAGAGTACAAAACGGGGCGCGTCGCCTTTGCGGTGCAGGCCGATCCGGTCCGGATAGGCCAGAGCGGCGAGTTCTGCGGCACTGTGCGTGGTGTGCTGTTGGTTTGGCGCGGTTTTGGCAAGGCGTTTTGCTTCGTCTCGCAAGGCATGCAGGGCGGTGCGGTTGACCCCATAGGGGCGCCGCTCTGTGAAGGCTCGCACGTCGGACAGAGCCTCCAGTCTGAGGCTCAGGTCGGTGGGCGCGCCGCGGCTGAGGGGATCGCGGGCAGCCAGAAGGGCAGCCATCTGCGCAGCCTGCGGCCCTGCGAGGATCAACATATGCGCCAAGCGCGGGTGAAGCGGCACTGTGGCAATGGCTTTGCCATGGGCAGTGATGCGGTTGTCGCTGTCCAATGCGCCCAGCATGCGTAGAACGGTCTGCGCCTCGGCAAAGCTGCCAGCATTGGGGTGGGTCAGGAATGCCAGATCGGTTGGAGAGGCACCCCAGAGAGCCAGTTCCAGTGCCAGCCCTGTGAGATCGGCGGCTTCAATCTCGGCAGGTGGATATGGCAGGAGCGCCCCTTCTTCGCCCTTTGTCCACAGGCGATAGCATGTGCCTTCGGCGACACGGCCCGCACGGCCTTGTCTTTGAGTCGCTTCGGCGCGGGTCACACGCTCAGTGACAAGGCGTGACATGCCTGAGCCGGGATCGAAGCGCGCGCGGCGCGCGCGGCCGGCATCTACGACGACGCGCACGTCCTGAATGGTGAGAGAGGTTTCCGCAATCGACGTGGCGAGCACCACTTTGCGCCCTTGCGCCGCAGGGCGAATGGCGGCCTGCTGATCCTTGAAGGGCATGGAGCCATAGAGGAGATGAATCGTGCAGTCGGCAGGCAATTTCAGCAAGGCCTGCGTGCGGCGGATTTCACCTTCGCCGGGCAGAAATACGAGCACACCGCCTTCCGTTTCCTTGACCGCCTGTGCAATCAATTGTGCAGTGGCCTCTTCCAGACGTGTGTTTTTGGGCAGTGGTTTTTCCAGCCAGCGGGTGGTGACTGGAAAAGCGCGCCCTTCTGAGGTGATGACGGGGGCGTCACCCATCAGCTTTGCCACCGGTTCGGCATCCAATGTGGCCGACATGGCCAACAGTAAAAGATCGTCGCGCAGCGCGTCGCAAATCTCCAGACAGAGCGCGAGGCCAAAATCCGCGTTCAGCGAGCGTTCGTGAAATTCGTCAAAGATCACTGCACCGATGCCAGAGAGCTCCGGATCGGATTGAATCATGCGGGTCAGAATGCCTTCGGTGACGACTTCAATGCGGGTGTTTTTCGATACTTTGCTTTCGCCGCGCACCCGGTAGCCGACGGTCTCGCCGGGTTTCTCGCCCAATGTCTGGGCCATTCTCTCGGCGGCGGCGCGGGCGGCAAGACGGCGAGGTTCGAGCATCAGAATGCGTCCATCCGTCAGCCCCGCGTCGCGTATGGCCAGAGGCACCACAGTGGTTTTGCCTGCGCCTGGTGGGGCTTGCAGTACCGCGCGATTGTGGGATTTGAGGGCCTTGAGAAGCGGCTCCAGGGCGTTGTGAACAGGCAGATGCATCATGGGGCCGTTATCGGTCAGCGCGCGCGTGGCGTCCAGTGTCACTCTTGCCGGATGACCTTGGCCTTGCCATGGCGGGACGTCAGATGCACCTCTTGCGCACGCCAGACGTTGCCTTGTTTTTGATAGACAATCGACAGCGGGGAGGTTTTTAGCTCTGCGAGATCTTCAGCGGAATAGCCGCCGATGCGATCATAGGTGCCTGAACAGATCACCCCCTCTGCCGAGGTCTGACGGTTTTTCAATGTGATACGTACTAGGCGCGTGCCATCAAATTGGGTCTGATCGACCGTGCAGAGCGTTTCGTTGGTTTGGTCGCGCAGGGTGAGCCACATCATGGAAAGCGGATCAAAGGCCCCTTTGAGAGCGCTTGGCTCAATAGGGACATCTGGTGCTTGTAGCCCCTTGGTTTTGACCATGCGGTCTCCTTGCCTGCGCAGGCTGGTTTCAGAGATGCGCTTGCCGGTGTTGATGCGCCCTGTATAGGCGCGCGGCAGGAGGTTGGATCCTTTCAGGCCGCCACCTCCGTCAATTGAGAAACGGATTTTTTTCAACACGCCTGCAAGGCCGGTGGTTTCAAAAATGCCCGTGCCAGAGTAGCTTTGCTGGGTCTCTGACATGGTCACGCGCAACTCACCAATCTTGATACCAAATGCATGTACGGACCAGCGTTGTGTGATCTGTTCTGCTGTGGCCGAGGGAGGGAGCATGACTGCGGCACAGAGCAGCAGAGCCCATAAAGTGGCATTGCGCAAGAAGCGCTGGGCTAGACAAAGGTAGGTGTCACGCGGCATGAAGATTTCCAAACAGAAAACACGGGTACCGGCAATGAATATCGCAGATCTGCGTGACAGAATACTGAAACAAGAACGCCGTGCCTTGGCACGGGCGATTACGCTGGTTGAAAGTGCGCGAGAGGATCACCGTGCCCAAGCAACGGAACTTCTGGAAGGGCTGAGCGGGGCGGGGCGGCAGTCGCTCAGAATTGGTTTGTCAGGTACGCCGGGCGTGGGCAAATCCACATTCATCGAGAGTTTTGGGATGATGCTCACTGCGCAGGGGCTCAAGGTCGCCGTGCTGGCAGTGGATCCTTCTTCCGCGCGCAGCGGGGGATCCATTCTTGGGGATAAGACGCGGATGGAACGGCTGAGCCGGGATCGCAATGCTTTTATTCGTCCGTCGCCAAGCCAGACACATCTTGGCGGTGTGGCACGTCGTACACGTGAGGCTGTGGCGCTCTGTGAAGCGGCCGGTTTTGATGTGATCTTGATTGAAACTGTAGGCGTCGGTCAGTCTGAAACCGTGGTCGCGGAAATGTCCGATCTGTTTTTGTTGCTGTTGGCACCAGCGGGGGGCGATGAGCTTCAGGGTGTGAAGCGCGGCATCATGGAAATGGCGGACATCATTTTGGTAAACAAGGCTGACGGTGCGTTGAAAACCACCGCCATGCGGACCTGTGCGGATTATGCGGGGGCTTTGCGCCTGTTGCGCAAGCGCCCGCAGGATCCAAAAGGCTTCCCCAAAGCGATGACCGTCTCCGCGCTGGAAGAAGATGGGCTCAGCGCGGCATGGGATGAAATGACGGAGCTGATGGAATGGCGCAAGACCGAAGGGCATTGGCGCGCGCGGCGTGCGGCTCAGGCACAATTCTGGTTTCATGAAGAGGTGCGTCAGGGTTTGTTGGCGCGGCTCAATCAGCTCTCTGCGCGCTCAAGGATGCAGGAACTGGACGCGCAGGTCGCGGCAGGGGCAATGACCCCGTCACAGGCGGCGTTGAGCATGCTGGAAAATCTAGAATAAGACGCCGCCCTGCCTCTCGATTTGTGTTAAGATATTGGTCGCACTTGCGCGATAAGCGTATTTTGTTCAGTCTGAACAGATACCTGCCAGTAGGCATGTTCGAAGTGGCCCTGATGCAGAGAGGGAGGGTGCCATATGGATCTTCCAGAGCCGCGAGACTTTGGATGGGACCTGAAGGGTCATGAGGGTGCGTTTTCTACTGTGACGCATCTTTCTGATGGGCGAACACTCTTTGAGGTGGAGCATTCTCCTGTGCAGGGGGTGACCGCCGAGATGCTGCATTGGTGGTATGGTGTTTATGCGGATCTGACTTTGGTGATTGATGGAGAGCGATACCCAGCTTTCCTGGTGGCACACCCAACGGAACATGTCTCACTGACAAGTGAGAAGCACGATGCGGGCGCGCCTCTTGCGCCGGGCGACCATGTGACTTTGGTGGAAGTCTACGGTGGTGATCTCCGTCGTTTGGTGAACCAACGCTTTGAAGTTACCCATCTGGATGCGTCTCGCTATGCTCTGCAGGTCAAAGTCAAAGGTGTGGTGATTGCAGATGTCGAGTTTCGCTACAGGGATGGCGATAATGGTGCCGCAGTGCGCAACACCTTTACCCTGGGACTGCGCAGAGGGTTGTGGAAACCTTTTGTAAACCGGCTTTTGCTGCCGTGGGTTTATCATGAAGACAAGACTTATGCCTGGGTCCAGCACAACATTGAAGAGATTGGAAATCTCGAGAATTTCCTGCCCGAGATCTACGCCCGGCGGGATCAAGGCATGACGATCTATTGGAATCGTAATCAGCCTCCTGATAGAGATCCACATTATGTTGCGACCTGAGGTGCTATTTCGGTGAACGGCGTGTTGAATCACTTGACGCCCCCTCCAAATGCGCCTAATGACGCCAAACGAAATTCCGGGCGCGGCCTTGGCAGCGCCTTTTTGATTTTGACGGGGCCGTATCCCCGTAGACCGTTAAAACGAGGATGAACCCATGTCGCGCCGTTGCGAACTGACCGGAAAAGGCCCAATGTCTGGCAACAATGTCAGCCATGCTAACAACAAAACCAAGCGTCGCTTTCTGCCGAACCTGAACGACGTGACACTGCAGTCCGAGGCACTGGGCCGTGGCGTTAAGCTGCGCATCTCCGCAGCCGCCCTGCGCACCGTGGATCACCGCGGTGGTCTGGACGCGTTCTTGGCAAAAGCCAAAGACGAAGAGCTGTCCACGAACGCACTGAAAGTTAAAAAAGAGATCGTGAAAGCACAGGCCGCAAACGCCTGATCGCACGGCTCTTTTTGAGAGTATTGGCAGCCTCGCAGAATTGCGGGGCTGTTTCTTTTTGTCGCTCTTTTCATTCCGTGGAGCGCGTGGCTATATGCGCGCATGGTGAAGATGATCCGGACATATGTGAGCCTGATGCTTGTGGCGGTGCTTGTGCTGACTGGGCACAGTATGGCCATTGCGCGTGGCATGCCCGGTGCGCAGGGGTACGCAGAGTACTGCATTGGCGAAACGCCGGTGATGGTGCCGGTAGATGCCGAGGGTAACCCCACGGGCGCACCGCATCTGTGCCCGGATGCAAGTTTCTCTTTGCTGAATTGGGTGGATGTGGCTCCGGGTGTGGCCGCAGCTCCGGTGGCATTTGTGCGCCTTATGCAGATGTCGCCGAACACTCTGCCACCTGTGATTCGAGTGATTGCCTCTACAGCCCGTGCGCCGCCTGCGGGTGTGTCTCTTTCTTAAATTCCAACTGACACACTTGCGGACAGGAGAATCTTATGTCCTTCAAAACCATTGCTCTCGCGGCGACCACCGCTCTTTCTTTTGCTCTGCCTGCCTTTGCTCAGAGTGCTATCACGGTAGAAGATCCATATGCCCGTGTTGCTGGCAAAATGGCCAAAGCTGGCGCAGCATTCATGGTGATCGAAAACAGCGGTGATGAGGATGATCGCCTGATTTCAGCGGCATCTGATGTGGCGAAGCGCACTGAGCTGCACACACATAAGGAAAACGCTGAGGGCCATATGCAGATGCTGCATGTCAAGGAAGGTTTTGTTATCCCCGCTGGCGGGACGCATGCTTTGGCGCGTGGCGGTGATCACGTGATGTTCATGGGGCTGACCCAGGGTTTGGATCACGGTGACATTGTGAATGTGACACTGATCTTTGAAAAGGCTGGTGAGGTTGCGCTGGAGATCCCTGTGGATCTGGAACGCAAAGCCGATCATGGCGCGATGAAGCACGGTGACCATGCAGGCCACGGCAACTGAGGCTGCAGGCCATAAAGGGCGCATTGTTGCGCCCTTCTGAAGGTCACCATTGGGTGGCCTTTTTCATTGGTGATTAGCAGAGGAGTTCCTGCTGTACCCAGGCGGGGACAATCTCGGTTGCCGGGCCGAGATGGACTTCGGCAAAGCGTGAGACGCCGGATGATGGCTCTAGATTCAGTTCTACGGTGTGGGCACCGTGGTAGTCGGCCTCCGCGACAAAATTGGCTGCTGGGTAGACTTCACCTGATGTGCCAATCGAAACAAACAGATCTGCTTGTGTAAGGGCGTCGCTGATCTTTTCCATATGATAGGGGATTTCCCCGAACCAGACGACGTCGGGGCGCGTTGCGGGAGCCGTGCAGGCTGGGCACCTGTCGTCTGGGTGCATGTCCTCAGGGGCGCGCCAGCGATGCCCGCAGCTGTGACATAGGGCGCCAGCCAGCGCGCCATGCATGTGAAGCACATTCTGGCTGCCCGCTTTCTCGTGGAGGCCATCCACATTCTGCGTGACGATCAACACATTGCCGCTATGTGTTTTTTCGAGATCCGCAAGCGCCTTATGTGCCGCGTTTGGGATGGCTTGTGCGGATTGTTTGCGGCGCGCGTTGTAAAAAGCGTGCACCAGCTCAGGGTTGCGGGCAAAGCCCTCCGGCGTCGCGACATCTTCGATGGCATGCTGTGCCCAAAGACCGCCTTCGTCCCGAAATGTGCCCAGTCCGCTCTCCGCGCTGATGCCTGCGCCAGTCAGGATGACAATGTTGTCGGCCATGGTGATGTCCTCGCGCTTGATGATCGAAGCCCCTTATTCTTGCGGGTACTGTGCCAAGGCTGGTTTGGGGACACAAGACGCTTGACGCAAAGGTCAGACAGAGCACAATCGCGCCAGACATAGGAAGGCCACAATGAAAATACTTTTTGTCTGTCTTGGGAATATCTGCCGGTCCCCCACGGCGGAGGGTGTCGTGCGACGTTTTGCACCTGAAGTAGAGCTTGATAGTGCAGGGACCAGCGGCTGGCATGTGGGCGAAGCCCCCTATGCGCCCATGCAAGAGGCAGCGATGGCGCGGGGATATGATTTGTCTGATTTGCGCGCGCGCCAATTTGTGGTGACGGATTTTGCGCGGTTTGATCTGATCATTGCCATGGACGCGGACAATCTCGCCAATGTTGAGGCACTGCGACCGGTGGGCAATGAGACGCCTGTGCGCCTTTTTACAGAATACGCACCGCAGAGTGGCGCTGAGGCGGTGCCGGATCCTTATTACACGCGGGATTTTGACCAGACGCTCGATCTGATCGAAGACTGCGCAAAAGGCCTTGTAGCGGCGCTCTGAGCAGCAGGGCATGGTTCTACATTTCGTTTTTTGAAAGTTGTGGCGTGGAGTTTATGAAGCCGCAGTCACGCGCCTTGCACAATACCATGGGGCTCTGAAAGGGTTTGAGAAACGCTTCCAGGATCCGTGCCCATGTCGCCCTCAGCGCTCCAAAACTCGAAAATCGCTTTCCATCCAGGGGAATTTCTCGATGGCGGGGCTGATCATATGGGCGCGCAGGAGGTTGCGCATGGTTTGGGCCACGTCGCGCGGAACGGTATCGGCCCAGTCCCCGCTGGCCAAGAGAGAAATGGTGCGGCTGAAGGGCGTGAAAGGCAAAGGGTGGGCCGTGACCCGATCGTGAAAGCGCGCGGCGCGCAGATAACCCAGAGGCGTTGTGATCGCCCAGCCGATGCCGCGCGATACCATCGCCATAAGGGAAGGATTAGAGCCGATTTCAAAACGCTGCGGAAACTTCAGTTTGCACCGTTTCAAATGTGCTTCGATCTGGCGGCCAATCAGTTGTTCCTGTCCGTAGCGCAGCATGGGCAGGTTTGTGAGTGCGGTCATGATGTCGCCTTGTGCAGGCACATATCCCACCGGCGCAACAAGAATAAAAGGATCGCGGGTCAAAGGGTATTCTGTAATGCCGTCAATAACTTCTCCAGAAGAGGCTGTGATGGCAAGGTGCAGATCTCGGGCGCGGATCGCTTCGGTGATTTCGTGGCTTGGCGCGGTGACAAGGCGGAAGCGACAGCGTGTCATCGACTCTGCCAAAGTGGTCACGAGCCGTGGCGTCAAATCATTATCGAAGTCATCAATGATGCCCATAGAGAGTTGGGTGAGGTGCGTGAGGTCCATCACCGAGAGTTCGCTTTGGGCAAGACGCAGTTCGGCAAGCACGGCACTCGCACGGCTGAGGTAGGCGCGTCCCGCTGGTGTCAATTGCATCGGGCGTTTCCCATGGTCCAGAAGATCTGTGCCAAGGGCGCGTTCAAGATTTTTGATCTGCTGCGACACAGCTGGTTGAGACAGGCCAGTGATTTCTGCTGCCTGCGCAACAGCGCCAGTCGCGGCCAGCGCTTCAAACACTTCAAGCCCCCGCAGGGTGACGCCTTTGTTGAGCATTATGTCTCTCCGGTAGATTTGCTTTTTGTGAATAGGGATGCGGGGTGGGTCAAGACAAGACTTCAGGGAAAGTGTGCAAGGAGCCAGTTATGGCAGTGACATATTTGAAAAAAGCGGATCCGGCCGTGGTGGCAGCTGGCCAAGCGGAGGCGCGCGATACTGTGGAGATCATGCTGACGCGTATCCGGCAGGGCGGTGAGGCCGTCGTGTGTGACTATGCGCAGCGGTTGGATCGGTGGGATGGCGCTCTTGTGGTGGAGCGGGATGAAATGGCGGAGGCCGCAGCGCGGGTGGCGCCTGAATTACGTGACGCGCTGCGCTACGCGCATGACAATATCCGGCGTTTTGCGGAAGCGCAGAAAGCGAGCTTGACGGAGTTTGAAACCGAGCTGCGCCCGGGGCTATTTGCGGGGCAGAAGGTGATCCCATTGCAGGCTGCGGGTTGTTATGTTCCGGGGGGGCGATACAGTCATGTTGCCAGTGCGCTGATGAGTATCACAACTGCGCGCGTGGCCGGGGTGGCTGACATCACCGCCTGTTCCCCTCCGCGTTTGGGCGAGGGCATTCCTGCAGCAATTTTATACGCAATGTGGCTGGCGGGCGCAGATCGGGCCTTGGCCTTGGGTGGTGTGCAGGCGATTGCGGCCATGACAGAGGGGTATTTTGGTGCGGGAAAAGCCGACATTCTGGTTGGCCCCGGCAATCAATATGTGGCTGAGGCCAAACGGCAATTGTTTGGTGAGGTTGGTATCGACATGTTCGCAGGACCAACAGATGTGCTCATTGTCGCGGATGAAACGGCCGATGCGGAAACGGTTGCTTGGGATCTCGTCGGGCAGGCCGAGCATGGGGCCAATTCACCTGTTTGGCTCGTGACCACATCGAAGGCGCTTGCGGCGGATGTGCTCAACCTTGTGCCTGCATGTTTTGCGGCGTTGCCGGAACCCAATCGTAGCGTTGCGCAGCAGGCGTGGAAGGAACGCGCAGACGTCATACTTTGCGATACGCGCGAGGAGATGGCGATCTGTGCGGATCGCTATGCGCCGGAGCACCTCCATGTTCAGGCGGCTGATTTGGCGTGGTGGCGAGAGAGGTTGCAGTCCTATGGGTCGTTGTTTTTGGGCGCTGAAGCCTGCGTGACCTTTGGCGATAAGGCAGCAGGCCCCAATCACGTGCTGCCCACGGATCAAGCCGCGCGCTATACGGGGGGGCTGTCAGTGCATAAGTTTCTGAAAACAGTGACGTGGCAGCGTGTGAAGGCAGATGCTTTGCCAGATTTGGTGCGCGCGTCTGCCACAATTTCGCGTCAAGAAGGCATGGAAGGGCATGCCATCAGTGCGGAACGGCGCGGCGGTTTGCACTGCCCAGCGCCGCATTTGAAGGTCGCTCAGTCCGGCTGATGTCAGCGTAGGTGATTGCAGCTTGCAGTGACATCTTCGCCAAAACTCTTGTAGCGTAGCCAGAAGGTTTCGTGGCTGCGGCGATCTGATTGGCGAATTTCCTGCGCCTTATGGGGCTCTTTGATGAAGCTCGCAGCCAGTTTTTGATCAGAGCGGGAGAGCGATTGATTGGCCACCTTCTGAATGCAGCGGCACATGGATCGCGTTGCGCCATCGCGATCTGACCGCAGGCAGGCGCGCGTCATGGTGCCTGCTTCAGTTTCAGAAGGAAGAAATGGTATCAAAATCGCTGCTGCAAGCAGCGTGCAAAGGATGTTTTTCATGACTGCCTCGTACTCGTATCCGGGGCCGTGGTTTTCCATCTGTGCGCCCGGTTCTTACCTCGCCTCACTATGCTGCAGTTGCGCAAAGGATGCAATCACAAGCGCGTGGGCTCTCATTTGTACAAATTTGTGGCGCGGAGCTTGGGGGAAATATGTGGTCAAAGCGGTTTTTGCTGGTCTAGGCTAAAGAGTGTGGAGGAGACATAGATGCCAAAAATCTCTGAGGAGGCGGCCCTTCAGACCGTCATAACAACTTTCGAAATGACACCGGGGACCTGTCAAGATCTGATGGATGAGCTGACAGAGGCCTATGCGCAATTCATATCTAAGCAGCCGGGGTTTATTGCGGCTGGACTGCATGTGAATGACGCACAAACGCGCATTGCCAACTATTCGCAATGGCAGCGTCGAGAGGATTTTCAGGCGATGTTGCGCAGCGAAGAGATGCGCTTGCGCAATCGCCGTATCACGCAGTTGTGCCGCAGCTTTGAACCGGTCATGTATGATGTTGTCGCTGCCTTTGATTGACCCTATCTTCTTGAGAAGACACCCAATCCGTTGGTTAGGAGAGTGCTTTGTATAAACATGTTTTGGTGCCTGTGGCCTTCGATGAAGATCATGATCCTTCTGAAGCGATTGCGGCGGCGGGGCTTTTGGTGAGTGAGGGTGGGAGGGTCACATTGCTGCATGTTATGGCACATGTGCCAAGTTACGTGATCAACTACGTTCCTGAGGGGTTTCAGGCCGAGGCGCAGGCGGCAATAATCGCCAGTCTGGAGGCCATGGGGAGCGAGTTGCCCCATGCCACTGGAGTTGTCGCCGAAGGCACGGCTGGCAAGACAATTGTGAAATGGGCCGGGCAGGAAGATGTGGATTGTATCGTGATCGCCTCTCACCGCCCAGGAATGCAGGATATTGTGCTTGGAAGTACCGCAGCACAGGTTGTGCGCCATGCGGCCTGTGCTGTACATGTGACCCGGTAGATTGGTTCGGAAAGGCTGACACATATGAAGATGTTCAAATGGTTGCGCGGTGTGGCTGCGGTTTTGACCTTTGCTGTTGCGCAGCCGGTGTTGGCGGAAACGGATTATGGGTTTTCCAATGAGCAGACCAAGCGCACGGTAGACACATTCACCTATGGGATTGAGCAATGTGCCACTGTGGATGTGGTATATCGGTTGGATTGCTTGCGCCAGACCTACAGTCAAACGGTGCGCGTGATTTCCAAAGCGTCAGTGTATTGGGAGGCGGAGGTAGCGCTTACGCGCGTAAATCGCGGCCTTTATTCCTTTGTGCGGGCCAATATGGATGCCGAGGTCGGCCGTGCGCGGGTCAATGGTGGGCGGATCAAAGCGGTTACCGAGGAATCGCTGCCACAAGCACGTGCCCAGTATATGGCTGCGGTTGATCGCGCTGCAGAAGAGATGCGGAGCGGATCCTCGGTTGAAGCGCGCTATTTTGAGCCCATCGCTGAAGCGATTCTTGCCTCTAAAGAGCTCCTTCAATAGGCGCTTTCATCGGCGTGTGATCTTGGACGCACACGTATCAGCGGTGAAGCGCGGTACAAACTGAAGACAATTAGACGTAAAACAAAAACGGCGCCTAGGAAAAACCTTGGCGCCGTTTTTTAGCTGGCTGGACTGTGTCTTCCTGCGTGCGTGGCTTGCTGTCTTGCTGGACCTGGCGAATGGCTGGGCCTTGCTGGATTGCTTGCTTCGTACGTGAGTGGCCAGTCTGGCTCGCTCTCTGTTGACATCTTTATAAGATGATTCAGCGTGGTTTGCAAGAAAAACGTTTAAAAACAAATAGTTGATGAATTTTGTCGGGCATTGAGTGTTGCGAGTATTTTTGTCGGAATTGGCAGCGGGTCGCTTCTGGATCGGTAAATTACTGCTCTCACACATGAAATGCGGAAACGGCCTCCTATCTAAAGAGAGTGACGCAGTAAGGAGGAACTTGATGAAATGTCCAATTGATGGTGCGACGCTGGTGATCGCGGATCGCAATGGTGTTGAAATCGACTATTGTCCGCAATGTCGGGGCGTGTGGTTGGATCGCGGCGAATTGGACAAGATCATTGAGCGCGCCGCAGCTTTTGCGGCACCTCCACCACCTCCGCCCTCCGAGGCCGTGCAGCCAGCCCCGCAACGGGGCTATGACGGACGTGGACAAGAGGCGCACTATGATCCGCGCTATGACAGCAAACGACGCAAAAAGAAAAAGATGAGTAGCTTTCTGGATGACATCTTTGATTTCTGATGCAGGCTAGATTTCGGGGGGCTAAGGCCCCCCTTTTGTTGCTGTGGATATGATTGTGTAGGTTAAGCTTCGGGATAGCTGGCGAAACACTGTTGAGACTGAAGGGCGACCTGACCGCGGGCATAGATCAGATCGTCACGCAGCTCGTCGCGCCTTTCACGCTCTGCCCAGATGTCGATTTCTACCGGCACTTCGAGGGTGTGATATTCAGTTTCATCACAGCGGTACTTGCGGCCTTTGTCATCGTGGCAGTGTTTGGGGACAACAATTGGTTCTTCGTAGCGGTGGATTGCATAGCCCCTGGCAATATTGGCATCTGCTGTGGCGATGGCGTGTTCGATACGTTTTACGCTGCGCTCTGATGTGGCTAGGCACCGCTCCAATGGCGTGGCGCAGGCGGCAATAGAGGAAAGAGTGAGCAGGATGAGGGCGCATTTTGCGTGCATGTGTGACTCCGTTGTTTGAACGGAGCCATGCTGCAGGGAGGCCTGACAGGCAAAAACGCGATGGTGTTATTGGATAGCACGGTCTGCAATGGGCATGAGTTACCGTTTGAAGGCAACACGTAAGTCATCAATGGCGCTGATTTGACCTTCTGAGAGCTCGCCCTGCACAAGTGGATAGAGTACATCCTGAAGTTGATCCCAGGCGGTGCCATTATCGATTTTATTGAGACGTCGTGCCAGACGCGGCACCGCAGCAGCAGGCCCATCACATTGGGTCATCAGCCAGCGGCCAAGCACTTCCATTTCTTTGGCCTCTTCCTCGGTGCTGCGCAGCTTTTGACGCAATAAAACATGAAGCTTGTCGCGCTGTTCTTGTGTGGGTAGCCCGTCGGCTTCTACGAAGGCCTGCGCGATCGCACAGATCGCAATTCGCGGGTCATCAATTCCCTCAACAGGATGTTGCCCAGTTTTGCGGCGAAAAGCGAGACGGCGCGGGGCGTTGATGGCGGTTGTGGCGAGATCAGAAGCGGTGTCGATGGCTTCGCGCGGGTTCATCCGCATCCACCACCATATGGCACCGCCAATAGCGGTAAGAAGAGCGATAAGAATATGCATAGGGAAACGACCTTGGAGGTATTGATGAAAGCTACGGTAGCTTAATCAACTTTGGGTGGTGGTGAGAAGGGGCGTTTCAGTGTGACGTTTGGTCGGCGGTGCGCAGTGAATGCGCACCATACGGGGTTAGCGGCTTCGTTTGCTTCTTGTATTTCCGCCGCGTTGTCCGGCGCGACCCGCTGTTGAGCGGCCTTTGCTTTTCACAGCCTGTTCTTCGGCGGCTTTGATCGCGTATTGCCGCGCCATGGGGTCGTCAGCAACGGCGAGGTCCACGGCTTCAAGCCGTTTGATCTCATCGCGTAGGCGGGCGGCTTCCTCAAACTCGAGGTTCTCAGCTGCCTTGCGCATGTCGTCGCGCATGCCAGAGAGCACAGCTTCGAGATTGCCACCAGCAAGCGGGGTGTCGATTTTTGCGGTGACGCGGCTTTGGTCGGTGTCGCCCTGATAAAGCCCGGCAAGCACATCCTCGACGTTCTTTTTCACCGTTGCCGGGGTGATGCCGTGCTCTTCGTTATAGGCGATCTGTTTGGCGCGCCGACGGTTGGTTTCGCCAATCGCGCGCTCCATGGACCCGGTCATGCGGTCGGCATACATGATCACCCGGCCATCGGCATTTCGCGCGGCGCGGCCGATGGTTTGTACCAAGGAGGTTTCGGAGCGCAGGAAGCCTTCTTTGTCGGCGTCCAGAATGGCCACCAGACCACATTCGGGGATATCCAGCCCCTCGCGTAGTAGGTTGATGCCGACCAGCACGTCAAAGGCGCCAAGGCGCAGATCGCGTAGGATTTCAATACGTTCCAGCGTGTCGATGTCGCTGTGCATGTAGCGGATCTTGATGCCCTGTTCGTGCAGATATTCGGTGAGATCCTCGGCCATGCGTTTGGTGAGCGTGGTCACCAGCGTGCGCATGCCTTGGGCGGTGACTTTGCGGATTTCATCCAGCAGATCATCCACCTGCATTTCCACCGGGCGGATTTCGACCTCTGGATCCAGCAGCCCAGTGGGGCGGATCACCTGTTCTGAGAAAACGCCGCCGGATTGATCGAGCTCCCAGCCCGCAGGGGTTGCAGAAACAAAGACGGATTGTGGGCGCATGGCGTCCCATTCCTCAAACTTCAGCGGGCGGTTGTCCATACAGGACGGTAGGCGGAAGCCGTGTTCCGCGAGCGTGAACTTGCGGCGATAGTCACCCCGGTACATGCCGCCGATCTGTGGCACCGACACGTGACTTTCATCAGCAAAGACAATGGCGTTGTCCGGGATGAATTCAAACAGGGTGGGGGGCGGCTCGCCCGGTGCACGGCCAGTGAGGTAGCGGGAGTAGTTTTCGATGCCGTTGCAGAAGCCCTGTGCCTCCAGCATCTCTAAATCAAAGTTGGTGCGCTGCTCCAGCCGCTGCGCCTCAAGCAGTTTGCCTTCGTCCACCAGTTGGTTCAGCCGCTGGCGCAGTTCTTTTTTGATATTGATGATGGCCTGGTTCAGCGTTGGCTTGGGGGTCACATAGTGGCTGTTGGCGTAGACGCGGATTTGCTCAAACGTGTCGGTCTTTTCGCCAGTGAGCGGGTCAAATTCGGTGATACTTTCGAGTTCTTCGCCAAAGAACGAGAGTTTCCAAGCGCGATCTTCGAGGTGTGCAGGAAAGATTTCCAAACTGTCGCCGCGCACCCGGAAGGAGCCACGCTGAAAAGCTGCGTCGTTGCGGCGGTATTGTTGGGCGACGAGATCGGCAATGACTTGGCGTTGGTCGTATTCGCCACCTGCTTTGAGATCGAGGGTCATGGCGGAGTAGGTTTCCACCGAGCCGATGCCGTAGATACAGGAGACCGAGGCCACGATGATCACATCGTCCCGCTCCAGTAGGGCACGCGTAGCGGAGTGGCGCATGCGGTCGATCTGTTCGTTGATCTGGCTTTCCTTCTCAATGAAGGTGTCAGAGCGCGGCACATAGGCTTCAGGTTGGTAGTAGTCATAGAAGCTGACAAAGTACTCGACGGCATTTTCAGGAAAGAAGCCTTTCATCTCGCCATAAAGCTGCGCAGCCAGGGTCTTGTTGGGGGCGAGGATGATGGCAGGGCGCTGAGTTTCCTCAATCACCTTGGCCATGGTGAAGGTTTTACCGGTGCCGGTTGCGCCAAGCAGCACCTGATTGCGTTCGCCATCGCGCACGCCTGCGGAGAGCTCGGCAATGGCGGTGGGCTGATCGCCTGCGGGCTCAAACTCCGTGTGCATGACAATGCGTTTGCCGCCCTCCAATTTGGGGCGGCGCGCTGCCTCCGGATCAGGGCCATTGAGAAGCGGGGCGTTGGCGGCGTCACTCATTTGAGATTCCAATTGCTGGTTGTCTACGCGTCTGGGTGATTTTGATCTTCTTTTGTTCTTATGCAAGGGCGAAAGTGCGCTCCACGCTGCAATAGGCGGTGACTCAAAATTTTGCGACGCGGCAAAATCTACTTCGCATGTGCAGAAATTTTTGATCGACGGGTCAGTAAAAATCTCAAAAGTGACTTAGCGTCATGTGTCTTTTGGCCGTTTTTGGTAAGAAATTCTGGGCGATATTGAAATTTTAGAATAAAAATTGCACCTATCTCGCAATTAAATATGTGTTGCGCTTGCCAAAGGAATGGGTTGCTCGTTATGGTCATGCAGCAAGCAGCCGGGTGCAAAGCTCTGCTCAAACCGCACTTACACCCCTCGCTCCCCGCGGGTTGTCCGAGTTTTCTGGTTGCTTGCAAGCTTCCCTTTCCAAAGATTGAAGATTTACAGCGAGTTCTGCGCCATTCTGTCTCTTGCCGCTGAAGCGAGAATCCTTGATAAAGCAGCAAGCCAAGGAGAGCCTTATGATTGCGCGCATCTATCAGCCAGCCCGTACGGCCATGTCCTCCGGGACAGCCAAAACTCATCAATGGGTTCTGGAATACGGACCATCGGAAGCCAAAGACATTGACCCGCTGATGGGGTGGACCGGTTCCGGTGACACGCAAAGCCAAATACGCCTGAAGTTTGACAGCAAAGAAGCTGCTGTCAGCTACGCGCGCGAACACGATATCGAGGCAGAGGTGATGGAGCCGCATCAACGCAAGCCCAACATCCGTGCGGGTGGCTATGGTGAGAATTTTGCGACCAACCGCAGGGGGCCTTGGACGCACTGAATTTTGCATAGAGCGCTGTGAGAGGTGGCGCATCCAGAATTTCTGAAACGCCGATGGGGAGATTCTCCGTCGGCGTTTTTTGGTCCAGTTCTTGGCTAATGGGCAGAGGACGCGTTTGTACCAGATGTGGTGTGCCGGGGCATTGGCACTGTGTATGGGGTCAGGCTGTCGGTAAAGGCTTTGATAAAGTCAAAGACCAGTGGCGAGGCATTTCCCGTGATGGGGCGTAGAATGGACAGACGATGATCAAGTTGTGGGGCAAACGGACGAATGATCAGGCCCTGATCTCGGTATTGCTCGGCATCTAGCGCGCTGACGACTGAAACCCCGTGGCCCTGTGCCACAATTGTGCATGCGGCGGTGAATTGACGAACTTCGATCCACGAGTTTATTTCGGCACCATCCTCCGCGAAAGCGCGCTCCAATTGGCGAAAGAACGGGCTGTCTCTGCGAGAATGAATGAGTTTTTCCTGTTGTATGTCGCTTGGTCGCAACAATGCCCGCTCCGCGAGGGGGTGACCCTCGGGCATGATCAGGACAGAGCGGATTTTTACGTCCGTTGCTTCCGTCGCGGGGTGGCCGGAGAATCCATCAGTGATGGCGCAGTCATACTGTTCGCCAATGATCCATTCTAGGATGCGTTCGGGGCGGTCGGGCTCCAGTGTGACAGTGACTCCGGGGCGGTCGGCCAGAAAATCCACCAAAACGCCGGGCAGGTGACTGGTGGCGAAGCCGGGCAGGCATGCGATACGAATGTGCCCGCTCTTGCGTTCTGCAATGTCGCGGCGCAGGTCATCCAGATGGTCCAGTCGGTCCAGAATCCGACTGACTTCTGCCAAAAGATAGCGCGAGTCGCTGGTGGGTTCCAGAACACCACGGCGACGTTGGAAGAGCTCAAAACCCACAGATTTTGAAAAGTCGGACATCAGGCGACTCACAGCAGGTTGTGAGATGCCTAAAACGGCTGCCGCCTTTGTTATGGAGCCGCTTTCAGCCACGGCGCGGAAGGCTTCAAGCTGTCGGATTTGGAATTTCAACGCGGTGTTTCCTTCGGTTTTGTCCATAATTGCATTGCTTTATGACATGTATATAACATTGAGCTATGTTTGTGTCGCAAAAGTTTAACTTGAATTATTTTTGGGATCGGCGAATTCTCTGCCTGAAATTTAGTCAATTCACCGAGGGACAAGAGAGATGAATTTCACTAAAGCAACTTTTTCGGGCGTCGCGCTGGCCAGTTTGATGGCGGGCGCAGGGTTTGCCCAGACTGAAATTCAGTGGTGGCATGCCATGGGTGGTGCAAACGGCGAACGTGTGGACAAGATCGCCGCCGACTTCAATGCCAGCCAGTCTGAGTACAAAGTGGTTCCGACCTACAAGGGGAACTACACCGAGACCATGACGGCGGCAGTTGCGGCGTTCCGTGCCAAAGAGCACCCGCATCTGGTGCAGGTTTTTGAAGTTGGCACAGCGACAATGATGGCGGCGAAAGGCGCGATCTACCCTGTGGAAAAAATGATGGCGGATGCGGGCGAGAGCTTTGATAAGTCTGACTACCTTCCAGCAGTGATTTCCTACTATCAGACGCCGGAAGGTGAACTGCTTTCCATGCCATTTAACAGCTCTACACCTGTTCTTTGGTACAATGCCGACGCTCTGAAAGCGGCCGGTGTTGAGGCACCAAAAACTTGGGATGACGTCAAAGCCGCGTCTCAGGCGCTGGTGAACAACGGTATGGAGTGCGGCATCAGCTTTGGCTGGCAGTCCTGGGTGATGGTGGAGAACTTCTCCGCTTGGCACGACCTTGAAATGGGCACCAAAGAAAACGGCTTTGCTGGTTTTGATACGGAGTTCACCTTCAACAATGAAAAAGTGGCCGCACGTCTGGATGACATCGCAGCCATGTCTGAAGGCAATCTGTTCAAATATGGCGGTCGTCGCGGCGACTCGCTGCCGATGTTCACCAATGGTGAGTGCGGCATGTGGATGAACTCTTCTGCATACTATGGCTCGATCAAAACGCAGGCGGGTTTTGAGTTTGGTCAAACCATGTTGCCATTGGACACCAATGTCGCAGATGCGCCGCAAAACTCTATCATTGGCGGCGCGACCCTCTGGGCTTTGGCTGGACATGATGCTGACGAGTACAAAGGTCTGGCACAGTTCATGACATATCTGTCGTCGCCAGAGGTTCAGGCGTGGTGGCACCAGGAAACCGGCTATGTGCCGATCACCACAGCGGCCTATGAGCTGTCCAAAGAGCAGGGGTTTTACGATGCAAACCCGGGCACTGATACGGCCATCCAGCAGTTGAGTCTGAACACGCCAACCGCCAACTCCCGTGGCATCCGCTTTGGTAACTTCGTGCAGGTCCGCGACGTGATCAACGAAGAGATGGAAGCGCTCTGGGCGGGTGACAAAACCGCTCAGCAGGCGCTGGATGCGGCTGCGGATCGTGGCAACGATCTGCTGCGCAAGTTCGAGCGCGCTGCGAAATAAAGACGGGTAACTCCGAGCGCCTGGTGGCTTGTGTAAGCTGCCGGGCGCTTTTGCCGTCTCACGACCTTTCTCCTATAGCCGGGGTAGCATGCTTAAGCGCGTTCATTTCCCTTCTTCGGTGCTGCCCTTTTTGCTGGTGGCCCCTCAGATCATTGTCACGGTGGTCTTTTTCCTCTGGCCTGCAGCGCAGGCGATCTATCAGTCGTTCTTGATTGAGGACGCTTTTGGGCTGTCCACAGAGTTTGTCTGGTTTGAGAATTTCGAACTGTTGTTTGCCGATGCGCATTACCTCGACAGTTTTTGGCGCACGCTGTTTTTCAGCGCTGCGGTGGCCCTTCTGTCGATGTCAGTGGCTCTGATCCTTGCTGGATTTGCAGACCGGATCGTGCGTGGGGCCACAGCCTATCGCACGCTGTTGATCTGGCCCTATGCGGTGGCGCCCGTGTTGGCCGGGGCGCTGTGGGTGTTTATGTTCAACCCCACATTGGGCATCTTCCCATATTTTCTGGACATGCTGGGTGTCGACTGGAACCACTATCTGAACGGGTCTCAGGCGATGGCATTGGTGATCTTTGCAGCCGCCTGGAAGCAGATCGCCTATAACTTCTTGTTTTATCTTGCCGCGATGCAATCTATTCCCCGTTCAATCATTGAAGCGGCAGCGATTGATGGTGCTGGTCCAGTGCGCCGGTTCAAGGATTTCATCTTCCCTTTGATCTCCCCGACGACGTTTTTTCTTCTGGTGATCAATGCGGTCTATGCGTTTTTCGATACCTTCGGCATCATTCACGCCATCACCCAGGGTGGTCCGGCAAATAGCACCACGATCCTGGTCTACAAAGTCTTCAATGATGGTTTCGTTGGTCTCGATTTGGGCGGATCCGCTGCGCAATCCGTGATCCTGATGTTCCTTGTCATCATTATGACGGTTGTCCAATTCCGCTATGTTGAAAGAAAGGTGGAATACTGATGGTTGAAAATCGTCCCCTTCTTACGTTTGTTTCCCATCTGGTGTTGATCCTCGGCGTGGTGATTGTCGCGCTGCCGATCTGGATCACCTTTGTGGCGGCGACGCATGATGCCGTGCGCATGACGCAGGCCCCCATTCCGTTGCTACCGGGACCGTATTTCTGGCAAAACTTCAAAGACACGCTGTTTGGCACCGGGCTTTCCAGTTCGGCTGGCGCGCCGGTGTGGCGCATGTTGCTGAATTCTTTGGTGATGGCGCTTCTGATCGCCTCGGGCAAGATTGTGATCTCCCTGCTGTCAGCTTTTGCGATTGTCTACTTCAAGTTCCCATTCCGCATGGGGTTCTTCTGGATGATCTTCATCACTTTGATGCTGCCAGTAGAGGTACGCATTCTCCCGACTTTTGAGGTTGTCGCCAATTTGGGCATGCTCAACAGCTACTGGGGGTTGTCGGTGCCTCTGATTGCCTCGGCGACAGCAACATTCATGTTCCGTCAGGTGTTTCTGACGATCCCTGATGAGATGCTGGAAAGTGCACGGATTGATGGGGCAGGGCCGATGCGGTTTTTCTGGGACATTCTGATCCCACTGAGCCGCACGAATATCGCCGCGCTGTTTGTGATCCTCTTCATCTTTGGCTGGAACCAGTATCTTTGGCCGCTGTTGATCACCACGGACACGGATATGACCACCATAGTGATGAGCATCAAGGAAATGCTGGAAGCCGCAGAGCAAGCACCTGAGTGGCACATCATTATGATGACCGCACTTTTGGCAATGATCCCACCGGTGTTTGTGGTGATCGGCATGCAGAAGCTCTTTGTGCAAGGGCTGACTGAGACAGATAAATAGGCAATACGACCATGGCATCCATTATACTTAAAGACCTTGTGAAGGCCTATGGCGACACAGAGGTTCTGCACCACATTGACGGACAGATCGCGGATGGCGAATTTGTCGTTATCGTTGGACCTTCGGGATGTGGCAAATCCACCTTGCTGCGCATGATTGCGGGGCTGGAAACCGTGACTGGGGGCGACATACAGATCGCGGATCAGGTGGTGAACGATCTGGAACCGGCCGAGCGTGATATCGCGATGGTGTTCCAGAACTATGCGCTCTACCCCCACATGACCGTGCGCGAGAACATGGCCTATGGCCTCAAAATCCGGAAAATCTCCAAGGCAGAAATCAATCGCCGGGTGGAAGAGGCTGCGGATATTTTGGAAATCCGTCCCTATCTGGAGCGCAAGCCGCGCCAGCTTTCTGGTGGCCAACGGCAGCGTGTGGCCATGGGGCGCGCGATTGTGCGCGATCCGCAGGTCTTCCTGTTTGATGAGCCGCTGTCCAATCTCGACGCCAAGCTGCGCGTGCAGATGCGTTTGGAAATCCGCAAACTCCAACAGAAACTTGGTGTGACATCAATTTATGTGACCCATGATCAGGTGGAAGCCATGACGTTGGGCGACCGGTTGATGGTGCTCAATGGTGGCTATGTTGAACAGTTCGGCACGCCGATTGAACTCTACGATCGACCACAGTCCATGTTTGTGGCGGGCTTTATCGGCAGCCCTGCGATGAACTTTCTGCCAGCGGATGCCGACGGGGCGACGATCACCTTGGCCAATGGCACAACATTGGCGGGCGAAGTACGTGCGGGGGCGGTGACATTGGGTATTCGTCCAGAGCATTTGATCCGTTCTGAAGCGGGCCCTGTGCGTCTAAAAGTCCAGATGATGGAACAACTGGGTGCGAACACCTTGCTGCATGGCGTTTTGGAAGGTACGCAGACCGAAATGGTGGCGAGTTTACCCGGTCACGTGACGGCAGAACTCGGTGCTGTTTTGTCTTTTGAGGCGGCCGCAGAGACACTGCATTTCTTTGCGCCTGATACGCAAAAACGGATCGAGTGATGAGCCAATTTTTACAACTCGCAGGCTTTCGGGCTGGTCCCGATGGCCCGCGTGTCTCTGGACACCGGGGCGCGCGTGGTGTTTTGCCTGAAAACACCTTGGAGGGTTTTGCCTTCTGTCAGACCATCGGCGTGGACTCGATTGAGTTTGATGTGGTGATGACCAAGGATCGTGTGCCGGTTGTTGTTCACAACCACACGTTGGACGGATCGCTGGCGCGAGACGCCTCTGGTCTGTGGTTGCCAGATCCTGGGCCTCGCGTTGCAGAAATGACGCTCCAAGACCTGCGCGCCTGTGACATTGGTGCCGCCAACCGCGCTACGGAATATGGGCGCCGTTACAGCGATCAGGCCAGATTGCCCAGTGCGAGAGTGCCGACTTTGGATGAGGTCTTGGCATTTGCGGCCAAGAGCGATCTGTATCTTTTTGTGGAAATGAAAACGGATCCGGATGCGCCAGACATGGAGCAGGAACGCCGTGATATGGCGCAGGCGGTGGTTGCCGCCGTGCGCAAAGCCGGAGTTGCAAATCGGGTGGCCATGCACAGTTTCGACTGGGGCATTTTGGAGGTTTGCCGAAAGATCGCACCAGACCTCCCGACCTCTTATCTGTCTTACGTGACAAAAAATCCGCAGGAAGAGGCACAATCCGCCGACCGCACAGTTGAACCAGATTTGACTCAGTTGACGGTGTCGTTGCCTCAGGCAGTTGCTGATGCGGGGGGGCAGATGTGGTGCCCCTTTTTTATGGAGGTCACCCAAGAGCAAGTCGAGGAAGCGCATGCGCTTGGCCTCTTGGTGAATGCATGGACCGTCAACAGCGTGCGGGACATCAATCGGATGATTGATATGGGGCTTGATGGGATCGTGACAGATTTTCCTGGACGCGTGCAAGATTGCCTTTTGCGGCGCAACCTCAAGTGAGGATTGGCGTTCAAGTGTCTGTTTTTGATAAAATATAACGGACACTTGAACGATTAAGTGTTTATGAATCAGACCGGCCAAAGCCACCGCCGCCGGGTGTTTCCATAATGAAGACATCTCCGCAGGTCAGTTCTGCCTGATCGTTCCCTTGCAGTGTTTCGATCCGGCCATCTGCCCTTTGGACGCGATTGATACCAATGCCTCCAGGGGCGCCACCTGCAGTGCCATGTGGAGGGATGATCCGGTGAGAGGACAGCACTGTCACGGTCATGGGTTCGTTAAATCGCAGGCGCCGCAGGATGCCTTCTCCTCCAGACCACTGGCCTGCGCCTCCTGATCCCTGCCTGATGGAGAACTCCTCCACTTGTACCGGGAAGCGGGTTTCCAGCACTTCGGGATCCGTCATGCGGGTGTTCGTCATGTGGCTGTGGACCGCGCTCGTGCCATCAAAGCCATCTCCTGCGCCCGTGCCGCCACAAATGGTTTCGTAGTTTTGATGGGCGTCATTACCATAAACAAAATTGTTCATAGTGCCTTGGCTGCCGGCGATCACGCCAAGCGCGCCATAGAGTGTATCGGCAATCGCCTGACTGACTTCGGTGTTGCCTGATATCACGGCGGCAGGCGCTTTGGGGTTGATCATACACCCTTCAGGCACGATCAAAGAAAGCGGCTTCATACAGCCTTCGTTCATGGGAATGTCGCTGCCGACCAGTGTTCGGAAGACATAGAGCACCACCGCGCGGCAGATTGCCAGAGGCGCGTTGTAGTTTGTTGGGCTCTGGCCAGAGGTGCCGGTGAAATCAAGCGTGGCACTTCGATTGGCTTTGTCCACTGTGATGGACACCTCAATTTTGGCCCCACCGTCCAATGGGTAGGAGAAAGCGCAGTCATGCAGCACGTCGAGGACGCGGCGCACGCTTTCTTCTGCGTTGTCCTGAACGTGCTCCATATAGGCTTGCACAGTGGCGTGGCTAAACTGTTTGGTGATTTTACGCAGTTCTGCTGCGCCGGTTTCGTTCGCTGCAACCTGTGCCGCCAGATCGGCCATGTTTTGATCTATGTTGCGGCAAGGGTAGGGGCCTGATGCCAGCAAGGTGCGTGTGGCCTCTTCCTGTAAAGTGCCTTGGTTTACGAGCAGGAAGTTGTCGATCAAGATGCCTTCTTCCTCGATGTACCGGCTGTCAGGCGGGGCGGATCCCGGCGTTTTGCCACCAATGTCGGCGTGGTGCCCGCGTGAAGCCACCGTGTAGAGGATCTGCTGCCCTTCCGAGTCAAATACCGGGGTTATGACAGTGACATCGGGCAGATGGGTGCCACCGTTGTAGGGGTTGTTCATCATGAAGACGTCGCCGGGGCGGATCTTGCCTGCGTTCAGGCGCAATATGGTGCGCACGCTTTCAGACATGGAGCCAAGGTGCACCGGCACATGCGGCGCGTTGGCCACAAGGTCGCCGTTCTGATCAAAGATGGCACAGGAGAAGTCGTAGCGCTCTTTGATGTTCACGGAATAGGCCGTGTTGGCCAGCGTCGCACCCATCTGCTCTGCGATGGACATGAACAGATTGTTGAAAACCTCCAGCATGACCGGGTCTACGGAAGTGCCAATGGCTTCGGAGCGGGCCAGTGGCACAACACGTTTGAGCACGAGATTGCCACCTTGGGCGCATGTGGCCTGCCAGCCCTCTTCAATCATATTGGTGCCAGTCGGTTCTGTGAGAATAGCTGGGCCGGTTACAGATTGTCCGAGGCTCAATGTCTCGCGGTCCACCAGCGGGACATCTTGCCAGCGTCCTCCAGTGTAAAGTCGCACGTGTGCTGGGGTGGTGTTTGCGCCTACTGGATCAGGCAGGGTGACGGGCTCGCCGGTTTGGCCAATGGCCTCGGCGACCACCACATCGATGATCAGATCACTTGTGTCCGGCGCAAAGCCGAAGCGCTGTTTGTGTGCCGAGACAAACGCCGCGCGCATGGTTTTGATATCGCCGTAGGGTACGCTGAGGCTTTGTTGTGCTCCGGCGGGGCGGATATGTGCTGCCTGAGTGACGGTGATGTCCGCATCTGAGACGCCTTGCTCTGCGACTTCTGTGCGTGCTGCCTGTGCCAAGATGGCCAGTTGGGTGGCCGCTTCTGGGGCATCAAGCGCACATCCCAACTGGCTTTCGCGCATGGCGCGGATATCTGCCAACCCCATGCCGAAAGCCGAAAGAACACCTGCGAAGGGGTGAATGAAGATGCTTTCCATCCCCAGCGCATCGGCAACAAGGCAAGCATGCTGCCCGCCAGCTCCGCCGAAGCAATTCATGGTGTATTGCGTCACATCATAGCCACGCTGTACGGAGATTTTCTTGATTGCATTGGCCATATTTTCAACGGCAATCCGCAAGAAGCCTTCGGCCAATTCTTCAACAGATTTGTCTGTGCCGATTTCTGTGCGCAGGGCGTTGAACTTCTCTCGCACAGCTGCTTCATCCAGAGGCAAATCTCCGTTGGGTCCAAAGACATGTGGGAAATGTGCGGCCTGCAACTTGCCAAGGAGGACATTGCAGTCCGTGACTGTGAGCGGGCCGCCTCTGCGGTAGGCGCAGGGGCCCGGGTTCGCCCCCGCACTTTCTGGGCCCACCTGCATGCGCCCGTCGCGATAGCTGAGGATGGAGCCGCCGCCCGCTGCCACGGTGTGGATGGACATCATTGGCGCGCGCATGCGCACACCGGCCACCTCTGTTTCAAAAGAGCGCTCATATTCACCTGCATAGTGGCAGACGTCTGTTGAAGTGCCGCCCATGTCAAAGCCGATGAGCTTTTCAAATCCGAGTTCCGCTGCAGAGCGCACCATGCCCACCACGCCACCTGCTGGACCAGAGAGGATGGCATCGCGCCCCTGAAACAGTCGTGCATCTGTCAGCCCGCCATTGGACTGCATAAACAGCAGGCGTCCGCAGCCTCCCTTCGCAGTATCCAATGCCGTGGCGACCTGATCCACATAACGGCGCAGGATTGGAGAGAGATAGGCATCAACAACGGCTGTGTCGCCGCGCCCGACCAGCTTGATAAGGGGGCTTGTTTCGTGGCTGAGGGAGATTTGCGTGAAGCCCAACGCCTGAGCAGTTTGGCCCAGAGCCTTCTCGTGATCGGGGAAGCGATAGCTGTGCATCAGGGCAATGGCGACTGACCGAAAGCCCTTTTCATAGGCATCTTTGAGCGCGGCGCTGGCGCTGGGCAGATCGAGTGGTGTCTGGATATTGCCATCCGCATCCAGCCGCTCATCGATTTCAATCACATCCTCATAGAGCAATTCTGGTAGCTCTATGTTCAAAGCAAAGAGAGCTGGACGATTTTGATAGCCAATGCGCAGCAGATCTCGCAGACCTTTGGTGATCAGTAGGACCGTGCGGGCGCCCTTGCGTTCCAAGAGCGCGTTGGTGGCCACCGTGGTGCCCATTTTCACAGAGTCTATAGCACCTGCGGGGATGGCCTCGTCGGCTGTGAGTTTCAGAAGCTGTCGGATGCCATGCACGGCCGCATCGTTGTAGCTTTCGGGATTTTCGGAGAGGAGTTTGTGGGTTTTTAGATTGCCTTTCGGGGTTTTGGCCACAATGTCCGTAAAGGTGCCGCCGCGATCGACCCAGAATTGCCATGCGCCACTGTGCTCTTTGCCCATCAGTCTCTCCCAAAACGTTGTATTTTCGCGTTATGCATAAAATGTCGATAATTTGTCAACGTTGAGGTATTTGCGTTTGCTCTGTCTTTTGACGACAGTTCTACAGTGACGCCGCCGCGCGGCTGGCCTGATCGTATTGCCCAGACAAGGAGCGTAATGAAGATGCGATTTCGCGCATGTCGTCACCACTCAGGTCCAGTTTTGACAGACCATCGATGAAGCAGCGCTCCCGCACCTCGCGGTAGGCGTCGCAAGCCGCTTTGCCGGTTGCGGACGTTCTGTAAAACACCTCTTTGCCGCGCTTCTCAGATTGGATCAGTCCCATTTTTACTAGCTTTTTTAGGGCGTAATTCACTGTGTGGCTGTCTTCTATGTTCAGCAGAAAGCAGATGTCTGCAAGGCGCTTGTCTTTGTCACGGTGGTTCACGTTGTGCAGCGCCAGAATTTCCAAGGATGTCATTTCTGCGTGCCCTGCGGCGGACATGCAGCGTGTCATCCACCGGGAGAAGGCATTGTAGGCGATGATCATCCCATATTCGATTTCAGAGGCTTCCCAGCCTTCCCCTTCTGCGAGGTGACGGGAAGAGACAATAGGGCGCTTTTCCATGAGGATATCCATCTGGTTTATCGGCATTACATCTGTAATCTGTTGGTATCCGATCCGATCCAAGGTGCAAAGAGCGCTGATTTGAGGGCGAACTTTCAGAGTAGAGCGCTGGGCGTTGGCAAAAAAACACAGTTTTTGTTCAGGGGCGTGATCTGCTTTGCAAGTGTCCGCGTAGTAGGGATATGGTGAGTGCAACACTTGATATCCCCCGCGTCCGGCTCAAAGCGCCAAAGGCGCGCCCGAAAGAAAGGCAGCGTGTGACGCAGGCCAAGGCGGAGCCCTCCCAAGAAACCCTTTGGATGATCGCTGTGCGTGATCACCGCGATAAGGCGGCGTTTTCCGCGCTGTTCGATCATTTTGCGCCCCGATTGAAGGGCTTTGTGATGCGTAATGGCACGTCTGCTGCACAGGCTGAAGAGATCGTGCAGGATGTGATGCTGACCCTGTGGCGCAAGGCACACATGTTTGATCCGCACCGCGCACAGGTGTCCGCTTGGGTGTACCAAATCGTGCGTAACCGTCAGATCGACGTGGCACGCAAAGAAAATCGGCCGATGCCGGAGGCATTGAAGGAAGAGCCGGAAGCAGAGCCAGATGCGAGCCAGATTGTTGCGGTTGAGCAGGAAACAGGCCAGTTGCGCGAAGCTTTGCAAAGGTTGAGGCCTGAACAGCGTGAAGTGATAGAAAAGGCCTATTTGGGAGAGCTGACCCATCAGGAGATCAGCACGCAAACAGGCCTGCCGTTGGGAACCATCAAATCGCGAATTCGTCTTGGCCTGCAGCGTCTAAGGCATGAGTTGAAAGATCTGAGTGAATGACCTCGATTAGCCATCATATCCCGGAGCCCATGCTGGCGGCTTACGCGGCAGGTACGCTGCCGCATGCGTTCTCCGTGGTTGTAGCAACCCATATTTCAATGTGTTCTGAATGTCGGGCCGTTGTGGAGGCGCATGAAGCCGTGGGCGGCATTGTGTTGGACGACATGCTGCGCGCCGATGTTTCGAGTTCCATGAAGTCCAACGTGCTTGCGATGTTGGATGATCCCTTCCCAGATACGCCGGTTTATCAGCGGCGTGGTCCTTATCCCGGGCCTGTGATGGAGGCGCTGAAAGGTCAGGAGCCTCGCTGGAAGAAGCTTGGCATGGGGGTTCGGCAGGATATCTTGTCGGAAGATAAACACGGGAGCGTCCGGTTGCTTTACATTCCGCCAGGTCAGGCCGTGCCAGATCATGGGCACAACGGCTTGGAGCTGACGCTTGTGCTGCAGGGCAGCTTTTCGGATGAAACCGGCCGGTTCGGCGTTGGCGATGTCGAGGTCGCAGATGAAACCTTGGAGCATACGCCGATTGCGGGCATGGAGGATGTTTGCATCTGCCTTGCCGCAACGGACGCGCGTTTGCGTTTCAATGCGTTTGTGCCACGTCTGTTGCAACCGATATTCAGGATTTGAACGTCTAAACATCGAGACCTGGCCACGCCATAGGGGCCTTTTGTGGCCCTGAGGTTTCTCAGGGCCAGTTTTTTTGTTCAGTTTCCTGCCAACCTGGAAAGACGTCTGGCTGCGGCGGTGCTTTGGTTGCGCGTAGCATGTCAAAGCTGCGCTCCAGCTCTTTTGATGTCATGTCGCGTGCGATCACAACAATCCGCGTGGTTGTATCGTCTTTGGGCCAGTTATTGAGTGGCACTGGTGGATCAAAGATATGTTGCACACCATGAAATACAAAAGGTGTGGGGATGTCTTTCAGGAACACAATGCCCTTCACGCGCAGGAGGTCAGGGCCTTTGAGGGCAACGAGTGTGTCCAGCCAATGGTCAAAAACGCGATCATCTAGCGGAGCCTCCAGCTGAATTGAAGCTGTTTCAATGCGTGCGTCATGGGGGGGAAGCGTTGGTTTGGATGTGGATTGAGACAGGCCGGAAAGATTGGCAAGGGGATCTGCCATCGGTGCTCGTGTTTCGCGAGCCATCCAGGCAAGGACATTCTCGGTTTCCAAGCCGCGACGCATTCCTGAGAGGCCAAAAAGAAGTGCGGGCGACTGTTTGGCCTCGCGGGTTGTTATAATTTTTGCAGAAGGGTTCAGGGCCTCAAGTCGTGTATGCAACGCCTTTACATCACGACGATGTGCCAAGTCGGTTTTGCTGATCAATAGGAGGTCCGCTGTTGCTGCCTGAGACACGGCCTCAAACTGCGCATCAAGTGTAGCTTGACCGTTGATGGCATCCACAAGGGTCACAACACCATCCAGCATTGTATTGCGGGCAAGGTAAGGATCGACGATCAGCGTTTGTCGGATTGGTGCGGGGTCTGCAAGTCCGGTGGTTTCGATGACAATACGGTCAAAGGCGAGACTGCCACTTTCGCGGCGTTCCATCAGGCCGGCGAGCGTATCTGACAGGTCTCCGCGAATGGAGCAACACAAGCAGCCCGAAGACATAAGAACCACTTCTTCGTCTGTGGCTTCGATTAGATCGTGGTCCAGGCCGACTTCGCCAAACTCATTCACAACAACAGCAATTCTGCCTGCACAGCTGTCAGAGAGCACCGCATTTAGGAGGGTTGATTTCCCGGCCCCCAAGAAGCCCGTGAGCAATGTGATTGGAAGACGGGTTTCGGCCATTACGATCATTTCTTATCAGCGTAAACGATACGTAGTCATTTAGTGGTATGTTATAACAATATCAAGCGCTGGGCTTGAGCACTCTGGGATCACCGTTAGATCATTTGCCGCGATAGATCATCCAATCTGGCAGGATGTGGAGCAATTTGAGCGCCCAAGAGAAAGGGCGTGGAAAATCTGTACGAAACCGGCGCCCGCGCATGGCGCGCAATACGTGTTCTGCGGCTTCGTCCGGGGTCATCAGCATCGGCATTTTGAATGCGTTTTTATCCGTAAGGCGCGTTTTGATGAAGCCGGGGTTTGCAAGCCGCACCGTAATGTTGGAATCCTTGAGATCATGGCGCATGGTTTCCGCCAAGCTGACAATGGCCGCTTTGCTGGCGCCGTAGCCAATTGCTTTTGGCAGGCCGCGATAGCCAGCCAAAGAGCCGATCAGGGTAATGTCACCGCTGTTTTGGGCGACAAACTTTGGCATCACGGCTCCTAAGGCACGCATCGCGCCCATGAGGTTAACATCCACGACCCGCAGGGCGGTGTCCTGCTGCCATTGCTTTGCCGACATTGGCTCATAAGCTCCAGCGTTGTAGATCACGCCATCCAAGTGTCCGATCGAGTTGGCGGCCGCTTTGACAGCGGCGTCATCCGTGACATCCAAGATCAACACACGTGTGTTTGGCAGTCCAGCCGCAAGAGACGCAAGGCGAGGGCCATTGCGCGCGGAGATGACCAAATGTGCGCCTTCAGCGCTCAGCTTCTCAGCCAATGCGCGGCCCAGGCCTTCACTTGCCCCCACAAGCCAGAAGGTTTTGTCTTTGAAATGGGTCATTGGTGGGTCACCGACGAAGAGGAGCCTTCAGACAGAAGTCCGTCTGGCGGGGCATTGCGTTTATGAAAGCGAGCGCCTTTCAGCTTAAGGATTAGAGCTTGCCATAAGATAAGGGCGACAACACGCCCTGCACCCAGTGGCCGCCGCAATGCGCCCCACAAAAGGCTGCGGTTCGAAACAGGCGCACGTGGGCCAAAGAGCGTGGCAATCACACCTTGGTCGCCATTCTCATATGCAATGCGAATATGCAGGTCTTTGTCTGTCAGGGAAAAGTTGAAACGGTAGGCCCCCTCAACTGTCTGAAACGGGGATACATGCATGAGTTTTTCGGCGTGCATTTGATCTGAGGGCGTGATGGGGCGGAAATCGTAATGCGCACAGAAATAGCAATGGCGATCACCTACCGTATTGTTCACCTCCGCGACAAAAGCACATGGCTCGCCGTCGATCAGCGCAATCCAGAAGCTCACCGGATTGAAGTGGAACCATAGAAAATTTGGCTGCGTCAAAAGCAAGATTTCGGCTTTGGCCAAAGGGAAGCCACGTTCGCTTAGGACGTCTTGGAACCACGACATCCCGATCCCCTGTCCGCGTTCGCCTCCATGATGACGATCATGGATCGACCACAGGTTGAAGTGATTGCGAGACAGAAGAGCCGCCGGTGCATCTGCTACATGCTCAGCGAGGTCAATCAGCACATAGTCTACGCTATAGCGGAACGCATTTTTCAGCGCGCCGCGTCGTGCATGTGTGGTGTGGCCCTGAATATGATCTATGGTCATGGTTCTGATACGTTACCTGCATCGTGACAGATCACAAGTTACGGGGAAAATGGGGGAATTTCGAAGTCATTTTTGGCCTGATCAGCTATTGCGGCAGTGGCAGAATGAACCAAGTTGATCATTGCGCCGTATCTGCCTCAAAAGGACCAAAAAACGAGGACTTCATGTTTGATCAGACAACGAATTTGCGCCGCAAGATTGCAATTGTTGGCTCGGGTATTTCGGGCCTCTCTGCTGCTTATGCCTTGTCTGAGCATCATGATGTGACTGTATTTGAGGCAGAAGGGCGGCTTGGGGGGCATGCTCGCACTGTGCTTGCGGGGCGCAATGGCGACCAACCCGTGGATACGGGGTTTATCGTTTTCAACTATGCGACCTACCCTCATCTGACCAAGCTTTTCGATGAGTTGAAAGTGCCTGTGGCCAAGAGTGAAATGAGCTTTGGGGCCACAATTGATAACGGCTGGCTGGAATATGGCCTGAACAATCTGAGCGCGATTGGAGCGCAGAAACGCAATCTTTTACGGCCCAAGTTTTACGGCATGATTGCGGATATCCTGCGATTTGGAAAACGCGCGGAGCAAGCGGCTCAAAATGATGATAAAACCATTGGCGAATTGGTCTCTGAGTTGGGGCTGGGTGAGTGGTTCCGCAACTACTACTTGATGCCAATGTGTGGAGCGATTTGGTCCACACCAACGCAGGAGGTCGATCAGTTTCCCGCCAAGTCGCTTGTGCAATTTTTCAAAAACCATGCGTTGCTGGCTGGTAACAAGCAGCATCAATGGTGGACGGTCGATGGCGGGAGCATTGAATACGTAAAGCGTCTGGAGACTGCGCTGCTGCAGCGTGGATGCAGCTTGCGCCTCAATGCGCCCGTACAGTCCATTAAGCGCGGCTTTCTGGCAGGGCGCGTTGTTCCGGGCGTTATGGTCAAGGCACAGGGCAGTGATGAAGAGGTGTTTGATGAGATCATTTTCGCCTGTCACTCAGATCAGGCACTGCGTATCCTTGGTCAGGATGCAACGCCGGCAGAGCGCGCGGCACTTGGCGCTATCCGTTATCAACCCAACCGGGCTGTGCTGCATCGAGACCCTTCTTTGATGCCAAAGAACCGCAAATGCTGGTCCAGCTGGGCGTATCGCTCTCAAAATGGGTCTATCGGCGTAACTTATTGGATGAATCGTTTGCAGAACATCGCGGACAGTGATCCGCTTTTCGTAACTCTCAATCCAACGCAGGACATTCCAGCCGATCTCATTTACGATGATGTGAACTTTGCACATCCTGTCTTTGACAAAGCGGCTTTGCGGGCGCAGCGCGAGATTGCAGCTATGCAGGGAAGTAACAATACTTGGTTTGCAGGGGCCTACAACCGCCATGGGTTCCATGAAGATGGCATTCATAGTGCGATGCAGGTTGTGGCGGGCATGGCGGAGAAACAACAAGTTCTGAAAGCCGGTGTCGTCGATGTGGCTGCCAATGAAACCTGGCTGCGAGACAGTGCCTGAACGGAGGCCTGCCAACTTGGATGTTAAGCCCACGCGTGGGGTTTATCCCCGCGTCAGCCTATATGCGTTTGTTTTGGCGGCAGCGGGCATCCCCCTTTATATTCATCTGCCGCGGTTCGTGTCTGTCGAACTAGGAATCAGCCTTGCTTCGCTTGGCGCAATCTTGTTGGCGATACGCGTTGTGGACCTAGTACAAGACCCGTTTTTGGGGTGGCTGATCGACCGGTTTCCCAAGGCTCAGTTGTCTTTTGGCATGGCCGCGATTGTCGGTCTTGCGGTGGGCTTTCCCCTACTTTTCAGTCGCGCAGATGTGTTGGCTGCCGGTGGTTTGGGCGCACTTGCTCTTGTTTTGGTGCTGTTGTTTTCAGCCTATAGCCTCGGCATGATCCTTCTGTATGGGCGCAGCGCGACCTTGGCGCGTGTCCCCACATCAGCAGAACTCCTGAAACTCGCAGGCTGGCGGGAAGCGGGGATGTTGCTGGGCGTGATTTTTGCCGCGCTTTTGCCAACCATCTTGGTCAGCTTGGGCGCGGCAGGGCAAGGTTACGGGCCCTTCGGTTGGATGTTGGCAGCCGCAGCGCTAGGTTTGGGGGTTCTAAGTGCCCCGATATGGTTGCGTCCCGTGGTCCCGGGGGAGCGGTTTTCGCTTGTGGAACTTCGGCAAGCCGGCGCAATACGGTTGTTGCTTTTGGCACTCGTGAACAGTTTGCCTGTGGCAATCACCTCAACACTTTTCTTGTTTTTTGTAGAAGATCGACTTGCGCTACAGGGGCTGGCAGGGCCGCTTCTAGTGTTGTTCTTTCTGAGCGCCGGGATCAGCGTGCCGCTTTGGACCAGAGCAGCAGCGCGTTTTGGTGGACGGATGACGCTTTTGATAGCCATGCCGCTGGCAATAGGGGCGTTTGTTGGTGCGGCTTTTCTGGCTTCGGGAAATATTCTGGCTTTTGCCGCGATCTGCATCGCCTCAGGGGCGGCACTTGGTGCAGATATGGTGATCCTCCCAGCGCTCTTTTCCGTATCCCTCACAAAGGCACGGCTGAGTGCTGCATTGGCATTTGGGATCTGGTCCTTCGCTGGAAAACTGGCATTGGCCCTGGCGGCTTTTCTGGTGTTGCCTGCCTTGCAAGTGAGCGGGTTTGAACCAGGCGCACCCAATAAGCCGGAAGCGCTACAGGCCTTGAATATCGCCTACGCGGTTGTGCCCTGCGTGTTGAAACTTTTTGCGTTGGCTTTGGTGTTAACGCTCCCTGCCGAGGAGGCGGATGTATGAAACTTTTGACGATCCTATTGGTGCTATTGGTCGGAGTATTGATTGTCAAAAATCGGCTGTGGAGTTTTCGTGCTCAACAGTCGAGTGATTACTCCGGTCTGGGCCCCAGTATTTCTCTTACGGAGCATCTAAATGGGGAAATACTTTCCGAGGGTTTGATCTATGGCCCGAACGGGCGCGTTGCCAATAGTTTCGTGGCGCGCATGCATGGGGTTTGGAATGGAAATACGGGCACGTTGACCGAAAATTTCACCTATTCTAATGGCAAAGAACAGGCCAGAAAGTGGAATTTGACTATTGTCGATGAAACTCGGTTTACGGCTACCGCAGATGATATTGTTGGCGTCGCTACTGGGGAAGTGTCGGGGGCAACGATCCGTATGGACTATACAATCGTGCTGCCGGAAGATGCTGGTAGCCACAGGTTGAACGTCACGGATTGGCTATATTTGACGGACAGTGGTGTGATCTTGAACCGCTCAGAAATGCGAAAGTTCGGACTAAAAGTGGTTGAGTTGGTGGCGACGATGCGTCCAGACCCCGAAGCGCTGGTGCGACAGGAAGCAGCGGAATAGGACGCAAGGATCGGGGCACAGGCACGCGCCCATCGTTCACAACCAGATACTCGTTACCCAATAGGACGCGTGCCCGCTCGGCGGTGAGAGGCTCTCCGCCTTCTGTGCGTGGCGCAATTACGCACGCCACTCATTCCAAACCTACAAACGACGCAACTTACACGCCGCGACATAAAAGTTTTGTCAGAGTTCTTCCGGCTCCAATTTTGCCCGGAGTGTCTCGCCAAAAGGCGGAGTGTATTGCATCGAAAATTTAGCTGGCGCCTAATACTCAAAATAGGCAGACGCGCGCTCTTGGCCTCTTATTCAAAGTAAATTTAGTTTAGTTGAAGTGTAAAAATTATGCCGCAGAGCAGCATTTTGGTCAAGTTAGGTTTGTAAGACTTGAAAAATAGGGCGATTTATTCGCCCTATTTTTGATTTTACTTTTTGAATCAGCTTTTCTTTGAGCCGATTTTAGGTTCTGTGCCGGAGCGTAGTCGCGTCAGGTTTTCACGGTGTCTCCAGAGAATGATCCCGGTCAAAGCCAGCGACAGGCAGGCCGCAGATGAAAATCCCAATACCAACATCCAAAGTGTGCTTGCGCAGGCGGCAACCAGTGCTGAGAGCGACGAGATCCGGCTAACAGCGGCAGTGGCCAGCCAGGTCAGGCAGCAGGCAATGCCGACAGGCCATGCTAATGCGAGCAACAGACCAAGGAAGGTGGCGACTCCTTTGCCACCTTTGAAGCCAAGCCAGACTGGATAACAATGACCCATAAATGCCATGAGACCGGCCAACTGTGCCGCATCTTCTGCTGCGACGCAGCGCGCCATAAGCACCGCGACCGCCCCTTTGCCGCCATCCAGCAAAAGGGTTAGCGCGGCTGCTTTCTTGGAGCCGGTGCGCAGAACGTTGGTGGCACCAATGTTGCCAGACCCAATGTCACGCAAATTGCCGAGCCCCATGATCTTGGCCAATACCATGCCAAAGGGAATGGAGCCGAGCAGGTAGCCGAGCGCGGCCCAGAGGATCAGCCCAAAGGGTGCGGTTTCAATGATTGGCATCAGTCTCTCCGATAGACGGCTTCGCCCGCCACATAGGTTGCCAGAACTTTACCCTGCATCCGGGCACCGTCAAACGGGGTGTTCTTGGATTTGGACTTGAGCTTGAAGCGGTCCAAGACAAATGGTGCATCCGCATCAAACAGGACGAGATCGGCAGGCGCTCCTTCTGCGATGCGGCCAGATACCAGTCCCAGACGTTTGGCCGGATTGAGTGCGAGGGCGCGGAAGAGCTCGGGCAGGGTGAGATCACCGTTGTGATAGAGCCGCATTGCTGCTGGCAGAAGTGTTTCCAACCCGACGGCACCAGCGGCCGCTTCTTCGAACGGCAGGCGCTTGCTTTCTTCATCCTGCGGTGTGTGCATGGAGCAGACAACGTCGATCAAACCGCTTTTGACGGCTGCGATCAGCGCAAGACGGTCATCCTCTGATCGCAGCGGCGGTGTCACTTTGAAAAAGGTGCGATAGTCCGCAACATCCAGATCGTTCAGCGTCAGATGATGGATGGATGTGCCCGCCGTGATATCCAGCCCGTTCTCCTTGGCGCGTTTAAGTGCGGGCAGCGCGCGTGCGGTTGTGATCTGATCAGCGTGGTAGCGGGCACCGGTCATTTCTATCAAGGCAATGTCGCGGTCTAGCCCCATACGCTCTGCCATTGGAGATACCGCCGGCAAGCCGCGTAGCGCGGCAAATTTGCTGGCTGTGGCAGCGGCACCTTTGGACAGGATCGGCTCTTGAGGATGGGCAATGACCAATGCGCCGCACGTGCGCGCATAGGTGAGCGCGCGAGAAAAGACCTTGGTGTCGGCCGTCACATGCTCACAATCGGTGAAGGCCACGGCACCTGCGTCCATCAGGAAGCCGATTTCGGTCATTTCGCGGCCGTCACGGCCTTTGGTCAGGGCAGCCATGGGCACGACGTTGACTGGCGCAGCTTCATTGGCACGTCGCCCGACAAATTCCAGAACTTCTGGTGTATCAATTGCGGGCTGCGTGTCTGGGCGGGTGACCATGGTGGTGATACCGCCTGCTGCGGCAGCCGCGCCTGCGGTCTTGTAGCTTTCTTTGTGCCGCTCTCCTGGTTCGCAGACTTTGACGCCAATGTCGACGATGCCCGGCGCGAGACATTTGCCATGGCAATCCACCACTGTTGCGGCTTCTGGCGGTTCCTGCGTGCCACAACCTGCGATTATCCCGCCATCTACCAGCAGCCAGCCCAAGGCATCGGTGCCCAGCTCCGGGTTGATGATGCGAGCGTTTGTGAAGAGAGTGCTCATAGCGGGCCTCCGTGTTGTCTTTTTATGGCGGCCATAGTGGCCTGAGGGTCGGCTTGATATTTGATCAGGTGCTTGTCACCGGATTTGGTGATGACTTGCACGAAGCTGCCGAGCTTGTTCAACTGATCCATGTCTTCCAGGGGGATTGCGCGTCCGCCCGGCCCCAAGAGGCGTAGGTTGGTCAAATCCCAGCGCACAGCCAGTTCATCGGACATGAGATACGCCCCGCGTACCAGAACGGCTGCGAGGCCGCCGACCGCACCGGTCCAGACAAACGGGTTTCCAATTGCCCAGAGAATGCCCATGCCAGCGGCCATGGCCCCGGCTGCAATCCAAGCGTTTGTGCGGATATAGCTGCTGCGGTTGCCTTGGAAGCTCTCCAGCACGGTTTCATCTTCATGAAGGTCAGCGGTTGGGGTCAGGAGGTCTGCCATTACAAGATCCACCAAAGAAACAGGCCAAGAAGGAGCGCCGCAAGCGGCAGGGTGAAAAGCGCGAGTAGGAGGGTGAGATGCGGGTTGCCTTGAGGTGTAGGGGGCACAGAACCTTGGGTCGGCGCGCCGCCTTTTGCGGAGGCATCTGGCAGAGCCTCGAAGGAGACGGGCGCGCCTTCTTCTTTGTAGGTGCCGATCCAGCGAAGAGGTGATTGTGGTGATAGCGTTTGCGCCGCCCCTTCAAATGCGGAGGACAGCACAACAAGAATCCAACCCTTTTGGGAAGATAGCCGTGCAGCATCCTCCTTCACGTCTGCTTCCGCAATGCCTAAGCCCTGTACCATATAGCCGGTGAGACCAAGATCTTCTAAATCACTGATTGGAAAAATCTCGATGAAGTCTTCATCCAAATATGTAAAGCCAAGGGCGCGTTGCAGCGGCCAGTCCGTGATGTCTCCATCGGTATCATAGACGGGTTCACGGAAAGCCGTGATCTCCTCAGAGGGCAGGTCAAGGGCGAAGAGCCTGACAAGACCGCGTTCTGAGTCTGTCACCTGCACGGTCTCAGCCTCCGATCCAGATCATCAGTCCGACAAAAGCGAACATTACAATAAGGGCAACTGTTGCCACCATGCCGGACATGCGGGGATCTTTGGGATCTTCGCTCATGAGGTTTCCCCATGTTGACGCGTTGCGCGCAGGTTGCGCGCCAGAAGGTCCATCGCAGCCATACGCACGGCGACGCCCATTTCCACCTGCTCCTGAATAACAGAGCGGTTTATATCGTCTGCAATCTCACCATCAATTTCCACGCCCCGGTTCATTGGTCCGGGATGCATTACAATGGCATCGGCTTTGGCATGGGCGAGTTTCGCGGCATCCAGACCGTAGCGATGATAGTATTCACGTTCAGAGGGGATAAAGCCGCCATCCATGCGTTCTTTCTGTAGGCGCAGCATCATCACCACATCCACGTCCTTTAGGCCTTCCTCCATGTCTTCGTAGATTTCGGCACCAAACTCGGCAAAGCTGGCAGGCACCAGTGTTGGCGGGCCGATCAAGCGCACACGGTTTTCCATTTTACCCAGAAGGATCAAGTTAGAGCGTGCGACACGGGAGTGGGTGACATCTCCACAGATGGCGATGTTCAAACGATGCAGGCGTCCCTTGGCGCGACGGATGGTCAGCGCATCCAGCAAAGCTTGTGTGGGGTGTTCATGCTTTCCATCACCTGCGTTGAGCACTGCGCAATTCACTTTTTGCGCAAGCAGATCCACCGCGCCCGAATGGGGATGGCGTACCACCAAGAGATCAGGGTGCATGGCGTTGAGTGTCATGGCGGTATCAATCAGGGTTTCTCCCTTTTTGATCGAACTCGCCTGCATGGCCATATTCATCACATCTGCGCCCAGTCGTTTGCCAGCGAGTTCGAAACTGGCCTGCGTACGGGTGGAGTTCTCAAAGAACATATTAACTTGCGTCAAACCGGTCAGAGCATCAGAGTGTTTGATGTCTCGGCGGTTTAAATCCACATATTCATCTGCAAGGTCCAGCACGGTGGTGATTTCATCGGGCCGCAGTTGCTCGATCCCCAGAAGGTGCTTTTGGTCAAAGCTCATGGCCTGCTCCTTATGCCGGTGTCGGCCCGCTTATAAGAAGCACAGCGGGGCGGGGCAAGCGGGCGCAGCTATTCTGATAAGACCGCGACGCATTGAACGTGGCAACTGGCCTTTCCCCTGCCGTGGGGAGGGGATAGTCTCGCGGTCATGGAATCGGGATTTGACACTCAGGCGCTGGACTATCACACCGCGCGGGCTTTGCTGGAATGGCAAGTGGAACTGGGGGCAACCGAGGCTATACTGGATGCGCCTTTTAATCGATATGAGGCTCCCAAGGAGACCCCCAAAGCCAAGAAGGCGGCACGTCCACCGACCGATGCGCCAGCGGTGCCGCAGCCCGCATTAGATCCCGTTGCTGAGGCAAAGTCTGCTGTTAAACCCGTCAAGACGTTGGAAGAGCTGCGGGGCGCCATGCATGCATTTGAGCATTGTCAGCTTAAGAAAGGCGCGCGCAATCTTGTATTCTCGGATGGAAATCCTGCGGCGCGTGTCATGATTATTGGCGAGGCACCGGGGCGTGAGGAAGACCGCATTGGCAAACCTTTCGTGGGGCCTGCGGGACAATTGCTTGACCGCATGTTTGAGGCCATCGACATGGGACGCGAGGTGCCTTTGTCCAAGGATGCCATCTATATCACCAATGTGCTGCCGTGGCGTCCGCCACAAAATCGTGATCCTAAGCCTGATGAAATTGCCATGCTCAAGCCCTTTCTGGAGCGGCATGTGGAAATCGTGGCTCCTGATGTGATTGTTTTGATGGGTAATATTTCTTGTATGGCCGTCCTTGATAAGAAAGGCATCACACGTCTGCGCGGTCAGTGGCATGAGGCTTTCGGCAAGCCAGTCCTACCCATGTTTCATCCGGCCTACCTGCTGCGCCAGCCTCATGCCAAACGGGAGGCCTGGGCAGATCTTCTGAGTTTGAAATCCAAGCTGGAGGAAGACGTTTGAGGATCCTTGCTTTTTCTGATCTGCACCGTGCGCGCCATGCGGCAGGCCAATTGGTTGAGATGAGCCGAGAGGCGGATCTTGTGATCGGGGCAGGGGACTTCACAAATCATCGACAAGACTTGCCTGGAGCGCTGGACCTGATTGCGGATATCAAAGCGCCTATGGTTCTGGTGCCGGGAAACAACGAAAGCGAAGATGAGTTGCGCGCGGCTGCTCCTGCGGCGGTGACCGTGTTGCACGGCGAAGCTTTTGAGTTTGCAGGTCTTCAGATCTTTGGCCTTGGTTATGCTGTACCAGAAACGCCTTTTGGAGAATGGTCCTGTGATCTGAGTGAAGTCACAGCCGTTGCCATGCTGGAAAAGTGCCAGCGTGCCGACATTCTGATCAGCCATTCGCCGCCCAAAGGTGTGGTCGATGTTTCCTCTGCGGGACAGTCTTTTGGCTCCACCGCAGTGCTCTCCGCCATTGAACGTATCGGTCCTCGGCTTGTGGTCTGTGGCCATATCCATGACAGTTGGGGGCAAAGCGCGATGGTCGGGCAGAGCCGGGTTGTCAACCTTGGGCCATCGGGCACCTGGTTTGACTTAGAGCCCCTGGCGTGAGCCCACATAACATCCCATCCGAGACAGCGTATTTTCAGGAGAGATGACATTGAGCCGCATTGATGAAGACAAAGAGTTCATTCCAGTCAGGGTCGCTATCTTGACTGTCAGCGACACGCGGGGACTGTCAGAAGATCGTTCTGGCGACACGCTTGTGCAACGGGTGGAAGCCGCCGGACATCTGCTGGCCGACCGTAAGATTATTCGGGATGAGCGAGACGAAATTGCCGCGCAACTGCGTGTCTGGTGTGAGGACGAGGCCGTTGATGTGGTGATTTCGACGGGTGGCACAGGACTGACGGGGCGCGACGTGACCGTCGAAGCGCATCGAGATGTTTATGAGAAAGAGATTGATGCCTTTGGCACTGTCTTCACCATGGTATCCATGCAGAAAATTGGCACCAGTGCCGTTCAAAGCCGCGCGACCGGAGGCGTTGCCAATGGGACCTATCTCTTTGCGCTGCCCGGTAGCACGGGGGCCTGCAAAGACGCTTGGGATGAAATCTTAAAATATCAGCTCGACTATCGTCACAGGCCGTGCAACTTCGTGGAAATCATGCCGCGGCTGGATGAACATATGCGTCGCAAGTAAAAGCGTTCCGTTGTTTTGGGGCTGTCCAAAATAAATGTGACGGAAATTTATGCGCGCTGCGTATCATATGTGTGTTGTCTTGGACATTGAGCGCGGCGTGCGCATTATTGAGCGTGAGCCACGTATGGAGACGTAGCCAATGAGATTTTTGCGCCAGAGTTTGACAGGGTTGTTTTTGCTCGCAGTGACCGCTGTGTTTCTGCTGTACGCGGGGCATCTGGTGCACGGCGCAATTCAAGATCGCTTGGCGCAAGACACAAAAGGTCCTCCTGCGCGCGAGCGGGTATTTTCCGTCAATGTTCAAACGGCCACACTTGGTGCAGAAACGCCCGAGCTGGTGGCGTTTGGGGAAGTGCAGAGCCGCCGCTCGCTCGAAGTTCGGGCCGCTGCCTCGGGTAGAGTGGTGCAGCTGTCTGAGACCTTTGAAGATGGGGCAGAGGTCTCGGTGGGAGAGGTTCTTGTGAAAGTGGATCCGACCAAGGCACGCTATGCTTATGATCGCGTATCCAATGATCTTCTGGATGCACAGGCCGAACAGAGAGATGCGGATCGCACACTTGTGCTCGCGCAAGACGAGCTTGCCGCAGCACAGGCGCAGTTCGCGTTGCGGCAAAAAGCCTATGACCGGCAAACGGATTTGCGGGAACGCGGCGTTGGCACGGCCGCAGCAGTGGAGACCGCAGAGCTGGCTCTTGCAGGTGCCCGGCAAGCGGTTTTGTCAAATCGTCGTGCTCTGGCGCAGGCTGAGGCGCGCGTTGATCAGGCGATAACCCGTTTGGAACGCACAAGTATTCTTTTGGCAGAGGCGCAAAAAGACCTTGATGATACAGTTATTACTGCTGGCTTCAGCGGTACACTGTCGGAGGTATCGGTGGTCCAAGGGGGGCTTGTGTCGCTGAACGAGCGCCTCGCCACCCTGATTGACCCCAATGCTCTTGAAGTGGCGTTTCGGGTATCTACCACACAGTACGCGCGATTGCTGGATAGCAATGATGATCTGCATCGTGCGGAGGTCACCGTTTCGATGGATGTGCTTGGCGCGGATTTGTCCTCTACCGGCGTGATTACACGCGATGCCGCAGCTGTAGGAGAGGGACAGACGGGCCGGGTGCTTTATGCACGATTGGATGGTGCGCGGGGGTTGAAGCCCGGAGACTTTGTCACGGTGCGTGTGAAAGAACCGGAACTTGAAGATGTTGTGCGGTTGCCAGCCTCCGCTCTTAATGCGGCTGGAGATCTATTGTTCGTGGGTGAGGGCAACCGTCTGCAAAGTTTGAAGGTTCAGCTTGTGCGGCGTCAGGGGGATGAAATTCTTGTGCGCGGGGAAGGGCTGGCTGGGCAACAGATCGTGACCCGGCGCACGCCCCTGCTGGGGGAAGGCATTGCCGTTAAGCCGCTGTCTGCGACCACATCGGAAATTGTGGCATCGGAGATGGTTGCGTTGAGCGCGGAGGAGCGGGCCAAGTTTGTGGCTGCGATAGAAGCCAATGGGCGCATGCCCACAGACGCCAAGCAACGTATTCTTGAGGCGCTCGATAAACCCGAAGTGCCTGCGCAGATGGTGGAACGTCTCCGTCGTCGAGTGGGGGGCTGATCCATGCGGGAGATTGGAGCACGCGCCACGGGAATTCTCAGCTATTTCACCCGGCACAGTACTGCGGCCAATCTTCTTTTGGTGATTTTGCTGATTGCGGGCATTGCCGCGATGCCGCGTATGCGCGCGCAGTTTTTTCCCGATATTGTCGTCGACAATGTGCGAGTCAACGTGCAGTGGGAAGGCGCCGGAGCCGAAGATGTGGATGCGGCGATTGTGCAGGTTCTTGAGCCTGCTTTACTGGCGGTTGAGGGCGTTGAGAGCACGTCCTCGCGGTCTACCGAAGGCAATGCTCAACTTACCATGGAGTTTGAGCCCGGTTGGGATATGGCCCGCGCGACAGACGATGTTCAGGTGGCGGTGGATGCTGTCATAACCCTTCCGCAAGAGGCTGATGACCCTGTTGTGCGCCGTGGCGCATGGCGCGATCGCGTGACGGATGTGGTGCTGACTGGGCCTGTTAATGTGGATCAGCTGGCGCGCTATGCAGATGAATTTGTGGCGCGGCTGTATACGGAAGGGGTCACGCGGACCACCATTCGCGGACTGGTAGAGCGACAAATTATCATCGAAGCCTCATCCGTTGATTTGATATCACATGATGTTTCTATTGCGGAGATCGCGGATGTAGTGTCCCAAGAGGTCAATGCAGACCCCGCCGGCGACGTCACCGGGGCATTTGCAAGGGTGCGCACAGGAGTGGAGAAACGGGCACCTGACGAAATTGCGGACATTGTTTTGCGCTCAAATCCCGATGGCACAAAGTTGACTGTGGAGGATGTCGCCAACATTCGGCTTGAAGGCGTAGATCGCAATCGATCTTATTTTGTCGGTGAAGATCCGGCCATTTCTATCCGTGTGGATCGCTCCAACAGTGGGGACGCCATTGAGATCCAAAGGCAGGTGGAAGCGGTGGTCGCAGAGATGCAGGCCACCCTGCCACAAGGGGTGCGACTGGAGTTGATCCGTACGCGTGCAGAAGCGATTACAGGGCGGCTTAACCTTTTGGTGGACAATGGCCTGATGGGGCTCGCACTTGTGCTTGTGCTGCTGTTTTTATTTCTCAACGCGCGCACGGCTTTTTGGGTCGCAACCGGCATTCCAACGGCCATGTTCGCTGCCATTGCATTGATGTATGCAGCGGGCCTTACGATCAACATGATCTCGCTTTTTGGGCTGATTATTACGCTGGGGATTGTTGTTGATGATGCCATTGTGGTTGGTGAGCATGCAGACGCCCGCGCGCGACGCCTCTCCGAGACGCCCTATGTGGCTGCTGAGAATGCCGCGCAGCGGATGGCAATGCCGGTGTTTTCCTCGACGCTGACCACAGTCATTGCGTTCTTGGGGCTGACGGTTATCGGGGGGCGGTTTGGGGATCTGATCGCAGACATCCCCTTCACGGTCGTCGTCGTTTTGATTGCCTCTTTGGTGGAGTGTTTCCTTATCTTGCCTCACCACATGGCCCATGCCATCAAACATTCCGCCAAGGAGCATTGGTACGACCTGCCCAGCAAATATGTGAACCGCGGCTTTCGCTGGGTACGTGAGACTTTGTTTCGTCCTTTCATGCGTTTTGTCATCCTTGTCCGCTATCCAGTGTTGGCGCTGGCGGTGGTTGCTCTAGCCTCTCAGGCGGCCTTGTTTATCAATGGAGATGTGAAATGGCGTTTCTTTAATGCGCCTGAGCGTGGCTCCGTGACGGGCAATTTTGCTATGTTGCCGAGTGCCACGCGAGAAGACAGCCTCGCGATGATGCGTGAAATGCAGCGTGCGACGGAAGAGCTGGGGCAAGAATATGAAGAGCGCTATGGCACCAATCCCCTCGACTATGTGATTGCAGAGATCGGTGGCAACTCCGGTCGTGCCCTTCCTGGAGCAGAGTCTCTTGATCCTGACTTGTTGGGGGGCATCGCCATTGAGCTGATCGATGCGGATCTTCGGCCCTATTCCAGTTTTGCCTTTGTGGGAGAACTACAAGATCGCGTCGCGCGCCATCCGCTGGTGGAAACCGTCAGCTTCCGTGGCTGGCGCTCTGGTCCCGGTGGGGATGCGCTGGACGTGGAGTTCTATGGCGCAGATAGTGAAACGCTGAAGGCCGCCAGTGAGGCTTTGAAAACAGCACTTGAGGAGTTTGCGGAGGTTTCAGCAGTGGAGGACAATCTCAGCTATGACAAAGAAGAGCTGATTTTGGAACTTACGCCGCAAGGTCGCGCTTTGGGCTTTTCGATTGATGCGCTGGGCCGTGAGTTGCGTCATCGCCTGAACGGGCTTGAAGCGGCCACCTTTCCAGACGGCCCTCGCAGTGCAGAAATTCGAGTAGAGTTGCCAGAAGGTGAGCTGACAGCCGATTTTCTGGAAGGCAGTTTGATGCGCACGCCTCAGGGCACATATGTGCCTCTGGCGGATGTGGTGACCGTTGAGAGCCGCACAGGATTCAGCACGGTGCGACGTGAAAATGGCATACGCCTGATCAATGTAACAGGGGACATTTCCGAAGACGATCCTGCGCAGGCGGAGGCGATTCTGGAACAATTGCGTAATGAAATATTGCCTGAGATTGCGAGTGCCAAACAAGTTGAGTGGCGTCTCTCGGGACTTTCTGAGCAGGAGGGTGATTTCCTCAAGGACGCGCGCACGGGTTTGATCCTATGTCTGACTGGGATCTACCTTGTGCTGGCTTGGGTGTTTTCAAGCTGGACACGGCCTGTGGTGGTGATGGGGGTGATCCCCTTTGGCCTCGTGGGGACGATTTATGGGCACTACATGCACGCCGTGCCGCTCAGCATGTTCACTGTTGTGGGGTTGTTGGGCATGACGGGGATCATCATCAATGACAGCATTGTTTTGGTCACGACGATTGATGACTACGCTAAAGAGCGTGGCATTATTCCGTCAATTATTGACGGAGCGGCAGATCGTTTGCGCCCGGTGTTCTTAACCACTGCCACCACTGTGCTTGGCCTTGCGCCCCTGTTGTTTGAGCGCAGCGCGCAGGCTCAGTTCCTCAAGCCTACTGTGATTACTTTGGTCTATGGTCTTGGTTTTGGCATGGTGCTTGTGTTGATTGTGGTGCCCGCTCTGATGGCGATTCAGCGTGATGTGGCGCGTCAGGTTCAAGCCTTTGGGCGTGGGCGTCGTGCTAAACGGCTCAGAGCTCCAATCTGGTTTGCGGGAAGTGCCATGACTCTTTGGGCGGGGGCGACCGTTGGTTGGTTGGTCGTTCAGGGAAACACCATGCCTGCGCTCTCTGCATTCCTTCCGGCGTCAGCACGCGAAAGTGCACCGCTTGTGAGTCTCGCCTTGTTTGTTTTAGGGGCGATGATCATTGCCTGCGTGGCGTACAGTGTCAGTGCTGTAATAATAAGGCGGAAGACGCGCAGGAGCGCGATTTCAACCTGATGAGCATCCTTTGATATCGACAGCATCCCCAGAACTGAGCACCGTGAAGCGCAGGTCATTGCGGTTCACCATGAAGGAACTTTCGGAAACATGTAGCATTTCGGTTTCCGTCACCAAGGTGTTACCAGATCTTTGTGTCGTGCCCTCTGCAATCCAAATTTCTGGATTGGAGGTTTCAATGATGGTCACCTCATCCGCTCCGGCGCGTGGCATGGCAATATGTGCCTTAAGTTTGACGCCTTGGTCGGTGGGCGACAGGGTGCAGGTCACCGATTTGACACCAGCCTCGTCTGCTGAGAGCGGTTGATCGACCAATGCTGCAGCAATACGCGCATCACGCGTGCCCTCGTTTGGCAGCTCCGCTTTGACTTTCAGGCGTTGAGGAACGCAGATGTCGCGACATACACCGATATCAAGCTGTGCTTTCAGACGTATCGGCGCGTCTGCCGATTTTGGGGTGATCTCGATCGGTAAGACCAATTCCTCGGAATAGCCAATGGAACGCAATCCATTTTCCCAGAACACGTCGGGGATGGGCCAGGCGACTGTTGCGTTGGCCCAGTTACGGGATCCCTGCCACGATATTTGCGGAGGAATGCCCGCATCGCCGGGCGCGCGCCAATAGGTTTTCCAGTTCGGATTGAGTGTGATGCGCACAGCAGCTGTGTGGGTGCCATCTGCATTGCGCCATCCCGGAAGCACCTCCGCCTGAACCACCTGATCAAAGGACTGTGCTGACGCAGTAGAGAGCGTCAGCGCGCAGGTTGCCGCGGAAAGTGCGGTGGCGAGGAAAGTGGAGCGTATGGTCATAGGCATGACATGAGGGATGTGGCGTTAAAATCCAACTCACAAATGGGCGAGAACTGCGCGATCAATTGAAACAGATTGCTTACCTCTTGCGCATAGGCTGTATGCAGCACATGTTGGTGTGATGCAACAGCGCACGCGCGAGGAGGCCGTTTGGATAGCACCGAAGACAGCAGCCAAACTTTGGATTTAACAGGACAATTGCTGGTCGCTATGCCCGGTATGTCGGATCCGAGATTTGCCCATTCCGTGGTGTTTCTCTGTGCCCATTCCGATGAAGGGGCCATGGGACTGATCGTCAATAAAGCCATCGACGGGGTGAACCTTGCAGATCTGTTTGAACAGCTGTCCATTACGCCGAAGCATCGCGAGATCCGTTCCAAACTCTATTTTGGTGGCCCCGTTGAAACGGGGCGTGGGTTTGTTCTGCATTCCCCTGAGTATCAGTCTGGATTGAGCAACCTGCGCGTTGAAGACGATTTTGCCCTGACCACTACGCAGGATATCCTCGATGACATGGCGCAGGACCAAGGGCCGACAAAGTCGTTGACCTTACTGGGCTACAGCGGTTGGGGGCCTGGTCAACTGGAGCGGGAACTCGGCGAAAATGGTTGGTTGGTGGCACAAGCGACGCCGCAACTGATTTTTGAAACTGATACGGCGGACAAATGGGCCGAAGCCCTAAAGAGCATCGGTGTTGATCCTCTGACGCTTAGTGCGGCGGCAGGGCGGGCCTGAACGCCGTTAAAATCCGGCGCTTTTAACGCGGGAACGGATTGGCATTGCAAACTGCTTTATATGTCTCTCGGTGCCGCTGCGCGTTTGAGGCGGTCGTTGATCGCGCGCCCTAGGCCCGTATTCGGAATGGGGGACACGGCGATGGGACTGTCGCCTGCGGCATCCAGCGCGTGCAGGTGACCAAACAGGTTGGCTGCGGCTTCTACGAGATCGCCCGAGGCGCTGAGGTTCAGTGCTGCGTTTTTCACATCCCCAAAGCCCAGAAGGCGCTCCTCATTCCGTATCTCTGTGGCATTTAGACGAACCGCAGCGCCGGGTGCATAGTGAGACAACATTTGTCCCGGTGCTGTGAGCGGATCAGCATCCTGACGTGCTTCAAGTCCTTGCCCCAGAGCTTGTTCCAGCGCTTCTTGGGGGAGGCCGCCGGGGCGCAGCAGGGTGGGCTTGCCAAAGGCCCCTAAGATGGTGCTTTCGACGCCTACATCGCAGGAGCCGCCATCCAGAACGGCTTCAATGCGCCCAGAAAGGCCATTGATAACATGTGTGGCCTGCGTCGGGCTGATCTTCCCGGAAGGATTGGCGGATGGGGCTGCCACAGGACCATCAAAGGCTTTGAGCAGAGCGCGTGCCACGGGATTTGCGGGCACCCGGATTGCCAATGTGGGCAAATCGGCCGTGACGAGATGGGAGAGGCCGGAATCAGAGCGCAGTGGTAGGACCAAAGTGAGTGGCCCGGGCCAGAAGGTGCCGCTTAGCCGCTCTGCTAGATCATTCCAAACGACGTAGCGTTTTGTCGCAGAGACATCGGCAACATGGACGATGAGTGGATTGAATGTGGGGCGATTTTTCGCCTCAAAAATACGTGCAACGGCTTTATCCTGACGCGCATCTGCGCCAAGCCCATATACGGTTTCGGTGGGAAAAGACACCAATCCGCCTGCCTGAAGAATTTTTGCCGCCTGCGCGTAACCCCTTTGATCCGGGGAGAGGATTTCAGTATGCACGGGCTCGGCTCCTGTGACGCTGCGTTCTTCTATGATAGGGTGCTTGTGACCCTTACCGTAAGGCCAAATGCTGCATACAAGCGCCAGCACCCAATGCCAAGCCTGCCGGAGAAACAGATGCCCTTTCGCGCCCCAGTAACCGATTTCCAATTTCTCTTCGATCACGTCGTCGATTTTGCTCAGATCATCGAAACTGAACGTTTTGCAGATACGGACAATGACACCCGCGATGCCATCCTGCTGGAAGCTGGGAAAATGGTTGAAGAAGTCATGGCACCGCTGCAGCGCGTTGGCGACCTGCAGGGCGCTGTTCTTGAGAATGGTGTTGTGCGCACAACACCGGGATACAGCGACGCTTACAAACAGATCGCCGAAGGCGGCTGGATTTCAATGAGCGCCTTGCCGGAAAATGGCGGCATGGGCTTGCCCCATTCGGTGACGACCGCTGTGAATGAAATGATGGGGTCAGGCTGCCTGTCGCTGCAGCTCAATCCGCTGATGACACAAGGACAGATTGAAGCGCTTGAGCATCACGCCTCTGATGAGGTCAAGGAGATGTTCCTGTCCAAACTGGTCACCGGCGAGTGGTCTGGCACCATGAACCTAACGGAGCCGGCGGCAGGATCGGATGTGGGCGCGCTGCGTACCAAAGCGGAACGCAATGATGATGGCACATATTCCGTATCTGGTCAGAAGATCTACATCACTTGGGGCGACAATGATTTCACATCAAATGTGTCGCACCTCGTGCTGGCGCGCCTTCCTGACGGTGGCAACGGCACCAAAGGCATCAGCCTGTTCATCGTGCCAAAGTTCTTGCCGGATGAGAATGGTGATTACGTGGTGCCAAACACGCTCAAAGTGGTCAGCCTGGAACACAAGCTTGGCATTCATGGCTCGCCAACAGCTGTGATGCAATATGACGGTGCCAAGGGCTGGCTTGTGGGCAAAGAGCACGACGGCATGAAAGCCATGTTCACCATGATGAACAATGCCCGTCTTGGCGTTGGTGGTCAGGGTGTGGGCGTTGCCGAGGCTGCCTATCAACACGCGCTGGCCTATGCCATGGACCGCGTTCAGGGGCGGAGCCCGATCCAAGGCGGCACTGGTTCGATTATGGATCATGCGGATGTGCGCCGTATGCTGACCGGCATGAAGGCCGATATTTTTGCAGCGCGCGCCATTGAGATGGCCTGCGCTGTGGCGCTGGATATGGGCACGGCGACGAATTCCAAAGACTGGCACGCCCGCGCTGCCTTCCTGACGCCAATTGCCAAGGCCTTTGGCACGGATACCGGTATCAAAGTGGCCGAAGACGGTGTGCAGGTGCATGGCGGCATGGGCTTCATTGAAGAAACCGGTGCGGCGCAATTCTCCCGCGATGTGCGCATCACTGCTATCTATGAAGGCACTAACGGGATCCAGTCTATGGACCTTGTCGCGCGTAAGCTGATGGATGGTGGTGACGCGGCCTATGCGATCCTTGATGAGATCGAAGACTGCGCGGAAAAAGTGCGCGAAAGCATGGCAGATTTGGCCGAGCCGCTCTGGCAGGCGACAGAAACGCTGCGCGAAGCCACGGAATGGATGGTCGCGCAGGGTGATCTCAATGACCGCTTTGCTGGTGCGGTGCCGTTCTTGCGCGGTTTTGCACGTGTGCTGGGCGGGTATTATCACTTGCGTGCGGCGATTGCAGAGGGTGGCGAAGGCCCTCGCAGCAAGCTTGCCAAATTTTACATCAAGCGTCTGCTGCCGGAACATGCTGGCCTGCTGGCGCATGCCATGGAAGGCGCTGGAGACCTTTACGCGTTGAGCCCAGAAGAGTTGGGCGCCGCTTAATGAAAGACGGCACGGCAGGCATTCGTTATCCTTGGCAGACGCCCCCAGCAGAGGGGGAGGCGATTGAGGTCGCTTATGGTGTGCTGTGGATGCGCCTGCCGTTGCCTATGAAGCTGGACCACGTCAATATTTATGCGCTGGATGACGGCGACAGTTGGACGGTGATTGACACAGGTTTTGACAGCCGAAAGTCACGTGCGATCTGGCAGAAGCTTTTGGACGGCCCGCTTGCTGGCAAACCAGTTGGGCGGGTCATTGTCACGCATCATCATCCCGATCACGTGGGGCTTGCGGGGTGGTTCCAAACGGAACACGGCGCAAGCCTCTGGACCACCCGCACAGCTTGGCTTTTTGCCCGCATGCTGCAACTGGATGAGCAGGCTGTGCCGCGTCAGGAAACGCTGGATTTTTACCGTTCCTGTGGGATGGATGAGGCGATTTTCAAGCAACGGGCCAGTGAGCGGCCATTCAACTTCGCGGATATGGTTGCGCCAATGCCGTTGGGGTTCAAGCGCATCAAGCAAGGTGATGTGGTGCGCATTGGCGGACGTGACTGGGATGTGCATATCGGCAACGGCCATGCCCCAGAGCACGCAACATTCTGGAGCCGGGATGATCATCTTGTGCTTTCAGGTGATCAGATTTTGCCATCGATCAGTTCAAACATTGGCGTCTATGCCACAGAGCCCGAAGCGGATCCGGTGGCTGATTGGCTTGAAGCCTGTGAGCGGCTGTCACAATACGCACGGGATGATCAATTGATCTTGGGCGGGCATAAGCTTCCTTTTACAGGTGCGCCGTTGCGCATGCGTCAGTTGATCGACAACCATCATGGCGCCCTTGAACGGCTCAAGGCTTTTCTCGATCAGCCCAAGACTGCCGGGGAGTGTTTCCCGCCATTGTTCAAGCGGACGATTGACGAAGGTGCCTATGGACTTGCCTTGGTAGAGGCTCTTGCACATCTCAATCATCTCTACCAAGTTGGCGAGGTAAGCCGCACAATGCGCGAGGATGGCGCGTTCCTGTGGCAGCGAATAACCTGAACTGGCGCGACCTTATGACCAACGACATCAAAACAACCGCTGAGGCCATAGAGGCCGCGGCGCTGCCCCACCGTGAAGAAATCCATGCGGACCCGGACGTGAAGGCGGTGGATGTGCCAGAGCAAATGGCACAACAACCCGTTACTCAGAAGAGTGATGCGCAGTGGGCCTATGAACGTCTGATTCTCTATATCCAGAACTTTGAAAAGCAGCTCGACAGTGAGCATGAGGTTGCGATGGGCTTTACTGGAGGGGATGCAGGTGTCTTGCGGATTGAGGGCATGGGGTATTTTGATCCGGATATCGTAACGTTTTATGGCTCCGATACCAGCGGCATCAAAACGCAACTGGTTCAGCATGTGAGCCAGCTCAACGTCATGTTCCGGGCGTTGCCCAAACAGGGTGATGCCGAAGTTGAGCCAAACCGGATCGGCTTTCGCCTAGCTGAAGCGCTGAAGAAGTAATCATGTCTTGAGACGCAAGGTGTTTTCTATTTCAGCAGCGGCTTTGGGTCGCGATTGAGACAGGGTGACAGGCTCTGATGAATCAGCTATCAGGCAAAAAGCAAACAGGAAGGAAGTACCCATGGCGGAGCATAAGCACGGTTCGATGAATATCGAAGCTCAGGAAAAAGCCTTTGCAGGTTTCATCAAAGCCTCCAGCTACGTTGCAGGCGCAGCGATTGCCGTTTTGATTTTCCTCGCGCTTTTCAACAGCTAAGCGCTTGAGGGCGGGGGCTTCCCGCAAGGTGTATCTGTGATGAAGAACCTGATACGGGGCAGTTTCGTTTTGGCGATGTCCCTTTCTGTCGCGGCCTGTTCGGTCCGCAACCCGGTTGAAACCAATGCACCAGACAGCGAAGTGGCAGCGGCCCGTTATGTGCATGACGGGCCCAAGCGGCTTACGCTCTATACTATGATTTCCAATGAGACGGGCGCAGGTGCGCATACGTCGCTCATGATCAACGCCAGCGAACGTGTGGCTTATGATCCGGCGGGTTCCTTCCGGACGGAGGGCATCACCGCGAAGAATGACGTGGTATACGGCATGACCCCCTATCTTGTGGACCAATACACGCGCTTTCACGCACGTGAGACCTATCATGTGGTGGTTCAGTCGATTGATGTGAGCCCGCAGGTGGCCGAGATTGCCCTGCGTGAGGCACAAAGCCTTGGCCCGGTGCTTGAGGCGCAATGTGCCCTGACGACATCGCAGTTGATGTCGCAGCTGCCTGGTTTTGAAGATGCGCCGCGCTCTTATTCACCAAAAAAACTGAGCGCTTATTTTGCCGACAAAGGTGCGAGTTATGATCGTCTGTTTGAGTATGACGATGATGACAAGTCCAAAGTTTTGGCGGCTTTTGTGCCAGAGTATGAGCGCGCTGCGCAGAACTAAGGCAGAGACTTGTGCTCTAAGTGAATTTTTGATGATCCCAACTGTTCTTGTGGGGTGCTTGCCGTTATGCCGACCAGAGCTATGCCAGCAGGTACAGCATTAAAAACAAGGTTCCTGCACCGGCAAAAATTGCCGCTAAAACGTTTTTAGTGAGATAGCCCACAACCAAAGTCACGGCAGCGGCAGACATGCGCGCGGGGTCTGGCTGACCTCCTGTGGCGGCAGGCCAGATCACGAGAGGGGCTACAAGGCCGGGCAGGACAGCCACGGCGGTATAGCGGAGGTGGCGTAAAATCCATTCTGGCATTTGACGGTCGCCAATCACGCCGAGGAAAATATAGCGCAGTCCGAAGCTGCCAATCCCCAGGCTGACGATGATCAGCCATATGGTTGCGGTCTCACTCATTGGGCTGCCCTCGCCATTTCAACGCGACGCTCGACTTCCGCGCCAGTCACCATACCTGCGATTGCAGCCACGATCAGACCAAGATTCCACGGCAGGAACGCAAAGATCAGAGCCATTGAAACTGAAACCGCTGCGGCCAATACGTGCGCCTGCGTGCGCAACATGGGGCCAATCATTGCCAGAAATGTGATGGGCACAGCGAAATCCAGTGCAAGGGCAGGAGGGATCGCTTGGCCTACCATGGCGCCCGCCACGGTCGCTGTGTACCAAAGGGGGACAACGGGTGTGATGGCGCCCATGAAGTAAGAGAACTTCTGCGCCAAACTCATTTCTGGGCGCTTTTCATATTCTAGAATTGAGAGCGCATAACTCTGATCTACGAGGCAATAGGCGACAAATGCGCGCCGCAGGAAAGGCAGTGCCCCAAGGTGAGGTGTGAGCGAAGCGGAGTACATTGCCATGCGCAGATTAACCGTCAGGGCGGAGATTATGATGACCAGAGTGGGCACATTTTCAGCCATTAGCTGCAACGCGGTAAACTGTGCCGCCCCTGCAATCACCACTACCGAAAAGGATAGAACCTGAAGCAGCGGCAATCCCGCTTCAGTTGCGACAACGCCAAACAGTAGCGCAAAGGGCACCACAACCAAGACAAACGGCAGTCCGCCCCGGACGCCGCGCAGATATTCCGTTCTGTCGTAGTAAGATGCCATGAAATCTCAAAGCCTCGCATGCAACGCGACAGACCTATCCAAACCAGTGAGGTGATGCAATCCAGCCAGCGTAGTTTCGCAGTGGTCAATCATTTCAAACCCGACTAGTTTCGCTTCTGACATGGGCATCAGGTGCGCGCCTGAGACTGGGGAGGAAGCGCTATGACACAATCGTTTGATATTGCGGACTACATCATTGCGCCCAATCCGGGAGCATCGCGATTGACGCGCTCTGTTGTGGGTACCGACCAGCGCGGACAAGAGGTGGAGATTTCCGTCGTCGAAGAGCGGCCTTTGACCATCTATCTCAATAGCCGTGAAATCGTGACAGCGATGACAATCGGGGATTATCCGGCCTACCTCGCTCTTGGGTTTCTGCTCAATCAAGGCATGTTGAAGGCCGACGATGTTGTGACGCGCGTTGACTATGACGAGGAACTGGAAGTGGTTGTCGTGCGCACTGAGACAGAGACCAACCACGAAGAAAAGCTGAAGAAAAAAACGCGCACATCAGGCTGTGCCGTGGGCACTGTATTTGGCGATATGATGGAAGGTCTGGATAGCGTGACCTTGCCTGAGACGCAGGTGCGCACCAGCGATCTTTATGCGCTGGCACATAAAATCAATCGCACACCATCACTCTATTTAGAGGCGGGAGCCATTCATGGAACGGTTTTGTGCCAAGGCGACCGCCCCTTGGTCTACATGGAAGATGTTGGGCGGCATAACGCAGTTGATAAAATTGCGGGATGGATGTTTCAGGAAGGTGTCAGCCCTGATGACAAGGTTATGTACACAACCGGGCGACTGACATCGGAGATGGTGATCAAATGCGCGTTGATGGGCATTCCCGTGCTTGCGTCGCGCTCGGGGTTTACGGCCTGGGGCGTAGAGATTGCCCGGCAAGTCGGCTTAACGCTTATTGGGCGTATGCGCGGGCAGCGCTTTGTGTGTTTGAACGGCGAAGAGCGTCTTTTGCGAGACGCTGATCCGTCACAGGTGCCCGAAGAGGATCGCAAGCATGGGCGCAAAGGGGAAGCGAAGCTTTGAAACAGCCATTGGGAGTAATATTGGCAGGTGGACTGGCCACGCGAATGGGCGGAGGTGACAAAGGCCGTCTGGAGTTGTCCGGTCAATCTATTCTGGATCATGTGCTGGCGCGCTTTCAGCCGCAGGTGGCCACTGTTGCTTTGAATGCCAATGGCGATCCAGCAAGGTTTGCAGATCTTGGTCTGCCTGTGATTGCGGATAGTGTGGAGGGATATGCTGGTCCGTTGGCAGGGGTGTTGGCCGGGCTGGACTGGGCCGCTACACAGGGAGCAGACACGATCGTAACCGCCGCAGCTGATACACCTTTTTTCCCATGTGATCTTGTGCCACAACTGCTTTTGGCGGCCGAAGATCGGCGCTATCCGCTGGCATTGTCCGCAAGCCAAGGAGCGGATGGGAAGGTATGGCGCCAGCCGACTTTTGGTCTTTGGCCTGTTGCGTTGCGGCATGATTTGCGGGCCGCGCTGGATGACGGTTTGCGGAAGGTTGTGCTGTGGACCGACAAGCATGAGGCGGGGCAAGCTGTATTCCCCGTTTCGGATATTGATCCGTTTTTCAATGTGAACACTCCGGAGGAGTTGCAGACAGCCCGCCGGTTGGCAGGAGAACAGACGCGATGAAACAGGTCTATGGTGTCGTTGGTTGGAAAAACTCGGGCAAGACGGGACTGATGGAGCGTTTGGTGACAGAGATCACAGAGCGCGGATATTCGGTTTCCACGATAAAACATGCACACCACAGTTTTGACGTGGACCAGCCCGGAAAAGACAGTCACCGACACCGTGTGGCGGGGGCGCAGGAGGTGCTCTTGGCGAGTGGTGCCCGTTGGGCTTTGATGCATGAGCTGCGCGCGCAGGATGAACCGTCCCTCTCATTTTTGCTTGAAAAATTGGAACCCGTGGATCTCATTCTTGTGGAAGGGTACAAGCGGGACACGCACCGCAAAGTAGAGGCGCATCGGCAAGAGACAGGCAATCCTCTGATTGCGCCGCATGATGATACAATCCGCGCGATTGCTTCTGATGTTAAAGTGCAGAGTGATCGTCCTGTCTTGCATTTGGATGACACCAAAGCGATTGCGGATTTTATTCTGTCGGATTTGGGCCTGTGAGCCGATTGGGAGCCCCCTATGAGTGAGCCAGCCAAGCTTGTCCCGCCTCCCTTGAAAAATGACTGCTTTGCGCTTCCTGCTGACACGCATTGGACGCCCGTTGATGAGGCGCATGCTTTGTTAAAAGAGCGTTTGTCGGTGTGTGTCGGGGCCGAACCTGTGCCGCTTGCAAAGGCTTTGGGGCGTGTTTTGGCCCAAGATTTGAGTGCCGCGCGGGCGCATCCGCCACAGCCGAATTCCGCAGTGGATGGTTATGGACTTGCACATGCCGCTGTGACGGAAGGGCCGCAAAGCTTCCCGCTTGTAAGTGGGCGATCTGCGGCTGGGGCGCCTTTTGAGGGTCATGTGCCAGCAGGGCAGGCCATACGGATATTGACCGGCGCGACTGTGCCTGCTGGCGTCGATACGGTGATCTTGCAAGAAGATGTGGCCACTGACGGAAAAAGTATCGCGTTTCACGGCCCACTTAAACGTGGCGCGAACACACGTAAAGCTGGTGAAGATGTGCAGCAGGGGGATGTGATCCTAAGCAAGGGTCGAAAACTGACACCTGCGGATCTCGCGTTGGCGGCGGCTACTGGTGTGTCGGAGATGCAGGTTTTTAAGCCTTTGCGGGTTGGGGTAATTTCGACTGGGGACGAGCTGGCCGAGGCAGGTGCCGTTGCGCGTGTGGATCAAATATACGACGCAAATCGCCCGATGCTTTTGGGATTGGTCGCACAGTTTGGATATGAACCGCTGGATTTGGGACGTGCACCAGACGACCGCGCAACGCTGAAGGCGTTTCTAGATGAGGCTGCAGCGCGCGCTGACGTGATTTTGACCTCTGGCGGGGCCTCTGCGGGCGACGAGGATCACATGTCTGCCTTGTTGCAGGAGACAGGATCCATGACGCTGTGGCGTCTGGCGATCAAACCTGGGCGGCCTTTGGCGCTTGGTGTCTGGAAGGGCGCTCCGGTTTTTGGCTTGCCGGGCAATCCCGTGGCTGCATTAGTGTGTTCTCTGATCTTTGCACAGCCTGCGATGCGGGTTTTGGCCGGGCGTGACTGGAAGCTGCCTCAGTCTTTTAAAGTGCCTGCTGCATTTTCCAAATCCAAGAAAGCTGGTCGGCGTGAGTTTTTGCGTGCGCGCATAGGGGAGCGGGGCGTGGAGGTCTTTGGCTCGGAAGGCTCAGGGCGCATCAGTGGGTTGAGCTGGGCTGAGGGTTTGGTCGCCCTTCCAGATGAGGCTCTTGAGATCTCAGAGGGTGATCTGGTGGAGTATTACCCTTACAGCGCCTTTTCGGTGTAGGCCCAAAGAAAAAGGCGCCAGAGGGGCGCCTTTTATTTCCACGATGCTCTGCTTGCTTATCAGTCGAAAATCCCCGCAACACGGCCCAACAGCATGAATGCGCGCGCCGTGCGTGTCTCTGAGAGGGCCGCGATGTCGGCATCTGAGGCCGTTTCTTCAAACTCCACAAAACTGCGATCAAACCGGCGCATGAAGTGATGGGCCGCATCTCTAAAAATCGGATCCTGCTTCATCCGCCCCGCCGCGAGGGCCAGTGAACTGCGGTCACGCACACCGCCGAGGGCTGCAATGGCTTTACCACGCTCGCCAGCGGCGAAGCGGCGCCAGATCTCAGGACGGGCAAGATCTGGGCGCAGGTCATCCATATAGATGCCGTCCTGACTGAGCAGGGTAAGCACATCTTGGCTGGCTTGAATCAAATGTGCGGCTTGACGGTCGCGCAGCGCTTTGCGCAAAGCTGCGAAACCTGCACTGTCATCGGCATCTTCAGGGAAGTTAAGAGCCTGAATGAAATCAGCGCGGGACAACGGCGGAGACAGCTCTTCTGCCGGCGTGCCCAGAGCAAGGGTGCCTTGATCAGCCGCGTCCTCGACTTCGGGCTCCGTTTCCAGAGGCTTGCGGATGCCATCGTCGCGATCACGACTGGTGGTGAATGTGGCCAGTGCGGTTTCCGTTTTTCGAGTGGCTGCCGCGATTTCATCCAGCTTTTTTGCCACCGAAGGTTCCATGTTCTGCGGGCTTTGTTCGCCGCGTGCTTGGCTCACGTATGTGCGGCGCATGGCGTCGATGGCAGCCTGAAGACGGGCGCTTTCTTCGCGCATCACGCGTGAGGAGCGCGCGGCCGTGGCGGCGACCCAGATCATAGCCACAGGCATGAATATGGCCAAAAGTGTCATCAGAAACTGAAGACTGTCGGCCTGCCGAAGCGGGTTTCTGGGGAGAATCAGGAAAAAAACCACAGCGCCAAGGAGCCATACAAAGCTGAGACCCACGGCAATCAATTCAATGCCGGTGATCTTGGGGCTTTCGGGTTTGTCGTAGATTCCCAGCGGGGTGTGCTGGGAATCCGTGTCATCTTTCATGCGAGAGCGCATTTATACCACTTGGTCACTTGTAAGAAATACTGAGAACTTCGTAGCTTTTTTCGCCGCCCGGCGTGCGTACTTCTACGCTGTCGCCTTCCTCTTTGCCGATCAGCGCACGTGCAATAGGCGACTTAATGTTCAGAAGGCCTTTTTCGACATTGGCTTCATGCTCGCCAACGATTTGCCAGGTTTTTTCTTCGTCAGTGTCTTCATCCACTAATGTGACAGTCGCGCCAAATTTGATGGCACCTGACAAGGTGGTGGGATCAATGACTTCGGCCAGGCCGATGACACCTTCGAGTTCTTTGATGCGGCCTTCGATGAAGCCCTGTTTTTCACGCGCAGAGTGATATTCTGCGTTTTCTTTCAGGTCGCCCAACTCGCGCGCAGAGGCAATGGCCTCAATGATCGCGGGGCGTTCCACCACTTTCAGTTGCTTCAATTCCGCTTCGAGCGCCGAATGGCCGGCGCGGGTCATTGGTATTTTTTCCATGGGTGCGGTCCCGTTGGTCATTGGCCATCTCAGACGTGAGGTGGCGTGTCAATTTCACATGTTGCAGTGCAGAGTGCCCTGAGCTCTCCTTCAAAAGCAAGAGGGACTTCTAATGCAAGGAGAAATATGCCGCTTTGCCGCAAAAACGCTCTAATGAGGCGAAATGTCGTTGGGTTCTGATTGACCTAATCATTATTGTCGCGCTAGCAGGAGCGAAAGAATATTACCCAGCGATCCGAAAGGGGAAGCCAATGTCGGAAATCGAACGCGAAGCCATGGAGTATGACGTTGTCATCGTTGGTGCAGGACCCGCGGGCCTGTCGGCCGCGATCCGTCTGAAACAATTGGATGCCGACCTTGATGTCGTGGTGCTTGAGAAAGGCTCTGAAGTGGGGGCGCACATCCTCTCTGGTGCCGTTTTGGATCCTTGCGGTTTGGATGCGCTGATTCCCGATTGGAAGGAAAAAGGTGCCCCGCTGAACACGCCGGTGAAAGAAGATAACTTCTATATGCTTGGCGCAGCGGGTGAAGTGCGTATTCCGAACTTCCCGATGCCTCCACTGATGAACAACCATGGCAACTACATCGTTTCTATGGGCAACGTGTGCCGCTGGATGGCCGAGCAAGCTGAAGAACTGGGGGTCGAGATCTTCCCAGGCATGGCATGTTCAGAACTGGTTTACGGTGACAACGGCGAAGTCAAAGGTGTTGTGGCGGGTGTCTTTGGCCTTGAGGCGGATGGATCTTATGGCCCGGGAACAGAGCCGGGTATGGAGCTGCACGGGAAATACGTCTTCCTGTCAGAAGGTGTGCGTGGTTCGCTCGCCAAAGAGGTGATCGCAAAGTACAATCTTCAGGACGGCAAAGAGCCTCAGAAGTTTGGTGTAGGCATGAAAGAGATCTGGGAGATCGACCCTGCCAAGCACAATGAAGGTGAGGTGACACACACCATGGGCTGGCCTCTGGGCAGCAATGCGGGTGGCGGTTCCTTCATCTATCATCTCGAAAACAATCAGGTCTATGTCGGTTTCGTGGTTCACTTGAACTACAAAAATCCACATCTGTTCCCATACATGGAATTCCAACGCTTCAAGCACCACCCTAAAGTGGCCGCGCTTCTGGAAGGTGGTAAGCGCGTGGCATATGGTGCGCGTGCGATCTCTGAGGGCGGTTATCAGTCCATGCCTAAAATGGTGGCCCCTGGCGTGGCGCTGTTGGGCTGTTCTGTTGGCATGGTCAACGTGCCGCGGATCAAGGGCAACCACAATGCTATGCTGTCTGGCAAAGCGGCCGCTGAAGCCGCATATGAGGCCATCAAGGCAGAGCGCTCCGGTGATGAACTGAGCGACTATGAAGTTGAGGTGCGCAGCGGTGCAATCGGCCAAGACCTCAAGAAAGTGCGCAATGTGAAGCCGATCTGGTCCAAATGGGGCCTGACCGCATCTCTGATGCTGGGTGGTCTTGATATGTGGACCAACACCTTGGGATTCTCGCTTTTCGGCACCGTAAAGCACGGGAAGAACGATGCGGAGGCGACGGAAGAGGCGAGCAAGCACAAGCCGATCGACTATCCTAAGCCAGATGGAAAGCTGTCATTTGATCGCCTGACCAATGTGAGCTTCTCCATGACAAACCATGAAGAAAGCCAGCCGTGCCATCTGCGTCTGTCTGATGACAGTGTACCGGTCTCCGTGAACCTGCCTAAGTTTGCGGAACCTGCGCAGCGCTATTGCCCTGCAGGTGTGTATGAAGTGGTTCAGGAAGAGGGCAGCGATCCACGGTTTGTGGTGAACTTCCAGAACTGCGTGCATTGCAAAACATGCGATATCAAAGATCCAAGCCAGAACATCACCTGGGTCACGCCTCAGGGTGGGGATGGACCAAACTATCCTAACATGTGATTGGGGTGCGTAGGGCAGCTCCTGCGGTCGTGAAATTTCAGGCACCGGGCGGCATACGCTGTCCGGTGCCTTTATTTTGTGGCGCCGCGTAATGACCATTTTCCGCAGAATTGGAGGTCACTGAAAGCGGTCGCGCGAAAACTTGATGAGAATTGCTGGCGAGATTTGTCTGTGCCCATTGCGTACGCACCGGAGCATCACTAGTTTTGATGTCAGAAAAACGTAGGGAGTTTCACGTGGCCTCAAAGCTCATCAGATCCGTTGCTTTATCCGCTGTCATGGCGGCGATGTCCCTCCCGGCCTATGCAGAAGGGCTTGCAGGGTCTTATCTGGCGGCACGGCACGCGGTGTATGGATCGGATTATGCCGAGGCAGCGCGCTATTTTAGCAAGGCTTTGACAAAAGATCCCAGCAATCCGGCTCTGCAAGAGAATGCGGTTTTGGCCTATTTGTCTTTGGGGCAACTGGATCGGGCGCTGCCGATTGCGCGTAAGATGGTCGCCGATGGCCACAGCAGCCAGATCGCTGAGATGGCACTGACAACCGGATTGGTGGAAGACGGCAATTATGCGGAGTTGATTGATCGCATTGAAACCGCCGGAATTGGGCCACTTGTGGATGGTTTGATCAAAGCCTGGGCCGAAGTCGGTCGAGGGGCCATGTCTGAAGCGTTGCAAGCTTTTGACGAAGTTGCGAAGGAGCCGGGGCTTGGAGGCTTCGCCGCCTACCATAAGGCAGCAGCGCTGGCCTCTGTTGGGGATTTCGAGGGCGCTTATGCCATCTTTGAGTCCGGCGACATGAATGGGCTTCAGCAAACCAGACGCGGTGTGATTAGCGAAGTGGAAGTGCTCTCGCAGCTTGATCGCAATACGGATGCCATTGCACGCATCGATGAAGCTTTTGGGTCCGATCTGGATCCAGCTTTGCGCGATATCCGTGATGCGCTCAGCGACGGAGACATTCTGCCTTACACCCATGTGAGAAGCGCCAAAGATGGCATCGCTGAGGTCTACTTCTCTATTGCAAATGCGCTGCGCAATGAAGCGAACGCGGACTACACGCTACTTTATGTACGTATGGCGGAGTTTTTGCGTCCAGATCACACCGTGGCGCTTTTGTTGACGGCTGAGCTGCTGGAGACGCTTGGACGCTATGAACTGGCGTCTCAGACCTATCAGCGGGTTCAGGAGGATGATCCATCCTTCCACGCCGCGGAGATGGGGCGCGCCGAAGCCCTGCGTGAAGCGGGCAAAACCGAAGCCGCTCTTGAGGTGTTGGAATCCCTGAGCCGCAGCCATGGAGCTGTGCCCTATGTCCATACCGCGCTTGGCGATTTGCGCCGGCAGGAACGCAATTTTGAAGGTGCAATAGAGGCTTATGACACCGCCATTGGACTTTATGATACGCTGGAGCGGCGTCAATGGTTCTTGTTCTATGCGCGCGGAATTTGCCATGAGCGAATGGGGAATTGGGAGGAGGCCGAAGCGGATTTTCGCAAGGCACTAGAGCTTAATCCTGAGCAACCGCAAGTGCTGAACTACCTAGGCTATTCTCTGGTTGAGAAACAGATCAAGCTGGATGAGGCGCTCGGTATGATCGAACGTGCCGTCGCAGCGCGGCCAGATAGCGGTTATATCGTCGACAGCCTTGGCTGGGTGCTTTTCCGCTTGGGGCGTTTTGATGAGGCTGTGGAGCATATGGAGCGTGCCAGCGAGCTGATGCCTGTTGACCCTGTTGTGACGGATCATCTTGGGGATGTCTATTGGGCGGTCGGGCGTAAGCTGGAGGCGCAGTTTCAGTGGCGTCGCGCTTTGAGCTTTGTGGATGCTGACACCGAAGAAGAGGCGAAGCCTGATCGTATTCGGCGCAAGCTTGAAGTGGGGCTGGATGTGGTTCTGGAGGAAGAGGGCGCGGAGCCTTTGACCGTTGCCAGTGACGAGTAACCATGCATGTTTCAGCAGCTAAGCTTCGGCGGATGGTCATCAGTTGAAGAGCGCGCCGAGAGCATATTTGGAAATAAAGAAAGAGGCCGAGCATACGCTGCGGCCTCTTTCTTGTAGATCCACGCCTTCATGAGAGGGAGGGCGTGAGTGTTTTAACTCAAGCGCGCCACAACGTAATCGGCGATCTCCGCAAGCAGATCGCGAATTTCATGATCGGGCAGCTTGGCAATTGAGGATTTGGCTTTTTCTGACCAGATAAGGGCGTCATCACGCGTCGCGGCAAGGGTGCCGTATTTTTCCATTAAAGCAAGGGCTTGCTCAAGGTCGCCGTCTTCCTGACGTCCTTTTTCAATGGTGCGCACCCAAAAGGCGCGCTCTTCGTCGGTGGCCTGTGCAATTGCCTTGATCACAGGCAGAGTCAACTTACGCTCGCGGAAGTCATCACCGATGTTCTTACCGGTTTTGGCGGTGTCGCCCTGATAGTCCAGCAGATCATCGGCGATTTGGAAGGCAATGCCGAGAGCATCACCATAGTCAAACAAAGCCTGCACGATATCGGCACTGGCACCGGCAATCACGCCGCCCACTTCTGTAGCGGCTGAGAACAGCGCAGCGGTCTTGCCGCGTACAACCTGTAGGTACACGCTCTCGTCTGTGCGCAGATCGGTTGCGGCCGTGAGCTGCAAGACCTCGCCTTCTGCGATTGTAGCAGAGGCATTGGACAAGATGCGCAAGACATCAATGGAGCCGGTTTCTGTCATCAGCTGGAAGCTGCGAGAAAAGAGATAATCGCCGACCAGAACGGAACTTTTGTTGTCCCACAGCAAGTTGGCGGTCGGGCGTCCGCGACGTTGGGCGCTTTCATCGACCACGTCATCATGCAGCAATGTGGCGGTGTGAATAAACTCTACCGTCGCCGCAAGATGCACATGATAGGGGCCGTCGTATCCGCAGAGTTTGGCCGCCGCGAGGGTGAGCATGGGGCGCAGCCGCTTGCCGCCAGCGCCAACCAGATGTGCGGTCACCTCTGGAATGCGCGGGGCATGCTCAGACGCCATACGGGTCTCAATCAATGTGTTCACAGCGTCCATATCGTCGCGCAGTAGTGCGGCGAGGGCTTCATGCGGTTTTGATGCTGCGTGATCCAGGCTCATGTGCGTATTCCCAGTGTGAGGGGTCGACAAGCGCCGTCCCCTGACCTTACATCCCCAATATGAAAGAGCTTTTGCGCAGCACAGATCCGACTGTCATCGCCTTCGCCACCGCCCTTCTTCAGGGGGAGGGTATAGACTGCTTTGAAATGGACGTAAATATGAGCGTCCTTGAAGGCAGCATTGGCATTTTGCCGCGCCGTCTTATGGTGCGCAGCGATGATTTGCAGCGGGCAGAACGGGTTATGCTGGATAATGAGATTGCTTTGGGGCGGTCGTTTTGAACGACAACCTGACACAAAACGATTTTTTGAACGGGCGTGTGCGGCTTTGGCAACCTAAGGATGGGTATCGGGCAGGGGTTGATCCCGTGTTGTTGGCTGCGAGTGTACATGCGCGTGCCGGAGAGCGGGTTCTGGAGCTTGGTTGCGGGGCTGGAGCGGCCTTTCTATGTCTTGCAGCACGGGTGCCGGGATTGGCCTTTCATGCCGTGGAAGTACAACCCGCCTATGCCGAACTGGCGCGTCGGAATGTTGAAGAAAATGGTGCAGATGCGACGATCTGGGAGGCGGATTTGACGGCCTTGCCTGACACATTGCGCCAGATGCAGTTTCACCATGTTCTTGCAAACCCACCCTATTTTGACCGTACAGCCAGCACGCGTGCGCAGGATGCCGGGCGGGATGTGGCCATGGGGGAGGCGACGCCGCTGGCAGATTGGGTCGCGGTTGCGGCCAAGCGACTGGCGCCAAAAGGCACGGCAACCTTCATTCACCGTGCGGAGAGATTGCCGGAGCTCTTGTCCCTGATGGGTGCACATCTGGGGTCTTTGGAAGTGCTTCCCTTGCAGGCGCGTCTGGGGCGTGCGGCGGGGCTTGTGTTGGTGCGTGGCAAGAAAGGTGGGCGTGCGGATTTTCGACTGCATGCTCCTGTCACGCTACATGACGGGGCGGCGCATCTGCGCGATGGTGAGAGTTATTCTGCAAAAATTCGCGCGGTTTTACGGGACGGCGCAGCGCTGCCATTTGGCTGAAAAGGCGCAACGTGCGCCGTGGTTACAAAAGCTGATTCGGCTCAAAAGGCAGTTCGGTATCGCGTCTGTATTGCCGGGGTATCGCGTCGGTGTCGGCGGAAATCATCCAATGTCTTAAATTCGTTACATGTGACAGGTGACAGAGCTTAAAATCTGTGCTGCAGTGGTAGGGTTAAACATAGTTTGCATAGGAGAACACGATGAGCGTAACCGCACACCTCGCAGAGCTGAAACGCAAACACGAAGCCCTCTCTGAGCAAGTCGAACAAGAACAACGCGCCCCCGGCAGCAGCGATCTTGATGTCGCGGATCTCAAGAAACAGAAACTCCGCCTTAAAGAAGAAATCACACGATTGTCTGCGTGAGGTTATGGCGCTTCGGGCTTAAGCTGAGACACGAATACCCTGCCATGCCTAAGACAGTCTCGGGACATTCGTGTTGGGAGATGATTCAGGTAAAACCCGAAACGCTTTAGTTTGATTTTAAGCTGGCGCGCGCAGCAAGGATTGCGCCGCCAGTGATTAGCAAGGCCGCTGCAACCAACTGAAGCGTTGGTTGCGCAAACCCCGCCACAATCAACGCCACCGTCGACAGTAGGGGAGCCGCATAGGAGGCTGTGCCCAGAAGCTGAATGTCGCCGCGTTTGACCCCGATATCCCAGACATAGAACGCGAGCCCGACGGGGCCGAGGCCGAGGGCCAGAACGGAGGCCCATGTGAGCGTGTCTTGTGGCCAGATGGTCTCTTCCAGTGCGAGATGCAGAAGTGTGGAGAGGGCTGCCGTGGCGAGACAAAACACCACAACGGAGACCGTTGGGATGTCCCCCAGTCGGCGCGACATGACGGAATAGGTTGACCATGTGAAAGCGCAGGCCAGTGCGAGGCCGTATCCGGGGAGGTGGGCAGGGTTAAAGCCTACACCGCCACCGCCAATAATAAGAGCTGCGCCCAGAAAACCGAGGCAGGCTCCCATAAGATGCCCCGCGCGCAGTGTCTCTCCGGGCAGCAGGCCAGACATCAAGACAATCAGCAGTGGCCAGAGGTAGGCAATGAGCCCTGCCTCTGCTGCAGGCGCGAGGCGCAGCGCTGAGAAGTAGAGCGCATGATAGCCAAAGAGGCCGATGGTGCCGAAGATGTAGACTTTCGCCGGAATATGGCAGAGCGCACGCCACTCTCCGGTGACGAGGGCCCAGAGCACCCCCAGAGAGCCCCCCACCGTGAAACACAGGGCGTTGAGCATCAGGGGCGGCGTAGGAGCGCTGCCAACGGTGAACAAAGCGAGCAGGGCCCATAGAAGAACGGCCACAAAACCGATGGCGGTTGCTTTGGTGCGGGTCATGCGGCGGGAATCTCCTCAATCGGGGTCAGCGTCAATGCATCTGTCACTTCAGCGGTTTTTTCAATCTCTTCCATCATCCATTTGTGCAGTGCTGCGATGTGAGGGCGATCTTGCGTGCCTTCGCGGCACAGAAAGCGAAAGCGCGCCTGTAGCCAAATGGCATGGCGGTAGGGGGCAACCAATCGTCCTTCATGGATGTCTTTCACCACAAGGGCCCGTCGACCCAGTGCAATACCGGCACCAGCCAAAGCGGCGTCGATGCTGTGGTCTGCGCCGGAAAACCTCGGGCCATGGCTGGTGTCGAGATTCAGCCCCATCAGGCGGCACCAAGCAGCCCAATCTGCACGCGGGCGGAGGAAATCGATGGATTCATCATGGATCAGGGTCGCGTCGCGCAGGCTTTCGGGGGTAGGGAACCGCTCTGCCATATCGGGTGTCATGACAGGGGTGACCCATTCGCGGGCCATTGGAAAGGACCAGAGGCCGGGCTCTTCTTTGTCGGCACCAAAGCGAATGGCGACATCGATTTCATCACGATTGAAATCCAAATTGCGTAGGGTGGCGGAAAACCGCAGGTCGATGTCTGGATGGGCCCGCGCAAATTCATAAAACCGCGGTGCAAACCATTTTGCGGTAAACGCGGGGCCCGCAGTCACCATCAAAGTCGCGTCATCCATCTGGCGCTGGGCAGAGCGCCAGGCCGCAGAGAGGGCCTGAAACCCTTCTTGAATGCCGGGGGCCAGCGTTTCTCCGATTTCGGTGAGCGCAACGGCACGGTTGAGGCGGTGAAACAGCGGCGCGCCGAGGTGCTCTTCAAGAGACTTGATCTGATAGCTGAGCGCGGCAGGCGTGACGTGCAGTTCTTCGGCCGCTTTGGCGAAGGACATATGGCGTTGTGCAGCATCAAAGGCGCGTAGGGCGGTGAGTGGCGGTAGGCGATCTGGCATATTCAGTTAAATACAGCTTAAGTGAAGCTCTGGAAAGTCTCGTTTGTCGATTGTCTTTATAGAACGCATATTGGCTACAGTTAAGTTTTCCATCATCAGACAGAAGAGAGGCTAAAATGATCGAGACTGCTGCCAACGCCCGCATTCAACAAGCCTACCGCGACGCTCATGAGGCCCGAGGTGCTGCCTTTGTCGGTTTCTTCAAAGCTCTGTTTGGTGCCAAATCCGTTCCGCTGGACCCTATGGTTCTTACGGAACCGTCCCGCTGCGCCTGATCCATCGGGCACTTACGGGGCAAAAGAGAAGGGCCGGTCTAATGACCGGCCCTTTTGGTGAGTGGTGCAATGCGATCAGACGAAGAACTGACCGCCATTTGCGGAGATGGTCGAGCCGTTGATAAAGCCCGCATCATCGGATGCCAGGAAGGTCACGCAACGTGCGATTTCCTCTGGTTCGCCGAGACGACCAGTTGGGATTTGCGCTACAATCGAGTCGCGCACTTTCTCTGGGACGGCCATCACCATTTCTGTGGCAATGTAGCCGGGGCAGATGGCGTTGGCAGTGATGCCTGCGCGCGCACCTTCCTGTGCCAAAGATTTCACGATGCCGAGGTCTCCCGCTTTGGTGGCGGCATAGTTGACCTGTGCGAACTGACCTTTTTGACCGTTGATCGAAGAGATCACGATCACACGGCCAAATTTGCGCTCGCGCATGCCAGCCCAGATCGGGTGCACAGTGTTGAACACGCCGGTCAGGTTGGTGTCGACCACTTCGTGCCATTGCTCCGGTGTCATTTTGTGGAACGGGGCGTCGCGCGTGATGCCCGCGTTGGCGACAACGATGTCGATGGGGCCAAGATCCGCTTCGACCTGTGCCAGACCTGCCTTGGATGCCTCATAATCTGCGACGTTCCATTTGTAAGTTTTGATGCCGGTGGCTTCGGTGAAGGCTGCGGCCTTCTCGTCATTGCCTGCATAGGTTGCTGCAACTTCATAGCCTTCGGCTTTAAGTGCTTTTGAGATGGCTTCACCGATACCGCGGCTGCCGCCGGTGACGAGTGCTACTCTTGCCATTGGGTCCTCCAGTTAAGTAGATGTCTTGGTAACTCTGTTACTTTTTTAAAAACAATTTCGCAAGAAAATTGCGTGATGAATTGCCGCACTGCAGATAATTTTTTGCTGCTTCTGCAAAAATAGGACCTGTTGTACGAAAAAAGGGGCGCCAGACAGGCGCCCCTTTTGGTGTCATACCATATCAGGGCGCAGCCTTAGGGGCGCTCAAGGCACATTGCCACGCCCATGCCGCCGCCGATGCAGAGCGTTGCGAGACCTTTCTTGGCGTCGCGACGCTTCATTTCGAACAGCAATGTGTTGAGGATGCGCGCACCGGAGGCACCAATCGGGTGGCCGATTGCGATGGCCCCACCGTTGACATTGACGATGGCGGGATCCCAGCCCATGTCCTTGTTCACGGCACAGGCCTGTGCGGCGAAAGCTTCGTTTGCTTCCACAAGATCAAGCTCTTCTGCGGACCAGCCCGCTTTGTCCAATGCCTTACGAGAAGCGTAAATCGGACCAACACCCATGATGGATGGGTCCAGACCTGCGGTGGCGTAAGAGGCGATGCGCGCCAGCGGCTCGATGCCGCGTTTCTCAGCTTCATCAGCGGTCATCAAAAGCGCACCTGCCGCACCATCGTTGATGCCGGAGGCATTTGCTGCGGTGACCGTGCCGCCATCGCGGACAAAGGCCGGGCGCAGCTTCTGCATGGCTTCCATGGTTGCGCCGTGGCGAATGTACTCGTCGCTGTCCACAACGATGTCGCCCTTACGAGTCTTGACGGTGAAAGGGACAATCTCATCGACGAATTTGCCCGCCTTTTGAGCGGCTTCGGCTTTGTTCTGAGAGCCGACCGCAAATTCATCCTGTGCGTCACGGCTGATCTGCCATTGTTCGGCGACATTCTCTGCGGTTTGGCCCATATGGTAGCCGTTGAAAGCATCCCACAGCCCGTCGCGGATCATGGAGTCGATGTATTTCACATCGCCCATTTTTGTGCCGGCACGCAAATGCGCGACGTGGGGGGAAAGCGACATGTTTTCCTGACCACCAGCGGCCACGATGGCGGCATCTCCCAACTGAATGTGCTGCGCGGCAAGCGCAACAGCGCGGAGGCCGGAGCCACAGACCTGATTGATGCCCCAGGCGGCGCTTTCAATCGGCAGGCCCGCGTTGACATGTGCTTGACGCGCGGGGTTCTGGCCCTGACCACCGGTCAAAACCTGACCCAGGATGGTCTCTGAGACGTCGGCTTTTTCGATGCCTGCGCGCGCGACCAGTGCTTCGAGAACAGTGGCGCCGAGGTCATGGGCGGGGGTGTTGGCGAACGCGCCGCTGAAGCTGCCGACAGCGGTCCGGGCCGCGGAAGCAATCACTACGTTGGTCATATGCAAATCCTCTACCAAATGCTGGGCGAAGCATGGTTGCGGTCGCCCCCCTCAGGCAAGTCGCATTGCTCCGTCCCCAAGCGTCCATAGCGCATTTGCCGCATTGCGGCAACGGTCACGCTCAGGTGGTGGGGATATTGGCAGGGCAGCGCCGGCGTTCGGTCAGCCGCACTGCCAAAGCGCCGTTGCACATTGCTCCTCCCAAATTGGGAGGGCTAATTTCATGAGGCTGAGGGGGGATCCCCGATCAGGCGGCGGATTTTCCGTCTTTGCGGGTTTTCCAGGGCGGCGAAATTGTCGGCGCACCGAAGGCAAAGCCCTGTAGACAGTCAAATCCCAGATCGGCCATCACGGCCGCATCTGCCGGACTTTCAATGCGGCTTGCGACAGAGTGCATATCAAATCGTTCAGCAATCGCGGCCACGGCGCTTGCAAGAATTTGATTGGCTGCATCAGAGGCGATGTTGCGGCTGTAGCTGCCGTCCAGTTTGACGATGTCAAAATCGAAGTCTCGGAAAACAGAGAGTGTCGTCAGCCCGCTGCCATAGTCGTCAAGCGCGAAGGACATGCCTTTGATTTGCAGCTCTTCCATGAAACCCTGCACAATTTCGGGCACTTGGACTACGGACTTCTCCGAAATTTCAAAAATCAGCCGCTCCGGGATCGTCGCCGCGCGGGTGAGGCCGCGCTGTAGGCAATCCATCCACGGCGCATAGCCAATGGAGCGCGCTGACATATTGATCGACAGACGCAGGCTGGGCTGTTCAGCCAGAGCTTGAAGCCCCAGTTCCAGCGCCAGCATGTCAAGTTGACGACCCAGTTCGCTGTCCTCAACGGCGCCCATGAAATCCTTTGCCGGAATGATCCGGCCGGTTTCATCCAGCACGCGCACAAGACCTTCGTAGAAAGCCGGGCGCTTCGTGTTGGAAGCTTGCACAACCGGTTGATAGGCCAACATAACCTGCTTATGCGCGATGGCTTCGCGTACCATGTCCAACGTGGATATGTCGCGTGTGTTGACGGCATAGGCAAGCGGGCTGCGATGCTCTCGCGGGGCTCCGGGCTTACGCTTTTTTTTCTTTGGGCGATCCATGGCAGACTCTCGACATCCCAAACTCAGGTGCTCCATGATATGAACACATTGATGAAACAACGCTTAAGGTGACGGCGAGCAAAGGCTTTGGCCAGAGGGGTTTTAGGCCTGTTTTTAACTAACTTGGGTGAAAATGCGACGCAGGAGGTCCAAGTCTGAACACTGATCCTAAGCCATTGTTAAGCGCGACATAAAGGCGATTTTCAGTCAGCCCAATGGATCAGACGACAGCCCTGGCGCGCGGGGCTGGAGACGGCGGGCTTCAGGTGGTCCGGGGTTTTGCGTAAAATGGTGCGTGCGGATTTGGCGCAGCGTTTGAGTGCGTGTTTCTCGGCTGCGCTTTTTGAGGCCTCTGCCCAGGAATAACCCACAGCACCGTTGTCGGAGGCCGCAAAGGCCCCAAAGCGTCCTTTGTTTTGCAGGCGGGAATATTCCTGAAATTCCTTGTTGGCATCCCGCGACAGCGTTTCGCCTTGCGCATTGGGATCGTAATCTTTGGGAAGAACGCGGGCATAGAGTACGCAATATTGCGGGTTTTTAGACTGTGCGTGGCAGGCTGCGCGGGCGTAGTAATCGGCTAGAAATTTGGTGTTTGCGTTCGAAAACGATCCCGTCAGGCGCTCAGAGCGATTCACGTAGATGGTGCCGAAATACTCCGCCTTTCTTCGAAATTGCCGAAAGCCGGATTTTGCATCGCCCTTCAACTCAAAGTCTTTGACCTGTTGAAGGACGCTGCGGTTGCTATGAATAATCACATCCTGTGCCTGGCCCTGAGACACAGGGAGACAAAACACACACATAAGAGTCAGGGCCAAAAACAGGCGGGTCATCATAGTCTCTTTTTGCCGGATCGTTTCTCCGGCTTAGTCTTTTTGAGTTGCCGTCACGTTAATTACTTCGGCGACGATAGCACGGGCATTTTCACTGGACCAGTCGGCATCCCCATGTAAACGCGCAATTTCTTTGCCGTTGCGATCCAGCAGGACCGTCGCCGGAAGGCCGAGAACACGCATGTCACGGGCCAGAGTGCCTTTCGGGTCGCGGTGCAGAGGAAGGTTGGTGACCTCAATTTCTTCAAAAAACTTCACCATGGCGGGCACCATGTTGCGTCCGGTCGCTATGGTGACCACTTCGAAATCTTCTCCGCCAAGGATCTCCTGCAGCTCTGAGAGCATTGGCATTTCGTGGCGGCAGGGGGCGCACCAGGTTGCCCAGAAATTCAGCAAAACCACTTTGCCGTCATAGTCTTGAAGGGTTGCATTGCCTTCATCGCCGGTGATGAAGGAGATTTCGGAAATCTCCTTTGGTTCTGCATGAAAGATCAGCTTGCGCATGTCGCCCTCGCGCAGCTCTTTCACGGCTGAATAATCTGTGGCTTCAGCAAAAGCTGGAGCTGCCTGTGTGACAAAGGACATGGCGGCAATTGCGATTGCTGCCAAGCCTGTATAAACCGACGCGGACCTATTTCGTTTCATTTTCGCTCCAAAAGGGCTGCACATGACCAAAGATACCTCGAACCAGATGTGGGGCGGCCGTTTCGCCGCTGGACCGGACGCCATTATGGAAGCAATCAATGCTTCCATCGGGTTCGATCAGCGAATGGCGGCACAGGACATTGCTGGCTCTCGGGCCCATGCGGCGATGCTCGCCAAGACAGGCATCCTGACAGATACCGATGCGGAGGCCATTCGGGAAGGTCTGCTCACGGTCTTGTCAGAGATTGAAAGCGGTACGTTTGAATTCTCCACCGCGCTGGAAGATATTCACATGAATGTGGAGGCCCGACTCAAGGATCTGATTGGTGAGCCTGCCGGGCGTTTGCACACCGGGCGCAGCCGCAATGATCAGGTGGCCACAGATTTCAAACTCTGGGTGCGTGATCAAATTGACGCCGCGATCAGTGGCATCGAGGCGCTGATCCGTGCCTTTGTGGCGCAGGCCGAAGTGGGCGCAGATTGGGTGATGCCGGGGTTCACGCATTTGCAGACTGCACAGCCGGTCACATGGGGCCACCACATGATGGCCTATGTTGAAATGTTTGGGCGCGACCTTTCCCGTTTCAAGGATGCGCGGGTGCGTATGAATGAATCGCCCTTGGGGGCGGCGGCATTGGCGGGGACGTCCTTTCCGATTGACCGCGCCATGACCGCTGAAGCGCTGGGCTTTGACCGGCCGGCGGCCAATTCGCTGGATGCTGTTGCGGATCGGGACTTTGCCTTGGAGTTTCTCTCGGCGGCCAGCATTTGCGCGATGCATCTCAGCCGCTTTGCCGAGGAACTGGTGATCTGGTCGTCTGCTCAATTTCGCTTTGTCACGCTGTCAGATCGATTCTCCACCGGCAGCTCGATCATGCCGCAGAAGAAAAACCCGGATGCCGCAGAATTGATCCGTGCCAAGATTGGTCGGATTTTTGGGGCCAACACGGCGCTTCTGATGGTGATGAAGGGCTTGCCGCTGACCTATTCCAAAGACATGCAGGAAGACAAAGAACAGGTGTTTGATGCGGCGGACAACCTGATGCTGGCTTTGGCGGCGATGGAGGGCATGGTGAAGGACATGACCGCCAACCGAGACAGCCTTGAAGCGGCGGCGGGCAGTGGCTTTTCCACGGCGACCGATCTGGCCGACTGGCTGGTGCGGGCGCTCAACATGCCGTTTCGCGATGCGCATCACGTGACCGGATCGCTGGTGGCTTTGGCAGAGAGCAAAGGCTGTGACCTGCCGGATCTGACGCTTGAGGATATGCACTCCGTGCACGCAGCCATCACAGAAGATGTGTTTGGTGTGCTGGGTGTGCATAACTCGGTGTCTTCGCGTATGTCTTACGGGGGCACGGCACCCACGCGGGTGCGTGAGCAGATCGCCGCTTGGCAGGCCAAACTGGGCTGAGCCTGACATGTGTTTGTTTTGCGCCCAGTCTTGCAATCGGGTAAGACTGGGCGTGCTGTTATTGGGAGATGTGCCGTGCTGCGAGTCGTTTTTGCCTGTCTGAGCCTTGGAAGTTTGGCAGCCTGTGGTGTGGATGGCGCGCCTTGGACGCCACGGGCCAATGCAAATATTGGCATTGGCTCTGATGGGGTGCATACCTCCGGCAGTGTTGGGGTGAGCAACGGCACTGTGAGCATTTCCGTTGGTGGTGGCTGTCGCTGGTACGGCTGCTAATACTTTTGGGGCTTGAATAGGTCTCTACAATCCGGCTCAGTCTGATCTGAGCAAGTTGCGCCTCCGTATTCTGGAGGCGTTATCAATTGGATTGGGGAAACTATGTCACCATTGCGTTGGGTGTTTTTGGGATTGGCCATCTGGGGTGGGATACAGCCCATGCTGTATTTTGCGCCGTGGATTGCGGAAAATGGCTTTGATTTGCAGGCGATGGTGGCCCTGTGGAAGGCCAATGACATGGTCACGGGGATCTATTGGGATCTGGTGATCTCGGCCATTGTGCTGACGGTTTGGGTGATCAGCGAGGTCTGGGTGCGCCGCAACTGGCTTGCTCTGTTGGCGATTCCGGCGACCTGGATGATCGGGGTTAGCTGTGGTTTGCCGCTCTATCTGTTTTTGCGCGCGAAACCTGTGAAGTGAGGTGCTTTGATGTCTGTGTGACGCTTGTTGTGGGCTGCGCGCAGACCTTTTTGCCTCCGGCGGGGATATTTGGATCAAGAGGAAAACACACCGATGCAGCCGTGGCCGCCTCTGAGGATTGAATGGCGGGGCTGTGGCGCGTATGAGGGATCAGACCCAGAAGCGCGGCAGGCAGGAGACAGCAGGCATGGATCATTTTCTTTATCGTGACGGTGTTTTGCATGCCGAAGATGTGCCGGTGACGGAAATCGCCGCTGCGGTGGGCACGCCGTTTTATTGCTATTCCACTGCGACGCTTGAGCGGCACTTCCGCCTGTTTGATGATGCGCTGGAGGGCATGGACCACCTTGTCTGCTACGCAATGAAAGCGGCGTCCAATCAAGCCATTTTGAGAACGCTCGCCGCATTGGGAGCCGGTATGGATGTGGTCTCTGGCGGGGAATATGCGCGGGCCAAGGCCGCAGGCGTGCCAGGGGATAGGATCGTTTTTTCTGGCGTCGGCAAGACCGAGGGGGAAATCGCCGCGGCGTTGAGTGGGGGCATTCGCCAGTTTAACGTTGAAAGCGAACCGGAAATGGCGGCCATCAGTGCGGTGGCCAGCAGACTTGGACGTGAGGCCCCCATCACCATTCGCGTGAACCCGGATGTAGATGCCAAGACCCATGCCAAAATTGCCACCGGAAAATCGGAAAATAAATTTGGCATTCCGATCAGCCGGGCGCGGGAAGTCTATGCTTTGGCAGCCTCACTGCCGGGGCTAAAAGTTGTTGGCATTGATGTGCATATCGGCAGCCAGTTGACGCAGCTGGCCCCTTTTGAAGCTGCTTATCGCAAAGTTGCAGAGCTCACCGAGACCCTGCGCGCGGATGGGCATGACATCAAGCGTCTGGATCTGGGGGGCGGTTTGGGCATCCCTTATGAGCGCTCCAATACTGCGCCGCCGTTGCCCGTGGAATATGGCGCGATGGTCAAGCGGGAGCTGGGCCATCTGGGCTGTGAGATCGAAATCGAGCCAGGGCGGCTGATTGCGGGCAATGCGGGCATCATGGTCAGCAAAGTCATCTATGTGAAATCCGGCGAAGACCGCGAGTTTCTGATTGTGGATGGGGCGATGAATGATCTGATCCGTCCGGCCATGTATGAGGCGCATCATGATATTGTGCCGGTGGTGGAAGCCGCGCCAGGGCAGGTGCCTGCGACCTACGATATTGTTGGGCCGGTGTGCGAATCCGGTGACACCTTTGCAAAGGGGCGGGATATTGCCAAGCTGGAGGCGGATGATCTGATCGCCTTTCGCAGTGCGGGAGCCTATGGTGCCGTGATGGCCAGCGAATACAATACCCGGCCTTTGATCCCTGAGGTTTTGGTGAACGGGGATCAATTTGCGGTTATCCGCCGACGCCCGAGCTATCAAGAGATGATAAATCGCGATAGCATTCCAGAATGGTTGGAGGGCTGACACCTCCGAAGATCCTTGAGCACAGAGTGCGGATTGGAGCAACGTGGCTGAACACAACGGGTCCGAAGCTGCCTTAAAGCGTCTCAGTTGGGTGATTTTCCTGACACGTATGGGCTTGTTTGCCGAAGCCGTGACACGGGTTTTCTGGCCGCTCTGGACTTTGGTTTTCTTTGTGCTGGCTGTTATTTTGGCCGGGGCATTGGACAGGATGCCCCTTGAAGCTGTGTGGTTGGGTGGCGTTGTCGCCGTCGGCATTGCGATCGCCTTTGTTGTGCTTGGTGTGCGACGGTTTGAATGGCCGAGCCAGGAGATGGCCGTGCGGCGTCTGGATGCGACACTTCCGGGGCGTCCCATTCAAGCGCTTCAGGACAGCCCCGCGATTGGGCGCAATGACAGTGCGTCACAGGCGCTTTGGCAGGCCCACCAAAGCCGGATGGCCGCTCGTACAGTGCAGGCGCGCCCGGTGTCTCCGGATTTGCGGATCTCCAGTTTAGACCCTTTTGGGCTGCGGTTCATTGCGCTGTTGTTTCTTATGACCGCTTTTGTTTTTGGATCGCTGTCAAATCTCACGGCAGTCAAGGATCTTGGGACAGCGCGCGGCGCGGCCTTGGCAAGTGGGCCGACGTGGGAAGGTTGGATTGAACCGCCGGTCTATACGGGGAAGCCTGCGATATATCTGAACGATCAGTCCGAAGGCACGCTGACCTTACCCCAGGGCAGCCGTGTGCTTTTGCGGCTATATGGGGAGGTGGGCGCTCTGACCGTGTCGGAAACGGTGTCAGGACGTGCAGGCGTGATCGAAAGCGCAGCGGATGCGGAGCAGAGTTTTGAGGTGTCTCAATCTGGCGCACTGGAGATTGCCGGGCCGGGCGGCGCAAGCTGGCAGATTGATATGCTCCGTGATGGCGCGCCGAAGGTTTCCGCGCGTGCGGCCCCCGAAACGTCAGATCGGGGCGAGATGACCCTGCGCTTTGAGGCGGTGGATGATTATGGCATCATCGGTGGCACCGCGCGCGTGGCTTTGGATTTGCCTGCGGTGGCGCGGATTTATGGGCTGACAGTGCCGCCTGAGCCGCGTGATCCCATCGAGGTCGCGCTGCCTTTGCCAATCTCTGGAGATCGGGCGCAGTTTGAAGACGTGCTCATCGAGGATTTCTCCAAACATGTTTGGGCACATCTACCGGTCAGGGTGACGCTTTTCGTTGAGGATGACACCGGCCAGAGTGGTACCACCGGGGCATTGTTGTTTGAGCTGCCTGCGCGGCGATTTTTTGATCCTTTGGCGGCGGCGGTGATTGAGCTGCGCCGGGATTTGCTCTGGTCCAAGGAAAATGGTCGGCGCGTGGCACAGATCATGCGGGCCCTTTCGCATCGGCCGGAAGAGGGCGTGTTTCGGCGGGACACAGATTATCTGCGGTTCCGTGCGATTTTGAGGCGTTTGGAAATCAATCTGGAACATGGGCTGCGCTATGAAAAGCGTGACGAATTTGCCGAGGCGCTCTGGGCTTTGGCCGTGGATCTGGAAGACGGGGATCTGGGCAATGCCGCGGAACGTTTGCGCCAGGCGCAGGAACGCTTGTCTGAGGCGATGAAAAACGGGGCCAGTGATCAGGAGATTGCCCGGCTCATGCAGGAGTTGCGTGAGGCCACTGAAGATTACATGCGAGAGCTGGCGCGGCGCAATCAGCAGGACGGCGAGGACGGTGGCGACCGCCAAAGCGCGGAAAACAGCATGCAGCTTGATCAGAATGATTTGCAGCGGATGATGGACCGCATTCAGGAATTGATGGAGCAGGGCCGCATGGCCGAAGCGCAGCAGGCTCTCGAAGAATTGCAGCGCCTGATGGAGAATATGCAAGTCACGCAGGGACAGGGGCAGCAGAGCCCCGGTGAACAGGCCATGGAAGGTCTGGCGGATACGCTGCGTGAACAGCAGGGCCTGTCGGATGAGGCCTTCCGTGAGTTGCAGGAGCAGTTCAACCCGGGTGCGCAATCGGGCCAATCGCAGGAAAATCAGGGCTACAGCGGTGGAGAAGGCCGTGGGCAGGCGCATGATGGCACGGGTGGTGCAGGTCAGGAAGACGGCTCTGGTGAAGGCGCCTCTGGGCAAGCGGATGCCGGAGAGACCGGAGAGCCGGGGGCGCTTGAGGATCGCCAGAATGCGCTGCGGCAGGAGCTGAGCCGTCAGTTGGGCGCCTTGCCGGGGCAGGGCTCACCTGAAGGCGATGCAGCACGGCAGGCGTTGCGCGGTGCGCAAGAGGCCATGGAAGGCGCGGAAGAGGCGCTGCGCGAAGATGATCTGGCCACGGCTATCGATCGTCAGGCCGAAGCGATGGATGCCCTGCGTGAAGGGATGCGCAGCCTTGGGGAGGCCATGGCGCAGCAACAACAGCAGGGACAACAGGGCACGGCAGAAGCTCAGGGACAGGGGCAGGACCCGCTTGGGCGCAGTCAGGGCAACCGTGGCGCTGCTGGAACCGATGAAGGCGTGTTGCAGGGCGAAGATGTGTACCGGCAGGCGCGTCGGTTGCTGGATGAAATCCGCCGCCGCGCCGGGGAAGCAGAGCGCTCAGAGGCGGAGCGCAGCTATCTGGAACGCCTGCTGGAGCGGTTTTGACCGCATATCAGCGCGCGGCTGGGGCTCTGCGTCGTCAACCAATCATCTGATTCAGCTTCAAAAACAGCTGCGCAATCTGATCATCAAGCCATATGCGCGTGGCATCGGCGGAGACCACGAAGCTCTCTATGTAAGGGGCCATGGCAGGGTACTTCTGGCTCAGCATGTCATGGGAGCCATAGACAAAGACCGCGCAGATCGCGAGCAGGACCACCAGACCAAACCCAAGCCTGAAGCCACGGGCACGGCGGGCCCGATTGTCCGGACCTTGTCCGAGATCGGGATTGCGTTGCGGCGTGGAGGTGCTGCGCAGGGTTGAATTGATGTCTTCGATATCTGGCAGAAGATCCCGGCGGGTGTCTTTTTTACGCGCGGCGGCTGGCTCTGCTGTGGGATCTGTCTCCTCAGAGCGGCGCGGCTTGCGCAGGGTGCTTTGGACAGTGGGCTCGATGCGCGTTGCCATAGGGGCAAGGGCTGCCGCTTCGTCCAGTCCTAGGTCGCCCTGTGTTTCCAGTGCTTGTGGTTCTTCGGCGGCGCGGGCCTGACTTTCGTACTCTGCTTCTGCGCGCAGAATGTCCGCGACAGAGTCGTCTATGCCACGGCGTTGGCGCTGTGGTTCGTCTTCTGGCTCTGGCGCTGTCTCCTCCGCTTCGGTACCAGTATCGTCTTCGGAAGTTTCATCCTGTGCCGTGAGCGTGTCGGCGTCTTCGCTGGCGACCTGCGCAATGGTATGTGCCAGCGCGGCTTCCAGGCTGTCATCATTTTCTGTCTCAGCCTCATCGCCAAACGTGGCCAAGGCTGCAGCGGTGCCGGATATCGTATCTTCTGGCTCGAGCCAAGCATCGTCTGTTTCCAGATCCCAATCCGCTGCATCCAGATCAAGATCATCAGCGTCTGTGCTTTCGTCCTCCAGAACGTCAGCTGGCTCTGTCTCGTCGGAGATGGACAGCGCAGGCGGTTCTACTTCCTCAAAGGGTTCCTGTTCCGATGCCAATGCTATGTCTTGCGAGACCATTGCCTCGTCAGGATCGTGTGGGGCACTGTCCGGCTCTTCGGAATGCGGGGCCTCAATGCTGGGATCCACATGGTCAGGATGGACCTGAAACCAAGTGTTGCCGCAGTTGGAACACTGCACATCCCGCCCGGAGGTCGGGATGATATCGTCCGGCACCTCATACTGCGCACCACAATTTGGGCAAGTCAGCCGCATCCTGATCCCCTGTTGATCCGTTCTTATACTTGTTTATGAACCATATTCTGTAACAAGCCATTGCGAAAGTGCAAAGCCTGCGCACAACGGATTGCAACCCAGCCGATGCTCGTGCACAACAATCGAGATATGAGAGGCCTGCTGTGATCGAACTGGACAATATTGCCTATAGCTATGGCGGTGGTGAGCTTTTGAGCGATGTGACGCTGAAGCTTGCGCCGGGATCGTTTCATTTTCTGACCGGCCCGTCCGGTTCTGGGAAAACGACCTTTATGAAGCTGTGTTACGGCGCGCTGACACCTACGGCAGGCCATGTGCATCTGTTTGGCAAAAACGTGCGTGAGATGAGCCGCGATGATCATGCCATGACACGGCGCCAAATCGGTGTGGTGCATCAGGATTGTCAGTTTCTGGATCATCTGCCACTGCGCGAAAATGTGGCGCTGCCACTGACGGTGTCGGGGCGGGATTCGCTGGAACAGCACTCCAATCTCAAGGAGCTGCTGACATGGGTCGGACTTGGACATCGCGCCGGTGCGTTGCCACCGGAGCTTTCAGGGGGGGAACGCCAGCGGGCGGCTTTGGCCCGTGCGGTGATCATGTCGCCGGAAATTGTCCTCGCAGATGAGCCAACCGGCAATGTGGACTGGGAAATGTCGCAGCGGTTGTTGCAGCTGCTGGTGGAACTCAATCGGATGGGAAAGACGATCCTGATTGCCACTCATGATCTGAATTTGATCCGCTCTGCCAAACATCATGTGCAGGCGCGCGTGTTGCGGATCTCGGGCCGCAAACTGCAGCTGGCGGGGGCGGATCTATGAGCCGGGGGTTGCGTTTGTCTGCGCTTGTGATGGGAGATGCTCAGGCCGATCGTATTGTGCCGCCCACCGGTTTCACCGCGCGGCTGACGTTATTTGCCGCAGGGGCCATGGCGTTTCTGACCGTTTTTGCTTTGGCGCTGTCCCTTGCCAGCGGGCGGTTGGCGACGCGTTGGGGGGATGAACTGGCGCAGAGTTCAACCCTGCGCATCTCCGCCCCCGCCGAACAGAAAGAGGCGCAGACCGCTGCGGCGCTGGCGGTTCTGGACAGCACGCCGGGGATCGCCTCGGCGCGGGCGCTGAGCCCGGATGAGCAGGCGGCGTTGTTGGCCCCCTGGTTTGGGGCCGATCTACCGATTGATACGCTGCCTATTCCGCAATTGATCGAGATTGTGGAAACGGAAGAGGGCTATGACGCGGCCGGGCTGCGGCTCAGACTGCAGGCAGAAGTCCCGGCTGCGGTGCTGGATGACCACACGCGGTGGCGGCGCCCGCTGGAACGCGCGGCATCGCGCCTGCGGTTGCTGGGCTGGGTGTCTATCCTACTGATTGGTGGGGCGACCGCCGCGATGATCACGCTTGCTGCCAATGCCGCGCTTGCCGCCAATTCGCAGGTGATTTCGGTGCTGCGTTTGATCGGCGCGCAGGATGACTATATTGCCAGTGCTTTTGTGCGCCGCTTTACCTTGCGGGCGCTCACAGGGGCCTTGGCCGGCACAGTGCTCGGTGCGCTCGCCGTTTTTCTTTTGCCGTCCGCGCAGGAAGAAGGTGGATTCCTTACCGGGCTGGGGTTTGAGGGGGCTGGCTGGGCGAGCTTGATCCTGATCCCCGGGCTCGCGGCTGTTGTGGCCTATTTTGCAACGCGGGCTGCGGCCCGAAAAACTTTGTCGGAGTTGACGTGATGCGCCTCGCTCTTCAATGGATTTTGTCCATCATTTATGTCGTTCAAAACGCCATCATGATGTTGGCGATGGGCATCGTTTTCTTCCCTTGGGCGTTGTTGTCTCCCAAAGGGGCCATGGCGGCCTGCAACAGCTATGCTACATGGGCGATCTGGACCGCGCGCTGGCTGGTGGGGATCCGCTGTGAAGTGCGTGGAGAGGTGCCAAGCGGGGCTGTGTTGATCCCCGCTAAGCACCAGTCGTTTCTCGATATTATGGTGATCTTCAAGGCACTGCCTCAGCCTCGCTTTATCATGAAATATGAGCTGCTCTTCACCCCCATTATTGGGGTCTATGCGTGGCGTTTGGGCTGTGTGCCTGTGCGGCGTGGCAAACGGGGTGCAGCGATCAAGGCAATGCTGGCAGATGTGGAGAGTGGTCGCGTGCCGCCCGGACAGCTTGCCATCTATCCACAGGGCACACGGGTGCCGGTGGGCGATTATGTGCCCTATAAGGTTGGCCCCTACGTGCTCTACCGTGAAACAGGGCAGGCGGCGGTGCCGGTTGCCACGAACTGTGGCATGTTCTGGCCCAAAGGCACGATGTTGCGCACACCGGGGCATGCGGTGGTCGAGTTTCTGGAGCCAATTGCACCCGGTTTGGACCAGAAAAGCTTTATGACGCAGTTGGAGGAGGTCATTGAAGACGGCTCCAATGCGCTGATGGCAGAAGCGGGGTTCGTACCGGCTAAGGGTGACCGCTGAATCGAAATGACGATGCGACGTGTGATTGCCACTACGGCGCCTCTATGTTTTTGCGCGTTTAAGGCGATGTGGTGGGACCTATAGGCCGCGTGCTGTTTTCATGGTATGATATCCTTTTTTGAGGTTTGTTATGCCCAGTGTTAAATATCTTTTTGTTCATACCGCCGCGGCGGATATCCGAAATGTCGATGCAGCCAAAATTGACGAATGGCACCGGGCCAAGGGATGGAATGGTATCGGATATCACTATGTTATCCTGGATGACAGCCACGATCTCAAACCGGACGGGCAAGTTGAGACAGGTCGGGCTGAACACAAAAATGGAGCGCATGTTTACGGCGTAAACGCGATATCGTTGGGAATTTGCTGTGCGGGACATGGCAACATAAGAGACTTCACACATGCTCAGAAGCAATCGCTCGTAAAGCTATTGGTGGGTTTGGCCGAAAAATACAGTGTTCCAACATCGAACATATTGGGGCATCGAGAAGTGAATATGTTAGTTGATCAGGGTATTGTAGGATCCTACGCTAGGACGACTAAATCCTGCCCCGGAGATAAAGTGGATATGGATGCTATGCGTAGCGCCGTTGAAATGGCCAGAGGGGACTCAGGTACGGGGCCAGTTGCAGGTCAGGTTAGCCCGACTGATGCCGTTGAGGCTTTGAAGGTGTTAGCAAAATCCGAAGCCCTTATGGGGGATGCCGTTGACGAATGGCGGCAATTTTTATTCAACGGGGAAATTCAATCTTTGATTGAGAGCGTCTGAAAAGACGAGGTTGGTACAGAGGCAGTCGGCCTGCCTCTGTACCAACTTATTTAGCTGTGGATCGCACCGTCACCACAGGCGAGCGCGGCTTCGCGCACGGCCTCAGAATAGGTTGGGTGTGCGTGACATGTGAGAGCGATGTCCTGTGCAGAGGCACCAAATTCCATCGCCACGCAGAGCTCGTGGATCATGTCGCCGGCTGCTGGGCCAATGATGGCGGCACCAAGCACGCGGTCGGTTTCTGCGTCTACGATGATCTTCACAAAGCCGTCACCCTGATGCACCGCTTTGGCGCGGGCGTTGCCCATGAACATGAACTTACCCACTTTGATCTTACGGCCTTCGGCTTTCAGAGCGGCTTCGGTGGCGCCCACGGTGGCAACTTCGGGGGTGGTGTAGACCACGCCGGGGATCACGCCGTAGTTCACATGGCCATGTTTGCCTGCGATGACCTCGGCAACAGCCATGCCCTCATCCTCGGCTTTATGTGCCAGCATCGGGCCTTCGATCACATCGCCGATGGCGTAGATGCCCGCCACATTGGTGGCCCAATGTGCGTTGGTGGCGATCTGGCCGCGTTCTGTCATCTTCACACCCAGAGCGTCCAGGCCCAGACCTTCGGCGAAAGGCTTACGGCCAGCGGCAACCAGCACCACATCCGCATCCAGAACCTCTTCGCTGTCTGGCGATTTCTTGAGCGCGTATTTGACTTTGGCTTTGGTTTTGGTGGTCTCAACGCCGGAGACAGCCGCCCCCATGACAAATTTCAGACCCTGCTTTTCCAAGATACGCTTGAAGGTGCGCTGAACATCCGCGTCCATGCCGGGGCAGACGGCGTCCATATATTCCACCACCGTCACATCGGAGCCAAGGCGCGCATAGACGGAGCCCAGTTCCAGACCAATCACGCCTGCGCCGATCACGGCCATCTTCTTGGGAATCTTGGGCAGATCGAGCGCGCCGGTGCTGTCGATCACGATGCCTTTGTCGTTATCGACCTCCACGCCGGGCAGCGACGAAGGCACAGAGCCGGAGGCGATGACGATGTTCTTGGTCTCATGTACCTCATCGCCGACTTTGACTTTGCCCGCCGCAGGGATGGAGGCCCAGCCTTTGAGCCATTCGATCTTGTTCTTCTTCATGAGGAACTCGATGCCGCCGGTGTTCTGTCCGACGACGTCGGACTTATAGGCTTTCATCTGATCCCAATCCACAGAGGGGCTTTTGCCTTTCAGGCCCATGTCGGCGAAGTTGTGCTCGGCCTCATGCAGCATGTGGGTGGCGTGCAACAGAGCCTTGGAGGGGATACAGCCCACGTTGAGGCAGGTGCCGCCCAGTGTTTCGCGGCCTTCCACGATGGCGGTTTTCAGGCCCAGCTGGGCGCAGCGTATGGCGGACACATAGCCGCCGGGGCCCGCGCCGATGATGATGACGTCATATTGTGCCATGTTGAGGGTCCTTTTGATTAGGGCAGACCGGGCGATGTTTGCTTGTGGTGCCGGGTCCAGGTCTTGAGGTTTGTGAGGTTAGATAAGGGCTGCGATGAGCATTGCCATCGTTGCAAAGAAACCCACCATCCAGATGAGGGTGCGCCATGGCTGCCAGCCAAGTGCGTAGGCAGGCACGTAGAGCAGGCGCGCGGCAAGGTAGGCCGTTGCGCAGCCTGTGGTGACGGAAGAGGACTGACCTGAGAGCGTGACCACCAGCGCGGCGATGCCAAAAAGCACAAGGCCTTCGGTGTGGTTGCTGAGCGCGCGGTGCATGCGGCCAGAGGCGCCGGGGCGTTTGCCGTCTTCATCCCGTGGCCCCATGGCCCAGTTGAGATCCATTTTGCCATGGCTGACGGCAAGATAGGCGAAGAACTGCAGCCCCCAGAGCAGGGCGGCATAAGTCAGGATGGTCAGTTCATAGGTCATGGGTGCGTCCTTTTGACGGAGGGGGAGCTATGAGACGGTTGTTTTTCAGAGGGGCTCTGCCCCTGACACATCTTCGATGTGTCTACCCCGGGATATTTAGGGTCAAATGAAGGAGAGAGTAGCACTGTCATTCAGAGGCTCTCCTTTTTGTTGTTAAACACTGCAATGTTCTCGAGACGAGCTAACGCGAGTTGACTGGGGTAAACAAAAAGAAAGCAGACAATGAGGAACCCCAAAAAATTTGGTTCCTTGTGCCCACGAGTTTCATGAAAGTGATGCAGCCCTTCGAGGTGATTCATGATGGCAAAGCCAACAAATGCAGAGGTGAAAAACAGGGGAGCGCCAAGGAGAAAGAAGCGAAGATTGCGCCTTTTTCCCGTCAAATAAAGGTTTGCGTCGCATCCGTCACATTTGTGAGCTTCTGTTTTATTCCATCCACGCCAGGGGTTGGTCTTGGTCAAGCGGCTTGCGACTTGCAAGGTTCTGCATTCCGGGCAGCGCATGCCGCAGATCTTGGAAAGGAGCATCGGGCGTTCGCCTTTTCGGAGCCTACTTATGCGTGCTGGGGTTTGCGTGGAGCGCATCTCATCCCTCCGCACGTGCCAAGTCTGGCGCAGCGCATTTGGCACAGCAGGTGACCGGCCACCCAGTCTTGTCAAAGGCAACCCTGCGCTTTGGCAGGAGGGGCCTAAAGCACCCACCCCGAGGTCCGGGCGACGCCCTATATTGGGGAAGGATGGTCACTGATTGATCCTTTGCGTGGTGTGGTGCGCAGTGAATGCGCACGCTACGGGGGGAGGGTGCGCCCTTGGGGCGCACCGCAGTCGTTACAGATCCATCAGCAGGCGGCGTGGGTCTTCCAGCGCTTCTTTCACGCGTACGAGGAAGGTCACGGCACCTTTGCCGTCCACGATGCGGTGATCATAAGACAGCGCCAGATACATCATCGGACGGATCACAACCTGCCCGTTGATCGCCATGGGGCGGTCCTGAATTTTATGCATGCCCAGAATACCGGACTGCGGTGGGTTCAGGATCGGCGAAGACATCAGAGAGCCATAGACACCACCATTGGAGATGGTGAAGGTGCCGCCCTGCATTTCCGCCATGGAGAGCTTGCCGTCACGCGCGCGTTTGCCTTTCTCGGAGATGGCTTTCTCGATCTCGGCAAAGGACATGGCGTCGGCATCCCGGATCACCGGCACAACCAGACCCTGTGGCGTGCCCGCAGCCACACCCATGTGCACATAGTTCTTGTACACAATGTCAGTGCCGTCGATTTCGGCGTTTACCTCAGGCACTTCTTTGAGCGCATGCACACAGGCTTTGGTGAAGAAGGACATGAAGCCCAGACGCACGCCGTGCTTCTTCTCAAAGTCGCCTTTGTACTGGTTGCGCAGCGCCATCACCTCGGTCATGTCGACCTCATTGTAGGTGGTGAGCATCGCGGCGGTGTTCTGGCTGTCTTTCAGACGGCGCGCGATGGTCTGGCGCATCTTGGTCATTTTCACGCGCTCTTCGCGTGCGGCATCATCTGCGGCAACCGGTGCGCGGGGGGCCGCTGCCACAGCAGGAGCTGGTGCGGCGGGGGCCAGTGCGGCTTTCATGACGTCTTCTTTCATAATTCGTCCATCTCGGCCTGTGCCGGTGACGGAGGCCGGATTGATGCCTTTTTCGGCCATCAGTTTGTTGGCGGAGGGCGCATTCTCCACATCTGCGGACGCCGCAGGTGCAGCAGCAGCGGCAGGCGCAGCAGCCGGGGCGGCGCTTGCGGATCCGCTGGCACCGCCGATGACGGCGAGTTTTGCAGTGGCGTCGACGGTTGTGCCTTCGGGAGCGATGATTTCGCTCAGCACACCTGCGGCAGGGGCTGGGACTTCCACAGACACTTTGTCGGTTTCCAGTTCGCAGAGCATTTCATCCTGCGCCACGGTGTCGCCAACAGCCTTGAACCATGTGGAGACGGTCGCTTCGGTGACGGACTCGCCCAGAGTTGGCACCATCACGTCAACGGCCTCGCCGCCACCGTTGGCGGCTGGAGCGGCCGCCGGAGCGGCCTCAGCCGCAGGGGCAGGGGCTGCGCCATCACCCGCCACGAGGGTTGCGAGCAGCGCATCAACACCCACGGTGTCGCCTTCTGCGGCCACGATCTCACCGAGCACACCTGCCGCAGGGGCGGGCACTTCGACGGTCACTTTATCGGTTTCCAGCTCGCAGAGCATTTCATCCACGGCAACCGCATCACCCGGTTTTTTGAACCAGGTGGCAACGGTGGCTTCGGTGACGCTTTCACCAAGGGTGGGGACTCGAACTTCGGTCATGGATCAGTTTCCTTCCATGGAGAGCGCGGCATTCACCAGCGCGGCTTGTTGTGCTTTGTGTTGGCTTGCCAGACCTGTGGCGGGCGACGCAGATGCGGCGCGACCGGCATAGGTCGGACGGGTGTGTTTGGCTTTGATGCGGGTCAGGGCCCACTCAATGTTGGGTTCGATGAAGGACCATGCGCCCTGGTTCTTGGGCTCTTCCTGACACCAGACCATCTCGGCATCTTTGAAGCGATCCAGTTCCTTGATCAGCGAATGCGCCGGGAACGGATAATATTGCTCAATGCGCAGCAGATAGATGTCGTCAATGCCGCGTGCATCGCGCTCTTCCAGCAGGTCATAGTAGACCTTGCCGGAACACATCACGACGCGCTTGATGTCTTTGTCTGCCTTCAGTTTGGTGTCAGAATGGCCTTTTTCGGCGTCATCCCAGAGCACGCGGTGGAAGGAAGAGCCGTCGGTGAAGTCCTCAACATCGGAGATGCAGAGCTTGTGGCGCAGCAGGGACTTTGGCGTCATCAGGATCAGCGGCTTGCGGAAGGTGCGGTGCAGCTGACGGCGCAGGATGTGGAAGTAGTTCGCTGGCGTGGAGCAGTTGGCCACAATCCAGTTGTCGCCGCCACACATCTGCAGGAAGCGCTCCAGACGCGCCGAGCTGTGCTCTGGCCCCTGACCCTCAAAGCCATGTGGCAGCAGGACGGTCAGACCGGACATGCGCAGCCATTTGCTTTCACCGGAGCTGATGAACTGATCAAACATGATCTGTGCGCCGTTGGCAAAGTCGCCAAACTGCGCTTCCCAGAGGGTCAGCGCGTTGGGCTCTGCCAGTGAGTAGCCATATTCAAAACCCAGCACCGCATACTCAGATAGCGCGGAGTCGATCACCTCATACTGGCTTTGGCCTGCACGGATGTTGTTGAGCGGGTAGTAGCGCTCTTCGGTGTCCTGATTGATGATGCCGGAGTGGCGCTGAGAGAAGGTGCCGCGGGTGGCGTCCTGACCGGCCAGACGCACAGGGTAGCCTTCGGTCATGAGAGAGCCGAACGCCAGTGCTTCTGCGGTGGCCCAGTCAAAGCCTTTTCCGGTTTCAAACATCTTGCCACGCGTGTCCAGAAGGCGCCCAACGGTCTTATGCACCGGGAAACCCTCAGGGACAGAGGACAGTGCCTTGCCGACATCCTGCATGGTTTCAGATTTGATCGAGGTCTGGCCGCGCTCATAGTCTTCGCCACGTTTGTCCAGATGTGACCAGCGCCCATCGAGCCAGTCGGCTTTGTTGGGTTTGTAGTCTTTGCCGATCTCAAACTCAGTGTTCAGATGCGCTTGGAAGGTGGCCTTCATATCCTCGATTTCGCCTTCGGGGATCAGGCCGTCTTTCACCAGGCGCTCCGTGTAGAGCGTTAGCGTGGTTTTGTGCTTTTTGATGCGCTTGTACATCACCGGGTTGGTGAACATGGGCTCGTCGCCCTCGTTGTGACCAAAGCGGCGGTAGCAGAACATGTCGATGACGACATCTTTCTGGAACTTCTGACGGAATTCCGTCGCCACTTTCGCCGCATGCACAACCGCTTCTGGGTCGTCGCCGTTCACGTGGAAGATCGGCGCTTCCACAACCAGTGCGTTGTCGGTTGGATACGGGGAGGAGCGAGAGAAGTGCGGCGCGGTGGTGAAACCGATCTGGTTGTTCACCACGATGTGCATGGTGCCGCCGGTCTTGTGACCCTTCAGGCCAGACAGGGCAAAGCATTCTGCCACAACACCCTGACCCGCAAATGCGGCGTCGCCGTGCAGAAGGATCGGCATGACAGCCGTGCGGTTGTCATCGTTCAGCTGGTCCTGCTTGGCGCGCACCTTGCCCAGCACAACCGGGTTCACCGCTTCAAGGTGAGACGGGTTTGCCGTCAGCGACAGGTGGACGGAATTGCCATCAAACTCACGGTCTGAGGAGGCACCGAGGTGATATTTCACGTCGCCGGAGCCATCCACATCTTCTGGTTTGAAGCTGCCGCCCTGAAATTCGTTGAAGATGGCGCGGTAGGGTTTGGCCATCACATTTGCCAGAACGGACAGACGCCCCCGGTGGGGCATGCCGATGACGATCTCTTTGACGCCAAGGTTGCCGCCGCGTTTGATCACCTGTTCCATGGCTGGGATCAGGCTTTCGCCCCCGTCCAGACCAAAGCGTTTGGTGCCCATGTATTTCACATGCAGGAATTTCTCAAAGCCTTCGGCCTCAACCAGCTTGTTGAGGATCGCCTTACGGCCTTCGCGGGTGAAGGTGATCTCTTTGTCATAGCCTTCAATGCGCTCTTTCAGCCAGCTCGCCTCTTCGGGGTTGGAGATGTGCATGTACTGCATCGCAAAGGTGCCGCAGTAGGTGCGCTTCACGATGTCCATGATCTGGCGCATGGTGGCAATATCCAGCCCCAGCACCTTGTCGATGAAGATCGGGCGATCCATGTCGGCGTCAGAGAAGCCGTAGGACTTTGGATCCAGCTCTGGATGGGGGGTTTGATCGCGCATGCCCAGCGGGTCGATGTCGGCAATCAGGTGACCGCGAATACGATAGGCGCGGATGATCATCAGGGCGCGGATGCTGTCCAGCACTGCGCGTTTGATCGCTTCATCAGAGACCTCAACGCCTTTTTCGGCGGCTTTCTCTTTGATCTTTTTACCGGCGGCCTTGGCCTCGGCGGGTTCGGCCCATTCGCCGGTCAGGCTCTGGGTCCAGTCGTCATTTGGCTGCGGAGGCCAGTCAGCGCGCGCCCAAGACGGGCCGGCGGCTTCGGCTTTGACATCCAGTTCCGCATCACCAAGTTGGCGGAAGAACTCCTGCCAGACTTCGTCAACCGCGTTAGGGTCGGTGGCATAGCGGGCATACATCTGCTCGAGGTATTCCGCATTGTGCCCCTGCATAAAGGAGGAGGCGTGGAAGATGTCGTTTGGCGACTGTTCGGTCATGATGGCACCTCATGGAGACTGGGACCGGTTTTGATTTTGACCCCAGAGAGAGCGGGGTGGGGGTAGATGAACGCGGGAACGTTTCAAAACACTTAGCGTGTAATGTATTTAACGCTCAGAGGGGGGCGTTCACCTTTTGGTTATGGGCGCACTGCTTAACAGGCGAAGCGCCCGCACCGATTGGGTGCGAACGCTGACGCTTGGAAAGATATGGTGCGCAAAGGGCCAAGTTAGCCCAGCTCGATCGCTTTGAGCACAGCTTCGCCGAGGCCGGCTGGGCTGTCTGCTACGACGATGCCAGCTTCCTGCATTGCCGCGATCTTGTCTTCTGCGCCACCTTTGCCACCGGCAACAATCGCACCGGCGTGGCCCATGCGGCGGCCGGGAGGCGCTGTACGGCCTGCGATGAAGCCCGCGGTTGGCTTCCAGCGGCCTTTTTTGCGCTCATTGGCAAGGAACTCTGCGGCTTCTTCTTCCGCGGACCCACCGATCTCACCGATCATGATGATGGACTGAGTTTCATCGTCAGACAGGAACATGTCCAGCACGTCGATGTGCTCGGTGCCTTTGATCGGGTCGCCGCCGATGCCCACAGCAGTGGACTGGCCCAGACCGATGTCTGCGGTCTGTTTAACCGCTTCATAAGTCAGGGTGCCGGAGCGGGACACAACGCCCACGGAGCCACGCTTGTGGATGTGGCCCGGCATGATGCCGATTTTGCAGGCATCAGGCGTGATCACACCTGGGCAGTTTGGACCGATCAGGCGAGACGCGGAACCTTCCAGCGCGCGCTGTACCTTCATCATGTCAAGAACAGGAATGCCTTCGGTGATGCAGATGATCAGTTCCATTTCCGCATCAATCGCTTCGAGGATCGAGTCTGCCGCGAAGGGGGGCGGAACATAGATCACGGAAGCATTGGCTTCGGTTTTTGCCTTTGCGTCATGTACGGAGTCAAAGACCGGCAGGCCCAGATGCTCCATGCCACCTTTGCCCGGGGTCACGCCGCCGACCATTTTGGTGCCATATGCGATGGCTTGTTCAGAGTGGAAGGTGCCCTGAGAGCCGGTGAAGCCCTGACAGATGACCTTAGTGTTTTCGTCGATGAGGATTGCCATGTGATTGGCTCCTTTAATTTTTTGAGATAGCGGTCACTTCGAGAATGAGAAAATCGACGCCGGGCGCCTTTTCGCTCAGTCTGGGAGTTGACCAACCTGAATAATCAACGGGTATTCCTGTACCTCGGAAATCGTTGCCAAAGGCGTTTATCGGCTTGCCGATAGATGCCGTTTCTTCGGCGAGCATTTCGTCGAGGCTGTCTTGGGTGCCCCAACGAACTGCACAGGTTGAGCGGGTTTCGCTGACTTGCTCAACATCGAGATAGAGGTGTTTGCCGCTTACATATCCTGAGACGCGTCGCGCATTGCTCTCTGGTGATTTACCGGATTTTGCGCGTAGCTCTGCGACTTTGGCTTTCGCTGCCTCAAACTCGGGGAAGGAGGCAACGCAGTACTTTTCAAAGAAAGAAAAACCCTCAGCCATAGTCACAGACTGGATAGTTGACGCCGAAGCGACCTTCGCAGCTTTTGAGTCTTCCATTGGCTCAACAGACGTTTGGCATGCCGCCAAGGGGAGAGCGCACAAAAGAAGTGAAAGTCGTCTCATGACGATTATCCCTTAACCGCTTTCACGATCTTCTCGGCACCGTCAGACAGGTTGTCAGCAGCGATCACATCAAGACCGGAGGTGTTGATGATCTCTTTGCCAGCTTCCACGTTGGTGCCCTCAAGGCGCACAACCAGAGGAACCTTCAGGCCAACCTCTTTCACAGCCGCCACAACGCCTTCTGCGATCACATCACAGCGCATGATGCCGCCGAAGATGTTCACGAGGATGCCTTTGACGTTTGGATCAGAGGTGATGATCTTAAACGCTTCGGTCACTTTCTCTTTGGTCGCACCGCCACCTACGTCGAGGAAGTTGGCAGGTTCTGCACCGTAGAGTTTGATAATGTCCATGGTGGCCATCGCGAGGCCCGCACCGTTCACCATGCAGCCGATTTCACCGTCCAGAGCGATGTAGTTGAGGTCATATTTGGAGGCCTCAAGTTCTTTTGGATCTTCTTCGGTTTCGTCGCGCAGCTCGGCCACGTCTGGGTGGCGGTACACGGCGTTGCCGTCAAAGCCGACTTTGGCGTCGAGCACTTTGAGTTTGCCACCTGGCATGACGATCAGAGGGTTGATCTCCAGCTGCTCCATGTCTTTTTCCATGAAGGCTTTGTAGAGAATGCCCATCAGCTTCACGCATTCTTTGACCTGTGCGCCCTCAAGGCCCAGAGCAAAGGCAACGCGGCGGCCGTGGTAGGCTTGGTAGCCGGTGGCCGGGTCAACGGAGAAGGACAGGATTTTCTCTGGAGTGGCTTCGGCCACTTCCTCGATGTCCATGCCGCCCTCGGTGGAGCAAACGAAAGACACGCGGGAGGTCTGGCGATCCACGAGCAGAGCCAGATAGAGCTCGCGCTCAATGTCGGACCCATCTTCGATGTAGATGCGGTTCACTTGCTTGCCAGCAGGGCCGGACTGGTGAGTCACAAGGGTGCGGCCCAGCATTTTCTTCGCTTCTTCAGCGGCTTCTTCGACGGATTTGGCAAGACGGACACCGCCTTTTTCGCCTGCATCCGCTTCCACAAAGGAGCCTTTGCCACGGCCACCGGCGTGGATTTGTGCTTTTACAACCCAGAGCGGGCCATCAAGCTCACCAGCGGCGGTTTTGGCATCTTCTGCTTTCAGAACAACGCGGCCTTCGGACACCGGAGCGCCGTAGGAGCGAAGCAGGGCTTTCGCCTGATATTCATGGATGTTCATAGAACTGGTCCCATATTGCTGCGATTGGAGGAGTTCTGACACAGCTCTGAGCGTGGGATAAGTAAATTCGACCAAGAAGGTGGATTTTTTCTAATTTGTGATCACAGGGTGAAAAAGCGTGATCACAAATTGATAAATTCTTAACGCACACAGAGAAGCGTTAGCGGAAAAGTCTTATTCCTATGGGATTCTATGTCAGCGGGCGGCGTGCATTTTGAAATGCGCCCTAGCCGTCATTTCTGTTGGGGCAGAGGATTGGCTGGATGAGACTGGATGAGATAAGGGCAGCGTCGCAGGCGCCACCCATCATTGCCTCTGGAGGCGTCAATCCGCAGGCATGAACTCAGTCCGCCTGAAGCACGAAGGCGTGTTCGATCAAGCCAAAGGCACCGGGCAGCTGGATATGGCGCAGGGAATAGGCTTTGCCATTGATTGTGGTGACGCTTGTGCCGTTTGCATGGCTGATGCCCAGCGTGCCAAAGAGCGCCTCCTGCGCGTTGGCCTTGCTCACGCTGTCCTGAGTGATGGCCGTGACGGCGCATTCATAGGCGTATTGGCTCGCGATGTTCACCTGAACGGAGTTGCCGCCAGACGGGCTGAACTCGGTATTTGTGGCAAAGATCTGATCCGGGCCGGGGCGCTCGACATCCATGTTCTGTTGGGCTGCCGCTTTGGCGATGGAATCGACATTCGGGGTATGGCGCAAGCAGGTGGCCTGAAACAAGGCGACGGCCCCGCTCAGATCGGTGTTGGAGCTTGCGCCGGGGGCGACAACGTCAATCACTTCGGTCGGGGAAATGCCAAGCGCCTCAAGATTTTCGCCAATGTTCTGGGCATTTGCCGCAAGCAGGCCGGGTGTTGCATAGCCGGTGTTTGGACCTGGCGTATAGGGCAGTTGAGACTGAGGCCCACTGCGGATGTTGGGCGCAGTGCTTGAGCCACAGGATGCGAGGGTGGCAATGAGAACGGTGCAGAGAGAGGCGCGTAAAAAGGTGGCCATGCAGAAAATCCTGTGCCGGAATAGTATGATATATCTGTGATCTTCTTAGGTTGGTGCGCTCTATGCAATCAAAAGAAGAGATGATGGCGGATCTTTTTCCTTAAAGATAGAAAAAGGCCCGCGAGTTTCGCGGACCTTTGGAATGTTCTATCGGCTGTCGGTGGGCCTTATGCCAGCGAGCTGTCGATGCCTTTGCAAGCGTCCACGAGGCCTTTGACGGCGTTTACAGAAGTGTCAAACATCTCTTGCTCTTCTTTGTTGAGCTTGATGTTCACAACTTTCTCTACGCCGCCAGCGCCGATCACGGTTGGCACGCCAACATACATGTCTTTCACGCCCAGATCGCCGTCACAGTAAGCGGCACATGGCAGAACGCGCTTCTGATCTTTCAGGTAAGCTTCGGCCATTTCGATGGCGGAGGCCGCTGGTGCGTAGAAGGCAGAGCCGGTTTTCAGCAGGCCAACGATTTCTGCGCCACCGTCACGAGTGCGCTGTACCATGGCGTCCAGCTTCTCTTGTGTGGTCCAGCCCATTTCGATCAGGTCTGGCAGAGGGATACCGGCAACGGTGGAGTAGCGCACGGAAGGCACCATGGTGTCGCCGTGTCCGCCCAGAACAAAGGCTGTCACGTCACGCATGGAGACGTTGAACTCTTCGGCGAGGAAGTGACGGAAGCGTGCGGAGTCCAGAACACCCGCCATGCCGCAGACTTTGTGGGTTGGTAGGCCGGAGAATTTCTGCAGCGCCCAAACCATCGCGTCCAGCGGGTTGGTGATGCAGATCACGAATGCGTCTGGTGCGTTGTCGCGGATGCCTTCGCCAACGGATTTCATGACTTTCAGGTTGATGCCCAGAAGGTCATCGCGGCTCATGCCTGGCTTACGTGCCACACCTGCGGTCACGATGCAGACGTCTGCGCCAGCGATCGCGGAGTAGTCGGATGTGCCGGACATGGCGGCGTCGATTTTCTCAACAGGGCCGGATTCTGCGATGTCGAGTGCTTTGCCCTGAGGCAGGCCGTCTGCGATGTCGAAAAGAACAACGTCACCAAGTTCTTTGATTGCAGCGAGGTGGGCGAGCGTGCCGCCGATGTTACCTGCGCCGATGAGGGCGATCTTAGGTCTTGCCATTGGATCAATCTCCGGTCCGGTTGAATATCGCGGCTGGCTTAAGTCGAAAATGGCTTTGACGCAAGTGTTTGCACCTGCAGAACGGCCAACTGACGCAGGGCGACCAAGATTCAATCAATCTTCGGGCGAGTGTTGGGGCGCGACGTAGGTGCGCTTGATTTGCCGGTGTCGCTATGGGTAGATGGGGCAAGAAATGACACTCTTACTAAGGATGCAAAGCGATGACTTCTGCGACAAAAACCCTGATGGCACTGGCTCTCGTGGGCATGACCGTATCGGCCTGTGGTGGCGGCGGGAACAGCACCACGACTGTGCAGACTGTGGCGATCGGCGATCAGCTCGCTTCGTTGGAAAAGGCTTACTCTGAAGGTCTGGTGACGGAAAAAGAATACAAACAACAGCGTAAGAAAATTCTGGATGAAAGCTGAAGATAAGACGTGTTCGGAGCCAGTTTTTGATGTGTTTCAGTGACTGATTCTGTCTCGTTTTTCTTACTTGCACCGATTGCGGTGATGTTTGCAGGCATCTCCAAAGCCGGCTTCGGCTCTGGAGCCGCTTTTGCAAGTGCAGCATTGCTGGCGGTCATTTTGCCGCCAGCGCAAGCCCTCGGATTGATGTTGCCCTTGTTGATGTTGATCGATCTTGTAACTCTGCGCCCTTATTGGCGGCGCTGGAGTGTGCAGGATGCCTGGGTTTTAATTCTTGGCGGGATTCCGGGCGTACTGGCCGGGGTGGCCCTGTTTCGGATCGCCAACGATGACGCTCTGCGGCTGTTCATAGGCGTGATCTCGCTTGCCTTCGTGATTTGGCAGCTCTGGCCGCGCAAAGGCGCGCGCGGGGCATTACCGTTCCAAGCCGGTATTGTGGCGGGCACTGTGACTGGGTTTACGAGCTTTGTGAGCCATGCGGGAGGGCCACCTGCAGCGGTGTATCTTCTTTCGCGTGGCTTGGATAAGACAACCTATCAGGCGACCACCGTGTTGGTGTTCTGGGCGATCAACTTTGCCAAAGCGATCCCCTACGCCTTTATGGGGATATTTGCCTATGACACCTTGCAGGCAGGGGCTCTTCTTGCACCCTTTGCCCTGTTGGGGGCTTATCTGGGCGTGAAGCTCCATCACGCAGTGCCAGAAAAGCTCTTCTTTGCGTTGACCTACGTTCTGTTGACAGCCACAGGTGCGAAGCTGATTTTTGATGCTTTGACGTGACTTACCGGTTCAGGCGTCATCACCTTCTTTAGGAAGCACTTCCGCAAGCTCTTCATAAGCTTGGCCGGTCGCCATCAAGCAAGTGGAGCCGTTAGGCATCGTCACAGTGATTGTCCAGCTGCCTGAGCTTTCGGATGCAAAAATCTCGACAACGGCACCTTGTGTGCCCAACCCCAATGCCTGTCGCGATTCTCCGTATTTCTCCGCAAGTCGTTCGACAACGGTGTCACGCTTGGCGCAGTGGCGCAGAGATTGCGCATGGGTGAGAGTGGCGCTCAGAGCGAGGATGCTCAGGCTGGAAGTCAGGGTTAGAAGCGTCTTTTTCATCTGGTTTCCTTTCAGGAAATTCTTGTCACGCTCACGAGCTTTGCCTGTGATGCGCGCCATATGTGTCCGGTGCTTCGCCTCTTCTTGTTGTATTTGGCCCTCTGGCCAGGTCTTCCTCCCATAGGAAGCGATGAGAACAGTCTGCGCTGATGGGGCCGAAAAAATGGTTAACGCGGCGTGCAAAACCAAAATGGCTGCATTTAGGGCGCGCTGACGGAGCGTTTTTTCTGCAATGCGGCAAGATTGTCCTTGAAGTTATCTGAGAAAAATGCACCTCTCTGCGCAACAATATTACGGAGAAGAGTTTCATGGATCAGCGCGCACGCCCCTATCGTTCGGTTCTGTATATTCCGGGTTCTAAGGATCGGGCCCTCGAAAAAGCACGCGGATTGCCGGTGGATGCCATTATCTTTGATCTGGAAGATGCCGTGGCGCCGGATGAAAAAGTCAACGCACGCGCGACTTTGGCAGCGGCGCTGGAGCAGGGCGGGTATGGCAACCGGATGCGCATCGTGCGCATCAATGGGCTGGATACGCAATGGGGCGAGGCGGATGCCAAGGCGGCCGCAAGTATGGATTGCGATGCTGTGTTGTTGCCAAAGGTGGAAACGACGGCGCAGCTTGATGCGCTGGTTGCCTTGATTGGTGACAAACCGATCTGGGCCATGATGGAAACACCTCGTGGCATGCTCAATGCGGCAGAGATTGCGGCGCATCCGCAGTTGAGCGGCTTTGTGATGGGCACCAATGACCTCGCCAAAGAGCTGCAAACGCGTTTCCGGCCCGACCGTTTGCCGATGATGGCGGGGCTTGGCCTGTGTCTGCTGGCAGCCAAGGCTGAGGGAATTGTCGTGGTGGACGGGGTGTATAACGCCTTCAAAGACGCCGAAGGGCTCAAGGTTGAATGTGATCAGGGCCGGGATATGGGCTTTGATGGCAAAACTCTGATCCATCCCGCGCAGGTAGATGTTGCGAATGCGGCCTTTGCCCCATCTGAGGCGGAAATCGATTTGGCGCAGCGTCAGATTGCGGCCTTTGAAGACTGTGAAGCCAGTGGTCAGGGGGTGGCCGTGGTAGATGGTAAAATCGTTGAGAACCTCCATGTGGTGACCGCACGTGAAATACTTGCAAAGGCGGATGCAATTGCCGCTCTGGAGGGGTAGTTTCTGACCCAAGACCAACCGGAGAATTTGGCTCTGCAATCGTGTCGGGCCAAACCTCCAAATCCAGCGGAGAGCGAGATGACACTATTGGTTCTTGGGGTATTGTTGTGGGCGGCGGCCCATCTGTTCAAGCGGGCACTGCCAGATGTGCGCGCAGGTATGGGAGACAAGGGCAAAGCTCTTGTGGCTTTGGCGATTGCTGTGTCGATTGTTTTGATGGTGATCGGCTATCGCATGGCAGAAGTCGAAGATGTGCTGTGGATCGCGCCAAGCTTTGCCTACCATGTGAACAATCTTTTGGTTTTGATTGCGATCTTCATGATGAGCCCGGCACCGCGCAAAGGCAGGCTTCTCAACAAGATGCGCCATCCCATGCTGACAGGCTTTGCCCTTTGGGCGGCAGCGCATCTTTGGGTGAACGGAGATATGCCTTCGTTGATCCTGTTTGGGGGGCTGCTGCTCTGGGCGTTGGTGGAAATGCAGGTGATCAACAAAGCCGAAGGCGCCTGGTCTCCATCAGAAACAGGGACGATCGCAAAGGATGGCATGTTCTTTGTGGCTTCGATACTCCTCATGGGGGTGATCGGATATATTCATGGTCTGATCGGTCCAAACCCATTTGGAGGCTAAACACATGAAACTTTACCGTTTTCTTTCTGAGGAAGACACATCGGCATTCTGTCACAAAGTGACAGATGCGCTTAACAAGGGGTGGGAGCTTTACGGCTCGCCAACACAGACTTTCTGTCAGGCCACAGGCGTTATGCGCTGCGGTCAGGCGGTGGTGAAAGAGGTGGACGGCACCTACACCCCGGAGACCAAACTGGGAGAACACTGATGGCCAAGACCAATCCGGGCCGGTTTTTTGAAGACTACACGCTGGGTCAGGTGATCGAGCACGCGGTGCCACGCACTGTTGGGGCAGGGGAGCGGGCATTGTATCACGCGCTCTACCCCGCGCGTCATGCGTTGTATTCAAGTGATGAGTTTGCGCGGGCCTCTGGCTTGCCTGGCGCGCCCCTGGATGATCTGGCCGCGTTCCATGTGGTTTTTGGGAAAACGGTTCCGGATGTGTCGCTGAACGCGGTGGCAAACCTTGGCTATGCTGAAGGCCGCTGGCTCAAGCCGGTTTATGCTGGCGACACGTTGCGGTCCACCTCTGAAGTGATTGGTCTGAAACAGAACTCCAACGGTAAGACCGGGGTGGTCTATGTGCGCACCCGCGGCATGAACCAACGTGACGACGTGGTCATGGAGTATGTGCGTTGGGTGATGGTGCGCAAACGCGATGTGGATGCGCCGGCGCCTGAAACAGTGGTGCCGGAGCTGTCCAAGGTGATTGCTCCTGCGGATCTTGTGATCCCTGAGGGGCTCACCTTTGCCAACTACGATTTCGCGCAGGCTGGCGAGACGCATCGCTGGGGCGATTATGAGATCGGCGAGACCATTGATCACGTGGACGGTGTGACGCTTGAAGAGGCAGAACATATGATGGCGACGCGCCTGTGGCAGAACACGGCCAAGGTGCATTTTGATGCCACGTTCCGCCCCGATGGGCAGCGCTTGATCTATGGCGGCCATATCATCTCGCTGGCCCGTGCATTGAGCTTCAACGGTTTGGCCAATGCACAGATGATTGTGGGATTGAATGGCGGCGCGCATGCCAATCCTGCCTTCTCTGGGCTGACGGTCAAAGCGTGGTCTGAGGTCTTGGATAAGGCAGAAACCTCTGCGCCGGGCGTTGGGGCCATCCGTCTGCGCCTTGTGGCGACCAAAGGCGGCGCGCCATTTGAGTTGAAAGGTGACGATGGGAAGTACCAACCCGAGGTTCTGCTTGATCTTGACTATTGGGCCTTGATGCCGATCTGATCGGTGCATGATAAGATCTTTACTCACCGCAATAACCTTATCTTTGGCCTGCCCCGCGCAGGCCGAGATTTCTTTTGAACACTCAGATGAAGAGACGCTGGCGTTTGTCGAAGGCAATGTGCTGGGGATTTTTTATCACGAGCTGGGTCACGCGCTGATCGATGTGATGGGGTTGCCCATTTTCGGTCAGGAAGAGGACGCAGCCGATGTGCTCTCAATTTTCCTGATTGACGCCTTTTATGAGGAAGAGAGCGCCGTGCAGCTCGCCTATGATGCTGCCTTTGGGTTTCTCGGTGAGGCGGACGCCGTCGAAGAAATTGCGTTCTGGGATGTGCATGGCCCAGATATGCAGCGATATTTCAATACGGTTTGTCTTTTCTACGGAGCCAATCCGGAGGAGCGGGAGGACGTGGCTGCAGATTTGGGTCTGCCAGAGGAGCGTGCGGCCTATTGCCCGGATGAATATGATCAAGCGGCGCAGAGCTGGGGCGGTGTATTAGACGAGATCATGGATTCTAGCGGTGCTGAGACCTTTGTGCTTGGCGAAGTTACCGTGGAAACCGATGGCGGGCGGTTGACCAAGGATGTGGTTGCGCAAGAAATTGCAGCGTTGAATGGTGAGTTCAAATTGCCGCAAACGCTCACCGTTTCAGTAATCCCCTGTGGGGAGGCGAACGCCTACTATGATCCGGAAGCGGTTGAAATCGTCATGTGCACTGAGTTTGCCGATGTGCTCGCGAATATGGCTCCGGATTTTTGACGCACACAGGGAGTTGATCACGCATCCTGCGGTCCTCCGCTAGGTTGAGGCTTATGCGACCTTGGATATCTTTGGGAATGGCTTTTGCCGCTTTGCCCTGTGCTGGGCGGGCCTGTGAGTTGGCTTTGTTGCTCGCGGTGGATGTATCGGGGAGCATTGATGCGGCAGAATACAGGTTGCAGATGGATGGGTTGGCTTTGGCCTTGCGGGACGGGATTGTTGTAGAAGCGCTGGTGGAGCAGCGCGCAGCTGTTGCGCTCATGCAGTGGACAGGGGCGGGGCGGCAATATATCGGCGTGCCATGGACCTCTATCGCATCTTCTGAACAGGCCAAGGATTTTGCAGATCAGGTAACGGCAATGCCCCGCCAGTGGCACCAGTATTCCACAGCGATTGGTGACGCGTTGGTGGCTGCGGATCATGTCTTTGAAAATGGGCCAGAGTGTAGGCGGCGTGTTGTGGACGTCTCCAGCGATGGCATTTCCAACGAAGGCACGGTGATACAGGAGGGGCGGCGCGCGCTCAGAGCGCGGGGTGCCACGGTCAATGCTTTGGTAATCGAAACAGACGACAGTGACCTGACGGGCTATTTCTGGGAAAATGTGATCACAGGACCGGGTGCTTTTGTGGTTACGTCAAACGGGTTTGAGGAATACCCGGAGCGCATACGTCAAAAGCTGGTGCGCGAAGTCGCGAAGCAACTGGCCGAGTTGAGGAATTGATGGTGTGATGTATATAAACTGTGAGCGCAAACACTTCATGGGGGTCGCCATTTGCCTATGGGGTGCCGTTAATCACTATGTTTTTCTGACAAAAAGACTCTGTTTGATATTTGTGATCACGAATAAAAATGCGTGATCACAAAATTAAGAAAATCCGCAGGATTGCGCCAAAAAACCGCGGCATTTAGGTGATCGTAACGGTGACAGTCGGCAAAAATGCGGTAGAAGAACGCAAGAGAACCGGAAAGGATTCAAAATGGCTGACGTGAAAAGGATCGAGCGACCGCTCTCGCCGCACCTGTCGATCTATCGCCCACAGATGACATCTGTGTCTTCCATCATGGTGCGTATCACCGGAATTGCCCTTATTCCGATCACGGCGATTGTCGTGTGGTGGCTTCTTGCGGCTGCGATCTCTGAAACGGCTTTTGCGTTTATCGATGGTCTTATGCGCAGCTGGCTGGGAGATCTGTTTTTGATCGCTGCAAGCTGGGCGGCGTATTATCACATGCTTGGCCGCCTGCGCCATGTGATCTGGGACTTCGGCTATTGCCTTGAAATCAACGTTGCGTTGAAACTGGGCGCTGGCATGTTCATTGGCGCCACTGTGCTGACCATTCTGACCGCACTGATCGTGTAAGGAGCTGGATTGATGAACTTTCTTACTGACCGTAAGCGCGCCCAAGGCATGGGTGCTTCTGGCCAAGGCACGCATCACCACTGGCAGATGATGGTGAGCTCTACGTTGTTGGTCGTTCTGATCCCGGCGTTTGTCATCACCTTCGGCCTTAGCCTGGGTGGCACCTATGAAGAGGTTCTGGCCTTCTATGCCAAACCTGTTCCCGCCATTATTTCTGCACTGACTTTGATCGTTGGCGTTGTGCACATCATGCGTGAAGCGCAGATGGCGATTGAAGATTATATGCATGGCTTGGCAGAGAAGCTCACTTACATCGCCGTAGGTGCGCTTTGCTACACAATGATCGCCGTGGGCTTGTTTGCTCTCGTCAAACTCGCCCTGTGATGTTGCGACAAGGATAAGATAATGACTGCTGCATACGAATATGAAACCCACGAATACGACGTCGTTGTTGTAGGCGCAGGTGGAGCGGGTCTGCGCGCGACGCTGGGCATGGCAGAGCAGGGGTTGCGCACCGCCTGTGTGACCAAGGTTTTCCCAACCCGTTCTCATACCGTTGCCGCACAGGGCGGTATCGCCGCCTCTTTGGCCAACATGGGCCCCGACAACTGGCAGTGGCACATGTATGACACTGTGAAGGGGTCCGACTGGTTGGGTGACACGGATGCGATGGAATACCTCGCCCGCGAAGCGCCGAAGGCTGTTTATGAACTGGACCACTACGGTGTGCCATTCTCCCGGACGGAAGAAGGCAAAATCTACCAGCGTCCCTTTGGCGGCCACACTACCGAGTTTGGCGAAGGCCCTGCGGTGCAGCGAACCTGTGCTGCGGCGGACCGGACAGGCCACGCGATCCTGCACACGCTCTATGGTCAGTCTGTGAAAAACAACGCGGAATTCTATATCGAGTATTTCGCGATTGACCTGCTGATGTCGGATGACGGTGAATGTCAGGGCGTTGTCTGTTGGAAGCTGGATGATGGTACCTTCCATGTATTCCATGCCAAAATGGTTGTTCTGGCCACCGGTGGCTACGGGCGTGCCTATTTCTCTGCGACCTCGGCGCACACCTGCACCGGTGATGGTGGCGGTATGGTCATGCGCGCAGGCCTGCCAATGCAGGATCTTGAGTTTGTGCAGTTCCACCCAACCGGCATCTATGGCTCCGGCTGTTTGATCACCGAAGGCGCACGTGGTGAGGGGGGCTACCTGACCAACTCCGAAGGTGAACGCTTTATGGAACGCTATGCGCCGCAGTATAAAGATCTGGCGCCACGCGATTATGTGTCGCGCTCAATGACGATGGAAATTCGCGAAGGCCGCGGTGTGGGAGATGAGGGCGATCATATTCACCTCAACCTGAGCCACCTGCCTGCGGATGCTTTGGCAGAGCGTCTGCCGGGTATTTCGGAATCTGCGAAAATCTTCGCCGGCGTTGATGTTACCAAAGAGCCTATCCCCGTGTTGCCAACGGTGCACTACAACATGGGCGGTATTCCGACCAACTATTGGGGTGAGGTTCTGAACCCGACCGAGGACAACCCAACGGGTGTCGTGCCGGGCCTTATGGCCGTTGGTGAGGCAGGTTGTGCCTCTGTGCATGGTGCAAACCGTCTGGGCTCCAACTCGTTGATTGACCTCGTGGTCTTTGGACGTGCCGCTGCTATCCGGGCGGGCAAGGTTGTGGATCGCGATGCACCGGTGCCGACCCCACCGCAGGCTCAGATTGACAAGTGTTTCGCACGCTTTGATGGTCTGCGCTATGCGAAGGGGGCGATCCCGACGGCGGATCTGCGTCTTGAGATGCAGAAGACCATGCAGCGTGATGCAGCTGTGTTCCGGACTGCCAAGACCATGAAAGAGGGTGTTGAGGCGATGACGGAAATCGCTGGCAAGATGGGTGACCTACATGTCACCGACACTTCGTTGGTGTGGAACTCCGATCTGATGGAGACATTGGAACTGACCAACCTGATGCCATCTGCGATTTCCACAATTGTGTCCGCAGAAGCGCGCCATGAGAGCCGTGGTGCGCATGCGCATGAGGATTACCCTGAGCGTGATGATGAGAACTGGCGTGTTCACACTGTGAGCCGTGTTGACGAAACCGGTACCAAAGTGGACCTGAGCTATCGTCCGGTGATTGTTGATCCTCTGACCGGGGAAGACGAAGGCGGTATCAATCTCAAGAAGATCGCGCCGAAAGCACGGACGTTCTGATGAAGCTGGTTTCGGTTGCCCTGATTTCTGTGTGTGTCCTTCTGCCAGGGATGTCTCTGGCGGAAAGCGCGCTCAATCGGGCAACCACCCAGTGTATGTTTGAGGTGGACAATTCCAGCCAGATCCATGTGACCCTAACGCAAAAGCGTGATGGTACGGAAAAGCTGCGGGTCAAGAACAAGGAAACCGGACGCTCCAGCAATGATCCGGTGATTGATGCGTATATGGCTTGCGTTTCGGCAAAAGTTGGACAGCCGATCAGCGCGACAGCCACGGTGCAAGCTGATCGCCCCGTTGTTGCGGCTGATGCCTCGACATCTGAAGTGCGGGCGTCTGGAGTTCAGGCAGTGGTGCAACAGGTGCGTTCTTGCATGGTTCAAACGCGCGCGCCCGGCAGTTACGGTGTGTTCGTGAGCCGCCCCGTACCGGTTGTGCAGGCAGAGCCTGGTGGCACAGAGCGTGGCGCACGTCATGTGAACGACTGTTTGCAAGACAGATACAGCGTACAGTACAGCCTGCTTGAAACTGGCACAGTGGCAAGCACTGAAAGCGTATCGGCCCAGCCTGCCATCGCGGCAAACGCATGTCCGCGCCACGCAGGCGTGCTCTATGCCGGGAGCGGATATTGCCGGTAAGTTTGTCGACATATCGCTCAGCCAGAGCTGTGCAAGGAGGGCGGATATGACGCTTTCCCAGGCGCACCGCCGTGTCATCGTGCATATCGGGGCCCAGAAAACTGGATCCACATCGCTGCACAGATTCCTGAGCCGCAATCGCGCGGCGCTGGCGACGCGCCTTGATGTGCGTGTGCCAGAAAAGGGTTCGCTGACGCGCGAAGTTGGGCGCAGTTGTACGCTTTACAGCATGCGGCCTGATCGCCACGAAGACACTCTGATCACTTTGATCAAGGCTCTGAAAGAGGATCTGAGCGGGAATGAAACCGTTTGCATCGTCAGTCATGAGAACATTGCCGGGGCCATGATGGGGCGCGGATCGGTGCGGGATCTTTTCCCGCGTATTGCTGATATTGTGCGCCTGTTTGATGAGCATCTGGCACCCATTGTGCCGGAGTATGTGCTCTATACACGTGAGATGGCGGGGTGGAAGCGCAGCGTGCACAATCAGGCGGTTAAGTCTGATGGGTACACCGGCACGCTGGAGACGTTTTTGAAAGAAACGGCTGATAGCCGTGGCTGGCATGACGTGGCAAAAACGCTGGAAGCCTGTGTTGGGGCAGAGCGGGTGCGTGTGTTTGCCCTAGAGGATGAGACCACACCGGAGCGCCCCGGACGGCAGTTGCTAAAATTTGCTGGGCTGTCTGATGAGGACATCGACGCGCTGGAGCCTTTGGCTTCGCGTTCTAATCAAAGCCTCAACCCCGGGGCTTTGGAGTTTATGCGCCAGTTGAACATGCTGGCGGTGGCGCAGCCTGCCCGTAAACAGGTGGCAGAGCTGATCAAGAACAATCAATCGCTTTTCGCTGCGGGCCCGATGCCTCAGCGTGAAGCCTGAACAGGAACGAAGGTAAGCGTATCGCACGCTCCCACGGATAGGAAGGAAAGACCATGGTCGAATTTGCCCTCCCCAAGAACAGCCGGATTGTGACTGGCAAGACCTGGCCCAAGCCGGAAGGTGCCACCAATGTGCGGAAGTTCCAGATTTATCGCTGGAACCCGGATGATGGAAAAAATCCACAGGTGGATACGTATTTCCTCGACATGGACAAGTGTGGTCCCATGGTTCTGGATGCGCTGATCAAGATCAAAAACGAGATCGACCCAACGCTGACTTTCCGCCGCTCCTGTCGGGAAGGCATTTGTGGTTCCTGTGCGATGAACATCGACGGGATCAATACATTGGCCTGTATTTACGGGTTGGATGAGATCAAGGGTGACGTGAAAATTTACCCGCTGCCACACATGCCTGTGGTGAAAGACCTGATCCCGGATCTGACACACTTCTATGCCCAGCATGCTTCGATCATGCCGTGGCTGGAAACCAAGACCAACCGCCCTGCCAAGGAATGGCGGCAGTCGATTGAAGACCGCAAGAAACTTGATGGTCTGTATGAATGCGTGATGTGCGCATCCTGCTCCACGTCTTGCCCAAGTTACTGGTGGAACGGCGACAAATACCTCGGCCCAGCGGCGCTGTTGCATGCTTATCGCTGGATCATTGACAGCCGTGATGAGGCGACTGGGGAGCGTCTGGATGAGCTGGAAGATCCCTTCAAACTCTACCGCTGTCACACCATTATGAACTGCGCAAAAACCTGCCCCAAAGGCCTGAACCCGGCCAAGGCGATTGCAGAGATCAAAAAGATGCTGGTTGAGCGTCACGTTTGATCGCGCTTTAGATGACGTCGTGAAAGCCCCGCAGCGCGGGGCTTTTGCTTTTCATGTGACGCGCAGAGGGCTTGCGTAGATTGCATGGCGACCTTGCAAATCAAGAGCTTTATGCCTTTGAAATAGCGCCATATATTGCGGCCCAAGGAGGAGGTTGACAGAATTTGGAGATGACGATGTCTGCCTCAAACACCAAAGTTGCCGAGACCACAGAAGACTTCGCGGCGCGCGCGCTGGAATTGCTTGAGCAATCCTATGAGTATTACTCTCAGCCGGTTCGAGTTGTGGAAAATAGACAGCAGAGCGAAACCTACTACGAATATGTCAAAGCGGCCTGATCGCTTCCGACATGGCTTTCAAAAGCGCTTCTCCACAGGAGAGGCGCTTTTGCTGTTTTTGGGGTGACGTATGGTTAGTCTTGGCGGCATCTTTGACCTGCGGATAGCCTTCTTGGCAAATGGGAGGAGATTTGATGCAGGATGTGATCGTCGTGGGCGGTGGCCTTGCCGGTTTGGTCGCGGCACAGGAGGCTGCAAGCCGGGACAAGCGTGTGTTGCTCTTGGATCAGGAGGGCAGTCAGAGCCTTGGCGGACAAGCGTTCTGGAGCCTTGGCGGGCTTTTTATGGTGGACACGCCAGAGCAGCGGCGCATGGGCATTCGAGACACCCATGCGCTCGCAACCTCAGATTGGATGGGGTCCGCCCAGTTTGATCGGCCCGAAGATGCCAATCCACGTAGGGTGGCCGAGGCTTATCTCGCCTTTGCCGCAGGAGAAATGCGGCCATGGTTGCACAGCATCGGCATGCGTTGGTTTCCTGTGGTTGGCTGGGCTGAACGTGGCGGCGAGATGGCGCATGGGCATGGCAATTCGGTGCCGCGGTTTCATGTGACCTGGGGGACAGGACCGGGGGTTGTGGCACCTTTTGAAAGGTTGGTGCGGGCACAGGAAGATGCTGGGCGCATCCGCTTTGGATTTCGTCATCGTGTGACCCATCTCATTGTCGAGAATGGCGTGGCCAAAGGGGTTCGGGGCGAAATTCTCGCAGAAGATCAAGCAGATCGGGGGAAATCTACCAGCCGTGAGGTTGTGGGTGATTTTGAACATCGTGCAGAGGCCATTGTTGTGACCTCTGGCGGCATTGGGGGGGATCATGAGAGGGTGCGTCACTATTGGCCGGAAGACCGATTGGGCAAGGCGCCAAAGCGCATGGTGTCGGGGGTGCCGGATTATGTCGATGGCCAGATGCAGCGTGTTGCAGAAGCAGCAGGCGCAGGGATCATCAACGGTGACCGGATGTGGCATTACACCGAAGGGGTGGCCAATTGGGATCCGATTTGGCCCAACCACGGCATTCGCATTCTGCCTGGTCCCAGTTCCATGTGGTTTGACGCATTGGGCACACGGATGGAGGCCCCTTATATGCCGGGTTTTGACAGCCTTGGCACGCTCAAGCGCATTCTCTCCACAGGATATGAGCACAGCTGGTTTGTGCTGACGCAGAAGATCATCGAGAAGGAGTTTGCCCTGTCCGGCTCTGAGCAAAATCCGGATCTGACATCTGGCAAATGGCGTGAGGTGCTTAAGGGGCGTCTGATGTCTAAAGGGGCGCCGGCACCGGTGGAGGCTTTCAAGGCGCATGGTGAAGATTTTGTTGTCGCGGATCGCTTGGAAGACCTCGTGGCGGGCATGAATAAGATCACACCTCAAACACCTGTTTCATTTGAAAGAATACGGGATCAGATCTTGGCGCGAGATGCCCAGATTGACAGTCCTTATTGCAAAGATGCGCAGGTGACGGCGATCCGGGGGGCGCGCAATTATCGTGGGGATCGATTGATCCGAACGGCGAAGCCACATCGCATTTTGGACGCCTCAAACGGGCCGTTGATAGCGGTGCGCCTCAATATTCTGACACGAAAATCTTTGGGTGGGTTACACACGGATGAAACGGGGCAGGTGCTGCGCGCGGATGGCTCTGTTTTTGAAGGTCTTTTCGCCGCGGGAGAGGTGGCCGGTTTTGGCGGGGGAGGCTATCATGGCTACAATGCGCTGGAAGGTACGTTTCTTGGCGGTTGCATCTTCTCCGGTCGGGCAGCTGGACGCGCCGTCTAAACAAAATGGCATCACAGCGGCGTGAGGCAAGGGGGGTCTAAGCCCTTTTGCCCATTGCCAAATCAACGTGCTTGCGGGCAGGATCGGTGGATGACTGATCTGCCTTTGCCCCCCGCTGATGCTGAAGACCGCCGCGCCATTGCTCCGGTGATCTGCTATCCTAATGAGACGCTGCCACCCCCACCTTTGGCGCTTTACCGCGCGGCGCGGGAGGGGGCTGTGAAGGTGGATGAGGTGCTTGTGCCTGCGCGGGATGCGCGGTGTTTTGAAGTCCCAGCAGGTCATTTTTTTCGTATTTCTTCGGTGGAAGGTCCTCAGGTTGGGGATCTGAATCTGTGGCATCGGGATGATCTGAATGAGAGGTTTTATTCAGGTAAAACAAGAGCTTTGCATGGGACACACATCACAGCGGGAGAGCGGATGTGGAGCAGTTTTCCAACCCTGCGCCCCATGGCCACGCTGACGGCGGATACGCTAGGCTGGTATGGCATCGATGCATATGGTGGCTCTGTGCATGATGTCATTGGCACGCGCTGCGATCCTTACACGGGCAATCTGCTGAAGGGGGATCAGTATCACTATTGCTGTCATTCCAACCTGACCCGTGCGCTGGCCGATCATAGTGGCATGTCACTTGCCGAGGCGGAGCCCTATGTGCATGATGTGCTTAATGTTTTCATGTGCACAGGGTTCACGCGTGACACCGGGCAGTACTTCATGAAAGCCAGCCCTGTCCGCCCGGGGGACTATCTTGAGGCCTTTGCCGAGATCCCTCTTCTGGGGGCGTTGAGCGCCTGTCCGGGGGGGGATTGTTCGGCGGAGCACAGTTCGGATACGGCCGCCTGCTATCCGCTTCTGGTGGAGGTCTTTGCGCCTCAACAAGGCGCGCTGGAAGGGTGGGACAGCCCGACCCCAAATGGCTATGATCGCAGCCATGGACGTGGGGATTAACCTTTTTTCGCGCTGTCTGTATCGCGTCGGTAATGCGTCGGTAACACAGAGGTGTGCCGGCATCTGCCCGAAGCAACGTTAATATTTCTCACGGGCTGTAATATTGCGCGACATTTCCCCTCTGCGAGGAGGAAGCCCGGAGGGCTCTGGTGAGACAAACAGCGCGCCCTTCAGGGCGCTCCGTCAGGTTCAGACCGCATCCAGTTCCGCGTCCCAATACAGGTAGTCCATCCAACTTTCATGAAGAAAGTTGGGCGGGAATTTACGCCCCACGTTGCGCAGCTCTTCCGAGCCGGGTTGTCGTGGAGGTTTGCGCAGTGCCATGCGGGCCTGTTTGAGGCTTTTGGAGCCTTTCCTCAAATTGCAGGGAGAGCAGGCCGCAACCACATTCTCCCAGCTGGTCACGCCGCCCGCGGCACGGGGCACGACATGGTCAAAGGTCAGATCCCCCTTGGCACCACAATACTGACAACAGAATTCATCCCGCAAAAATAAATTAAAGCGCGTGAAGGCCACGCGCTTTTGCAGTTTTACATAGTCTTTCAGGACCACGACGGAAGGGATGCGTATTTCAGTTGAGGGGCTGCGCACCACATGGTCGTATTCGGCAACAATATCGACACGGTCCATATAAGCGGCTTTGATGGCGTCCTGCCAAGGCCAGAGAGAGAGCGGATAATAAGAGAGCGGGCGATAGTCGGCGTTGAGTACAAGAGCGGGGTGATGTTTCAACCCGCTGGGACTTCGTGTGAATTCTGTCCTGAAATCGCCGTCCATGATGGCTCTCCCTTTAAGCGCGAGGCGCGGAGGATGGCCTCACATATTAATACTATATCTCGTGTTCTAATTCTGGCAAGCCTCACGATATGCGCAATTGGTGCGGATGATGAGGCATGTGCAGGGTGCCATCGCGGGATGACGGTTTGATGACAGGTGGAGGCTCAAAAACAAGGCGCCCCGCCTCTGGAGGAGGCAGGGCGCAAATATGCGGACAGGCGCCTTAGAAAAGACTGCCCGGATCAAAGCTTTTGGACAGGGTCACGGCAAAACGGGTGTCGTCCTGTGCGATCATGCTGCCGATGCCCTGACGGCCAATGGCATTGGTGGCCATGGCATCCACAGAAAACCCAGATTTGCCAAAATGATAGCGGGCGCCGGCGGCCCATGTGGCCTCGTCGTTGTCGCGCCCGATTGGGGTGACTTCGGCGATCAGCGCCAGACCATTGTCAAAGGTATAATCCAGCCCCAATCCCAGGCCGACCAGCTCAACAGACCCCCAAGCGGCGATTTTGGGGCTGGCGGTGAAAGAGAGGCGGTTGGGCATTTCGTAGTTGGCGATCAGGTCCGTATAGAAGACGCCGATTTTCACAGAATTTGAGGTGATCTGGCGGCCATACATCATGCGCCCGGCCAGCGAGAAGGCATTGCCGTTGTCCTGATCCATGAAGCGCAGCTTGGGCCCGATCATGTAGTGCACATCGGTGGAGGGGCGGATGTCATCAGGAGCGGTATCACTGTCAGAGAACTGTTCAAAATGCACCTGAATTTCCGTGTCGCGGTCTGTGCTGAAGTTCAGAGAGATACCGGCGTTGCTGTCAGATCCGCCCCAGATTTCGGTGCGCATATGGCCTGGCTCCAGCGTGGCCGCCGTGCCGAGCGTGAAGCCGTCTTGCTGTGCGTTCAACTGTGCCTGCGTGGGCGGCAGGGACAGATCCCGGTAGCTTTCATCGTATTTGGAACCCGGCGTGTAAACCAGACGCCCGCCCACCAGAATATGGTCTCCGTCCGGCCAGAAGGTCATAATGCTTGTGGCCGGGGTGACGCCCCAGCCATTGGTGACATAGCCTTCCAGAGCCACGCGCGGGGTCACATTGTAGCGTCCGCCCACCGTCCAGACCGGCAGTTTTTCCCACTCGCCTTGACTGTTGATGGTGTTGTCGTTGCTGATCGGCGCATCCAGCGTTCCGAAAAGCGCCACGCGGTTGTTGGGTTTGAAGGTCAGCCCAGCTCCCAAAGAGAAGATGGTGCCATAGAAGCGATCCCCGGCGATGTCATTGGGTGCAAGGGTCAGGCTGGGGGTGAGGTGCAACTGTAGCTTGGAAGAGGCCTTATAGGTGATCGGGGCCTTTACCGCACCCAGTGTGATGCCGGTCTGCTTGTTGAAGAAGCCGCCCCAGATGTCGGATTGCATGGTCAGGAAGGCTTCGGCGGAGGCCAGTGCGGAAATGGCCCAACGCTCATCCTGATAGAGCTGATACTTGCCCCAAAGCGCCAGTTCGTTGGTTTCCAACTGAGGGATGCGGTCCGGACCGACGCCGGGGACGCCCTCAATGGGGCCGCCGATGGGATCGACGTAGTTCTGCAATTGCAGGCCAAGCGTGAACCTGTCGGTGAAGGCGTAGCTGCCACCGCCGTGATAGACCTGATTGCCGGTGCCTGCGCGGTTGTCCGGGCTGGTCTGGCGGGCACCAACGTTCAACTCAAAGGTGCCGGCGGGATTGATATTGCCAGTCTCAAATGCGGCGACACGGCCGGGCATGGCATCCAGCGGATTGACGCTTTGGGCCATGGCGGAGGTGCTCAGCATCAGGCTTGTTGCCAGCGCAAGGCCGGAAAGGCCGAGCAGAGCGCCTTGTGGACTTGGGGAAGTGTGCTGCGCCCAAGAAGAGGGAGACAGGCGGAGACGGACGGGGGGCGTGAAATCGCTTACAAAATCGCTCACAGTAAATTCCAATGCGTAATAACTAACGAAAGTTTAACGCAGGATGGCAGCGGGCCAAAACAAAACTTGGCCGCGCTGTGTGAGGATGCTGCTTTTTAGAGCTGCCGTTGCGTCAAAGGCCCAATTTGTCGCGCATGAAGGCGAGGGCAACACCGAGACCGTCGGGGGCGATTCCATGGGCGGTGCCCTTCATGATGTGGGCGTAGACATCTGTGAACCCGGCTTCTTGCAGCGCTTCGGCGGCTTCGGGAAGGGACTGCGGGGGCACCACATCATCCTGATCCCCATGGATCAGCAGGATGGGGGGCTTGCTGACTGCTTCGTCTTTGAGCAGCTCAGGTTGCAGGAGACGGCCGGAGAAGGCGACAACACCAGCGACAGGATCTTCGCGGCGTGGGGCGACATGCAGGCTCATCATGGTGCCTTGGGAAAAGCCGAGCAGCACAACCTGTTCGGGCAGAAGATCTTCATCCACCATGACCGCATCCAGAAAGGCATTGAGATCATCCACGGCGGCCATCAGGCCGCGTTCGCTCTCTTCCTCAGAGGAGCCATCGATCCAGGGGATTGGGAACCACTGACGGCCCATGGGCATGCCGGGGATTTCCTCTGGGGCATCTGGTGACAGAAACAGCGTGTCAGGCAGGTGCTCGGCCAGCGGATCGGCCAGCCCCAGTAGATCGGCACCATTGGCGCCATAGCCATGCAGGAAGATCACTGCGGAACGGGTTTCGCCCGAGGCGGGCTCTTTGCGGAGGGTTTGCAATACACGCGTCATGATCTGGCCTTTTGTAAGCTGTGGTCAGAGCGTGTGTGGCACGTCGCGGGGCGCATCGCAAGCGTGGCGGTGGGAGGCGACGCAACGATGGCGTCGCCCCTGCATTGGTGAGGTGAAGGGGTCAGGCGAAGGCGGCCTGAAGCGCGATCTCGACCATATCGCCAAAGCTCTTCTCACGATCCTCAGAAGGCAGGGCTTCGCCGGTGAGCAGGTGGTCAGACACGGTGAGCACCGCCAGCGCGCGGCGGCCATGGCGGGCGGCGAGATTGTAGAGCTCTGCCGCTTCCATTTCGACGCCAAGGATGCCGTGGCGGGTCATCTGTTCGTTCAGATCCGGGCGCTCGTCATAGAACACATCCGAGCTATAGATGCCGCCCACATGGGTGGGGGTGCCTTTGGCGGCGGCGGCATCTGCGGCGGCGCGCAGCAGGCCGTAATCGGCGCAGGGGGCAAAGTTGATCTCTTTGAAGATACCGCGCGACGGGGTGGAGAGGGAGGTTGCGGTCATGGCGATGATCACATCGCGCACTTTCACGCTTTCCTGCATGCCGCCACAGGAGCCGATGCGGATCAGGGTTTGCGCGCCATAGTCTTTCATCAGTTCGTTGGCGTAGATCGACAGGGAGGGCATGCCCATGCCGGAGCCGTGGATGGTGACGCGGTTGCCGTTCCACATGCCGGTGAAACCAAGCATGCCGCGCACTTCATTGATCAGTTTCACGTCGGTCAAAAAGGTCTCGGCCGCCCATTTGGCGCGATAGGGGTCGCCGGGCAGCAAGACGGTTTCGGCGATATCACCGGGTTTGGCACCGATGTGGACGGTCATGAGGTTTCCTTTCGCTCAGAAGGGGACGGCCCTTGGCCGTGAAAAAGAGGGGTTCACATGACCGCCTTTGCCCGTGCCCTGCAAGAGAAAAACGTCCGGGGCGACCTCCAAAAATGTGAAAGCCGGAGGCGACTGCCACAGTGGGCATCGGCGCTCCGGCTTTGAAAGTCGTGATGGTCTAACTTTCAATTGACCAGATTTCAAATTTCCATTTGATCTGGTGTCACCCCTGCGGCGAGGGCTTCGTCAAACCATTTTGGCTTGCGGCCTTTGCCGGTCCAAGTTTTGCTTTTGTCATTGGGGTGTGCATATTTTGGCACGCCTTTCATCAGGCCGCCTTTCTTCTTACCGCTGACATTTGCCAATTCATCCAGTGAGAATCCGTATTTTTCTGCGGCTTCTTCAATGGCCTTCAGAGCATCTGATTTGCGCTGCGCTTCTTTTTTCTCGATCTGAATGTCGATTTGCGCGCGCAAGTCCAAAAGCTCGTCGCGGTTCATTTCGTCCAATTTCATCCCAAAGTCCTACGAGTTTACCTAGTACCATTTGATGTGGCAGAGGAATTCGCTTTTCTGCAAGGTAATTTTGGACAATTTGGTAAAATTTTTAGCTTTACACACGGAGGAGTTGAGGGTAGGGAATACCTTACCCCCATAATGTGATGTAAGTGCATGATTCTGTGGCTGAATTTTATTCAGCCGCTTCCGGTTTTGGGTCTGCCAAGGTCACGATATCCGACATGATCGTGTTCAATTCGAAGTCCTTTGGCGTGTAAACGCGGGCCACGCCCATGGCTGTCAATTTCTGGGCATCTTCATCAGGAATAATGCCGCCGACAATCACAGGTGTTTCCTGCAGGCCCGCTTTGGACATGCGCTCCATCAGGTCTTCAACCAGTGGGATATGCGAGCCGGACAGAATAGAAAGTCCGACCACATGCGCGCTGTCTTCGAGGGCTTTGTTCACAATTTCCTCGGGGGTCAGGCGAATACCGTCATAGGTGATGTCCATGCCGCAGTCGCGCGCCCGGAAGGCAATTTGCTCTGCGCCATTGGAATGCCCATCCAGACCGGGCTTGCCAATGACAAATTTCAGGCGGCGTCCGAGCTTGTCTGAGACTGCATTGACCGCATCGCGAATGTCATCAAGCCCTTCGGTCTTGTTGGAAGGGGCCCCGGACACGCCGGTTGGGCCGCGATATTCGCCGTGAACCACCCGCATCTGTGCAGCCCACTCGCCGGTGGTGACACCCGCCTTGGCGGCGGCGATGGAGGCAGGCATGACGTTTTTGCCAGAAGCTGCGGCTGCGCGCAGATCTGCGAGGGCACGTTCAACGGCTTTGCTATCGCGGCTGGCGCGCCATTCTTGCAGGCGGCCAATCTGTTCCTGTTCCACGGCGGGATCCACAACCATGATGCCACCGTCGCCGGTCATCAGTGGGGAGGGTTCGCCCTTCTGAAACTTGTTCACACCCACGACAATTGTCTCGCCGGCCTCAATCCGGTTGAGACGGTCAGCATTGCTGTCCACAAGGCGGGATTTCATATAGTCGATGGCACCGATTGCGCCGCCCATGCTGTCGAGGTTGGACAGTTCGCTGCGCGCACCCGCCTTGAGCTCTTCGACTTTGGCATCCACCGCCGGGTTGCCATCAAACAGATCGTCATATTCCAGAAGATCGGTTTCAAACGCCATGATCTGTTGCATGCGCATGGACCATTGCTGATCCCATGGGCGGGGCAGGCCGAGGGCTTCGTTCCAGGCTGGGAGCTGGACCGCACGGGCGCGGGCTTTTTTGGAGAGGGTCACGGCCAGCATTTCAATCAGGATGCGGTAGACGTTGTTTTCCGGCTGCTGTTCGGTCAGGCCAAGGGAGTTCACCTGCACCCCGTAGCGGAAGCGGCGGGATTTCACATCTGTTACCCCGTAGCGTTCCACCAGAATTTCATCCCAGAGATCCACGAAGGCGCGCATTTTGCACATCTCAGTGACAAAGCGGATACCGGCGTTCACAAAGAAAGAGATCCGGCCGCAGAGACGTGGGAAGTCTTCTTCATCGACGCGGGGGCGCAGCGCATCCAGAACCGCGATGGCGGTGGCCAGTGCGAAGGCCAGCTCCTGTTCCGGTGTCGCACCTGCCTCTTGCAGGTGGTAGGAACAGACGTTCATCGGGTTCCATTTGGGCACGTTGGTGTAGCAGTATTCTGCCACATCCGCGATCATCTTCAGGCTGGGCTCTGGCGGGCAGATGTAGGTACCGCGCGACAGGTATTCCTTGATGAGATCATTTTGCACCGTGCCCTGCAGCTTGGTGACGTCTGCGCCTTGCTCTTCGGCGACGGCGATATAGAGCGACAACAGCCACGGCGCGGTGGCGTTGATCGTCATGGAGGTGTTCATCTGTTCCAGCGGGATCTGATCAAACAGGGTGCGCATGTCGCCCAAGTGGCACACAGGCACGCCGACTTTGCCCACTTCGCCACGTGCCAGAATGTGATCGCTGTCATAGCCGGTCTGGGTGGGCAGGTCGAAAGCCACGGAGAGGCCGGTCTGACCTTTTTGCAGATTGGAGCGGTACAGCGCGTTGGAGGCTTTGGCCGTTGAGTGGCCCGCGTAGGTTCGAATCAACCATGGGCGGTCCTTTTGAGGGCGGGCATCGGACTGGATTTGCTGCGTTTGCGACATGGATCGTCCCTTTTCTGGAGGGGCCTGGCTGGCTTGGTAATAATCTTGCGTTGAAGGGTATGTATGCGAAAGATCATATGCAAGTCAATTCGCTGCATCGCGGCAAATACGTTCCGTCATAGCGAGATTGATGAGAGGGGCATTTGAGTTTGATGTTTACCTCCCCCGGCGCAATTGACAGAGTCCCGCCATGACGTCGACTGTTGAACTTCCTATCTGGCTGTTTGTCCTGATCCTGCTGTTTGCGATTGTGACTGCGGCGAGCCATCTCTTGTTTCCCTCAGTGCGCTGGTTTTTCCGGCGGAGGATGGAGCGTGTTGTGGCCAAGGTGAATGACCGCTTGGAGCGGCCGATCGAGCCTTTCAAGCTGGCACAGCGCCATGACATGATTCAGCGCCTGATTTATCAACCGGACGTCACAAAGGCCGTAGCAGAACATGCTGCGCAGGAAGGCATACCGGATGCGGTGGCCTTTGAAGAGGCCAAACGCTATGCGCGTGAGATTGTGCCCTCCTTTTCGGCGACCATGTATTTTGGTGTGGCGATCCGCATTGCGCGGTTTCTGAGCCGGGCATTTTATCGCGTGCGGCTGACCCATGTGGATGAGGCCGCACTTAAGGACATTCCGCAGGACAGCACCGTTGTGTTTGTGATGAATCACAAGAGCAATATGGATTATGTGCTTGTGACCTATCTGGCGGCGCAGCGGTCGGCTTTGTCTTATGCGGTGGGCGAGTGGGGGCGGGTCTGGCCGCTCAGCCGCCTGATCCGGGGCATGGGCGCCTACTTCATTCGACGTCGCTCCCGCAGTGATCTGTATCGCAAGGTGCTTGCGGCCTATGTGCGTCTGGCCACCGAAGCGGGGGTGACGCAGGCGATTTTCCCGGAAGGGCGGCTCTCGCTGGATGGGGCCCCGCAGGATCCCAAGCTGGGGCTTTTGAAATACATCACCGATTCCTATGAGCCGGAGGGGCGGGATGTGGTGTTTGTGCCAGTAGCGATCAATTATGACCGGGTGCTGGAGGATCGCATTCTGCTGGAGGCCAAGGCGCGCGGGGGCAAGGGATTTCGGGCGCGCATCAGTGTGATTGTCGGGTTCTTCTTCAAGCAGCTCCTGTTTCGCCTGCGTGGCAAGGTGCATCGCTTTGGCAACGCGACGGTGCGGTTTGGGCAGCCTGTGTCGCTGCGGGGCTTTGCCCATGCGGTGGAGGGCGATGTGGCGAAACCGCTTGGAGTGGAGCTGATGCGGCGCATCAATGCGGTGGTGCCGATCTTGCCGGTGCCGCTTTTGGCCAATGTGCTGGAGGGGGCTGAGGAGCCGATGACGCGGGCACAAATCTCTGAAACGTTTGAGGGGCTTTTGGCGGGTTTGCCGGAAAACAGGGCCCAGTTTATGCGCGCGGCGCCTCAAGAGGTTCTTGAGAGTGCTTTGCAGACATTGCTGGGGCGTCGGGTGCTGCAGGAAAGTGACGGAACGTTCTTTGTGGACCCCAAACAGAGCGACATTGTCGGCTTTTATGCCAATTCTATTAGGCATTTGCTGAAGTGATTGTGCGTGTGCAGCGAAAAATGCTGCGATTGCGAGGTCATAAAATTACAAAATGAACCTCTTGAAGGTTGCAATGTTACCCTCTCGCCGATATCTCGGTGGCAGGAACGCGATTCTGCATCGCGGCAAACAAGGTAACAGGAGGCGAAGATGGCTCTGGACACTGAAAACAGCATTGCAACCTATGATGCGCCCAAGAAAGATCTCTATGAAGTAGGTGAAATGCCTCCGATGGGGCATGTGCCAAAGCAGATGTATGCTTGGGCGATCCGCCGGGAGCGTCAGGGTGAACCTGATAAGGCGATGCTGCAGGAAGTTGTGGATGTGCCGACGCTGGACAGCCATGAAGTGCTGGTTCTGGTGATGGCCGCTGGTGTGAACTACAACGGCGTCTGGGCGGGTCTTGGCGTGCCGGTTTCCATGTTCGATGTGCACAAGCAGCCTTATCACATTGCCGGTTCTGATGCCTCTGGCATCGTTTGGGCCGTGGGTGACAAGGTGAAGCGCTGGAAAGTGGGCGACGAAGTTGTGATCCACTGCAACCAGGATGACGGCGACGACGAGCACTGCAACGGTGGCGACCCGATGTATTCCGACAGCCAGCGCATCTGGGGTTATGAGACACCGGACGGGTCTTTCTCTCAGTTCACCCGCGTGCAGGCACAGCAGCTGATGCCGCGTCCCAAGCACCTGAGCTGGGAAGAGAGCGCGTGCTACACGCTGACGCTGGCGACGGCGTACCGCATGTTGTTTGGCCATGAGCCACATGATCTGAAACCGGGCCAGAACGTTCTGGTTTGGGGCGCGTCCGGTGGTCTGGGTTCTTATGCGATCCAGTTGATCAACACCGCCGGTGCCAATGCGATTGGTGTGATTTCCGATGAAACCAAGCGGGACTTTGTGATGGGGCTGGGCGCCAAGGGCGTTCTGAACCGCAAAGACTTCAACTGCTGGGGGCAGCTTCCGACCGTGAACACCCCGGAATATGCGGAGTGGTTCAAAGAGGCGCGTAAGTTCGGCAAAGCCATCTGGGACATCACCGGCAAGGGCGTGAACGTTGACATGGTGTTTGAACACCCCGGCGAGAGCACCTTCCCTGTCTCCACCTTTGTGGTGAAAAAGGGCGGTATGGTTGTGATCTGCGCGGGCACATCCGGCTTCAACTGTACCTTTGACGTGCGTTACATGTGGATGCACCAGAAGCGTCTGCAGGGCTCTCACTTTGCGCACCTCAAGCAGGCTTCTGCGGCGAACCAGTTGATGGTGGAGCGTCGTCTGGACCCTTGCATGTCCGAAGTCTTCCCATGGGCCGAGCTGCCTGATGCGCATATGAAAATGCTGCGCAACGAGCACAAGCCGGGCAATATGTCGGTTCTGGTGCAGGCTCCCAAAACCGGCCTGCGCACGCTGGAAGATGTGCTTGAGGCTGGCAAGTAACACTCACGGATCGGTCAAACGGGTTTCCCGTTTTCCTCCAGCCCTCGGAGCCGCAAGGCTTCGGGGGTTTTTCTGTTCCGGATCCTGAGTGTCGATCGGGGTAGATGCGGTTTTGGGTTTCTTAAGGCCTGCGTTGTAGGCCGTGAGAGATTAAAAAGCGGAGATACCTGATGAAATTGACCAGCATGATGGCCGCAGTGGCCCTTTCAGTGAGCACTTGGGGGAGCGCACAGGCGGAGACCATTACCTTTGCTGCGGGAGAATGGGCCCCTTACATCGGCGCGGAACTCCCAAACAATGGCCTGCATTCTGAGCGTGTGCGAGAGGTGATGAAGGCGGCGGGCTATGACATTGCGCTGGAATATATGCCCTGGAAACGCTCTTTTGAGCTGACCAAGAAAGGCGATTATGTCGCCACGTTCTCCTGGTCGCGCACAGACGAGCGTCTGGCGGATTTCCACTATCCTGAAGTGGCCGTAGATGATCAGACGGATGTGATTTTCTACAGCAAAAGCAAATATCCCGATGGGCTGAATGTGGCCTCTATTGATGACATTCAGGCGCAGGGGCTCTCGGTGATCGGCTACTCCGGCTATTGGTATGAGGCCGAGTACAATAAGCGCGGTATGGAGATGCGTACGGTGACCACGCCAGAAAGCGCTTGGAAACTGTTGAACTCTGGCCGGGTGGATGTATTGATTGAAAACCGGGTTGTCGGGGAGCTTTCCGTGCAGGAGGTGCTGGGTGATGCGGCAGGTGATATTGCCGTGGCTGCTGAGGTGCGCGCAGCGCCGGTCTATGTGTTGTTTTCAAAGGCCCACCCCGACGGTGCGGCGATGCGCGATGCCTGGGATGCGCATGCGAAGTAAGACGCAGATCTGCATTTGAACACGCCCCCGCGCCAGTGATGGTTGCGGGGGTTTTTTATTGGAAAAGATGGAGAATTTTGCGAGCCTCTTTGGGGACATGGAGTGTTTGAGATGTCTGAGATGGATCATGATTTGCGGCGAGAGTTGCTGCGGCTGCTTGATGGGCTGGAGTTCTATCGCAATTGGCGCCTTTCTCGACTGCGTGCGACCAAGGGGGAGGTGACACAGGAGGATCTCAATCAGATTGTGATGCCTGCGTCAGTCTTCATGGACATATTTGAGCGCTCCAAAGGGGCTGCGCGGCGGGCTGTGCTCAAAGAGGTGCAAAAATGGTATGCCCACACGGCAAGCGATTTGCAGCAGTGGCGCGTCTCTGGCGGGCTTTACACAGATGGCGATGTTGAGGCGTTTCTGACGGCTTTTCGGGAAGCACAGGGTTGCAGCTTCTGGGAGGAAAGCGGGTATCTGAAAAAGCTGGCGCGGAAGGTGTTGAGGCGTGGCTGCATTGTACGGGAGCAGGAGTTCTATGCGCTGCGGGAGCTGGACATGGATCTGTCTCAATCGGTTTTGACGGAGGCGGAGATGGGGCGGTTGCGGGCGCTTTTGACGGCTTATGAAGCGCAGCAGAAGGCGGATTGATGCGCGCAGGGAAGGTGCGCAGTGAATGCGCACCCTACGGGGGATTGGTGTGACCGGGGCGATGAGGGGGCGAGATGCGCGATGCGTGGGATGCGCATGTGACGATCTGCGTATGCACAGGCCCTCGTGCCAGCTATGGTGCAGGAGGCTTTTGTTTGTAGGGGCGCATAAACCTAAAATGGGGCATGTCGCATCACCAATCCGAGGTATTCAAAGTGCATCAACCGCTGACAGCACAAGAAAGAGTTTTGACGGTGGCCTTGGCAACGTGGCTGCGTGAAGAAATGATTAACAGCTTATTGGATCCTGAGTTGGGATTTGATCCGGACACTTTGTATGATATCGGGCAAAGTAACTACGAGTGGGGATGTGATGCTCTTTCTGCAATCGGCGTGCTTGAATTTGTCGAGCTGTGCATATGGCGGATTAAGTGTCCGTTAGGCGCAGATATTATTCTTCCTGAGAAGGTCGGTCGCGAACACCTCGATCAATTGTTGGATGCGCTTGTAAAACAAGCCCCATATGTTTCTGAACTCTTTCGCTTCTATGAACCTGTAGCTCCTAAGACTGAAACTCTTTTGGTTTTGTGTGAAGCATTGTGCGATTGCGGCTATATGGAGCGCTTTTGTAGAGGAAAGTATGAATGGCACGACCGGTTTGGACCTTGGATGGTTTGGAATGGGGAATGGGATTTGCTTGAATTCGAACCTGCGCCAAAAACCGAAGTGGAAGCCGTTCTTGCGTCTCTGCCAGATTGGCTTGTGAATGAGTTGTCTGACATTAAATGCACGCGCCCAGGTGCATTCCTGCACACCTATTTTCAGCATTGGGTTTCTAACGAGTGGCAGGAAAACATATTCAGGTACAGGATGTTCCCCAGCGATGACATGGACTTGCCATTGGTCGCCGGATTGTACGAACAGATCCAAGAAAAATAGTTATCCGTTTTTTTGTTTCTGAGGCATTGCAATGCGGGCAGCGCCCGACGTCGGGTGGGCGATGTTTGTTTCGAATTGCCGGGTGATCTGCCAAATTCACGGGCCTGTATGGCGGTCGAGACATTGCAAAGTTGCGCTCCCGCAGGGAAGGTGCGCAGTGAATGCGCACCCTACGGGGGATTGGTGTGACGGGGCCGAGGCGGCGAGGCCCCGGTTCACGACCGGGGCGGGGGGAGGGCAGAATGCGTCTGGTGCCTTGGGGGCGCGCCCTGTAGGGTCGCGCCATGAGCAGTACCTCCATCACATTCAGCCACGATCAGGCCGAGGCCTTTGACAATATCTCTCTCCTTCTCAAGGGGCTGGGGGTGGATCTGGAGCAGAGCCTTCTGACTCCGCCAGTGGAAGGCAAACAGGCCATTGCGGCGGTGACGGGGAAGGCGGGGTCTGGGAAGACCATGCTCTTGTCCGAACTTGTGAAGACGCTTGAAGAGGCGGGCGTGGAGATTGTCTCTGGCGATTATGAGGGCAAAAAGAAGAAGGATCAGCGCACGCTGGCCATTCTGGCGCCCACCAACAAGGCGGCGAGCGTGCTGCGGATGCGCGGCGTGCCCGCAACCACAATTCACCGCATCATTTATACGCCGGTTTATGACCCGGAATATGAGAAGATTGCCGAGTGGCTGGCCGAAAATGGGGAGCGGCCGGAGATTGAAGGGCTGACCGATGAGGCGCTGGATCGGGCGCTGGAGTTTTACAAGCTGCATAAATCCATTCCCGGCGCTCTGGCAGCGGCGGGGCTGCGGGGCAGTGATTTTATCACTGGCTGGAAGCGGCGGGATGATCCGCTAGACATTGGCTTTATTGATGAAAGCTCGATGCTGGATGACAAGCAGTTTGATGATTTGAAAGACATTTTCAGCACGCTTGTGCTGTTTGGGGACCCGGCGCAGCTGGCCCCGGTGAACCAGTCGGGGGCGATGGTGTTTGATAAGCTGCCGGCCCCTGCGGTTTACAATCTGGAGCGCATTCACCGGCAGGAAGCGGACAATCCGATTTTGGATCTGGCTCATGCGCTGGCGGATCCGCAGCTGGGGTTTCAGGATTTTGAGCGCATGGTGGAGGAGACCGCCCGGCGCGATGATCGGGTGCAATATGCCCAGCGGGTGGAGGTGGATCTGATGGCGCGCTCGCCGGTTCTGGTGTGGCGCAATGCGACGCGCATCCGGCTGATCCATGCCTTCCGCCATGTGCATGATGCCCCCGAAGACGCGCTGCTTGAAGGGGAGCCGCTGATCTGTGACGGGATTGAGCTGCCGATGAAACATCGCAAGAAGCGGTTGGATCTGGAGGCGCGGGGGCTCATTAAAGGGGCGCAGGTGATCTACCTTGGCCCCGGGCGCAAGCCGGGATTTTCGCGGTTGCATGTGATGGGGGCGGAAGACCCGCGTGTGTCTGCGGCCTCGATTGTGAAGATTGAAGCGCCGGAGGAAGAAGAGCCGTTTATTCCTTTTGCCGCGCGTATGGGGGCGACGTTTCTGCATGGGGCGGCGGTGACCATTCACAAGGCACAGGGGAGCCAGTGGAAGGATGTGCAGGTGTTTGCGCCCGATCTTTATGTGGCGGCGCGGATGAACCGGCAGGAGGCGGGCCAGCCGCTGTGGAAGCGACTGGCCTATGTGGCCATCACCCGGGCCAGTGAGCGGCTGCATTGGGTTGTGCGCAATCGTTTGGCCAAACCCACGGGGCCTTTGGTGGTGGATGATCTGATCGCGGCACCCGCCCCGTTGACGTTGCAGGCGCAGGAGGAGAGCGCATGAGCCTGAAGAGTGTGATTGTGACCGGCGCAAGCCAGGGCATTGGCAAAGCCACCGCAGAAGCGTTTTTGCAGGCGGGCTGGCGTGTGGGGGTGCTGGCGCGCAGTGCGGATAAGCTTGCGGCGCTGGCTGAGACATATGAGCATGCCATCGCCTTGGAAGCGGATGTGACGGATGCTGCGCAGATGGAGCGCGCCTTTGACCACTTTGTTGCGCGCTGCGGGCGGCTGGATGTCTTGTTTAACAATGCGGGGATTTTTGGCCCTGCGGGAACCATTGATGAGATAGATCTGAGCGGGTTTGATCAGGTGCTGAATGTGAATGTGCGCGGCATGTTCATTGCGGCGCAGCTGGCCTTTGCGCAGATGCGACGGCAGGATCCACAGGGCGGGCGGATCATCAACAATGGCTCTCTGGCGGCGCATGTGCCGCGCGAAGGAGCGGTGTGTTACACGCTGAGCAAACATGCGATCACGGGGCTGACACGGTCTCTGTCACTGGATGGGCGGGCGTTTGACATTGCTTGCGGGCAGATCGACATCGGCAATGCGGCCACGGATATGGTCGCCGGTATCAACGAGCGACTGGTGGCTGAGGGTAAAGCGCCCAACCCATCTATGGCGGTTGAGGACGCCGCAAAATCGGTGCTGCATATGGCGGAGCTGCCGCTCTCGGCCAATGTGCAGTTCATGACGGTGATGGCCACCAAGATGCCCTTCATCGGGCGGGGGTGAGGAGCGCAGTCGTGTCTCAAGACATTCTCAATAAGGTTCTTCTTCGCGCACAAATTGCCTCTAAACGGACTGATTTCTCTGACGTTTTATCAAGCTCAGTGTTCCCTAGATTATCTGCGAAAGATCTGTCAGACAGCGTTTTGGAGCTTGGGTTTGAGCCTCCTGCTCTTTACGTTGCCATGCTGCAAAGCATCGGCAATGGGGGCTTTGGCCCTGGATATGGTCTGATGGGGCTTGTGGGCGGTGCAACTGATGATCAGGGACAAACGGCCGTAGATTTATACAAGTGTTTTGCGGAAGGTGATCCTGACGAGCTGACATGGAAATGGCCGCAAGGTTTGCTTCCGGTTTGTCACTGGGGCTGTGCGATCTATTCTTGCATTGACTGCGTTAGCGCGGATGCATTGGTAAAGACATGGGATCCGAATGCGTGGGAGGAGGGGACGTCGCCTGAAGGAGCGATCCACTCCACGGGGATGTCATTGGCTGACTGGCTTGAGAATTGGGCCAATGGGGTTAACCTGTGGGAAAAGATGTTCCCTGCGCTTTAAGTTTTACCTCTTGTTTTAGAACGTTTGCACTGTCGCTGCGAAACACCATGTTTCGGCAAATTTCCAGAAAGCAACGCCCACGAAAAACCCCCGACCGGGGAAGGTCGGGGGCCAAAGGTTTGGTGCTGAAAAGCGCTTATGGAAAAGGTCTTTGGTCGTCAGAATATTTTGGTCAGTTGCCGCGCGGCGCGGGGGCACCGCGCGACATGGGTAATAGGGTCTTTAGCCAATCAACCCGCCGTCGCTGCGACGGATGGCGAAGACGCCGGAGCGCGGAACGGAGGTGCCGCCATCCGGGAAGTGCGAATTGCCTTTTTCACCGGGGTGCTGAATGCCCACAAACATGGTGCGGCGATCCGGAGACCAGCAGACACCGGTGACTTCACATTCTTTGGGGCCCACCAGAAAGCGGCGAATTTCACCGGTCACTGTATCCCCTGCGAGCATCTGATTGTTGCCCATGCCCGCGAAATCTCCTTCATCAGAATACTTCCCGTCGGTCTGGATCCACAACAGGCCAGTGCTGTCAAAGGCCATGCCATCCGGGGCATTGAACATATTTCCGGCATTGATGTTCTCGCTGCCTGCATATGCGTCACTGTGGATATCGGGGTTCCCGGCAAGCGCGTAGAGGTTCCAGCTAAACCCGTTAGAGCTGTGATCGTCTTCATCTGGCATCCAGCGGGCGATTTGACCGTAGTGGTTTTCCACGCGGGGATTGGGGCCATTGACAGAGGTGTCATCGCCACCGGCGTTTGGTTTTTTGCCCCGGTTTTTATTATTGGTGAGCGCCACATAGGCCTCTGCCTTGGTGGGGTTCACGGCGACCCATTCGGGGCGATCCATTGTGGTGGCGCCGACGGCGGAGGCGGCCTGACGGGTGTGGATGCGGATTTCGGCATCTGACATGCCGGTGGTTTCCGGCGTCAGCGCCAGCCATTCCCCGCGCATGTCATCGTGGAATTTGGCCACAAAGAGATCGCCATTTTCCAGCAGATCGGCATTGCTCCCGCCGGCTGTGTAGGTGCCATGGGAGACAAACCGATAGAGGAATTCCCCACGTTCATCATCGCCCAGATAGACCACGGCTTTGCCATTGGGGGCGAGAACCACGGCGGCGTTTTCATGTTTGAAGCGACCGAGGGCGGTGCGTTTTTTCGGAGTGGATGTGGGATCAAACGGGTCGATTTCCACAATATATCCCGCACGGTTTGGCTCATTGGGGGTCTGAGCCACATCAAAACGCGGGTCGATCTTGGCCCAGCCATAGCCCCAGTCTTTGGCGGAGACACCATAGCGTTTCAGCTCAGCGGAGACGTCGTGATTTTCGTCTTCGGCAGAGAAATAACCGTTGAAGTTTTCTTCGCAGGTCAAATAGGTGCCCCAGGGGGTCTCCCCATTGCCGCAGTTGTTCCAGGTGCCCTTGCTCTTGCGCCCGGAGGGATCATCGGCGGTTTTTAGCAGGTCATGGCCTGCGGCGGGGCCGGTGAGATCCATCTCGGTTTGTGGCGTGATGCGGCGGTTGAGATCGCTGTCGATCACCACTTGCCACTGGCCCTGATCATCGCGGTCCACTTCAAAGAGAGAAACCCCATGGGCCATCATGCCTTTGGCGATGTCATCCTCAGAGACCCATGTGCCGTCCGGATTGTTGCCCCAGAGGATTTTGCGGTTGGTGTATTCATTGTTGATCGCCATGACGGTGCGCCCGTCTTTGGTGAAGATCGACATGCCGTCATTATTGTCGCCAAAGGCGCGGGCCTGACTGGCGGCGGTGCCGCGGCTGGCCTCATCAAAGGCGGGGGTGTCAGAGAAGAGCGGATCGCCCCAGGTGATCAGTGGCTGCCATTCAAAGCCGTCAGGCAGGGTGATGGTATCCTCTGTGTTGGCCGCCACCTGTGCAAAGCCGAAGCGATCTGCCGGTGCGGCCTTGCCCTCACGGCTGAGCAGAGTGGTGCCCGCCAGAAAGCTGCCCAGACCAAACGTCATCACCCCGCCAAGAAACCCGCGCCGGGACAGGGCCTGATCGACCACTCGATCAAAATCGGTCTCCTCCGCGCGGGGGGAGATCACCTCGTCAATCTCATCAAAGGAGAGATCATCGATCTGGGGTCTTGTGTGCGTGTCGTGAGGCATTCCTGGCTCCTAAGGCTTGGAGAGGCCCAGAGAAAGCCCCGAGAAGGTTGGGGGGCTCTGCAGGCATCTGGGCCGGTTGCGTTAAGGAAATATTAGGAAGCCGGTGAATCAGACAGATGACAAGAGGATTTCAATTTTGTGACGGGTGTGGATTTGCCGATGCTCTGGATCTGGGCAAGAGGCCGGGCTCTGATGCCGCCCGCGCCCCCTTGGGGGCGCTGGGCCCAACATCTGGCAGAGGCCCCTTTGGGGGCTCGAAGATGGCGGGAGCTCTGTGTGGTTTATGCTCTGCGCTGCGGTCAGGAGTGTTCTGATAAAAGGTTTTGGACGGAGAGCGGACGGCTGTACATCTGCAGGCTGCCATCGCTGTGGCGGGGCCATTCGGCCGGGTCGCGGTCTCGGTAGAGTTCCACGCCATTGCCGTCCGGGTCGTTAAAATAGACTGCTTCCGACACCCCGTGATCAGAGGATCCCAGCACCGGATAGCCCGCCGCCAGCACCCGTTTGACCGCCGTGGCCAGATCCGCGCGGCTGGGATAGAGGATCGCGGTATGAAACAGCCCGGTGTGGCCTTCCGGGGCTGGGATGCCATCTTTGGAGCGCCAGGTGTTGAGGCCAATGTGGTGGTGATAGCCATCGGCCCCTAAAAAGGCTGCCTCTGTGCCAAGGCGGGTTTGCACTTCAAAGCCGAGCACATCTCCGTAAAAAGCAATCGCGCGGTCTAGATCGGCGACCTTCAGGTGGACATGCCCGATACGGGCGGAGGGGGCGTAGGGCGCGGTCATAGTTGGCTCCTGATTGTTGCGATGATCCGTAATGTTAGGGGCCTTGGGGCATTGCGAAACCCTCAGGAGCGCGCGGCGGCTGTGCGTGAGCGCGCATAGGCTCCCCCAACGTCGCCTGTGTCGCAGGATTGCAATGATACAGGTGCTCTGGCTTTCTGCTGTCAGGGGCCGCGGCAATCGGGGCGCGTTGGTGAGGAGAGCGGATGTGATTAAGAGTTTGAAGTATGTGGCGCTGGGCTTTGCAGCGCTCATGGGGGCGGGGTTTGCAGCCAGTTTTTTGTGGCCGCAGAAGACGGCTGAGGTGATGCTCAAAGGCTTTGTGGCCTCAGCAGGCCTGTCGCGTCATGTGGTGGAGACCCCTTTGGGGCCGGTGCATTATCTCCAGGGCGGGGAGGGCGAAACCGTTGTGTTTTTGCATGGTATCTTTGCCCTCAAAGAGCATTGGGTGGATATGTCCCGGCAGATTTCCGGCAGCCATCGCGTGATCTTGCTGGATTTGCCGGGCTTTGGGGAAAATCCGCGTCTGTCACCAGAAGCCTATGATCTGAACCAGCAGACCAAGAATGTGCAGATGGTGCTGGATGCGATTGGGGTGGAGCGGTTTCATGTGGCGGCCAACTCCATGGGCGCACATATGGCGATGGTGATGGCGCAGCAGGCACCGGAGCGGGTGCAAAGCGTTGCGCTGATTGGCAGTCCGATCAATGTGGCCGCACCAGAACTGAGCGATATGCAGAAGGCCATAGAGGCTGGACAGGCCCCTTTGGTGGTGACCTCTCAGGAGGGGTATGAGGCGCGGATGGCATGGCTGTTTCCCGATAAACCGCCGTATTTGCCTAAACCCATCATGGACAAATGGCTGGCCGAAGAGGTGGCGCATGCAGAGATCAATCGGGAGATCTGGCAGGCGGTGGGCCGGTCAGAGGTGCCAAACCTGGAAGAGATGGCCCCGGATGTTTCCCAGCCTGTTCTGATCCTCTGGTGTCAGCAGGACCGGATTTTTCACCCCTCCGGGGCTGCCGTTCTGGCGCAGGCCTTGCCTGACAGCACTGTGATCATGCCGGAGGGCTGTGGCCATCTGCCGATGCTGGATCGCAAACGCGCCAGTGGCAAGGAGTATGCAGAGTTCTTGAAGGCCCTGTGACCACAACAAAAAGCCCCGCCGGAGGAGCGGGGCTTTCTTATCTGGGCTGAAAGGCGCAGTTAAGCGCCGACCATACCGACAATCTCGTAGGTTTTCTTCAGGATCGGTGCTGCGATCTCGCGGGCCTGATTTGCGCCATGGGCGAGAATTTTGTCGATCTCATCCTGATGCTGCATGAGGCGCGCCATTTCGGTGGAAATCGGCGCGAGTTTTGCCACCGCCAGATCGGCCAGCATGGGCTTGAATTCGGAGAACTGCTTACCACCGACCTCTGCGAGCACCTGCGCCACAGTCTGCTCTGACAGGCCCGCGTAGATGTTGACCAGATTGCGTGCCTCTGGGCGATCCTCAAGGCCGTCTTTCTCAGAGGGCAGGGCCTCTGGATCGGTTTTGGCTTTGCGGATTTTCTTGGCGATGGCGTCCGCGTCATCGGTCAGGTTGATGCGGGAGGCATCAGAGGGGTCAGACTTGGACATTTTCTTGGTGCCATCGCGGAAGGACATCACGCGGGTGGCCGCGCCCTCAATCACCGGTTCGGTGATGGGGAAGAAGTCCACGCCATAGTCATGGTTGAACTTGATGGCGATGTCGCGGGTCAGCTCAAGGTGCTGTTTCTGGTCCTCGCCCACGGGCACATGGGTGGCGTGGTAGACCAGAATATCCGCTGCCATCAGGGCCGGGTAGGCAAACAGACCCAGCGAAGCATTCTGAGAATTTTTACCAGCTTTGTCTTTCCATTGGGTCATGCGCTGCATCCAGCCCATGCGGGCGACGCAGTTGAAGATCCAAGCCAGCTGCGCATGTTCGGCAACCTGACTTTGGTTGAACAGGATCGATTTTGCAGGATCGATGCCCGCCGCAATGAAACCGGCGCAGAGTTCGCGGGTGTTGGCCGCCAATGTGGCAGGCTCAAGGAATTTTGCGGTGATCGCGTGCTGATCGACCATGCAGTAGACGGTCTCATGAGAGCCTGCGTCCTGCATATCGACAAAGCGCTTCATGGCACCGAGGTAATTGCCCAGCGTCAGGCCACCCGAGGGTTGAATCCCGGAAAAGACGCGTGGGGTAAATGTGGAGGACGTTTGGACCGCCTCTGTCATTGGAAATACTCCGTCTGGATTTGTTAACGCGCTTGGCTTACCTACGGGGCCAAACCCCGTCAAGGAGCGCAGGCATGTCCCACCCCGATGATCAAAGTCCCGTGAACCCGTTGCCCCCGGTGGTGACGGCGCTTTTCCTGTTGCTGGCGGGGGTGGAAGCGGCTTTGTGGCTGGGATCCCAAGGGATTGTGGGCGGGCCCACGTCTGTGGGCTGGCGGCTCGAAGCGATCCAGCGCTATGCGTTTTCCGCTGATATTTTTGACTGGATGGTTGCGACCGGCCAATGGCCGATGGAGCATGTGATCCGTTTTGTCAGCTATCTGTTTGTGCATGCCAATTTCACCCATGCGCTGTTTGGCGGTGTGCTGTTGCTGGCGATGGGGAAAATGGTGGGAGAGGTCTTCTCCGGTGCGGCCACTTTGGCGATTTTTCTGTGCTCTGGGGCCGTGGGCGCGCTGGGCTATGCGGTTGTTTTGAACAGCGCCGTGCCGCTTCTGGGGAGCTATCCCGGGGTCTATGGGCTGATCGGGGCCTTCACTTTCCTGCTGTGGACACGGCTTGGGGCCGTAGGAGCCCCGCAGGCGCGGGCCTTCTCGCTGATTGGTATGCTGGTGGGCATTCAGCTTCTGTTTGGTCTGATCTTTGGGGGGAACCCGGATTGGGTGGCCGATGTGATCGGTTTTGGCACCGGGTTTTGCCTGTCTTTTGCCCTGACACCGGGCGGATGGCAGCGGATCCGCGAAAAGATCCGCCGCCAGTAGTGTTGTCAAATCGGCTTAGGCGGCGCTTGCAGCGCCGTCGTCTGTTTTGGACAGATCGCGCACGGCAAAGGCCAGTGCGATGGCGCTGATGCCGTTGGACAGCAGCTCCACGGCCAGCAAGACGCCCAAGAGCACCGCGGCAGATTGTGGGAAGTTGCTGAGCACCATCGCGCCCAAGACAATGGAGACCACAGCGGAGAGCAGCATTGCCAGACGTGCGGTGCCTTTGAAGTTGAACAGGCCGAAGCTTGCCTTGAAGGCACCAGATACCAGAAACAGAATGCCGGAGACCAGGGTCAGCGACAGCAGGCCCTGAAGCGGTTCAGCCACGATGTGCACGCCGATGATCATGGCCAGCAGGCCGATCAGCACGCCGGCGATTTTGGCTCCGGTCGAGGCGGATCCAAAGGAGGCGAAGATCTGAAAGCCGCCCATGAAGATGAAGCTCCATCCCACAAACAAGGTGGCGGTGACGGAGGCGGCGAAAGGGTTCGCCAAGGCGATGAGCCCCAAAATCAAGGCAAGAATGCCCACAACCAAAAGTACTATCCAATTACGCATTTTGCTCTCCTAGAGATACAGGTGTGAGGTCACTAAAACCCGTTTAGGCAGTGAAGCAACCGTTTTTTATGTGGTGTCAGGATCAAGTCCCATGAATGTTCCACACTGGTGCAGAAACACGAGAGGGTCTTGAACCTATGGCTTGCTGCGGCGGGCTGCGGCTTTCAGATCGGCAGGGTCAAAGGCTCCAATCAATCGGCCTGTGCCAAAATAGACTGCCATGCCGAAGCTGATCAATGCCAAGAGCGCCAAATAGCGCCAGCCGGGGGTGCCAAACCATGGGATCAGCACAACCCACGCGCTCCAGACTGCTCCGCCCATCACCGCAGCGGCGATGCAGATGCGCCACAGGCGGCGGCGCAGGCGGGCGTCAAATTTGGCGGTGTCGCCAAACTGACGGGCGCCAATGGCCAGTTGCAGCACCATCAGCCAGGCCGAGGTGGTGGCGGCAACTGCCGGAGCCATCCAGCCGATCAGGGGCTGCAGACCAAAGGCGAGACCGGCGTTGACCAGCATGGCCCAGACCGCATAGCGGAAGGGGCGTTTGGTGTCTTCGCGGGCGAAGTACAGGGGCTGTAGCAGTTTTTGCAACACAAAGGCAGGCAGCCCGACCGCGTAGATCGCCAGCGCCACGGCAATTGCCGCGCTGTCATCGCCGCTGGTGGCACCGCGTTCAAACAGCACGGAGACCAGGGGCAGCGGGATGACCAGAAAGGCCACAGCCGCGGGGATGGTGAGGAACATGGAGAATTCCCCGGCGCGGGAAAAGGCATAGCGCGCGCCTTCGGCATCGCCTGCTTTCAGGCGGCGGGACAGATCGGGCAGCAGCACAATGCCCACGGCGATGCCAATCACGCCCAGCGGCAATTGATAGAGCCGGTCAGCCGCATACAGCCAACTGACCGCGCCGGGGGTGGCGGAGGCCACGATCTGTCCGACCACAAGGTTGATCTGTGAGACGCCGCTGGCAAAGGCGGCGGGCAGGGCGATGCGCACCATCTGGCGCATCTCTGGCGAGAGGCGCGGGGCTTTGAGACGAATGCGCAGGCCCGTGGCGCGGGTGGCGCTCCAGACCAGCAGCAGCTGTGCAATCCCTGCCACGGGCACGGTCCAGACCAGCCAGAGCACGACATCGCCGCCCACGGCATGGCCAATCAGCAGGGCGGGGATGATCAGGATGTTGAGCAGCACCGGCGCGGCGGCGGCGGCGGCAAAGCGGCCGGTGGCATTGAGCACGCCCGAGAAAAGCGCGGCCAGCGACATGAAGAAAATATAAGGGAAGACAATGCGGCCAAAACCCACTGTCAGATCAAACCGTTCGTCTGCGGCAAAGCCCTCGGCGGTGAGCCAGACCAGCGCAGGCATGAAGATCATGCCAAGTGCTGTGAGCAGGACCACGGCGGTGGACAGCAGGCTGAGCGCGTCGCTGGCAAAGCCCTCGGGGTTTTCATCGCCCTCCAGCCGCTTGGAAAACATGGGCACGAAGGCCGCGTTAAACGCCCCCTCGGCAAAGAGGCGGCGGAACATATTGGGCAGGCGGAAGGCGGCAACAAAGGCGTCCAGCACGGGGCCGGGGCCAATCAGGCTGAGCAGGAGGATTTCCCGGACAAAGCCAAGCACGCGGCTTGCCAATGTCCAGAACCCCACCGTGAGAAAGCCGCGCATCAGGCGGATGGGCTTCATGAATTGGCCCTTTCCGCACCCTGTTTGATGGCATCACGCAGCTTCTTTTCCAGCGCGCGCTGTTTACTGTCAGCGTGGAATTTCAGGCCGAACATGTCCTTGACGTAGAACGTGTCGACCACCTGTTCGCCGAAGGTCGCGATCACGGCGGAGGCGATGTAGACGTTGGAGCTTGCCAGTGCGCGGGTCAGATCATTGAGAAGGCCCGGACGATCGCGGCTGTCGACCTCGATAATTGTATAAATTTCAGAGCCTTCGTTATCAAAGGTGATGGTGGTTGGCACGTTGAAGGCACGTTCGCGTTTTTTCAGAACATCACGGGATTTGATAGCTTCGGTGGTCACAACCTCGCCCGCAAGCGTGCGTTCGATCATGGTGCGCAGGCGCGGCAGGCGGGACGCTTCATAGGGTTTGTCCTCACCATCCTGTACCCAGAAGGCGGCAGTGGCATAGCCGTCTTTGGAGGTGAAGGTACGGGCATCGACGATATTGGCCCCCACCAGCGCCAGCGCGCCGCACATGCGCGAGAAAATACCGGGGTGGTCGGCCATGGCAAAGCAGACGCGGGTGGCATCGCGGTCATCGTCCGGGTGCAGGTCGATGCGGATTTCATCATCCGGAATATCACGCAGCAGCTCTGCAAAGACCTTGTGGGCGGTGATGTGTAGCCCCTGCCAGTAGGGTTCATAGTGGCGCGCGGTCTCTTTTTTGAGATCCTTGGCAGGCCAGTCAGAGAGCTCTTCGCGCAGCAATTTTTTGGCCTTGGTGCCGCGGTTTTCGCGGGTGATCGCCTCCATGCCGTCTTCCAGCACCAGCTTTGTCTGGCGATAGAGCGAGCGGATCAGCACGGCTTTCCAATTGTTCCAGGTGTTTGGTCCCACGCCCCGAATGTCGCAGACCGTGAGCACGGTCAGCAGGTTGAGGCGTTCTACAGTTTTCACGGCTTTGGCAAAGTCGCGCACGGTGCGGGGATCGGCGATGTCGCGTTTCTGCGCCATATCTGACATCAGCAGGTGATAGCGCACAAGCCATTCCACCGTTTCGCTGTCCGCTTTGTTCAGACCCAGACGCGGCGCCACTTTGCGCGCGATCTGTGCGCCCAGTACGGAATGGTCGATGTCGCGGCCCTTGCCGATGTCATGCAGCAGCATGGCCACCATCAGCACCTTGCGGTTGATACCTTTCTTGAGGATCTCAGAGGACAGCGGCAGCTCTTCCTCCAGCTCTTCGCGTTCAATCTTGGCGTAGTTTGAAATCACCTGAATGGTGTGTTCGTCCACCGTGTAGGAGTGGTACATGTTGAACTGCATCATGGCGACGATGTGTTCAAATTCCGGGATGAAGGCCGCGAGCACGCCCAGCTCATTCATGCGGCGCAGGGCGCGTTTGGGGTTGCCGTGTTTGAGCAACAGATCTAGAAAGATGCGCTGTGCTTCGCGGTTTGCGCGGAACGTGTCATCAATCAGATGCAGGTTTGCGGTGACCAGACGCATGGCATCTGGGTGGATCAGCATGCCGGTGCGCAGGCCTTCCTCAAAAACGCGCAGCAGGTTGAGCGGGTTTTCCAGAAACGCCGCCTCATCGCTGACGTTCAAGCGATTGTGCGTGACCTTGTAGCCGGGTTTCATGCGCGGGCGGCGGCGGAAGATGCGATCCAGCAGAGGGGCCGCTTTGGCGTGGTCTGCTTCTAGTTTGGTGAGCAGGATGCGGGTCAGATCGCCCACCGATGTGGCGTGGCGGAAATAGTCCTGCATGAAATGTTCGACACCGCGGCGGCCGCCTTTGTCGGCATAGCCCATACGATCCGCAACTTCGATCTGCACATCAAAGGTGAGCTGTTCGACCGGCCGACCCGCGATCAGGTGCAGGTGGCCGCGCACGGCCCAGAGGAAATCTTCGGCGGCAATGAAGCGTTCGAGCTCATCCTGATGCAGCACGCCCATGGCCACGAGTTCGGAGACATCTGAGACGTGATAGACGTATTTGGCAATCCAGAAGAGGGATTGCAGATCGCGCAGACCGCCTTTGCCCTCTTTGACGTTGGGCTCCACCACATAGCGCTGGCCCTGTTTCTGATGGCGGCTGTCACGTTCTCCGAGTTTGGCCTCGATGAACTCGCGCTCTGTGCCCTTAAACAGCTCCGCCTCAAGCCGTTTGTCGAGTTCTTCGGCGAGGGGGGCGTAGCCGCGCAGGAAACGGTTCTCCAGCAGGGCGGTGCGGATGGTGAAATCCTCACGTCCCAGGCGGATGCAGTCTTTCACAGTGCGGGAGCTGTGGCCGACCTTAAGGCGCAGATCCCAGAGGATGTAGAGCATGGATTCAATCACGCTCTCTGCCCATGGCGTTATTTTATAGGGCGTCAGGAACAGCAGGTCGACATCTGACTGCGGGGCCATTTCTCCACGGCCATAGCCGCCAACAGCGAAGAGCGCGATCCGTTCTGCTTCGGTTGGTGTGGAGAGCGGGTAGAAGCGGCGGGTGGCAGCAAAAAACGCGCAGCTGACCAGACAATCGGTCAACCATGTATAGGAGCGGGTCATGGCGCGTGCCGCGCGTGGGTTCTCCTGAAAGGCGCTGGCGATTTGAGCCATGGCGACTTTGCGCTGGGCCAAAAGCAGCGTCACAAGCTCTTTGCGCAGCACGTTTTCCTTGCCGTCCTGCTTAAGAATTTCGGCAATGGCCTGTGCCACTTCGGCACGGTTGAAAATGTCATCTGCGGCGCAGATCAGCCCCGCTGTGGGCGGGGCTGGAAAGATGTCACCGGCTTTAGAAGCCAGCGCCTCCAAATCTCGTTGGGGCAGGGTCAATGATTACTACCTTCTTGTCGCGGATTGTGGCCACAGCCATGCCGCGTTCGTTCGTTCCGTCTGAGAGCAGGCGGAAGATGCCGTTCACACCTTGAAAGCCTGCGCCCTGTGTCAATGCGTTGCTGGTTAGAGCGTCCTTTTTGCCCGCTTTGACCAATGCGCCGATGGCGGCGATCCCGTCATAGGCCAGACCACCAATAGGGTGTGGCAGGCCCCCATAGGTCTGAGCATAGCGGTTTTGAAACTGTTGCGTGAGGGCTGGATCTGGCATGGCGAACCAGCTGCCCTGTACGCCGGGCAGTTCCAATGTCTGTGCCGGGATGTCCCAGCGTGTCAGGCCCATATATTGGATGGTGTCAGGCCCAAGCCCCGATTCTGGCAGCAGTTGTGTCAGCAAAGGCAGGGCGCCTGAGGTGTTGGAGGTGAAGAACAAGGCATCTGCGCCGCTTTGCTCGGCAGAGAGTTTGATCTGGCTGACGGCTGCAATCACGCCTTCTTGTGAGAACTGGTAGCCAACCGCACCGGCATTGTCTGCGCCTTTGGCTGCGATGGCCGCACCAATGGCCTGATTGCCAAGCTGGCCTGAGCTGTTTTCAGAATAGACCGACATGATGTTGGTTTTGTCATTGGCGCGCGCATAGGCCACCAGACGTTCCGCGGTGTTGCCAAATGTGGGGCCAAGTACAAAGAGGTTACCGCCGGCAATGGTGGTGTTGTTGGAGAAGGACAGCACGTTCACATTGCGGGCCGCGACCGCTGTAGCCGCCGCATTGGCGGCTTCGCCAAAGACCGGGCCGAGAATGATTTTTGCACCTTCATCCACCGCTTTGATCGCCGAAGCCTGCGCGGTGGCAGGATCGCCCGCCGTGGCATAGACGCGCAGATCAATCTGCACTCCATCCAGATCGGCAATCGCCAGCCGGGCGGCGTTTTCAAGGCTTTGGGCCAGAAGGGCGTCGCCTGCGTTGTTGGAGCCCGCGGGCACCAGAAGCGCCACGGGTACGGGTGCGGATGTCGAAATGGTCTGGCCGGTGTTGCCTGTTGGCAGATCACAGCTTGCCAGAGCCAGGGTCGTGGCCCCGAGGACCGCCCCTTTCACAAAGCGCCGGGCAGGTTTAAGAAAAGACAAAAGAGACAAAAGTTCCACTCCCGTTGGATTGCGCCTGTGATGGTAACGACGTGATTGTAACGACAAGTCAATGCCAGTCGCATTGGCGCAGATAATAAACGAGTGGAAAGGCGGGTCCAGATATGAATTTTCAGAAAGTGAAATTACAGCCGGGATTATACTTTGTCGCCACACCTATCGGTACGGCACGTGATATCACCTTGAGAGCATTGGACATTTTGGCGTCTGCGGATGTGATCGCCGCAGAAGATACCCGTTCGATGAAAAAATTGCTTGAAATTCACGGAGTGGCTTTGGAGGGGCGGCCTGTGCTGTCGTATCATGATCATTCCGGCGAGGGCGCGCGCGCCAAGCTTTTGGCGCATCTGGAGGCTGGTCGCAGTGTGGCCTATGCCTCTGAAGCAGGCACGCCGTTGATTGCGGATCCGGGCTATCACCTGTCTGTGGCGGCGGCAGAAGCTGGGCATCTTGTGACCAGTGCCCCCGGACCCAGTGCCATTATCACCGCCTTGTCGCTGGCGGGCTTGCCAACAGATTCGTTTTTCTTTGCGGGGTTTTTGCCCAATGCCAAGAAGGCGCGCCAAACCGCGTTGGAGGCCGTGCGGGACGTGCCGGGTACCTTGGTGTTTTACGAATCCCCAAAGCGGGTTACGGCCATGGTGGCGGATGCGGCGGCTGTTCTGGGCGGCGCGCGCAAAGCAGCGGTGGCGCGCGAGTTGACCAAGAAGTTCGAAGAGGTGTTGCGCGGCACATTGGACGAACTGGCGCGTGATTTGCCGGAGCGGCAGATCAAAGGCGAGATTGTTGTGCTGATTGATCGTCAGCGTGGTGAAGCGGCCAGTGAGGCCGATGTGGAAGCTGCCTTGAAAGAGGCTTTGGAGACACTGTCGGTGCGCGATGCCTCTGATGCGGTGGCCAAGGCCTATGGCATCAACAGGCGCAAAGTGTATCAATTGGCGTTGAAGCTGCAAAAGGCGGAGTAGGCCGCCTCAAAGTTGCGGTATTTGGTGTTTGGTGATGCGTAAACCGGGTAAGCGGGCACAGGGGCAGGGCAATTATCATGCCGGGCTTGCGGCAGAGGAGATCGTTTTGCGCCACTACATGGCGCAGGGGCTGACCCTTGCCGCACAACGCTGGCGCGGCCATGCTGGCGAGATTGATCTGATTTTGCACGCCGGTGACGGGTTTGTCTTTGTTGAGGTCAAAAAGAGCCAGAGTTTTGCGGGTGCTGCCGCGCGGCTTTTGCCCAGACAGGTGGCGCGTCTGCAGGCGGCGGCGCAGGAATATGTAGCCGATGCGCCTTTGGGGTTGCTCACGCCGATGCGCTTTGATGTGGCCTTGGTGAATGGGCAGGGCGCGGTTCACATCCTTGAGAATGCGCTTTGGGAATAAGTGCTGCCCCATTGCAAGCGCGCATGGCATGGGCCATGTAGGTAGGGACTTTTATTCAGGGTGCGCACATGAAAATCGCCTTTCAAATGGATCCGATCACCTCGGTGGATATCAACGCCGACAGTTCCTTCCGGCTTGCCGAAGAGGCACAGGCCCGTGGGCATGAACTGTTTTACTATTCGCCCGATCATCTGGCCTATGAAGAAGGTGAGATCACCGCGAAGGGCCACAGCATGGTGGTGCGTCGCGAACAGGGCAACCATGTGGATCTTGGCCCGCTGGAACATGTGAGGCTCAAGGATTTTGATGTGGTCTGGCTGCGGCAGGATCCGCCGTTTGACATGCATTATATCACCAGCACGCATTTGCTGGATCGGCTGGCACCAGAGGTTCTGGTGGTGAATGATCCCTTCTGGGTGCGCAACTATCCGGAAAAACTGCTGGTGCTGGATTTCCCTGAACTGACCCCGCCCACGACGATTGCGCGGGATCTGGAGACCATCAAGGCCTTCAAGGAAAAGCACAGCGATGTGATCCTCAAGCCGCTTTACGGCAATGGCGGCGCAGGCGTGTTCCGGCTCGATGCCACGGATCGCAATCTGACCTCGCTGCATGAACTGTTCACAGGGTTCAGCCGCGAGCCGCTGATTGTGCAGAAGTTCCTGCCGGATGTGTCCAATGGCGACAAGCGGGTGATCTTGGTGAATGGTGAGGCCGTGGGCGCGATCAATCGCGTGCCCGCCAAGGGGGAGACACGCTCCAACATGCATGTGGGGGGGCGCCCAGAGAAGGTGGGGCTGACCGAGCGGGATCTGGAGATCTGCGCCAAAATCGGGCCGTTGTTGCGTGAGAAAGGCCAGATCTTTGTCGGCATTGATGTGATTGGGGATTACCTCACGGAGATCAATGTGACTTCGCCGACCGGCATTCAGGAGCTGGAGCGGTTTGACGGGGTCAATATCGCGGAGAAAATCTGGGAAGCGATCGAAGCCAAACGTGCCGCGCTCTGATCTGGGGCAAACCTCTGCGGCAGGCGCGGGCAGGCTCGGCGTGAGCTGAGCCGGGCCCAACGCCAAGCGGCGCCCTTGGGGCGTTGTCTTGGGGGCGGGAGCATTAAATCTCTTCGGTGGTGCTCAGGCGGAAGCTGATGGCTTCGGCCAGATGGGGGCGGCGGATCTCGGCGCTGTCACTCAGATCTGCAATGGTGCGTGCGACGCGCAACACCCGGTGATAGCCCCGTGCCGAAAGCCCAAAGCGTGTGGCCACCTGAGTCAGCAGGGCGCGACTGTCTTCGTCCAGTTCACAGATATCTTCCAGCATCCGCCCCTGCATATCCGCATTGGCGCGTAGCGCACTGTCTGTGCCAAAGCGCTCTGTCTGGCGCAGGCGCGCCGTGGCCACACGGGCTGCAACCTGTGCAGAGCTGTCGCAATCATTGGGCAGGGCGAGATCCTGATAGGCTACTGGCGGCACTTCGATGCGCAGATCGAGCCGGTCCAGCAAGGGGCCTGAGAGCCGCCCGAGATAGTCATTGCCACAGTCTGGCACGCGGGCGCAGGCCTGTGCAGGGTCAAACATATGGCCACAGCGACAGGGGTTGGCTGCGGCCACCAGCATGAATTTGCACGGGTAGGTCACATGGGCATTGGCGCGTGCGATCATCACCTGTCCGGTTTCAATTGGTTGGCGCAGGGTTTCCAGCACCGGGCGGGCAAACTCTGGCAGTTCATCCATGAACAACACACCATTGTGGGCCAGAGAGATTTCGCCGGGGCTGGCGCGGCGACCGCCGCCCACGATGGCGGCCATGGAGGCGGTGTGATGGGGTTCGCGAAAGGGGCGTGTGCGGGAGATGCCGCCCTGATCCAGCAGGCCCGCGATGGAGTGAATCATGGAGGTTTCCAGCGCCTCTGTCGGGGTGAGCGGCGGCAGGATGGAGGGCAGGCGGGCGGCCAGCATGGATTTCCCAGAGCCGGGCGGGCCAACCATAAAGAGGTGATGGCGCCCTGCGGCGGCAATTTCGAGTGCGCGTTTGGCGCGTTCCTGTCCTTTTACATCGCGCAGATCCTTGTGGTTTGGCGGGCTGAGCACTTCGCCGGGCTTGGACGGTGGGAGCGGCGACTGGCCGGTATAGTGGCGCACCACATCTGCCAGTGTGGCCGCGCCGATCACCTGCGTTGCGGTGACCCAGGCGGCTTCGGGGCTGGACACACGCGGGCACAGCAGGCTGCGGTCTTCTTCTGCGGCGCTCATCGCGGCGGGCAGGGCCCCTGTCACCCCCACCAGAGAGCCATCCAGCGACAGCTCGCCCAGACTGACGGTGCTTTCAGAGGCGTCTTCGGGAATGATGCCAATCGCTGCCAGCAGGGCCATGGCGATGGGCAGGTCAAAATGGCTGCCTTCTTTGGGCAGATCAGCGGGGGAGAGGTTGATGGTGATGCGTTTGGAGGGCAGGGCAATGGCCATGGCGGCCAGAGCAGAGCGCACACGATCGCGCGCCTCAGAGACGGCTTTGTCCGGCAGGCCGACAATTGAGAAGGCGGGCAGGCCGGGCGTGAGCGCGCATTGCACCTCAACCTGATGGGCCTCAACCCCTTCAAAGGCCACCGTATAGGCGCGTGCGACCATGGCAAAACCCCGCCAGAAACATGCTTAACAAACGTTAACCATGATGGCGGGGGGAGGTTAGCGAAAGGTTAATATGCGTTAGAGCAGCGCCATGAAGGCGGGCCAGGCTTCGGGATCTGCCACGGTTTTGTCGCGGCAGAACGCATTGCACATGCCAAAGATGCGCCCGTCGATTTCCATCAGATGGGTGACGGGTGTGCCGGAATAGGGGCAGAGCGTGTTTTCTGGCGTGCCGCTGTCCACGGCTTTGGCGGCATGGGATTTGGGGCCGGGCCAGTCTTGTGTTTGGAAGTCTTTTGCATACCAAGGCAGGGTGGCGCCATGCACCATGCCCATGGCGCGCCAGCGGCGGAAGGCCGGATCCGCCAGATGGGCCTGCACGTAAGTCTGCGCGGTGGGGCCGACGGGAAGGTTGTAGCCTGCGATCCGCGCCGCCACTGGAGCATAGAAGGCATCGGCAACGCTATAGGGGCCGCAGAGCCAAGGGCCATGCTCTTGCGCATCTGTGACGCCACGTGCGTGTTCCCAAATAACTTCAAGGCGTTGCAGGTCTTGCTTCACCGCGTCAGAGGGGGCGGTGTCCACATAAGAAAGGCGCAGGTTCATGGGGCATTCGCTGCGCAGGGCCATAAAGCCCGAATGCATTTCGGCCGCAAGGTTGCGGGCCGTGGCGCGCGCGATTGGGGGCTGTGGCCAGAGGCCTGCATCTGGATGGCGGCTGGCCAACTCTTCTGCGATGGCGAGGCTGTCTGACAACAGCGCGCCCTCTGGCGTGCGCACTGCGGGCACCGTGCGCGCGGGGGCAATTTTGGCCAGTTGTGCGCCGACGGAGCTGTCGGCAAAGTCCACCATTGTGGTGCTGCGGGAAATGCCGAATTTTTCAAACAAAAGCCAGCCGCGTAGCGACCAGGAGGAATAGGCGTAATCGCCGAGATACAAATCATAGGTCATGCCAGCACTGTAGCATGCGTAAAATCATCACCATATCGAATTTATTTGATAGATTTGATCACAAAATATGATTTATTGTCTGTGTGCTCCAGCCGGTGTCGTGCCGTGTGAGGGAGGTCAGTGACAGGTTGTCGATGCGGTGGCCAAAGACTTCTTCCGTTGTCAGGCGCTCTGCACGCTGGATTTGGGTCAGGATCACTCCAAAGTGCACCACAACGATCAGTTTGCCACCGCGGTGGGTGTCAATCAAGCGGTCCATGGCCGCATCCACGCGCTGGGCGACCTCATTCCAACTTTCGCCATTGGGCGGTCGCACATCTCCGGGCGTTTCCCAATAGGCGCGAATGCGCTCGGGATCCTCAGCTTCGATTTCTTTGAAGCTGCGCAGCTCCCAGTCGCCAAAGTTGATCTCGCGCAGGTGAGGGTCATGAGGCAGGCGCAGACGGTTGCCTTGAATGGCATCTGCGGTGGCTACGCAGCGTTGCAGATCCGAACTGATCACCAGACCGTCTTGTGGCAGATGGTCAGACAGGCGCGCCAGCGCGGCGGTGTCGGACAGATCGGCGGGCAGATCGGACCAGCCCACCATGGTTTTTGCATGGGTCGGGCCGTGACGCACGAGATGGATTTCTGTCATGGCAATTGTCCTTTCAAAACCATCGGCAGGCCAGCGACCACAAGCACCGCAAGATCGGCCTGTGCCGCGAGCGCCTGATTGAGGGTGCCTTGCAGGTTTCGGAACCGCCGGGCAAGGGCATTTTCCGGCACCACATCGAGACCCACTTCGTTTGAGACCACAACCACCCGTGCCGGGCAGGCGGCCAGCGCGGCCAGCAGATGCGCCTGTTCTGTGGCCAGATCGGTTTCAGCAAACATCTGATTGGACAACCACATGGTGGCACAATCCAAGAGCACCACCGCATCGGCGGGCAGATCTGCAAGCGTGTCGGCCGCCTTCAGGGGGGCCTCGATGGTGTGCCAGTCCGGGCCGCGCTGGACCTTGTGTTTGTCCACTTTGGCCGTCATTTCCGCATCAAAGGCCTGCGCGGTGGCAATGTAGATGCGTGGGGCCTGCTGCGCCATCACCAGCGTTTCTGCGAAAACCGATTTGCCGGAGGCGGCGCCCCCGAGAATGAGACTGAGCTTGGGCAGCATCACATGTCCTTTGCGCGTGTTGGCGGGCAAGGTGGTCCAAAGCGGGGGCGGGCGCAAGACACAAAGGGCGGAGTGGCAATGCAGAGGCTTGCATCCTGAAGTCAACGGCGTATGTCTGTGCCCATGAAAAATTATATCCTACCATTTGTGTCATCTTTGGTGTTGAGCGTTGCAGCGGCGGGAGCGCAGACCGTCGATTTTACCGCGTACCCGTCTGCGGATGTGTTCTTCCTCGGCGAAGTGCATGACAATCCGACGCATCATGAGACACAGGCGCAGGCGGTGCGGGAGATCGAGCCGGGCGCGATTGTTTTTGAAATGCTGGTGCCAGAACAGGCTGCGAAGATCACCGAGGCCCTTTTGCAGGATCCTGTGGCGCTTGAGGCAGCCTTGGGCTGGAACGACAGCGGATGGCCGGATTTTGCGATTTACTATCCGATTTTTGCTGCCGCTGGGCGGGCAAATATCTATGGGGCACAGGTGCCGCGTGGTGCGGCGCGGGATGCGGTGCGCAACGGAGATTTGAGCGGTACGCTCAATGGAGAGGCCGCGCTTTATGGGCTGACCGAGGCTTTGCCGGCAGAGCAGCAGGCCACACGTGAACAAATGCAGATGGAAGCGCATTGCAATGCGCTGCCTGAAGCGATGTTGCCGGGGATGGTCGCGGCGCAGCGTTTGCGGGATGCGCGGCTGGCGCAGGCCACGGTGCAGGCCTGGGCGGAGAGCGGCGGTCCGGTTGTGGTGATCACTGGCAATGGCCATGCGCGCACAGATTGGGGCGCACCCAGCCTTTTGCCGGATATGCTTTCATCGGTTTCATTGGGACAGCTTGAGGCCGACCCTGAAGGGACGCAGCCCTATGATATCTGGGTGGTGACCGCGCCTGCGGACCGTGAGGATCCCTGCGCCGCCTTTCAGTGAGGCGGTTTCTTTGGTTGTTTCTCTTTGCTGAGGGGCCTAACTTTGGGCAACTTGGCATAAGGGGACAGCTAAATGCTGACGGACAAACGCATTCTTCTGATCATCGCGGGGGGAATCGCAGCCTATAAATCGCTGGAGTTGATCCGGCGGTTGCGGGAGCGCGGGGCCTGGGTGACGCCGGTTTTGACACGGGCGGCTGAGGAGTTTGTTACCCCTTTGTCAGTGTCTTCGCTGGCAGGCGAGAAAGTCTATCGGGATTTGTTTGACCTGACCGATGAGGCGGAGATGGGGCATATTCAGCTGTCGCGCTCTGCGGATCTGATTGTTGTGGCCCCTGCCACGGCGGATTTGATGGCGAAGATGGCGCATGGGCAGGCCAATGATCTGGCCTCTACCCTGCTTTTGGCGACGGACACCCCTGTGTTGGTGGCGCCAGCGATGAACGTGCGCATGTGGGAGCATCCGGCGACGCAGCGCAATCTGGCCCTGCTCAAGCAGGATGGCATTGGCTTTGTTGGCCCCAATGAGGGCGATATGGCCTGTGGTGAGTTTGGCCCCGGCCGGATGAGTGAGCCCATGGAAATTGTGCATGCCATTCAGGGGGCGCTGTCAGAGGGGCCTTTGCAGGGGCGGCGCATATTGGTGACCTCTGGTCCGACTCATGAGCCGATTGACCCGGTGCGCTATATCGCCAACCGGTCGTCTGGGGCGCAGGGCAGTGCGATTGCCGAAGCGCTGGTAAAGCTGGGCGCGGATGTGATTTTTGTGACCGGGCCTGCAGATGCGGCACGGCCAGAAGGGGTCACGCTGGTCGAAGTGGAGACGGCGCAGGAGATGCTGCGCGCGGTGCAGGGAAGCCTGCCGGTGGAGGCGGCGGTCTTTTGTGCGGCGGTGGCAGATTGGCGCGTGTCCAGTGCGTCAGACAGCAAGATCAAGAAGACCAAAGGTGGGCTGCCGGTGATGGCGTTTGCCGAGAACCCCGACATTTTGGCCACGGTGAGCCAGATGCCAGAGGGACGTCCGGCGCTGGTGGTGGGATTTGCCGCAGAAACAGATGATGTGATCGAAAATGCCACGGCCAAACGTATCCGGAAGGGATGTGATTGGATTGTCGCCAACGATGTGAGCCCGGCGACGGGTATCATGGGCGGAACAGAAAATGCTGTAACCTTGATTTCTGATGCTGGATCAGAGGCTTGGGAGCGGATGGATAAAGTGGCCGTGGCCGAAAAACTGGCAGAGCGTGTGGCCGAAGCGCTGGAGGCGTGACGCGGGCGGGGCAAGATGCGCTGACGCGCAGCCTCCGGCGGGGATATTTGGAGTAAGGGGAAGATGGCAGCAGTTTCCATTAAACTGAAGTGGTTGGCAGAGGCCGACCGGGAGGTGGCGCTGCCATCTTATGAGAGCGCCGGAGCGGCGGGGGCGGATGTGCGCGCGAATTTCCCTGCAGATCAGCGCGAGGGCGTGGTTCTGGCTCCGGGTGCGCGTGCGCTGGTGCCTACGGGGCTGTCGCTGGAAATCCCGCAGGGCTATGAGGTGCAGATGCGCCCGCGCTCTGGGCTGGCCCTCAAGCAAGGGCTGACGCTGGCCAATAGTCCGGGCACGATTGACAGCGATTATCGCGGCCCTTTGGGGGTGATCGTGCTGAACGCCGGTCAGGAAGAAATTGTGATCAGCCATGGTATGCGCATTGCGCAGATGGTGGTGGCACCGGTGGTGCTGGCGGCGTTTGACGTGCAGGAAGATCTGAGCGCAACCGAGCGGGGTACGGGCGGCTTTGGCTCCACAGGGACCGCGTAATGCTGTTGGTGCTGGCCATGGCAGCCGGGCTCTGGGCGGTTGGCTGGATCATGGGTGCGCCCAAATCGGCGCGCTGGGCGATGATTGCTTTGCTGTATGTGGCTGTGGTGGGGGTGCAGATTGGCTTTCCGGTGGAGCATCCGCTGGTGATCGCCACCGGGGGCAGCCTTGCGATGTGGTTGCTACTGGGCGGCGCGGTGGCGCTGGTTTTGGCCTATTCGTCCATGTTGCAGCGGTTGCGGCGGCGGGCGGATGCCAATCAGGCGGCGCAGGCCCAAGAAGACAATGCGCAGGCGCTTTTCAGTGATACGGAGCTCAACCGCTATGCGCGCCATATTGTGCTGCGTGAAGTGGGCGGATTGGGACAGAAGAAGCTCAAAGATGCCAAGGTGCTCGTGGTGGGCGCAGGCGGTTTGGGCTCACCTGTGTTGCTCTATTTGGCGGCGGCAGGTGTCGGGCGTATTGGGGTGGTGGATGATGACGTTGTGGACAATTCCAATCTGCAGCGGCAGGTGATCCACAAAGACGCGGCGATTGGCACGCCCAAGGTGCTCTCTGCGGCGGAGGCCATGGTGGCGCAGAACCCCTATGTTGAGGTGGTGCCCTATCCGCGTCGGCTGACGGTTGAGGATGCGGAGGGAATTATCGGGGAATATGATCTGGTGCTGGATGGCACAGATAATTTTGACACCCGTTATCTGGTGAATGAGATTTGTGTGGCACAGGGCAAGCCGCTTATTTCGGGGGCTTTGTCTCAATGGGAGGGGCAGTTGAGCGTGTTTGACCCCGCCAATGGCGCGCCCTGTTATCAATGTATTTTCCCGCAGGCCCCGGCACCGGGGATGGCACCAAGCTGTGCGGAAGCCGGGGTGATTGGACCTTTGCCCGGCGTTGTGGGCACGATGATGGCGGCAGAGGCGATCAAGGTGATCACCGGCGCGGGCGCGGCGCTGCGTGGGGAGATGATGATCTATGATGCGCTTTGGGGGGAGACCCGCAAGATCGGGTTGAAACCGCGCGCGGCCTGTCCGGTCTGTGGCACGGGCAAATCATAATTTAAGGTCCCCTGAGCCTTGGTGAGTGCACAGGGATGTGAGGCGGATTGCACCTCTTCTTTGGGCTGCGTAGGGTGGCGTCAAAGGAGATATATCTGATGACTAATCCGCTTTTGGCCGACTGGGACACGCCCTTCAAGCTGGCGCCCTTTGACACGATTTCAGACGATGATTTTGCCCCTGCCTTTGAGCAGGCACTGGCGGCGCATAAAGCCGAAATTGCCGCGATTGCCGATCATGCGGATGCGCCAAGCTTTGCCAATACCATTGAGGCGCTGGAACGTGCTGGGGCGGCTTTGGACAAGGTGCTTTCGGTTTTCTTCAGCGTGGCGGGTGCGGATAGCAATCCGGCGCGTGAGGCGTTGCAGCGGGACTTCTCCCCCAAACTGGCAGCGCATTCGGCGGAGATTTCCGCCAATAAGGCGCTGTTTGCGCGGATCAAAACACTTTGGGAGGCACGGGAAAGCCTTGCTCTGAATGCGGAGCAACGGCGGGTTTTGATGCTGACCCATCGCGGCTTTGTGCGCGGCGGTGCGGCGCTGGAAGGGGATGCGGATGCCCGCATGAAAGAGATAAAAGGCCGGTTGGCCGTGTTGGGCACGGAGTTCACGCAAAACCTTTTGGCGGATGAGCGGGACTGGTTCATGCCTTTGGCGGAGGAAGACCTGGAAGGCCTGCCGGGGTTTGCTGTGGATGCGGCGCGGGCGGCTGGGGCAGAGAAGGGTGCCGAGGGGCCGGTTGTCACGCTGTCACGCTCGATCATCGTACCGTTTTTGCAGTTTTCGCCGCGCCGGGATTTGCGGGAGAAAGCTTTTGCAGCTTGGGCCGCGCGGGGTGCCAATGGCGGGGAGACGGATAATCGGGAGATTGCGGCAGAAATTCTGGCGTTGCGGGAAGAGCGCGCCAAGCTTTTGGGCTATGGCTGCTTTGCCGACTACAAGCTGGAAACCGAGATGGCCAAGACTCCGGAGGCTGTCCGCAGCCTGTTGATGGAGGTTTGGGCCCCGGCCAAGGCGCAGGCGGAGGCCGATGCGGCTGTCCTCACTGAGATGATGCATGCGGATGGGGTGAACGGCGATCTGGCCCCGTGGGACTGGCGCTACTATGCGGAGAAACGGCGCAAGGCGGAGCATGATCTGGATGAGGCAGCGCTCAAGCCTTACCTGCAGCTGGAGCGTATGATCGCGGCGAGTTTTGCCTGTGCTACCAAGCTGTTTGGCTTGGAGTTCAAAGAGCTGGACGTGCCGCTTTATCATGAGGATTGCCGGGCGTGGGAGGTGACACGCGGGGGCGATCATGTGGCCGTGTTCATCGGAGATTACTTTGCACGCGGGGGCAAACGCTCTGGGGCTTGGTGCTCGGCCATGCGCGGGCAGGCGAAATTCCCTGAAGTGCAGGGTCCTGTGGTGATCAATGTCTGCAATTTTGCAAAGGGTGAGCCTGCTTTGCTCTCCTATGATGACGCACGTACCCTGTTCCATGAGTTTGGCCATGCGCTGCATCAGATGCTGTCCAATGTGACCTATGAGAGCATTTCGGGCACCTCGGTGGCGCGTGATTTTGTGGAGCTGCCCAGCCAGCTTTATGAGCATTGGCTGGAGGTGCCAGAGGTGCTTGCAGAATATGCCACCCATGCGGAAACGGGCGCGCCCATGCCGCAGGAGATGCTGGAAAAAGTGCTCGGGGCGGCGAATTTTGATCAGGGGTTTGCCACAGTCGAATATGTGGCCTCCGCTTTGGTTGATCTGGCCTTCCATGAGGGGGCTGCGCCGGGTGATCCTATGGCAAAACAGGCAGAGGTGCTGGCCGAGCTTGGCATGCCAGCGGCGATCACCATGCGCCATGCCACGCCGCATTTTGCCCATGTTTTTGCCGGTGATGGCTACAGCTCTGGTTACTACAGCTACATGTGGTCGGAGGTGATGGATGCGGATGCGTTTGAGGCCTTTGAAGAGGCGGGGGATGCCTTTGATCCAAAGACGGCCAAGGCGCTGGAGGAACATATCCTGTCGACCGGAGGATCGGTGGAGGCGGATGCGTTGTACACCCGTTTTCGAGGGCGTCTGCCAGGCGTCGAAGCGCTGTTGAAGGGCCGTGGTTTGGTCGCTGGATAGATAGGCGGTGCGCGGGGACCGCGCACCCTACATTGCAGCAGGCTGTAGAGTGCGCATTTCAAAGCGTTTCTAGGTTTCAAAAAACAACACCCGCCGGGCATTGGTCCCGGCGGGTGTTTTGCGTTGGGTCTGGGGATTTGTTGCTCTGCTGCGTCAGAGAGCGTTAGCCGATCACATCATGGCCGCGGTTCTGCATGCAGCGGATCAGAACATTGCGCCGCTCCTCCTCCACAGAGGAGGCGTTTTCTGCTGCGCCGACGAGGCCGCCAATGGCCGCACCGGCCAAGGCGCCTTCCAGCTCATCATCCGCATCGATAGCCCCAATCGCGGCTCCGACAAGCGCCCCGGTGGCGGCTGTCTCTGCACCCGCGCCATTGGTGAAGCTGGCGGCCTGTGCGTGGCATGTTGTGTAATCATGATCAAAATTTGCATTGCGCGTGCCGTCCACCGTCAGGGGGCGGTCCACCGGAGCGGTGCAGGCGCCCAAAGTGATGGCGGCAATCAGGCTGAGGGTCAGGGCATTGTGGGTCATTTTACAGTCCTTTTGGAAATGGGTTTGTCTTGGATGGCGGCTACCTAAGCGCTGTTATTTTTCATTTCAAGGTAAAAAATTATTGTTTTACGTAAAACATTGCATGCTAATCGTAATTCAATTATTGAGAAGCAACAGATTTGGAGAGAAAAATGACGCTTGTGGCCCGTCTCGCTATGCTGATCACACTGGTGTATTTCACCTTTGGCTGGGCGCTTTTGTGGATCTTTGCCTTTCTGGGAGAGGCGGAGATGCTTGCAGATACGTTTGACTTGCCCTTGGACATGGCGGTGCCGCCGGCCATGGCGATCTGTTTTGGGATGGCCATGATGTGGCCTGCGTTGATCAGTCTGGGCCTTGGCTTCTGGGAGTTGGACCGAATTCTGATGCTGCGCGATCCTCAGGATTTCGCCCGGATGGGGGCGCATCTGCGCCGCTGCGCCTATGCGTTTTTTGGCTTCTGGGTGCTCAATGCGATGAATGTAGCCTTGCAACCGGTGGTGTTGAGCGCGCATTTGCCGCCAGAGCTGCGTCCGGAGGTGACGTATATCGACATTGACATTGATGTGGTGTTTCTGGCTTTGGCAGCGGTTTTTATGGCGATCAGCCGATCGCTGAAACAGGCACAAGATATTGCTGACGAGAACAGCCAGTTTCTGTAGGAGGCCTTATGCCCATACGCATCAACCTCGATCTGGAACTGGTGAAACGCAAGATGACCTCGCGCGAGCTGGCGCAGGCGATTGGTTTGACGGAAACCAATCTGAGCCTGCTGAAATCAGGTAAAGTCAAAGGGATACGCTTTAATACGCTTGAGGCGATTTGCGCGCATCTTGGCTGCCAGCCAGGTGATATTCTGGAGTATGTGCCGGAGGAGGAGTAGGGCGCTTTGACGGTGTGGCAGGTGGGTGTGCTCCCGCCGGGCCGGATCAGCCGGTGGGCTGATCGCCCCGTTGGGCCCGGCTCACCCAAGGTGAGCCTAGGCTCAAGCCAAGAGCTTGAGCCATGCCCAACCGCTGGTAGGGGCCGAAGGCCCCGAAGCGGGCGGGAGCATTTCCCCCGCCGCCCGTCGTTTTGTTAGATTTTTTGGTCGTACTCGCCGACGCCTGGCTCGGTTTGGATGACGGCGTCAATCTCGGCAAAGATCTGGCGCATTTCTTCTTCGCTCTGTGCGCTTTCAATCACCACCACCAGGTTCGGTGTATTGGAGGATGCACGCACCAAGCCCCAGCTGCCGTTGTCGAGGATAACGCGGGCCCCGTTGACAGTGACCACCTCGGTAATGGCGCGCCCAGCGATGGTTTCGCCTGCATCTTTCTTGGCCACCAATTTGGCGACCAGACGCTCCAGAATATCGTATTTTTCGGTGTCCGACGCATAGGGCGACATGGTTGGGGTTGACCAGGTCTTAGGCAGGGCCTTGCGCAGATCAGACATTTTCATATCCGGGTTGCGGTCCAGCATTTTGCAGACTTCGACAGCCACGCGCATGCCGCAGTCATAGCCGCGTCCGATCGGCTCCGCCAAGAAGTAGTGGCCGGATTTCTCAAAGCCCGCCAGCGCCTTGAGCTCATGCACGCGGCGTTTCATGTGGCTGTGACCGGTTTTCCAGTAATCGGTTTTGGCGCCTGTGGCGAGCAGATCGGGGTCAGCGGCATAAAGCCCTGTGGACTTCACATCAGCAACAAAGGTGGCATTTGGATAGATCTTGCCCAGATCCTTGGCCATGATCACGCCGACCTTATCGGCAAAGATCTCCTCGCCTTCATCGTCCACCACGCCGCAGCGATCGCCGTCGCCGTCAAACCCCAGAGCCAGATCCGCGCCGGAGGCTTTCACGGAATCCGCCATGTCATGCAGCATCAGCATGGCTTCGGGATTGGGGTTGTAGTTGGGGAAGGTGTAATCGAGTTCACAGTGGCTTTCGACCACGTCAACGCCCATGCGCTTGAAGATTTCCGGCGCAAAGGCCGCCGCGGTGCCATTGCCGGTGGCGCAGACGACTTTCAGCGGGCGGGACATTTTGAAATCGCCCACAAGATCTTCGATATAGGCTTCGCGGACCCCATCCACGACCTCATGTTTGCCGCCTTCATGGGCGTCAAAATCGCCATTGAGCACGATGTCACGCAGCTCGGCCATTTCATCAGGGCCGTGGGTCAGTGGCTTTTCAAAGCCCATCTTCACGCCGGTCCAGCCATTGGGGTTGTGCGACGCGGTGACCATGGCGACCGCAGGGGCATTCAGATGAAACTGAGAAAAATAGGCCATCGGGGAGAGGGCCGGGCCAATATCCTTCACGTGGATGCCGGCCTTCATCAGGCCAATGATCAGCGCCATTTTGATGGCCACGGAATAGTCGCGGTAATCATTGCCAACGGCAATCACCGGCTCGATGCCACGGCGCTGCATCTGGGTGCCCAGACCAAAGCCAAGCGCGGTCATGCCCGGCAGGTTGATCTCTTCTGGGAATTGCCAGCGGGCGTCATATTCGCGAAAGCCCGTCGGTTTGATCATAGGATCACGCAGAAATTCCCAAGTGTTCGGGCGCACGTCAGGCAAAGGTTTTTTCATTTTAATAAACTCACTTCGTACAATGGTCTTGTCGTCAAAAAGGTCGGTTTAATGAGGTGCGGGCTCACAGCACAATCGGATTGGCTTTGGCAAGCGCATCAAACTGCATCAATGTGTCAATTAGATGAGGCATGTGATCAAGGTAAATCATATTGGGCCCATCACAGGGTGCATTGTCCGGATCCTGATGGGTTTCGGTGAAAACCGCGCCGATTCCAGTGGCAACTGCCGCACGGGCAAGCACCGGTGCAAATTCGCGCTGTCCCCCGGATGCACCGCCCAATCCGCCGGGCTGGGCCACGGCATGGGTGGCATCCATCACAACCGGATAACCGGTTTTGGCCATTTCGGGCAGGGACTGCATATCCACCACGAGACGGTTGTAGCCAAATGAGGCACCACGTTCTGTGAGCAGAATGCGGTCATTGCCGGTGCTCTCAATCTTGGCCACGACATTGGGCATGTCCCATGGGGCCAGAAACTGCCCCTTTTTCACATTGATGACAGCACCGCTGCGGCCAGCGGCCAGCAGGAGCGATGTCTGGCGGCAGAGAAAGGCCGGGATCTGCATCACATCGCAGACTTCGGCCACCGGGGCGCATTGCTCTGGTTCATGGATGTCGGTCAGAACAGGCACATCCAGCGCCTCTTTGACCGATTGCAGAACTTTCAGGCCTTCGTCGAGGCCCAAGGCAGGGGCTGCGTTGAGAGAAGTGCGGTTGGCCTTATCAAAAGATCCTTTGAAGATATATTGCGCACCGGCGGCGGCGCAGGCCTCTTTCAAGGTGCCCGCAATCATTTGTGCATGATCTGCACTTTCCAGCTGGCAGGGGCCCGCAATCACTGTGAGCGGAGCATCGTTTGCAACCGTCAGGTCGCCAATGGACACTTTTTTCATTACGAGGATACCTGTTCTCTGAGGATGGACGCGGTGAGCGAGATCATCAGATAGATGCCTGAAAATATCAGGAAGGCCAAGACCGTGTTCTCAAAGCTGCGTGGATAAGAGGGGTCTTCGGAGGCCACAGGGCGCACAGATGTGGTCAGATAACGCACCTGACGGCTGGCTTCGAGTTCGGTTTGCTTCAAGGTTTGCAGCGCCGATTGCATGATCAGATCCGCCGTGGCGAGATCGGCCTGAGCCATTTGAATTTGCGCGGTTTTTTGCGCAAGGGAGCTCTCGCCCTCGGTGGCCTCGGTCATTTTGCTTTCCAGACGGGTCAGCAAATTCTGCAAACGGCGGACATCGCCCTGCACCCCTTCGACGCGGGCGGGGTTCGGGCGGGCATTGTCTTGCAGCGCAGCCAGTTGCAGCTCTTTTTCCTGAAGCTGGATCTGCACATTGGAGATCTGCTGACGCAAGGAGGCGATCAGGCCTTCTGGATCCAGCACGCTGGTTTCCTGAAGCGCAACGAGAGCCGCCTGTGCATCGCGGCGTTCCTGCGCGGCTCTGTCCAGACTGGTGCGTGCGTCGCGCACGTGGTCTTCGCGTTTGCGCCGGGAGAGATCATCCGCGATTTCCTCAGCATAATTGACCAGCGCCACAGAGAAGTCGGCGGCAATCTGTGGATCGGCGGCGACGACTTCCATGCGGATGGAACCTTCGGTCGGGTCATAGCCAATTTTCACGAATTTCTTGTAGAGCTTGTACGCTTCTTCGTTCGTGGGATTGGGATCCAGTCGTTGTATCGGGTCAATGTCAGGGCTGGCGAAGTGCGATTTGAATCCCACATCCTGATCCAGACGGATCATAGCCACTTTGGATGTCAGGTAATCCTGCACCGCGATGGCATCTCCATTGGCATTGAGCTGGGAGGGCAGCAGGGAGCCGAGCCCTGTGCCACTGTTGCCGTCGGCCTGTTCCACCATGAAGGAGGATTTGGACGAATACATCGGCGTGGCGACGGAGTAGAAGTACCAGCCAGCAAAGAGCGTGGGCAAAAACACAAAGGCGGACAGGCGCGCAAACAGCAGCAAGAGACGCTTGCGTCGGCGCCGGGCGATGTCCTTTTGGATTTCCCCAATCTCGATGGCGCGCATTTCAGAGGGGGACATGGTTTCGGTGGAGGGCAGGGTGGTCTTGCCCAATTCCATGGTCTGCGGCAGCTGCACGCGCCCAGTCTTGGCCGGTTGGGTTTCTTTGTCAGAGGGCACCAGATCAAGCATGTTGGTGCGTTGGAAAGGGTCAATGCCCGCCTCCCGCAGAAGCCGCACGGCATCATAATCGGAGGTCGCTGCTAGGCCGTTTTTCTGTGCCATACGGCGCGCCATGCGCAGCTGGCGACCGGTCAGGCCTTCGCGTTTAATGGCGTCAATGGCCGCCTCCGCCCCTTGTGGCGTGGGTTGGTCACTGTTTTGCTGTGTCGGTGCAGCCGTCGCTTGCGCGCGGCCCGCTTTGCCGCCTGCTTTGCCTGCCGCGCTTGGCAGACGCACGGCGCGCGCGGTCTTGCCTGCTGGCTGTGTTTCGACGTCAGTGGCCACTGCCGCTGTGTCCTCGGTGATAGGCGCGTCTACGGCGCCGGCGGCTTGCGTCTCAGCCCCTTGGGAGGAGCGGCGGATGCGGAACTTCTTAGCCTTGGGTTTGGTAGTCATAGAGCTGTTTGGCCTCTTCCAAGGTGTCGAACATATAGAGTTTGCCATTGAGCAGCACGGCCGCAGATCTGGCAAATTTTTCCAGCACGTTGGGCTGGTGTGACACAATGATAATGGTGGTTGTGCGCAGGCGCTCGCGCAGCACTTCGCCTGCCTTCTTGTTGAATTCTACGTCTGTCGAAGACGGCATGCCTTCATCGATCAGATACATGTCAAAATCGAGCGCCAGCATCAGCGCAAAGGTAAATCGTGATCGCATGCCGGAGGAATAGGTGCCGAGCGGCTGATCAAAATATTCGCCGAGATTGCACAGCCAGCGGCAGAAGGCTTCGACATAATCCGGATCAAGACCGTAAAGGCGCGCGATATAGCGACTGTTTTCCACCGCAGTGTGCTTGTTGACCACGCCGCCCATGAAACCCAGAGGAAAAGAAATACGGCAATCCCGGCGAATGACGCCTTCGTCCGGCTTTTCCAGACCAGCCATCATATTGATAAGGGTGGTTTTACCGGTGCCGTTGGGCGCGAGGATGCCCAGGGAGTTGCCCAGTTCCACACGGAAAGACACACGTTCAAGGATCACCTTGCGCTGTGTGCCGGTCCAGAAGGACTTACTCACGTTGTCGAATTCGAGCATCGACTGCTCCCAATACTGCTCTCGCGTGTCGCTTATACCACGAAACTGTACGACACGATGGTTAACGCTCTGTCGGCGTTTTCAATATTATGTGTGATCAGGAGGGGGATGCGCAACTCTCTCCCTGCGGTTTGCAGGGAGAAGAGAGGAAAAACAGGGGAAATTCTGCGGTTTCCTACACTTGTGAAGGAAGTTGGTCTTTTCGTCGCAGCGCAGATTGTATGTTTGCGTCCCATGATTTTGCAATGGAAAAGACCGGCGCAGGAGGCTGCACCGGTCCGTCAGGGCGTTAATGGTGGGCGTGATCAGGCAACGGCCTGCCAGAGGGATCCGGCAATCAGGGCTCCGAGCATGGCGTAACCAAAATAGGCGGCAAACACACGGGGTTTGACCAGAGCCCAGACGGCGATGGCGGCGGGGATGCAGCTCACGCCGCCTGCAATCATGAAGGACATGGCCGCCCCATTGGACATGCCCTGCTCCAGAAGCCCGCCGACCAGAGGCACCGCCGCATAGCCATTGAGATAGGCCGGGGCACCAACCAAGGCGCCCAGCAGGATCGGCTGGAAGCCATCGCCGCCTAAGATCTGCGCGATCCAAGCTGCGGGCACATAGTGGATCATCAGGGCTTCGATCACATAGGCCAGGGCCAGCCATTTCAACAGGAACAGGCCGTTTTCCCATGTGGTGTTGCGAAAGAGGCTGCGTCGGTCTGCGTCCTTCCAGAACGCCCATTGGGGTTTGGCACCAAAGGGCGTTTTCACCCCGCAGCAGCCGCCAACCTGCGGTTTCTCGCGCAGAGGATCGGCAAAGACAGATGTGGATTTCAGCAGCATCGTGCCAAAGCCGCCCAGCAGTCCAAGGCCAATGGCGGACAGGGCTTTGGCAATGGCAAATTCAAAGCCCAGCGTGCCGGAGGTGATGGCAAACATCGCGGGATCCATCAGCGGAGAGGCCAGCCAGAAGGCCATGACCGCCGAGAGGGGCGCGCCCACTGCCAGAAGTGCCGCGATGAAAGGGATGACTTCGCAGGAACAGAAGGGCGAGAGCCCACCCAGAGCGGCGGCAAAGAAAATCATGCGGGTCTCGCGCCCTTCAAAAGCTTTCGCCAGAAGATTCTCCGCCCCGGTGGCCTTGAGGTAGCCAATTGCGAAAACCGCAAACAGGATAAACGGCGCCGTGTGCAGCAGGGCGTTGGTGGTGAATTGCACCGTGGGCCCAAACTGCGGTGTATCCAGTGCAGCGACGCAGAGCAAAATCAGCAGGAAGGCCAACCAGGCCTTGTCGAGTTTTGCGAGCCGGGCGCGAAATGGGGAAGGGTAAGAGGACTGTGTGGTGTCAGCCATGATCATGGTCCTTACAGTTGTGCACCTCATCGGCGCAGCATTCTCTCAGTAGGAAGGCGGAGAGGTCGCGCACCGCGTCATAGGCGACGGCGGCGCAAATGATGGAACGTCCCTGTTTTTCCTGCGTCACCAGACCAGCCTGGGCGAGGATTTTCATGTGATGTGTCAGTGTCGAGCCTGTGACGCCGGTGCGTTTGCCCAGCTCGCCGATAGAGAGCCCCTGATTGCCCGCGCGCACGAGGCAGCGCAGCACGGACAGGCGCTGTTCCGATCCAAGGGCCGCAAAGGTGGAGGCGGCCACCTCAAGAGAGATATCTGGATATGCTGTATGTTTCATGATTCTAGAAATATCGAAATAAAACCTTCGTGCAAGAGTTATTTCGAATGTTGTCGAAATAAGTGGGGGAAGATATCACAGGGATCATGTCTTTGAGTGAGGAAATCGCCGCCTGTCAGCTTTGTGCGGACAGGTTTGCCAAAACCGCGACACGGCATAGGCCGCGCCCTGTTGTCTGGTTTCAGCCGGGGGTGAAAATTCTTGTGGTGGGGCAAGCCCCCGGAGCGCGCGTGCATGAAAGCGGACGCCCCTTCACCGATCCCAGCGGGGACCGGCTGCGTGACTGGATGGGTATACAGAGCGATGTTTTTTATGACAAAACCCGCGTTGCGATTGTGCCGATGGCCTTTTGCTTTCCGGGGTATAACGCCAAGGGCAGCGATCTGCCGCCTCCGGCGCTTTGTGCAAAAACATGGCGCGGCGCGGTGATGGAAGCGCTTGGAGAGGTGCCGCTGACATTGGTGATTGGGGGCTATGCGCAGAAGTGGCATCTGCGCACCAAGGCCGGTGTGAGCGAGGCGGTTGCGGGCTGGCGCGACCATGCGCCCGACGTCTTTCCCTTGCCTCATCCGTCCTGGCGCAATACGGCATGGCTTAAGAAACATCCCTGGTTTGAAGCTGAGCTGCTGCCGGCGTTGCAAACCCGAATCAAGGAGGCTCTGGCGTGAGCGACATGACCCCATTGGATCAGGCCCATGCGGCCATGGAAGCGGCCCCGCAGGATGATGCGGCCCGGTTGCGGTTTTATGAACGTCTGGCGGATGCGGAGCTGTTTCTGCTGTTGGAAAAAGAGCCTGAGAATGACCGGATCACGCCGGAGATCTTTGACACGTCTGATGCGCGCTTTGTGCTGGTGTTTGATACCGAAGAGCGGCTGGCGCAATTTGTTGGCCGGGTTGCGCCTTATGCCGCGCTTTCGGGGCGTGTGATTGCCAATATGCTCTCAGAGCAGGCCATTGGCCTTGCGGTCAATCCAGATGTGGCCCCATCGGCCATTCTGATCCCTCATGAAGCGCTGGGCTGGCTTGCGGAGACACTGACCCATGCGCCTGATGAGGTTGAGGCCAAGATTGCGCGTTTTGAGGCACCTGCGGGTCTGCCAGAAGCGCTGATCACGGCGCTGGATGCCAAACTGTCGACCACGGCGGGTTTGGCCAAGATGGCCTATCTGGTGGGCACCACATATGAGAATGGCATGTGCTCTCATATGTTGGGGTTTGTGGAGGTTGTGCCCGGCGCAGAAGGGGCGCTGGCGAAGGCGGTGAATGAAGCGCTGACCTTTTCGGGCATTGAGGCGGGCGCGCTGGATGTCGGTTTTTTTGCCGCCAGCGATCCGGTGGCGGGGCAATTGGCGCGGGCGGGTCTGCGCTTTGATCTGCCAAGTCCACCCGAAGCGCAGGAATACAAACCTGTTGCCCCGGGCAGTGACCCCGATAAGCCGCCAATGCTGCGCTGATCGGAGGGGCAGGTTCCCGCGCGGATGCGCGCGCTCTGACGCGCGCCGATCCCCTTGGGCCCGGCTCACCTGACGGTGAGCCTGTCTGCACCGCAGATGGGAGTGGCGCTTGATCAGTAGCCTGCGCTGCGATCGACCAGATGCAAGAAGGGCAAGCCACTTTCGCCACGCTGCACATTTTCTGCGATCACCTGACTGGCGGTTTTCACGCGCGTTTCTGAGGCGATATGCGGGGTCACCGTTACTTTGGGATGTGCCCAATAGGGGTGATCGAGAGGCAGTGGCTCGATGCGGAAGACATCCAATGTGGCATGTGCGATCTGTCCGCGATCGAGTGCGGCCAGCAAGGCATCATCATCAATCAGCGGCCCGCGCCCGGGATTGACGATCATTGCCCCCTGCGGCATCCGCGCCAGACGCTCCGCATTCAGAAGGTTCTCTGTGGCGGCTGTCTTGGGCAGCAGCAGAACGAGGATGTCCGCCCGTGAAAGCGCCTCTGTCAGCCCCGCCTCTCCCGAGAGACAAGTGACATCTGAAAGGTTTTTGGGGCTGCGGCTCCATCCTGTGACGTCAAAGCCCAGCTGCGCTAAGGCCTGTGCGCAGGTGCTGCCGAGTTCGCCAAGCCCAAGTATGGTTACGCGGCGATCTTGCGCCAGCGGTGGGACATGCGCGGTCCAATCCCCGTTTTGTCCAAGAATGTTGCGATCCATGCCTAGATGATGGCGCATCACATGGCCCACAACCCATTCCATCATGCCCTGTGTCATGCCCGGATCGACCATCCGTGCCAGAGGCATTGTCAACGTTGTGTTGCCCACCACGTTTTCCACACCGGCCCAGAGGTTCAGCACGGCTTTGCAGCGCGTGTAGGGGCTAAAATCCTGCACTGGGCTGTTGGGGGCATAGACGATGTAATCGACCTCCTCTGGGGGGAAATCCATCCGCAGATCCACTATGAGGTCTGCCGCTTTAAAAGCTGCTTTGAGGGGGGCTTCATATTCCGGCCAGCGTTCGGCCTTGGCGGCGAAGAGAACATTGATCATGTGGCAAACACGCCTTCCATATCGGCAAAACCTTTGATTTCAATTGGATTTCCAAAAGGGTCATTGAAGAACATGGTGCTCTGTTCGCCCGGTTCTCCTGCAAAGCGGGTGAAGGGGGCAAGCACAAATTCCAGATCCGATTGCAGGAGGCGTTCGGCCAGAGCCTCCCAATCTGCTTTGGGCAGGATCACCCCAAGATGGGGCATGGGCACCAGATGTTCGCCTACATGACCCGTGGCTGCGGTGGCGAAAGGTTCGCCGAGATGCAGGGACAGCTGGTGACCAAAGAAGTTGTAGTCCACCCAGGTGTCGGTGCTGCGTCCTTCCTGGCAACCTAGCAGCTCTCCATAGAAGGCACGGGCCTGTGCGAGGTCGCGCACGTTATAGGCCAGATGGAAAATACTCATGTCAGGGGCTCCTTCGGTCATGCAGCGGTTATCAGTATTCTGACTAATGGGTCCATAGAAAATAGGCTATGTTATTTTTGTGGATTCAGACGTAAGAAAAACTATGGATGTGAGATTTGTCAGAACGCTTGTGGCGGCGATTGATGCCGGATCTTTGGCGGCTGCGGCGCGGCTGCAGGGCATCACGCCGGCCGCTGCCGCACAGCGGGTTGGCGCGCTTGAGGCGCAGTTGAGGGTGCCGCTTCTGGTGCGGGATGGGCGGCGCATGGCCCCAACGCCTGAGTGTGAGGTGCTGTTGGCGGATCTGCGCCAGATGGTGGCGCTTGAGGGGGGGCTGGCGGGGCGGTTGGCTCAGGATCGTTTGAGTGGCACGCTGCGGCTTGGGGCGATCTCCACGGTGCTTGGCGACTATGGTGCCAAGCTGGTGCAGCATCTGGGGGCCGCGGCGCCGGATGTGGCGCTCAGCCTTGTGCCGGGCAGCTCCGCACAGCTTTATGAACAGTTTGAAGCGGGGCATTTGGACGCGGCGTTGGTGGTCGCGCCGCCCTTTCCTTTGCCCAAGACCATGCAGTTTGATCTGCTGGAACAGCAAGAGATTGGCTGGGTGCGCCCGCCTGCGGCCGCCGCAGATCTGCCATTGCTGCTCTACAGTCGGACGGCTTGGGGCGGTGCAACCTGTTGGGAGGCACTTGCGGCACAGCGGGACACCCTACAGGTGCTGTGCGAAATGGATGCAGTCGAGATTCTTGCGCAGATGGTGGCGGATGGGCTGGGGCAAGCGGTGCTGCCGCGCTGGGGCGGGCTGAGCCGACATCATCCGACTCTCACATTCTCGCCGATCTCAGGTGCGGTGCGACAGGTCGGTGTGCTCACATGGCGTCGCGCTCACAGCAGCTCACTGATGCAGGTTTTATTTGCCGCGCTCACGCAGGGGCGTGGCGCATATAGCGTTTCGGACTCAACTTGAGACAGCAATACCCTGCCATACCTACAGCACTCTCGGGACATGCGTGTCGTGAGACGATTTAGGTAAACTTCGAAACGCTTTAGGCTCAGTTTTGCTGAGCCGGGCCCAAAATCTCGCTGTCCCCGATAGGGGGCCGCGGGATGCGGGAGCCTTTGCTTATGCCATAAGCGGGTTGTTCTGTCAGCGGGGCCATTAGCGGGGGCGGTGGACATGGGCGCTTTGGATGAGGCCAAACCCCACCATCAGCACCAGCATGGCCGAGCCACCGTAGCTCACCAAAGGCAGCGGCACGCCCACAACCGGGGCGAGCCCCATGACCATCGACATATTGACGGCGAAAAACAGGAAAAACGCGCTGGCGATGCCAAGTGTGAGCAACGAGGAAAAGCGGTCTTTATTGGCCAGAGCGGCCGCAATGCAGAACAGAATGATCAGCCCGTAGATCGACAGCAGAGATACGGCACCGATGTAGCCAAACTCTTCGGCCAGCGTGGTGAAGATGAAATCCGTGTGTTTTTCCGGCAGGAAGTTCAGACGGCTCTGGGTGCCCTGCATGAAGCCACGCCCGGTCCAACCGCCCGAGCCCAGGGCGATTTTGGACTGGGTGATGTGATAACCCGCCCCCAGCGGGTCTGAGGAAGGATCCAGAAAGGTGTCGATGCGGCGATATTGGTAGTTGTTGAGCAGTTGCCACTCTGTGCCGCGGGATTGAAACACGGCCGCCACGAGCCCAACCCCCATGCCGATCACAGCGGCAAAATAGCCCCAGTGTACGCCTGCCAGAAACATCACAATCGCGCCCCCGGTCATCAGCAGGATGGAGGTGCCGAGATCAGGCTGCTTCAATACCAGAAAAGTGGGCAGCAGGATCAGGATCACGGGCAGAGCCACCCAGAGCGGGCGGGAGGTTTTGTGGGTTGGTAGCCAGTCGTAATAGGCCGCAAGGCACATCACGAGGGTGATTTTCATCAGTTCGGAGGGCTGCAGCCGCATGAACCCAAGGTCTATCCAGCGCTGGGCACCCATGCCGACGCTGCCCATCACTTCCACCGCCACCAGAAGAATGAGGCTGACCAGATAGGCAAAACCAGACACAGAACGCCAGAACCAGATGGGCACCATAGCCACAAACACCATGACCGACAGGCCCATGGCATAGCGTTTCATTTGCGGCTCTGACCAGGGTCGGAAAGACCCGCCAGCCACGGAATAGAGCATCAGAAACCCAACCCCGGCCACGGCGGAGACCAAAAGCAGGATGGGCCAGTTGAGATAGAGCAGTTTGCGCAGGCCCGTGGGCACATGTTTGACGTTATATTCCAGATAGCTCATGGGATCGTCCTATGCCCGGTTGCGTCGGGTGATCTCGCGCCCCGGCACCAGTTTCTGCATCTCTTCCTGTTGTTTTTTGATCTTCTCGCGGTCCTTGGCCGGATAGGCCGACAGCGGCGGCGTGCCGCCATAAAGCGCCTGCAAGGTAATATCGCGCCCAATAGGGGTGGCTGATTTGGAGCCACCGCCATGTTCCACCACCACCGCGACGGCGATGCGGGGATTGTCGTAGGGGGCGTAGTTCACAAACAGGCCGTGATCGCGCCGCTCCCAAGGCAGGTCTTCATTGCGCGTCACGCCGCGGGCGCGTTCGGCGGCGGTGATGTTACGCACCTGTGAGGTTCCGGTCTTGCCCGCCATGCGAAACTCATCGTCGATGATGCGCTGGCTGTAGGCGGTGCCGCGCCGGTGGTTAGACACCTGAAACATGCCGCGTTGCACTTCGGCGAGATGGGCGGCGTTTACCTCCAGATCTGGAACAATGGGCAGGGGTTCTTCGACGCCATTGACGGATTTCACAATACGCGGGTCCAGCGCCTTGCCGCTGGCCAGACGCGCGGTCATCACGGCGAGTTGCAGGGGGGAGGCGAGCACGAAGCCCTGCCCAATGGAGGCATTGGCCGTATCCCCAACCACCCAGTCCGCGCCACGCACATCTGCCTTCCAGGCGCGGTTGGGGTTCAGTCCCCGCGCCATGCCGGAAAGCGGAAGATCATAGCGTTGCCCAAGCCCCAGTTTGGTGGCCACTTCTGCTATCTTGTCGATGCCGACCTGAATAGCGAGATCATAGAAATAGACATCGCAGCTTTCACGCAGCGCCCCGGCGAGATCCATATGTCCGTGCCCGCCCCGTTTCCAGCAATGAAAGCGCCGGTTGGACACCTTCATGTGGCCGGGGCAGTAGACCGTGTCAGCATAGCCGACGATGCCAGCCTCTAGCGCCGCAAGGGCAGTGATCATCTTGAAGGTGGAGCCGGGCGGGTAGGCTCCCTGCACCGATTTTGCGGCCAGCGGGCGGTGATTGTCGCTTGTCAATGTGCCATAGTCGGCCACGGAGATACCCTGCACAAACAGGTTTGGATCAAAGCTGGGCGCAGAGGCCACGGCCAGCAAATCCCCTGTTACACAGTCCATCACCACGGCGGCCGCGCTTTCATCCCCAAGGCGGGCCTGCGCATAGGATTGCAATTGTTGATCGATGGTCAGCTGTACGTCATCGCCCTGTTGGCCTTCGCGGCGATCCAGCTCGCGCATGACGCGGCCAACGGCATTGACTTCCACCCGTTTGGTGCCCGCCACACCGCGCAGATCGTCTTCCATACGGCCTTCCAGGCCGACCTTGCCGATTTGAAAGCGCGGAATGCGCAGAAGTTGATCAGGGTTGTCGATCTTGGAGAGGTCATAGTCTGACACAGGCCCCACGTAGCCCAGAACATGCGCCAAGTCGCCGCGCAGCGGATAGTATCTTGAGAGGCCCACCTCTGGCGTTATGCCGGGAAGCGCGGGGGTGTTCACAGCCACGCGGGAGAGCTCATCCCAACTGACGCGATCTGCGATGGTGACGGGCAGAAAGGGAGGGGAGCGCCGCATCTCTGTGACGGCGCGATCCAGCTCATTTGGATCGAGCTCGACCAAAGTGGCAAGTTTTTCGATGACCTTATCCACATCCCCGGCATCTTCGGGCACCAGGGTGATGCGATAGGACGGCTCATTTCGGGCCAGCACAATGCCGTTGCGGTCAAAAATTTCCCCGCGGGCAGGCGGGATCAGACGAATATTGATGCGGTTTTCTTCTGCCAGCAGGCGGTATTGATCCGCTTGATCCAGTTGAAGATGGCGCATGCGAAAGCCGAGCCCTGTCATGAAGGCCAGCATGGAGCCGCCCAGAAAGAGGGTGCGCCGGGACATGCGGCTGTGAACTTCGGTGATTTCCGTTGGGGTTTTGCGCATCAATTGGCCCCCACAGCAGAGTCATGCACATTGGCGCGGCGCACACCAAATAGGATGTGAGATATGAAGACAACCAGCGGATAGACTGCAATATTCATCATCACCTGCATCAGCATGAGGCCCAGAGAGGGCGTTGGCAAGAGCACAAGGGCGGAGATGATGCGGTAGCAGATGGAGATCCCGATCATCAGGACCGCGGCATTGAGCCATTCACTTGCAAAAGTGGCGTCGCGCATGCGCGGCGCGCGGTTGCGCTGAATTTCGGTGGCAAGCACCACAATTGCCGCCACAAGCCCCGGTGGACGCAGCAGCAGGAAATCCGCCAAAAGGAAAAGCCCTGCGACCAGCGGGGCCGAGGGGATGTCCGGGCGCCGCCCAGCCCAGGCCAAAGTGACGAGCAGCATGAAGTCCGGTCCCGCCCAGCGGCGTGGTGTGGTTTCCAGAGGCAGGAGCTGTACAAAAATAAGCGTCAGACAGAGCCCTGCAAAGAGCAGGCGCATCAACCACTTGCTGGAAAGCGCAGCCTTAGCCATCGCGCCCCTCCAGGAAGGCTTCGGGACCGTCTGGAGCCACAATGGAACCCGGCGTGCCAACGGTTTCGCGGCCATGATGGCGCAGCACACGCAGGAATTCCAAGCGCTCGTAATCCGCCGAGAGACGGACCCGCAGACGTCCAGCCGGGTCTGTGGCCACATGCCCAATCAACAGGCCGCCGGGGAAGACGCCGCCATCCCCAGAGGTGACCACGCGATCGCCGGGGCGCACCAGATCAGGGGTTTCCAGAAAATCCACATGCGGGGCGCTGGAGTTGTCGCCGACAATCAGCGCTGTTTGACCGGATCCCTGAATGCGGGCTGGAATGCGGCTGGAGCTGTCGGTCAGAAGCATCACGCGTGACGAAGATTGCCCAACGCCAGATATGCGCCCAACCAGTCCGATCCCGTCCATCGCGGCCCAGCCATCAAGAATGCCGTCGCGCGCGCCAATGTTGAGCAGCACAGATTGCCGGAAAGGAGAGCCGCTGTCGGCGAGGACCACGCCGGTGACATAGGTCAGTTCCGGATCAAGGCGCACATTGTTGAGATCCAACAGGCGCGCGTTCTCTTCGCTCAATTGGCTGGCGGCCTCTTTCCAGGCCTTCATCTTCTGTAACTCACGGCGCAGCTCGCGGTTTTGTTCGACGATGCGTTGATAGCTTTGAAAATCGCGCAGAAGATTGATTGTGCCGGTCACTGGTGCCATGGCCCAGTCAAAATTGGGCACAACAGCATTGGTGATCTGAGCGCGGAACCGCTCTACCCGGGGACTGTCGATACGCCAGATCAGAAAAAGTCCCAGCAGGCTCAACAGCAGCACACCCAGAAACAACCGCCTCAGCGGTGCCGCGTAATCTTCGCCCTGGTTGCGGTCTCTCGCCAAGGTGCCTCCGGGTGGTCTGTGATGGGGGCCAGTTTACACTGCCGGTCGGCCTACGCCAATCCGGCGTATGGTGGCCGGTTCAGCTGTCGTAGTCGATGGCGTGGCGGAGTTGTTTTTCATACTCCAGTGCCTTGCCGGTGCCCATTGCCACACAGTTCAGGCTTTCGTCAGCAATGGAGACGGCCAAGCCGGTCTGTTCGCGCAGTGCCAGATCGAGGTCGCCTAGAAGCGCACCGCCTCCGGTCAGCATCACGCCACGATCCACAATATCTGCGGCGAGATCTGGCGGGGTGGCTTCGAGAGCGGTCATCACGGCCTCGCAGATCTGTTGCACCGGTTCAGCCAGCGCTTCAGCAACCTGAGCTTGACTGATTTCGGTCTCTTTGGGCACACCATTCAACAGATCGCGGCCGCGAATTTGCATCGAGGCACCGCGGCCGTCGTCGGGCATACGGGCCGTGCCAATGGAGGTTTTGATGCGCTCTGCTGTGGATTCACCGACCAGCAGGTTCTGCTGGCGGCGCAGATAGTTGATAATGGCTTCATCCATACGGTCGCCGCCCACGCGTACAGATCGCGCATAGACGATATCGCCCAGCGACAGAACCGCCACTTCTGTGGTGCCGCCACCAATGTCCACAACCATGTTGCCGGTGGGATCGGTGATTGGCATGCCTGCACCGATGGCGGCGGCGATGGGTTCGGCAATCAGCCCCGCACGGCGCGCGCCGGCAGAGAGCACGGATTGGCGAATTGCGCGTTTCTCGACAGGGGTTGCCCCATGGGGCACGCAGACAATAATTTTGGGTTTGGAGAAGGTTGAGCGGCGGTGCACCTTGCGGATGAAATGCTTGATCATCTCTTCGGCGGTGTCAAAATCGGCAATCACCCCATCACGCATCGGGCGGATGGCTTCGATGCTTCCCGGGGTGCGTCCCAGCATGAGTTTGGCGTCTTCGCCGACGGCGAGCACTTTTTTCACACCATCTTTCACATGGTAGGCCACCACGGAGGGTTCGCTGAGAATAACGCCTTTACCTTTTACATAGACCAGCGTGTTCGCAGTCCCGAGGTCGATGGCCATGTCAGAAGTAAACAGGCCGCCCAAATTTCCCAGCATATGATTTTGTCCCCAAAGAATCCCTTGGCCCGCGACTCTCTCAAGCGCAGGCGCTTTCTTATAGGAAGAGCCTGCGCTTTGTGAAAGGCCTCGGTTGGCGCAGAGGCAACATTCTGCCATGACAGCGTCGCCCGTGTGAACTTTTGCAGCAAAAGGATCCAGGCAAGAGGCCGCGCTATGATCGTCTGCTTCTCGTCTGGGCAAGGGCGGTGCAGTCGTCTAAAGACGGCATATGCTGTCTTATCAACATATCTACCACGCCGGAAATCTGGCGGATGTTCAAAAACACGCGCTGATGGCGGTGATGCTGGACTATATGACCCAGAAGTCCAAACCCCTGAGTTATCTGGAAACCCATGCGGCGCGTGGTGTGTATCAGCTTGATGATGCTGCTGCGTTGAAAACCGGAGAAGCAGAGGCCGGGATTGGGCGTGCGCAGGATTGGTTTGCAGCGGATCACCCTTACATGCGAGCGCTTGAACAGGTGCGGGCCGTACATGGGGCGGCATCCTATCCGGGCTCACCAGCGGTAGCGGGCGCGCTTTTGCGCCCGGAGGATTCTGTGCAGCTCTGTGAATTGCACCCACAGGAGGCTGGGGCATTGCGACAGGCGATGCGCACAACCGGGGCGAAAATTCATCAGAAGGATGGTTTTGAGACTGTAATGGGGATTTGCCCGCCGACACCGCGGCGCGGGGCGCTGCTGATTGATCCGAGCTATGAGATCAAAGACGACTATAAAACGCTGCCAGGGTGGATTGGGAAGCTGCATCGCAAGTGGAATGTTGGCGTGATTGCCCTCTGGTATCCCATTCTTACAGATGGGCTGCACAAACCGATGATTGCAGCGCTTGTGGCGCAGGGCTTCCCTAAGGTCCTGCATCATGAGGTGGTTTTCCCCCCTGCACGAGAGGGGCATCGTATGGTAGGATCAGGCATGTTTATCATCAATGCGCCTTTTGGTTTGCATGAAGAGGCGCAGCGTCTGACGAAGAGATTTGCCGCTCTTCGCGCCCCCAAGCGTTAGTCGTTTGCGGGTATGTTTTCAGTGTTTCTCTGGTTCGGTTTCACTTTCTGAAATTCAAAAATTATCCAGTAAATTCAATTGACATAAGCGTGAGCCTTCGCGATTTTTTACGCGTGGTGCCTGTGAGTGTTTTTATGCCGATATATAGCCAAAAGATATTTTCAGGTGCGCTTTTCTTAAGGGAGTTTTGTTATGGGTTTGACCCCACTTAAGGCCGTCAGAAATGTCACGGCCGCTGCTGCTGTTCTGGCGTCCTTTGCGACCGTTCTGACGGCGCAGGAGAAACCAAATGTGCTCGTGATCTGGGGGGATGACATTGGTCAATCCAATATCTCCGCCTACACGATGGGTCTGATGGGCTATCGCACGCCAAACATCGACCGCGTGGCCAATGAAGGCATGATCTTCACCGACTACTATGGTGAGCAATCCTGTACTGCAGGACGCTCGTCCTACATCATGGGGCAATCGGTGTTCCGCACCGGCCTGTCCAAAGTGGGCCTGCCCGGCGCAGAGCTGGGTATGCAGGAAGAAGATCCAACCATCGCAGGTCTTTTGAAGGCAGAAGGCTATATGACCGGTCAGTTTGGCAAAAACCACCTTGGTGACAAGGATGAGCACCTGCCAACAAACCATGGTTTTGACGAATTTTTTGGTAACCTTTACCACCTGAACGCAGAAGAAGAGCCCGAGAACGAAGACTATCCAGGCGACGCGACCCTGCCTGATGGCCGTTCGTTCCGTGAGGCTTTTGGCCCACGTGGTGTGATCAAGTCTTCCGCTGATGGCGAAATCGAAGATACCGGCCCGCTGACCAAGAAGCGCATGGAAACCGTTGACGAGGAAACCGTCAATGCGGCCATCGATTTCATCAAACGTGCCAATGAACAGGGCAAGCCTTTCTACGTTTGGTGGAACGGTACACGTATGCACTTCCGCACACACGTGAAGGAAGAGATGCGCGGCAAGGCCAACGATCTGGCGGGTCGTCAGCTGGATGAATACAGCGCTGGTATGATCGAGCACGATATTCAGGTTGGCCAACTGCTGGATGTGCTGGATGAGCTGGGCATCGCAGACAATACCATCGTGCACTACTCCACCGACAACGGCCCTCACATGAACACATGGCCGGATGCGGGCATGACCCCATTCTGGGGCGAAAAGAACACCAACTGGGAAGGCGCTTTCCGCGTGCCATCCATGGTGCGCTGGCCGGGTAAGATCGAAGCGGGCTCTGTCTCCAACGAGATCATGCACCATATGGACTGGCTGCCAACCATTCTGGCCGCAGCTGGACGTGACAACATCAAGGAAGAGCTGAAAGCGGGCGGTGTTCAGGCGATTGGGCGTGAATACAAAGTCCACTTGGACGGCTACAACTTCCTGCCAGTGCTGACCGGTGAAGCCGAAGTTGGGCCACGTAAAGAGATTTTCTACTTCTCTGACGAAGGGGATCTGACCGCGCTGCGGTTCCAGGATTGGAAACTGATGTTCATGGAGCAGAAAGCCTGGGGCACGCTGCGTGCATGGCTTGAGCCCTGGACCGAACTGCGTGCGCCACTGATCTTCAACCTGCGCCGCGATCCTTATGAGCGGTCTTACCGCACTTCCAACACCTACTATGACTGGTGGCTCGATCGCGCGTACTTCCTGGTGCCTGCACAGCAGTATGTGGCCAACTTCCTTGAGACCTTCCAGGAGTTCCCACCACGCCAGAAAGCGGCAAGCTTCAGCCTCGATCAGGTGATCGAAAAGATGGCGGCCCCTGTGGGTGACTGATCTTTGATAAAATATGGAGGGACGCGCCCAAGGGTGCGTCCTTCGCTTCTATCACTGTTTGATTTCGAAAATCGGAGACTTTTGATGCGGCTTTTTGTTGGTGCTGGCCTGTTGGCGGCTGCTTGGATGGGACCTGTGATGGCGGATCCACTGCCTTCTTGGCAGGGCGAGTCCAAAGAGAAGATCATTTCCTTTGTGGAAGCCGTTTCTGAAGTGGGGGGCGCGGACTATGTGACGCCCGCCGACCGTGTTGCCGTGTTTGACAATGACGGGACGCTCTGGGCGGAACAACCGGTCTATTTTCAATTGATTTTTGCGGTGGATCAGGTGGCCAAGCTGGCCGCGCAAGATCCCTCGATCCTGACCAGCGATGCTCTGAAGGCTGCTGCGGCGGGCGACTATGAGGCGCTGGCAGCGACGGGTAAGGAAGGCTTGCTTGAGGTGCTCGCGGCCTCCCATACAGAAGTGTCGCTTTATCAGTTCCAGCAGGACGTTGCGGCCTGGCTGGAAGAGGCGCGCCACCCCAAAACTGGCCTGCGCTATGATGAGATGACCTATCAGCCGATGGTCGAACTGCTGCGCTATCTGCGCGATGAGGGGTTTCAAACCTACATTGTTTCCGGCGGCGGCATTCAGTTCATGCGGGTTTTTGCAGAGGACGCCTATGGCATTCCTCCACAGCAGGTGATCGGCAGCTCCATCACCTCAAGCTATGAAATGATCGATGGCGTGCCGGTGATCATGAAAGGTGCAGAACTGTTCTTCAATGATGACAAGGCTGGCAAGCCTGTGGGCATCATGCACCACATTGGCAAACAGCCCATTCTGGCCGGGGGCAACTCCGATGGCGATTTTGAGATGCTGGAATTCACCACCACCGGCGAAGGGGCGCGGCTGGGCGTTTATGTGCATCACACCGATGCGGAGCGTGAGTGGGCCTATGATCGGGAAGGCCATATCGGTGTCTTGAACCGCGGTCTTGACGAGGCGGATGCGCGGGGCTGGGTTCTGATTGACATGAAAGAGGACTGGAGCCGGATTTTCACGGGCGAGGGTGCAGAATAATCATGGGCACGATGGAGCAGATCCAAGCGTTAAAAGAGCGCATGCAGCAATCAATTATTGGTCAGGAGGCGGTGATTGACCGCCTGCTGGTCGGGCTGTTGGCCAATGGCAACCTTTTGCTGGAGGGGCTGCCTGGCCTCGCCAAGACCCGTGCCGTGAAGGCCCTGGCCAAAAATATGGAGTGTGATTACTCTCGCATCCAGTTCACCCCGGATCTTTTGCCGGCAGATGTGACCGGCACAGAGATGTACTTTCAGAGTGACGCTGGTGGTCAGTTCAAATTTCAGCCGGGCCCGATTTTTGCCAATATCGTGCTGGCCGATGAGATCAACCGCGCGCCTGCGAAAGTGCAGGCGGCGTTGCTCGAAGCGATGGAAGAGCGGCAGGTAACTGTTGCGGGCACCACGCATAAAATGGCGCCGCTGTTTATGGTTTTGGCCACGCAGAACCCGGTGGAGCAGGAAGGCACTTATCCGCTGCCCGAAGCGCAGATGGACCGGTTCCTGATGCATGTGCGCATTGAGTATCCCCCTCTGGCGGATGAGATCGAAGTGATCCGTCTTGTGCGCCGCGAAGAGCAGGCGGCGCTGATGGCGCAGACCCAGGAGGGCGGGGCAGAAGCGCCGCGTCCACCGATTGCGCAGGATGTGGTGTTTGACGCGCGGCGCGAGATCGCGGCTTTGCACTGCGCTGAGGCGATGGAAACCTATATGGCCACCATCGTGCAGGCCACACGCACCCCGGCGGAGTTTGGCGACACCCTTGCCAAATGGATTGAGATTGGTGCCAGCCCGCGTGCCTCGCTGGCCTTGGATCGCTGCGCGCGCACCCATGCCTGGCTGGCGGGTCGCGACTATGTGGATCCGGAAGATGTGCGCGCGATTGCGCCGGATGTGCTGCGTCATCGGTTGGCGCTCAGCTATGAGGCGCAGGGCACGGGCGTGTCTGCGGATCAAGTGGTGGCAGAGGTGCTTGCGCAGGTGGCCTTGCCCTAAGCGGGTTTGCGGAGGCAAGAGACAATGCGATTTTCCATGGGGAAACACCGAGCTGCTCTGTCGCGCATGGGGCTTGGCGCGCCTGCGTCGGAGAAGACGAGCGCGACAGACCCGCGCATTCACGTGAGCCTGTCACATTTGCGCGGCCTGGCCCCGGCGGCGCGGGCGATTTCTTTCCTGCCGCGTCAGCCAGCGACCTCCGCATTGCAGGGGCGGCACCGTTCGCGCATTCGCGGACGTGGGTTGGATTTTGAAGAGCTGCGCGACTATCTGCCGGGGGATGATGTGCGCGCGATTGACTGGAAGGTCACGGCGCGGGCGGGCAAACCCTATGTGCGGGTCTACTCCGAGGAGCGTGATCGCCCCACATTGATTGTGGTGGATCAGCGCATGTCCATGTTTTTTGGCTCCGTGCGCAACACCAAGGCTGTGACGGCCGCAGAATGTGCGGCCATTGCCGCCCATCGGGTGACGGCGCAGGGGGATCGCGTGGGCGGCATTGTCTTTGGCGATCAGGATATGGTGGAGCTGCGTCCCGGACGCGGGCAGGCCGCACTGACGCGTATGTTAACGGCGGTTGCCACCGCCAATGCCAGGCTGAGTGCTACAGCGCCAACGGTCACACCCATGGCGCTGAATGACGTTCTGAAATCTGTGCGCAAGCTTGCCACACGGGATCATCTCGTCATCTTGATCAGTGATTTTGATGCGGCTGATGCGGCGACAGAGCGCCATCTGGGCACCATTGCGCAACACAATGATTTGGTTTTGGCAGTGGTGCGGGACCCGGCATCGGCGCAGTTGCCGGAAGCGGGCACGATTACCGGGACAGATGGCGCAAAACAGGCGGAGCTGAACATGTCAGATGCGCAGATGCGCTCTGATGTTCTGGCGCTGTCTGCGGATCGTCTGGCGCAGGTCCGTACATGGCAAAATCGTATTGGCCTGTCTGTTCTGTCGCTCAGCACAGCGGAAGAGACTTTGCCGCAGGTGGTTCAGGCGCTGGGAGGCGTGAGGCGATGAATGAGACCCAAACGCAGCAGGCAGCAGGGACGCAGGCGCAGGGGGACACAGACAGCCTCGTCGGCCTGATGAACCAGCTTGCGGAGGTGCCTGACCCGGCGGCTGTTTCTATGATGCCACAGACCGCCGGTTGGGCGGTTCTGGCGGCTGTTTTGCTTTTGGTTGCGGTTTGGCGTGGCTGGGTGCGCTGGAAAAGATATCAGGCCAATGCCTATCGTCGAGAAGCTCTGCAGGCGTTGAGTGGAGCAGGGGAAGATGTGGTAATGATCTCCACAGTCCTCAAACGCACTGCGCTGACGGCTTATGGGCGTGAGGCTGTGGCCTCTCTGAGTGGTACGGCGTGGTTGCGGTTTTTGGCGCAAACTGGTCAGGAAGCGGCTTTTGAGACCGGGGCAGGACGGGTGCTTGCAACGGCGGCCTATGTGGCGGGGCCTGTGAGCGGAGGGGCTGAGGTGGCGCAGCTTGCACGCAAATGGATCAAAACACATGATCCAGCCCATCCCCTGCAAGACCTATTGGCGGAGGCTGGAGATGTTTGAACTGACGCATCCCTGGGTTTTTGTTTTGCTGCCCCTGCCATGGCTTGTGCGGCTTCTGGCACCTGCGTTTCGACAACGTGATGATGCGCTGAGATTGCCGTTTTTCGCTGCGCTGACAGAACGCACCGGCGCGGTTGTGCGCGATGGGGCGACGGTTGTTGCCCATAAACGGCGGGCTTTGTTGGTTGGAGCCGTGATCTGGGCGCTTGGGCTTTTGGCTTTGGCGGAGCCAGTGCGTTTGGGGCCGCCGCAAGAAATCACCAAAGCGACGCGCGATGTGATTTTGGCGATTGATATCTCCGGCTCCATGGATGCGGTGGATTTCCCCGGGGCAGATGGCGCGCCGCAGCAGCGTCTTGCGGCTGTTCAGGACGTGGTGGCGGAGTTTCTGGAGAAAAGGCAGGGGGATCGGGTTTCTCTGATTGTTTTTGGATCCCGTGCCTATGTGCAGGCCCCTCTGACCGAAGATCTGGACACCGTCGAAGCGCTGTTGGGACAGACGCAGGTGGGCATGGCCGGGCCACACACCGCGTTGGGCGATGCGATTGGCCTTGCGATCCATAGCTTTGAGGCTAGCGAAATCGAAGAGCGGCTGTTGATCTTATTGTCAGATGGCAATGATACCGCCAGCCGGATGAGCCCTGTGAATGCAGCGGAGATTGCCAGTGACAAAGGGGTGACCATGTTTGCCATTGGTGTGGGGGATCCGGAGGGCACTGGAGAAGACCGTCTTGATATGGATGCATTGAGTGATTTGGCGCAACGTACGGGCGGAGAAGGTTTTTTTGCCGCTGATAGTGCGGCGCTTGAGGCAATTTACAATGAAATTGATGCCCAGACACCGCGCGATCAAGACACGCTGAGCTGGCGCCCACGAGAACCGCTGGGTCATTATGCGCTGATGGGGGCGGTTGCGTTGGGGATGGTGCTGATGCTGGCTTTCTGGGGGCGTGGCATGCGGAGGCCGGTGCGATGACGGGTGAGACGGCAATGGTGTATCTTGAGGCGTTTCATTTTTTGCGAGGCTGGCTGTTTTTGGCGGCGATACCGGTTGTTGTGATCTGGTGGCAGACGCGACGGAAATCCTCTGCCGCTGGGCTGCGCAGTGACTGGATCGCACCGCATCTGGCAGCGGCCCTGACCGTGCCGGGAAACAGTTCAAGAGGCGTGCAGCCCATTGATGTGATTGCGCTTGTCTTGCTGTTGTTGATCAGCGCTGCTGCGGGTCCCACATGGAGCCGTGCGCCGGCGCCTTTTGCAGCGCAGACCGCGCCTTTGGTAATTGTGATGCAGGTCACGCCGTCGATGGAGGGCACGGATGTGGCACCCAGCCGACTGGCGCGAGCCAAACAGAAGGCGATGGATCTGTTGGAGTTGCGCGCAGGCGCGCGTACGGCGCTTGTGGGCTACGCAGGGTCGGCGCATGTGGTGGTGCCGATGAGCGAAGACCCCGGCGTGATGCAGCCCTATCTTGAGGGGCTGTCTCCGGATGTGATGCCCATTGAGGGGCGGGACGTGGCACAGGGCTTTGCGCTGGCGCAGAGTTTGCTGGCGCGGGAAGCCAGTGCGGGTGGGATTGTTTTCCTGCTTGATGAGCTGGCGGCAGCGGATGTGGCCGCACTCGAAGACACAAGCGCCACTAGCGCGTCTGTGTCACAGGAAGGCGCGGCGGAAGACGCCCCGCCTGCGGAGAACGGACAGGTGGCCTCTTTGAGCTTTCTGTATCTCTTGCCGGAGGACGCTGCCCTGCCGTCTGGTCCAACCGGCAGTACGGCCCATATCGTGACGTCGGATGGGCGGGATGTGGCGGCTGTGGAGCGGTCGCTGGCCTCAGCCTATCAACGGGCGCAGTTGGACAACGAAGCCCAGCCTTGGGAAGATCGCGGCGCTTGGCTGGTTTGGCCTGCATTGCTTTTATTGCTGCTGTGGTTTCGGCGCGGCATGGCCGTGCGGTGGGCGGCGCAAATGGCTTTTGTTCTGTGGGTCTTACAGCCACAGGTGGCGCATGCGGATGGCTGGCGAGACTGGTTTTTGACGCCCGATCAGCAAGGCTGGATTGCCTATCAGAACAAAGACTATGCGCGCGCCGCAGAAGCTTTTGCGGATCCGTATCTGCGGGGCGTCGCGCTTTATCGGGGGGGGCAATATGAGGTCGCGGCTGAGGAAATGTCCCGGCTGGAGACTGCGGATGCCGCCTTTATTGAAGGCATGGCGCATTTGAAATCCCGTGGCTACCGAGACGGTGTGCGCGCGTTTGAGCGTGCGCTTGCGCTTGATCCGGCACATGAGGCGGCGGCGCAGAACCTGCCCGTGTCCAAAGAGATCGTGACCTATGTGGAAACCACGCGGGAGCAATCCGACACCGGTGAGGATCGCGGCATCGGCGCGGATGACGTGGTGTTTGACAATGAATCCGGTAAGGGCGTGGAGACGCAGATTGAGGCGTCTGAAGAGGACAGCCCAGAGGCGCATTTGTCCACAGATCAGTGGATGCGCACAGTGGACACGCGTACCGAAGATTTTCTGAAGCAGCGTTTTCGGCTTGAAGCGGCGCAACGCAAGAGTGCTGAGACTGCGGGTGCGCAGGAGGCAGAGCAATGACGTGGATTTTGAGATGCCTCGCGTGCCTTGTGTTGGTGAGCGGCGCAGTTTTTGCCCAAGAGCAACCTGACCCAGAGGCGAATGCTGCTGCAGGGCAGGCGGCACAGGCGCAAATCGAGGTGCAGTTTGAGAAGACGGAAACCGTGCCGGGGCAGCCCCTGACTCTGCGGTTGACTGTTTTTGTGCCCACATTCATGCCGGATCCGCCGATTTGGCCTGATTTTGAGAGTGCGAACCTCTTGGTGCAATTGCCGAAAAAAGCCAGCACGGCCACAAGCAAAACGGTGGGCGGTGAGACCTGGTCCGGGATCACGCGGCGCTATCAGATCACCCCTTTGGTGCCGGGGACGTTTACCTTGCCTGCCAGCGATGTTCAGGTGCGTTATCAGGCCGAAAGCGGCAGCGATGTGATCGAAGAAAGCCTTGCGGTGCCTGAGATCACACTCACTGGGGTGATGCCCGAAGGGGCCGAAGGCCTTGATCCCTTTATTGCGGCCAATGATTTGAAGCTGTCTCAAAAGGTGGAAGGCACGCCCGAAGATCTGAAGGCTGGGGACAGTTTTACGCGAGTTGTGACGGCAGAGATTGACGGCGTAACGCCGATGTTTTTGCCATCTTTGGTATCTGAGGAAGTACCCGGTGGGCTGCGTGCCTATCCTGAGACACCGCAGGTGGAGGAGAAAGAAGATCGTGGTCTTCTGACAGGGCTGCGCACAGAAACCGTTGTCTATGTTGCCGAAGGGGGCGTGGATGGGGTTCTGCCTGAGATCACGCTGAGGTGGTACAACCTGAAGACCCAAAGCCTTGAGGAGGCCACCCTGCCTGAGATCGCTGTCAAAGCGTCGGCACCTTTGGTTGCGGTTGGGCCTGAGGGGAGAGACTACACACGTCTGATACCTTTGGTTGGCGTGGCGGCTTTGCTTATTGTGCTGGCCTTTGCGGCGCGGATTTGGCTGGCGGAGCCTTTGGCGGCCTATCTGACTGCGCGCCGCCAAAGACATGTGGCAAGCGCGCGCTATGCGTGGAAACGTTTGCAAGGCGCTGTGAAACAGCAGGACCTGCTGCAGACGCAGGAGGCCTTTGCGCTCTGGCGTGCGCGTGTTGTGGGGGTAGACCCGGCAGCGGAGGCCGCAGTCACGGAGGCGTTTTTTGCCCTTGGGCGTGGTCGCTATGGGCGAGAGACATCATCGCAGGTCGTCGCGGATTGGAAGGCTTTGGCGCAGAAATTACATGGACTGCACGGAACGGCGCGCTATCCTTTAAGAAATGAGACAGCCGCTTTGATGGCTCTAAACCCTGTGGCGACACAGCTAAAGTGAAAGACCCCGAATGTTCCGAATGATCGGTAGCCTGCTGTGCGCGGGGGCTTTTGCCGCTGTTGCCGCCGCCACCTCTGCATCTGCGCAAGATACATCGCAAGCCGCGCAGGAGGTGCCGGAGTATGTTGGCTCTCAGGCCTGTGTGTCCTGTCACGAAGATGCCGCAGAAAACTGGGAGATGTCCCATCATGCACAGGCCTGGCGGATGCCGGGGCCAGACATGTTGGTGGGGGCGTTTGAAGGGGAGGTCTTTGAACATGATGGGATGCAGGCGACCTTCACCACAGAGGGCGATGCGCGGATTGTCACCGTGTTGGAAAAAGACGGCATCGAGCGCCGCTATACCGTGCATTCTGTTGGTGGGGTGACGCCACTTGAACATCTGATCCTTGAGACTGGCAAAGGCCGGATGCAGAGTTTTGATGTGGTCTGGGATGTTGAGCAGAAGGCGTGGTTCCATCTGTATCCCGATCAGGACCTGCCACCGCAGGACGCCTATCACTGGAGTGGAGCTTATAAGAACTGGAACGCGCGCTGCGCGGAATGCCATGCTACGGGGTTTGAGAAAAACTACGATTTTCGCACCAAACGCTACGCCTCCACGCAGGTGGAGATTGGCGTGGGCTGCGAGGCCTGTCATGGACCGGGGGCTGCGCATCTGGAAATCGTACAAGAGGGGACGACACCGCCGGGGCGCTATGCGATTGCCTTAAATGACTGGGGCTTTTCGGCGGAGATGGGAGACCCGCAAAAGGCCATGGAGCAATGTGCGGGCTGCCATTCCCGGCGCGAAGCCTTTGGAGAGGGCAATCCGCTGCCGGGGACAGCTTTTGCGGAGGCGTATAACCTCGCAATGCTGCGGCCGGGTTTGTATCACGCGGATGGCCAGATCCTTGATGAAGTCTATGTTTATGGGTCGTTCAAACAATCCAAAATGCACGATGCAGGTGTCACCTGTGCCAATTGCCACGAACCCCACAGCAGCGCCCTGGTCGCAGAGGGCAATGCGATCTGCACACAGTGTCACTCTGAGGCTGGAAATCCTGATTTTCCCACGTTGCGACTGGCAGAATATGACAGTGTTGCCCACACGAAACACGCGGAAGACAGCGAAGGTGGGCAATGCGTGAGCTGCCACATGATGGATCAGGTCTATATGGGCAACGATTGGCGTCGCGATCACAATTTCCGCGTGCCGCGCCCGGATGTCTCCGCAAGATTGAATACTCCGGATGCCTGCACCCGATGTCACAGCGATGAGGACAGTGACTGGGCGGCGGCGCAGGTGGCGGCATGGTTTCCTCAAGGACGCTGGCGCACCCCGCATTATGGGGATGTTCTGGCGCGAGGGCGCGGCAACTCGCAAGCCGCAGCTGGTGAGCTGATGGCGCTTGCGCAGGACGCCAGTCAGGCGGATATGGTCAGAGCGACAGCGCTTTGGCTGTTGGGGCCGGGCGCCAATGCGCTGGATTTGGCAGAGCTGGGGGCCTTTTTAGAGGATCCTGACCCACAGGTGCGGGTTGGCGCGCTGGATGCTTTGAAGGAACGGGCCGCCGTGGCCTCGGCTCCCTATCTGATCAAAGGGCTCAATGATGAAGTGCGTGCGGTGCGGATCGCCGCAGCGCGGGCGATCATGGGGCAACCTGCCTCGCGGATGCCAGACAGCCTGCGCCCATATGTTGGGCAGGCCTATCAGGAATTTGGCGCCATGGTGCGCAACCAGTTGGACTTCGCAGAGGCGCATTTGCAGGTGGCGGGCTATTCGATGGTGGCTGGCAATATCCCGGCAGCCATTGCCTCTTTGAGGGAAGCTGTCCGTATCAACCCTCAAAATGTTCAGGCATGGCAGTCACTTGTGCGCCTTTCTGCGCAAACTGAGGGGCGGGCCGCCGCTGCGCGTCATCTGCGAAGAGCATTGCGCTACAACCCGGAAGATCAGGTGTTGCAGCAAATGGCAGATCAGCTATAGGTAGCAGCACAGGCACCCCTGAGCCGCTTAACCCTTAGGTTTTGCTACAACCTTTCGACGGAGTCGGTTGTTTTAGCTAGGTTGCAAGTCTATCTATCGGAAAACAAATAGGGGGAGAGCGTTGATGCGCGACGGCAGTATTCTGGCATTCATTGCCATATTGCCCTTTTTGGGTGCTTTGATGCCGGGGATCATGATACGGGCGGGGCGCAATGCCTGTGCATCGTTCACGGCCGTGCCTACGGTGCTTGCCTTACTCTTGTTGCTGACACAGGCGCCTGCGGTGATGCGCGGCGAAGTCCTGTCCACAACAATCGACTGGCTGCCGCAACTTGGCCTGTCTGCGAGTTTCTTTCTGGATGGTTTGGGGCTCTTGTTTGCGGGGATGATCCTCGGCGTTGGGCTTTTGGTCATCCTTTACGCGCGTTTCTACCTATCCGCCAAAGATCCGATGGGGCAGTTTTACACGTATCTGTTGCTGTTCCAGGGCGCGATGCTGGGCATTGTCCTGTCTGACAACATCCTGCTTTTGCTTATCTTCTGGGAGATGACCTCTCTTTCCTCTTTCCTCCTGATTGGCTATTGGAAACATCTGCCGGAAGGGCGGCAAGGCGCACGCATGGCGCTGACAGTGACGGGGGCCGGGGGGCTCGCGATGATCGGGGGCATGCTGATCCTTGGCAATATTGTGGGCAGCTACAATCTCACTGACATTCTGGCACAGGGCGATGTGATCAAGGCGAGTGAGTGGTATCTGCCTGCGCTCATTCTGATCCTGTTGGGGGCGTTCACGAAATCTGCGCAGTTCCCTTTCCATTTCTGGTTGCCACATGCCATGGCCGCGCCGACGCCGGTTTCGGCCTATCTGCACAGTGCGACGATGGTGAAAGCCGGTGTCTTCCTGATGGCTCGGATGTGGCCCGCCCTCGCTGGCACCGACGCGTGGTTTTATCTCGTGGCAACCATAGGTCTGATCACGATGGTGCTGGGCGCTGTGATCGCTTTGTTCAAGGATGACTTGAAGGGGCTTCTGGCGTTCTCAACGGTCAGCCACTTGGGTTTGCTGACCATGTTGCTGGGCTTTGGCACCAAAGCTGCGGCGATTGCAGCTGTGTTTCACATCATCAACCATCTGACCTTCAAAGCCGCGTTGTTTATGACGGCAGGGATTGTTGATCACGAGGCGCACACACGCGACATCAAGCGTTTGGGCGGTCTGGCAAAGCTGATGCCGATCACCGCCATCATTGGCACGATCACGGCCTTGTCCATGGCGGGGATTATTCCGCTCAATGGCTTTATTTCCAAAGAGATGATGCTGGAAGAGACGCTGCATACCACATGGTATCATAACCCCTGGCTTGTGCCGGTTCTGGCGACGCTGGGGGCGAGCTTTTCTGTAGCTTACTCCTTCCGGTTCATTTTCCATGTGTTTGGCGGCCCGGTGCGCGATGATTACCCGGCCAAGCCGCATGATCCGCCCTTTGGTCTTTACGCCGCGCCTGCGATTTTGAGCGTTCTGGTTGTGGTGATTGGTCTGTTGCCACATCTCGCGGAACCTTTGGTGAAGGTGGCCTCCAGTGCCGTGGTAGGGGCGGAAACCAAGCCGTACCTGAAAATTTGGCATGGTCTGAACACAGCGCTGTTCATGTCTGCTGTGGCCGTGGTTTTGGGTGCTGTGCTCTTGTTGCTGCATGGCGGCTTGGACAAGATCTGGAATCGCATGCCCCGCCCAGAAGCCAAAGACATGTTTGACCGCGTCATGACGGCGGCGCTTGCGACGGCGCGCAGGATCACGGAGGGCACCCACAATGGGGTGATGAGCCGCTATCTCGCTGTCTTTGTGGTGTTTACCGTTGGGCTAGGCTACCACGCCTATGCAACCGGTGGACTTGGGCCTGTGACACGCGCGCTTCTGCCTGTGCCGCCTCTTGTCTGGGTCGGATGGGTGGCGATGATTGCGGCGGCCTGGCTTGTGGTGAGCCAGCATCGCAATCGCTTCCGCTCCCTGATCTTTATTTCCATTATCGGTTTGATGATTTCCGGTGGCTTTGTCTATCTATCTGCGCCCGATCTGGCGCTCACGCAAATCTCCGTGGAAACCGTGACCATTCTGCTTTTGCTGTTGGCGCTTTACTTCTTGCCCAAGGAAACACCCGCGGAAAGCAGCACAAGCAAGCGGCTGCGTGATGGGGCGATTGCCGTGACAGCGGGCGTGGCTGTGGCAGCTTTGGCGATGGCGTTTCTATTGCGCGATGGCGAGAGCATTTCGGCTTATCACCTTGCCAATTCCTACAAAGGGGGCGGGGGCACCAATGTGGTCAACGTCATCTTGGTGGATTTCCGGGGCTATGACACCTATGGCGAGATCATCGTTTTGGGTATCGCGGGTCTGACCATTTATGCGCTGATGGACGCGCTGTTGCGTGGACCTGCGGCCAAACGGCTGCGCGACAGAACCTTCTCACCTGACCGTTCGCGGGATCGCCACCCGTTGATGATGGTGGTGGCCACACGTGCCATGCTGCCGATTGCGCTGATGGTTGGGGTCTATATCTTCCTGCGCGGTCACAATCAGCCCGGCGGTGGCTTTGTGGCTGGTCTCGTGGTCTCTATTGCACTGTTGATGCAGTATATGGCTTCTGGTTTTGCCTGGACACAGCTGCGCCAGCGTATGGAGTATCACACGATGATTGGCTGGGGCGTTTTGATTGCCGGGCTGACCGGTGTGGGGGCCTGGCTGGCAGGCAAGCCTTTCCTGACAAGCGCGTTTGGATATCTGCACTTCCCGCCTATCGAGGAATTTGAATGGGCCACGGCGATTGCCTTTGATCTGGGTGTGTTCCTTGCGGTTCTGGGGGCGGTGATGCTGATGCTTTACAGTCTGTCGCGGATTGCTCGGTTTGCGGGGGAGACGGTGAACGTGGAGCCGATGGATTATGATCCGTCCACGCAAGCAGAGGAGGCGTCAGAGGCGCCGCAGACACAGAAGGAGGGCCAGTGACATGGAAATGATTGTGGCCAGTGCCATTGGTGTTTTGACCGCCAGCGGGATCTACCTGATCCTGCGCTTGCGGGCCTTCCCGGTGATCCTTGGAATGGCGATGCTGTCTTATGCCGTGAACGTCTTTCTGTTTGCGACAGGGCGGCTGGCTGTCAATGCGCCACCGATCCTCAACAAATACGCGGATGTGGCCTATTCCGACCCTCTGCCACAAGCGCTGGTTCTGACAGCGATTGTGATCAGTTTTGGCATGACGGCGGTTTTGGTGATGATTGCGCTGGGCGCCTATCTCGAAGCAGACAATGACAAGATCGATATGACAGACGATGCGCCTGAAAATGCGTCGGAGCAGAAAGGGCGGGGCGCATGAACCACTGGATTATTGCACCGGTTGTGCTTCCGGCGCTTCTCGCGCCGATCATTGCCTATGTGATGCGCCACGACATTGTCTTGGCGCGCTGGGCTTCGACAGCGGGCACTGTTGCCCTCGCGGCCATTGCGCTTGGCCTTGCTGTGCTGGCCTCTGATGGGGCCACCCATGTCTACTATCTTGGCAATTGGACTGCTCCATTCGGGATTGTGCTTGTGTTGGACCAGCTGTCGGCGATCATGGTGTTGCTGACCTCTGTGCTTGCGTTGATTGTGCTCTGGCATGCGATGGCCACGGGATGGGACAATCGTGGGCGGCATTTCCACGCGTTGTTTCAGTTTCAGCTGATGGGCGTCTGCGGGGCCTTTTTGACCGGGGATGCGTTCAACCTGTTTGTGTTCTTCGAAGTGCTTTTGATTGCCTCTTATGGTCTGATGATCCATGGCGGCGGCAAGGTGCGGCTGAAGGCTGGTCTGCAGTATGTTGTGATGAACCTTGCCGGCTCCACGCTGTTTTTGTTTGCGCTTGGGACGCTTTATGCGGCGACCGGAACGCTCAACCTTGCCGACCTGGCGGAAAAAGTGCGCCTGTTGCCCGTTGAGGATGCGGCGCTTTTGCGTGTGGCGGCGGTGCTTTTGCTGATGGTGTTTGCCATCAAAGCCGCGCTGTTTCCGGTGCAATTCTGGTTGCCGGGCACCTATGCCAATGCGCCAGCGCCGGTGGCGGCGCTTTTTGCCATCATGACCAAGGTCGGTGCCTATGCCATCATCCGCTTTTACACGTTGGTATTTGGGCCGGATGTGGTGGCCACACAGGGGCTTGCGGGCAGCTGGCTGGTGCCGGGCGCGATTATAACACTGGCGGTAGGGGCCTTTGGGGTTCTGGCGGCAAAGCGACTTATGCCGATGCTGTCTTTTGCTGTTGTAGGCTCAATGGGTACGTTGATGCTGGCTGTGGCGGCCTTCACGCCGGAGGCCATTGCCACAGCGATCTATTATCTTGTGCATTCCACCTTTGCCGCAGCGGCGCTGTTTCTGTTGGCGGATTTGGTGGTCAGCCGACGGCGGGATGACGCATTGCATCAACAGCCACCGGTTGTGCAGAATGGGCAGTTCGCAGCGCTGTTCTTTGTGGCGGCTATCGCAATGACAGGCATGCCGCCTTTGAGCGGGTTTCTGGGCAAGCTGTTGGTTCTGGATGCCGCGCAGGGCATGAGCTGGATGACAGCGGCTTGGAGCGCCATTCTGATTGGGTCATTGATCACGATTGTTGGTTTTGCGCGGGGCGGCAGCGTTTTGTTCTGGAAGGCGACCTCGCTGGTTGTCGCCGAGGATGGTAGCTCTGACATGGTTCCCCCCAAGGCGCAGGAGGCTGCACCAGCGACGGTGTTGCAATTTGCGCCTGTGGCACTGTCATTGGTATTGCTGGGGCTTCTGGCCGCGTTGGCGGGGCCGTTGGTGGGCTATTTCGACGGCGCAGCGGCGCAGTTGTTCGATGTTGAGCATTATGTATCTGCCGTTCTGGGCGGCAATGGGGAGGTGTTGAAATGAGGCGTCGTTTGCTGCCACACCCGCTTTTCAGCCTGTCACTTCTCGTGGTTTGGCTGATGCTTGTGAATAAGGTCACGCCGGGCAATGTCCTTTTGGGAGCAATCCTTGGGGTGTTTGTGCCGATGTTGACGGCACCTTATTGGCCGGGGCAACCACATATCAAAAAGCCGTTCAAAGTGGTGGAATATGTTCTTGTGGTGATTTGGGACATTGTGGTCGCCAACTTTCAGGTTGCGCGCATCATTCTGTTCAAACGCAATGAAGATATTCAGTCCGGCTGGGTCTGCGTGCCGCTTGAGATCACCTCACCAGAAGCCATCACGCTGTTGGCGGGAACCATCACGATGACGCCGGGCACGGTTTCGGCCATGTTGTCGGCCGATGGCACAAGCATTCTGGTGCATTATCTGCATGATGATGATCCGGATGCGATCATTGAAGAGATCAAGACCCGCTACGAGCGCCGTTTGAAGGAGATTTTCCCATGATCAGCGTCGCCTTGTTTTTCGCATTTGCCTGTTTTGGTTTGGGGCTTTTGCTGTGTGTCTATCGTATCGCCATGGGGCCAACAGCTGCGGATCGCATTCTGGCGTTGGACACGATGGTCATCAACGTCATCGCGCTCTTGATCCTATATGGCATCCTCAAAGGCACGGCGATTTACTATGAGGCTTCCATGCTGGTGGCGATGGTTGGCTTTGTTTCTACGGTTGCCTACTGCCGCTTTGTGCTGCGCGGCGACATCATTGAGTGAAGGCGTATGAACATGTTTGTAGAGATTGTCATTTCTTTCTTCCTTGTGGTGGCAGGTATCTTTGGGCTTGTCGGCAGCTTTGGCATGGTCAAGTTAAAGGACACCATGCAGCGGCTCCATGCGCCAACCAAGGCGACAACAGTGGGCGTTGGTGGGGTGTTGATTGCTTCGATGGTGTATTTCCTTCTCGTTAAGGGAACCCTGTCGTTTCATGAACTGCTGATCACCCTGTTTTTGTTCCTGACGGCGCCTGTAAGTGCTCATTTCATCGCCAAGACCTTCATTCAGGCCAAGATGAAGCCAGAGGAGTTGCCGGGATCAGAAAGCGACTATGGCTGGGCAATTTATGATGATCCGCCAACCTACTACGACAGGGACTGAATGGGTGACCTTGGGTCAGTTTTTGCCTTAAGAAACGCACGCAAGCTATTTTGCGTGCGTTATTTTTTTCCCAAATCGCTTTCGAGTGGCGTTCAAGCTTGCCGCATGGCGCACCGCGTGTTTCTATAAAGCGATTGTTACCCGAGTTGAGTCCCCAAGTGGAGCACTCATGGCATCGGCACCTAGAGAATGTGGGAACAAATACCATGAAACTTGTTCATTTCACCCCTTTTGCAGCCGCTTTGATTTCGGCGAGTTTGACTGCACCAATCGCTCTCGCACAGGATGTGCCGGCCCCCAAAGTGTCTGTGGCTGCGGCCTATACAGATGAATTGGTGGATGAAGCGATTTTCATCGGCAAAGGCGAGGCGGTGAATAAGGTTGACCTTGTGGCGCGGGTCAGCGGCTTTGTGGAAGATATCCTCGTGCAGGATGGCGATGACGTATCCGCTGGGGATCTGCTGTTTGAAATTGAGCCTGAGGTTTATCAGGCTACATTGACAGCGCGTCAGGCCGATTTGGCGCAGGCGGAAGCCAATCTGCGGCTGAGCGAAGTGGAACTTGTGCGCAAGACAGAGCTGTTTGAGCGTGATGTCGGCACTGAGGCCGATCGGGATGTGGCGCTGGCTAATAATGAGGTGGCCAAGGCGCAGGTTGCAATGGCCAAAGCCGCCATTGAGCAGGCGCAGCTCGATCTGGACTACACACATGTGCATGCTCCTTTTGATGGCAGGGTGGGGCGCGCCAATGTGAGCGTTGGCGAATTGGTTGGCCCCAACAGCGCCACGCTGATCAACATTGTCAGCACCGCGCCGATCTATGCCGAGTTTTCGCTCACCGAGCGCCAACTGGTGAATGTGATGGAGCAGTATGAGGCCTCAATTGACGATTTGACGAAACGAGGTGCCGCGCCAGAGGTCTTTGCGATTTTGCCAAATGGCGAAGAACTGGAAGAGGCGGGGCAAGTTGTGTTTGCCGACAACCGCATCAACCCTGCGACGGGTACCATCACACTGCGTGCGGAATTTGCGAATGAACGCGGGCTGTTGTTGGACGGCGCCTTCCTGAATCTGCGGATTGCCAGCGCAGAGCCCTCCAAGGTTCTGATGATCCCTCAGGCTGCGGTGCAACGGGACCAGCGCGGTGATTTTGTTTTGGTCGTAGGTCAGCAACAGACGGTGGAACAGCGGTATGTTACGCTGGGCCGTCAGGTGGAGACTGCTGTGGTTGTCGAAGATGGCATGCGCGAAGGGGAGACGGTGATTGTTGAGGGGCTGCAGCGGGTGCGCCCCGGTGTGACTGTGGATGCGGTTCTGGCCGGCCAGCCGACAGAGGAGCAATAAGCCGTGTTTTCAGCGATCTTTATCCGACGCCCGAAAACGGCGTTTGTGATTTCACTGGTGCTCTCCATCATGGGGTTCATCGGATACAACGCACTGCCTGTGGAACAGTTCCCTGACATCACGCCACCGGTTGTGACAGTCTCGACGAACTACACAGGCGCTAGCTCGGAAACCGTGGAAAACACGGTTGCGGCACCGATTGAGGCCCAGGTGAACGGTGTGGATGACATGATTTACATGTCCTCTGACAGCACCGACACGGGCTCATACAGCCTGTCTGTGACCTTTGAGGTTGGTACGGATCCGGATATTGCCTCGGTGAACGTGCAGAACCGTGTGGCACAGGCGACCTCACAGTTGCCGACCGAGGTGACCAACAATGGTGTTGTGACGCAAAAATCCTCGACCAACATGTTGTTGATCGTGACCCTAGCGTCTCCCAATGGCACCTATGACGAAGTGTTCCTGTCCAACTATGCCTCGATCAATATTCGGGATGCTCTGGCGCGGGTGAAGGGCGTTGGCAAAGCCGACGTCATGACCAATTTTGAGTACTCCATGCGGATGTGGATGGATCCGGATCGCATGGCGAGTTTGGGTCTGACCCCGGCTGATCTGGTGGCGGCGATCCGCGAGCAGAACCTTGAGGTTTCAGCAGGTCAGATTGGGACCCCGCCGATCAAATCCGGTCAGCAGTTTCAATATACCATCAAATCCAAAGGTCGTTTGACCACGGTGGATGAGTTTGAAAACATCGTTTTGCGCACCGGAGAAGCCGGCAGCATTGTGCGCATGAAAGACGTCGCCCGTGTTGAACTGGGGGCAAACTACTACAACGCTTCTGGTCGGGCGGATGGCAACCCTGCGACGGTTCTGGCGATCTATCAGGCACCGGGAGAGAACGCGCTTGCGGTGGCGGAAAAGGTCAAGTCGGAGATGGAGCGTCTGTCGCGTGCCTTTCCCGATGATGTGACCTATGCAATTCCCTATGACAGCACGTTGTTTGTGGAACAGTCTCTCAATGATGTGGTCTCGACACTGATCCTGACCTTCATTCTTGTGATTTCTGTGGTGTTTATTTTCTTGGGCAACCTGCGTGCAACAGCCATTCCGGCTGTGGCCATTCCTGTCTCGCTGATTGGGGCATTTGCCTTCCTGCTGCTGTTTGGCATGTCGCTGAACACCATCTCGCTGTTTGCGCTGGTTCTGGCGATTGGGATCGTGGTGGATGACGCCATTGTTGTTGTTGAAAACGTGGAGCGGATTATCGCAGAAGAAGGGCTTCCGGCGGCGGAGGCGACCCGGAAGGCGATGGGGCAGATCACCGGGCCGGTGATCGCCACGACGTTGGTTCTGTTGGCAGTGTTTGTCCCCGTTACCTTCATGCCGGGGATCACGGGACGGCTTTATACGCAGTTTGCCGTGACCATTTCGACCGCGGTTGTTATTTCTTCGATAAACGCGTTGACCCTGTCTCCAGCCCTGTGCTCTCTGATCCTTAAACCCCGTGATCCAGCTGGGCCCAAGGGGCTGATGGCGGTGTTTGAAAAGGGCGTGGACGGTGCGCGTTCTGGCTATGTGGGCATTGTTAAGCGCATGGTGCGTGTGCCTATTCTGGCGCTGGTCATTCTGGGGGCTCTGATGCTGGGCTCCGGGACGCTGCTGAAATCTCTGCCTGCCGGCTTTATCCCGCTGGAAGACAACGGCACGCTGTTTGTCGATGTGCAGCTGCCGGATGCGGCCTCGCTGGAACGCACCGAGACCGTGACAGAGCGGTTGAATGCACAATTGGCGGAAATTCCGGGCGTCGCTGGCTCCGTTCAGGTGAATGGCTTCAGCCTGCTCAATGGGGCGGGCTCCAACGTGGCGCTGATCATTCTGAACCTTGAGCCTTGGGATGATCGCACAACCGATGAACTCAGCGCCGATGGCATTCTGGCCAAAGTCTATGGCATCGCCAATCAGGAGATTTCTGCCAGTGTGATCGCCTTCAACCCGCCGCCGATTTCGGGCCTTGGTCTGAGTGCAGGTGTGGAAATGAAGGTGCAGCAGACCGGAGGCGGCACCGCGCAAGATCTCGCCGCGGCTGTGGGCTCTCTTGTGTATGCCGCCAATCAGCGTGAGGAGATGGCGCAGAGCTACTCGACTTTCCGGGCCAATGTTCCCAAGGTTTATGTGGATCTGGATCGTGAAAAAGCCAAATCTCTTAACGTTTCTATCGCGGATATTTTCACAACGCTTCAGGGCTATATGGGGTCAATTTACGTCAATGATTTCAACCTCTTTGGTCGGGTGTATCGCGTGATGATCCAAGCGGATGGCGACTATCGCTCTCAGGTGGAAGACATCAATGGGCTCTATGTCCGTTCCAAGGACGGTGAGATGGTGCCGATGGGCACTTTGGTGGATATCAAGAATGAGCTGGGGCCCGTGGCGCTGAACCGCTACAACATGTTCCGTTCTGCCACCGTGACGGGGGTGCCAAAAGAAGGGCTCTCAACCGGGGATGCGATCCGTGTGCTTGAGGAGGAGGCCGCGACGGCGCTGCCACCGGGCTATGCCTTTGAGTGGACCGGAACCGCACAGCAGCAGCAGGCAGCCGGGGGGCTTGTGGTGATCATTCTGATCATGGCGGTGATCTTCGGCTATCTGTTCCTTGTGGCGCAATATGAAAGCTGGACCATGCCGGTGGGGATTCTGTTGTCTGTTACAGTGGCGCTCTTTGGGGCGTTGGCAGCTGTGGCGGTCTCTGGCGGAGATGTGAATCTCTACACGCAGATCGGGATGATCATGCTGATTGGACTGGCGTCCAAAAACGCCATTCTGATCGTGGAGTTCGCGATGGAGCGCCGCGCTGCTGGATTGTCGATCAAGGAGGCAGCCATCGAGGCAGCCACTCAGCGTTTCCGTGCGGTGATGATGACGGCCCTGTCCTTCCTGCTGGGCGTTGTGCCTCTGCTGGCGGCCAATGGTGCAGGTGCGGCGAGCCAGAAAGCCATCGGTATTGCCGTGTTTGGTGGCATGCTGGCGGCGACTGTCATTGGTGTGGTGCTGGTCCCGATCCTCTATGTGCTCCTGCAAGGGATGCGTGAACGGATTAAGGGAATCCACAAGACGACAACGTCCACAGAAGCTGGATAAACTTCTATTGGAGGCTGACCTGAGTGTTGGCCTCCATCCCCCATTTTCCCGACCTCGTTTTGCTGGCGAGGAGATACACTGCGGATGTTGCCGGATTAATCTTTGCTGAGAGGTCTGAAACACCGTCGGTATTGCGTCGGTATCGCATCCGTAAAGTGGCAGTGCATTTTGGTGACAGACAGGGTTGATCAGGCGCGCGGTGCATATGGGCCATACGCAACAGCTTATGAGCTTTCAAGGCGCTTGAGGGGCCTGCGGCGCGGTGGTTTTATGCCCGGCTGGCGAGCCACCAGATGTTGCCAAAGGGATCGGCGATCCCGGCCATATGCTCTCCGTGTGGGCGCAGGTTTGGAGGCATCAGAGAGATGGCCCCCAGTTCCAGAGCCTTGGCATGGGCCTCCGCCGCATCAGACACCTGAATGTGCATCTGGGAGATGTTTGCGGGGGAGTCCGGGGTGGCTTGATTGAGCATTAGAACCGAAGTGCCGATCCGCAGGCGGGCGTGTTGGACCGTGCCATCGCCATAGCGGGTTTCTTTGATCAGCTCTGCGTCAAAGAGATCACGTAGGAAAGTGATAAACCCATCCGCGTCTGGCACCGTGAAATAGGGGGTCACGGTGCTAAGACCTTGGGATGGGTTCGTCGGGTTGCTCACGTATTGCCATTGCCGGTGAAGCGCGCGGCGTCTGCGGCGGCGCGGCGGATGGCGTTGGATTTGTGGACGGTCTCCATATATTCGGCCTCCGGGTCGCTGTCATAGACAACGCCGCCACCGGCCTGAATGTAGAGCTTCTGATCTTTTACAATCGCGGTGCGCAGCGCGATACAGATGTCCATGTCGCCGCCGGAGCTGAAGTAGCCCACGCCGCCGCCATAGATGCCGCGTTTCTCTGGCTCCAGCTCGTCGATGATTTCCATGGCGCGCACTTTGGGCGCGCCGGAAACAGTGCCCGCGGGCATGCCAGCAAAGAAGGCATCAAGCGCGTCTTTGTCATCGGCCAGTTCACCGACGACGTTGGAGACGATGTGCATCACGTGGCTGTAGCGCTCGATGATGAATTTCTCGGTGGGGCGTACGGTGCCGACCTTGGCCACGCGGCCGGTGTCGTTGCGGCCCAGATCGAGCAGCATGAGGTGCTCGGCCAGCTCTTTCTGATCCGCCAGCAGATCTTCCTCCAGCGCCTTGTCCTCTTCGAGTGTTGCGCCACGGGGGCGGGTGCCTGCGATGGGGCGGATGGTGACTTCGTCGCCAAACACCCGCACGAGGATTTCCGGGCTTGCGCCGACCACCTGAAAGCCACCGAAGTTGAAATAGAACATGAACGGCGAGGGGTTTGTGCGGCGCAGAGAGCGATAGAGCGCAAAGGGCGGCTGTGGAAATTCCTGTGTCCAGCGCTGTGCCGGGACCACCTGAAAGATGTCGCCTGCCTTGATGTACTCTTTGGCCTTCTCCACCGCGGCCATGTAGCCCTCTTTGGTGAAGTTGGAGACCGGTGGAGACACCTCACGGGCGTCGCCCAGATCACGCGCAGCCTGTGGCATGGCGCGTTCCAGGTCACGCACCGCATCCATCACACGCTCGGCGGCCTGCGCGTAGGCGGCTTTTGCGGATTGGCCGTCGCTTACCCAAGCGGGGGAGACCACGGTGACCTCACCTTTCACACCATCCAGCACGGCAACCACAGAGGGGCGCAGCATGCAGGCGTCGGGCAAGCCAAGGGGATCTGGATTGATGTTGGGCAGATGCTCTACCAGACGGATCATATCATAGCCGAGATAGCCAAAGAGACCGGCAGAAGCCTGTGGCAGGTCTTCGGGCAGGTCGATGCGGCTTTCGGCGATCAGGGCGCGCAGGTTGGTGAGCGGGTCACCCTCCTGTGGGGTGAAGCCATCGGGATCAAACCGCGCAGAGCGGTTGATGCGGCTTTCTGTGCCATGGGTTTGCCAGATCAGGTCAGGCTTCATGCCAATGATGGAATAGCGCCCGCGCACTTCGCCGCCGGTGACAGACTCCAGCATGAAGGCGTCCTTATGGGCGCCTGTCAGCTTGAGCATGAGTGACACAGGTGTGTCGAGATCGGCGGCAAGCCGGGTGTAGACAACCTGATTTTGGCCAGCCTCATAGGCTTTGGCAAAATCTTCATATGACGGGGTCAGGTCCACCTTGGCGGCCTTTCTTATTGGAACTGCGCATGCACTGCGTTGAGTGCCTGCTGATTGATTTCTGCCGGATACATGGCCTGCAGCGCTTCGGCATAGGCCTGAAACACATCCTGCGCGATGCTGGAAGACAGTTGCGCGGTGATGCCCTCTTTGAGGCGGGCCACTTCAGGATCTTCGGTGTCTGGTGCAGAGATGGCATTCAGACGCACAAGGATCAGACCCTCGGCGCTGGGCACGGTGCGCAGCTCCCCGGGGGTCATTTCAAAGACCGTGGTGAGCAGGGCGCGTGGCGTGCTTGGAATGAAAGCGCCGCGGTCGATGCCGGTTTCCTCATTGGCGGTGAAACCAAAGGAGGTGAAGCTGGTGCCATCGTTCAGGCGCGGGCGCAGGCTTTCCACCATTTTTTCAAGGGCTTCGGTGGCGCGCTCTGCGGTGATCGCAGCGATCGCCTCTTCGCGCACATCCTCCAAGGGGGCCGGGCGGGCCTCTGTCTCGCCTTCCAGACGCAGCGCAAAGATGCCGCCATCATCCAGCACGTCCACCTGCGGGAAGTCCTCTTCGGTGACCGCCGCAGCGACCGCGCGGAAGCCTTCATAGCCTGCCAGCGGATGGGTCGCGGTGGGATGCCACTCCAGTGTGCCAAGGGTCATGTCGGTTTCATCGGCCACTTCCTCAAGCGTGGCACCACCGGCCAGCAGATCGTCAATATCGCCAATCTGTGTGTCGATCAGGCGACGGGCGCGATCAGCGGCAAGCTCTTCGCGCAGCAGGTCGCGCGCCTCTTCAAAAGAAGTGTTTTGTGCAGGCAAAATGCCGTTCACGCGGAAGATGGCCGGGCCAAGAGAGGTTTCAGCCGGGCCTGCGACGGCGCCTGCTGGGGTGAGGAAGACAGCGGGGCCTGCGGCGCCCAGTTCGGCCTCGGTCACATCGCCCAGATCCACATCCGAGAGCGCCAGACCACGGGCCTCTACCAGCGCTTCGAAGGTTGTGGTGCCAGCGGCAATGTCATCCAGCGCCTTTTGCGCAGCGGCTTCGTCGGCAAAGGCCAGACGCTCAACCAGACGGCGTTCTGCGCGGTTGAATTCGGCATCACGATCTTTGTAGAGCTGTTCCAGCGCGGTTTCGTCGATCTCTACCTGGTCAAGGATCATGTCCGGGCTCAGCCAGACGTAGGTGATCTGACGGCTGGCGGGCAGCATGAAGCGGGCTTGATTGTCCTCATAGAAAGCGGCGATGTCCTCTTCGCTTGGTGCGGTGACCGGGCGGATCAGGTTCTCTGCAGTGAGGGGGGCCCATGTGAAATCCCGCTCTTCGCCCACATAGGTGATGACCGTATCCGCATAGGCGGCTGGCATTTGCAGACCGGAAATTACGGCGCCTTGCAGCAGGCTGCGGGCGGTATCTTCGCGGACGGTGTCTTCAAAATCGGCTTCGCTCATGCCCGCCTGCTCAATGGCAAAGCTGTAAGCGTCGCGATCAAAGGAGCCATCCAGCCCCTGAAAGGAGGGGATGGCCATCAGTTCCTGACGCAGGTTTTCATCGCCAATGGAAATGCCGAGGCGCGCGTTTTCCGCATCCATCGAACGGGTGGTGGTCAGGCGGGCCAGCACGAGGCGGTCGATGCCGAAGGCCTGCGCCTGTGCAAAGGGCAGAGACTGGCCTGTTTGGGCTTCCAGAGCACGCAGCTCTTCTTGAAGAGCGCGGCTGTAGTCATTGACAGATATATCTTTTTCGCCAACGGAGCCCACCGAATGGATGGTGCCGGACAAATTGGTCACGCCAAAGCCGCCAAGCCCAAGAATGAGCAAGGCCATGAGGATCCAGACCATCGTTTTTGAGGTTTTGCCCTGCGCCATCTCTGCGTTCCGCCCTGTGTTTGTTCGAGTTTCTCGGCAGAAGGTCTACGCGGTTGGGGCAAGGGGGGCAAGCGTGATTGCCGTGCCCCCGATCTGCGCAGTGGCGTTATTTTGCGTGCGGGGCATCCACCGCTGCGAGGCGATCAAAGAGAACGCTAATTTCTTCGCGATCCACATTGGCAAAGGCGATGCGCAGGGAGCGTTTTCCCAAGGGATCTTCATCTGGTGTAAACATTGTGCCGGGCAAAGTGAGCACCGCGTGCTCGCGCACCAGCATTTTGGCCAGCGCATCGCTGTCCATTTCGAAGGGGTGTTCGAAATAGGCAAAATAGGCGCCTGCGCCAAGCAGTTTCCAGCCATTCTTGTCGATTTTGTGAAGGTTGTCTGTGATGGCCTGACGGCGATCCAGTATCTCCAATCGCTCCTGAGCGAGCCAGTCGGACAGGTTTTTCATGCCCCAGAGCGCGGCGTGCTGGCCCAGTTGATTGGGGCAGATGGCGACGGTGTCCAGAAACTTTTCGGCCTCAGCCAGCGTCTCTGTGTTGCAGACCATGGCGCCGACACGGTGACCGGTGAGGCGGTAGGCTTTGGAAAAAGAGTAGAGCTGGATCAGGGTTTGGTCCCAATCGGGATCGCTGAAGAGATCATGGGGCGCGCCGCTGCGAGAATCAAAATCGCGGTAGGTTTCATCCACGATCAGTTTGACGCCTTTGCTCCGGGCATGGGAATAGATGGCGCGCACCAGCTCTGCCGGGTATTCGACACCGCCCGGGTTGTTGGGGGTGACCAGCACAATGGCGCGGGTGCGGTGCGTCATCAGGCGCAGGATCTGGTCTGGATCAGGCAAAAGATCCGCGCCGGTGGACAAGGGAACAGCGGTGACACCTTGCATGTCCAGCCACATTTTATGATTGAAGTACCAAGGTGTTGGGAGGATAACCTCATCTCCCTCACTAGCGATGGCGGCAAGAGCTGCGCTAAAGGCCTGATTGCAGCCGGAGGTGATGCCAACCTGCGCCGCCGTGATCCTGCCGCCATAAGCGGCGCACCAGTGATCTGCAACTTCCGCGCGCAGCTCGGGCAGCCCAAGCACCGGACCATAGAGATGTGTTTCAGGATTGCTCACCGCAATCTCAGCAATGTGGCGGCGCAGCCCTTCTGGGGGTGGGGCCACTGGAGCGGCCTGGCTGACATTGATCAGAGGTTTTTCGGCGGTGAAACGCACCCCTTCAAGCCAGCGACGGGCCTCCATCACAGGTGGCGCGAATGTGGCGTTGGTGCGAGAGAGGGTCATGGCGGCTTCCTGGCGTCTGAGGTTGGGCCGCCCCCTATGCGCGGGTTGCGCGATGGTCAGCGGCTTTCGCGCAGAAAAGCCGCCAATTCAGTGATGTGCAAGCGATTGTTTGCTCTTGCGTCTATATCTCCCGGTCTTCCTCTTGAAAGAAATATCCCGGGGTGGCCGCATCGCAGATGCGGCAGGGGCAGCGCCCCTAAGACAGCCTGAGCCGAAATAGAGTGCGCTCACCTCAAGATCGCCAAGGATCAGTCGTTGCCGCGGTAGGGCTCGACATATTGCAGGGCCATGTCCCATGGGAAGAAAATCCATGTGTCTTGGCTGACGCCGGTGATGAATGTGTCCACCTGCGGCTCGCCCTGTGGTTTGGCATAGACCGTTGCAAAATGCGCCTTCGGGTAGGTGTCGCGCACCAGCTCCAGGGTTTTGCCGGAATCCACCAGATCGTCGATGATCAGCACGCCTTCGCCGTCGCCCATCAGATCGGCATCAGGTGCTTTGAGGATCTGCGCTTCGCGACGCTGATCGGCCTTGCCGCCGCCGGAGTGGTAGGATTTCACGGAAATGGTGTCGACCACGCGGATGTCGAGCTCGCGGGCCACGATCATCGCAGGCGCCATGCCGCCGCGGGTGATGGCAACAATCGCGCGCCATGCGCCATCGTCCGGGCCTTTGCCGTCCAGACGCCACGCCAAAGCCCGGCTATCGCGGTGGATTTGATCCCAACTGATGTGGAAGCCTTTTTCGTGTGGCAGACGCTCGCTCATGGTGGACTCACCCCTTTGTGGCAGATTTTGGCTCTTCTATCAGAAGCACATTGTTGCGCAAACCGTTTGATTTCTCGGGTTATGGCGTGGCGACATAGCGGCCATCTTGCATAGAAATGGCTGGTGGTTGATGGTTGGAAGCAAAGCTGTGGTAGGCGGGGGCGAGGTTTTGCCAGTAGCTTTCCCATGGGTGCCCAGCTGCACGGGCCATGCGCGCCTCGGTGGGGCGAAAAGGGAAGGCGTGGACCGGCACAAAGGATTGCCCGGCGTTCAGCGCGGACTCAACAGTGACATAGATCTCTTCGATCATCGGATCGGTCATGGCGTAGCACCCCACAGAGACACAATCGCCGTGCACCATCAGGTAGCTGCCGGTGCGCCCCTTCGCGCGGTCGTAGGCATTGGGGAAGCCCAGATTGAAGGACAGGTGATAGCTGCTGTTTGGATTGAGCGCGGCTTTGTCCACGCGGTAGAAGCCTTCGGGCGACTGGCGATCGCCTTCCTTCAGTTTGGGACCGAGCGCACCGGAGTGGTTGCAGATCGGATAGGTCCTGAACAGCTCATAAGGCCCTGCCTCTGATTGCAGCCAAAGTTCGAGGATTTTCTCTTCTTTGAAGATGCGGATGTAGGTTGGAGCCCCCAGGTGGAGATCGGCCTCGGCCATGGCTGCGCGGAGCTTGGGCGTTTGATAGGCGCGGATCTCACCGATGCCTGTGCGCGGGGAGCGCAGATCAGGCTTTGGAGCCGGGATCTGAGGAGGGTATTGGAGTGCAAGCCACGCAAATGCGCCGCATGCCACAAAGAGTGCGAGAAGGCGGCGCATCACAGCGCGGCGATTTTCACGCCAAGGGCTGCGAGCAGCCCGCCGAAGATGCGGTCAATCCAGTGTTTGAGACCAATGTAGACTTCGCGGGTTTTGCTGAGTGAGAACAGACGCGCCACGGCCGTGTTCCAGAGGAACTCACCCAGAAAAATGCACAGGAGCACCAGGACCAGAGCCAGAGGTGTTGCATCTGTGGGGACGGTGCCCACAAAAACCGCACCAAAGAAAACTGCTGGTTTGGGATTGGCGAGCTGTGTCCAGATGCCAAGACGCAAGGCAGACCAGAGCGAGGGCAGGGCGGCGGCGTCTTCACCGTCTTCCAGCGGCACATCTGCGGCGCGCCACATTTTGATGGCGGTCCAGATCAGGAAGCCTGCGCCGCCAATTTTCAGCGCCGTCAGGAGGAAGGGGGCGTATTCAAACAGAAGCGCCAGACCAAAGAGTGCGGCACCGGCCCAGAAAACGGCCCCCAAACCGATGCCTGCGGCCAGTGCTGCGCCCGTTTTGAGCCCGTCGCGCAGACCCACGCGCGCCGCCATCAAGACGGCGGGGCCGGGGCTGATGGCGGCCATGAGGCAGAGCGAGACGGTCGCAACAAAAGCTGCGACGCTCATTTGCGACCCACTTCTGTGTCGATGTCCGGTGCATCCACCGCCTTCATGCCGACAATATGATAGCCGGAATCCACATGCAGGTTTTCGCCAGTGACGCCGCTGCTCAGATCGGACAGCAGGTAAAGGGCAGAGTTGCCCACGTCATCAATGGTGACGTTGCGGCGTAGGGGCGAGTTCAGCTCATTCCATTTCAGAATATAGCGGAAGTCGCCAATGCCTGCGGCGGCGAGGGTTTTGATCGGGCCTGCGGAAATCGCGTTGACGCGGATGCCGTCTTTGCCGAGATCTTCGGCGAGGTATTTCACGGAGGCTTCCAGCGCGGCTTTGGCGACGCCCATCACGTTGTAGTGCGGCATGACCTGCTCAGCCCCATAGTAGGTGAGTGTCAGGGCAGAGCCGCCGTCTTTCATAAGCTTTTCCGCGCGCTGCATCACGGCGGTGAAGGAATATACAGAGACGTCCATGGTCATCAGGAAGTTGTCTTTGGAAGTATCGACATAACGGCCGCGTAGCTCGTTTTTGTCAGAGAAGCCAATGGCATGAACGATGAAGTCAATTTTGCCCCATTTGGCTTCGATTGCGGCAAAGGCCGCATCAATTGAGGCCGGGTCGGATACGTCGCAGTCAATCAACGTGTCGACACCCAGTTTTTCGGCAAGCGGAACCACGCGCTTTTTGAACGCATCGCCCATGTAGGTGAAGGCCAGTTCGGCGCCAGCATCGGCACAGGCTTTGGCGATGCCCCAAGCGATAGACTTGTCGTTGGCAAGGCCCATGATCACGCCGCGTTTGCCGGTCATGAGGTGATTTGACATCCGGTCCACTCCGTCCCACTTCGTTATGGCAGACGTTTAGGCGATTGCTCTTGACGCATCAAGGGCTTCACATTGGTGAGGAGACGGGCAAGGGTGGCCCGTGATTCAGAATTCCGGAGGCAGAAATGACTGAACGCGGCGGTATATTTGCGGGCGATGATCCTTTTGAAATTGCGCGTGCTTGGCTGAAAGAGGCGGAGAAAAGCGAACCGAATGATCCCAATGCCATCGCGCTTTCGACGGTGGACAGAGCGGGCATGCCCAATGCGCGCATGGTGCTGCTCAAGGATATCGAGGAGGCGGCCTTTGTTTTCTATACGAATTACGGCAGCGTGAAGGCGCAGGAAATCGATGCCAGCGGGGCGGCGGCCTTTGTAATGCACTGGAAGTCACTGCGGCGTCAGATCCGGGTGCGCGGACACGTTATGCGCGAAGAGGGGCCGCAGGCCGATGCCTATTTTGAGTCGCGCAGTCTTAAGAGCAAATTGGGCGCTTGGGCCTCTGAGCAATCAAAACCGCTCAATTCTCGGGCGGAATTGATGGCAAAAGTGGCAAAAATGACAACACAGCACGGCACTCACCCCAAACGCCCTGATTTTTGGGGCGGATTTCGTATAATTCCTACGGAGATTGAGTTCTGGGCCGATGGGGCGTTTCGCTTGCATGATCGGTTCCGCTGGACCCGCGAAACACCTGAAAAACAGTGGGAAATCCTTCGCCTTAACCCCTGAGTGGGGCAGAAATCAACGAGCAAGCGCATGAAATGCATGGAATTTTTGCGCTTGCTGATTTGTGCGGAATGCCGCACAGTTTAGTTCATCATGGGGATGATACAAACTAAGGTTGAGGCATTGAGTACTCTAGAGAAAGACACCACCCGCGTTGCAGGCGTGGTGAAGTGGTTCGATCCGGTCAAAGGTTTCGGATTCATTGTTTCGGATGCAGGTGGGCCGGACATTCTTTTGCATGCCAACGTGCTGCGCAATTTCGGTCAGAGCTCTGTTGCGGATGGATCCGCGATTGATGTGTCGGTTCAGGTGACGGATCGAGGCTCGCAGGCCGTTGAAGTGCACCGCATTGATGCGCCTGAGACAGAGAGCCCGGTGGCCCTGTCCGATTTTGAAGGTATGGATCTGGATGACATCCGTGCCACGCCTCTGGAGCCTGCACGGGTGAAGTGGTTTGACAAGGGCAAGGGTTTTGGCTTTGCCAACGTGTTTGGTCGCCCGGAAGACATTTTCCTGCATATTGAAGTGCTGCGTCGCTCTGGCCTGAGCGACCTTCAACCCGGCGAAGCCTTGGCGCTGCGTGTGATCGACGGTAAACGTGGTCGCATGGCAACTGAGGTATTGGCGTGGGAAAACGCAGTTTTGGACAACTCCTAAAATTTGGCGGCGCCGGTCGTGGGATCGGCGTCATTCTGGCAGCTGCGCTGATTGGCGCGTTGCCGCGTGCGGGGCACGCACAGGGCGCCTGTCGGGAAGACACCCTTTGGCTTAAAGGGGACTGGGGGCAGGCGCGATTCACCGTAGAAGTGGCTGACACACGCAGCGCGCGGGCTGAGGGGCTGATGCATCGCAGCGCCATGCCGGCGAGCGCTGGGATGATCTTTGTTTATGAACGTACGGGTCCCGTGTCTTTCTGGATGCGCAATACGTTGATTCCCCTCGATATGCTGTTTGCAGACGAACATGGGGTGATTCAGCGCATTCATCATGAGGCGATTCCCCTTGATGAGACCCCGATTCCAGGTGGTGACGCCATCCGCTATGTTCTTGAGATCAATGGTGGAATGGCAAAATCCCTAGGAATTACTGAGGGTAGCGCCATGCGCCATCCAAGTTTTTTGCAAGAAATTGCAAATTGGCCATGTTAGGGGTTTTCATTCCCGAACAGTGGGGGTAAACGGTGCTCCACGGATCGGGGCGTAGCGCAGTCTGGTAGCGCACCTGTTTTGGGTACAGGGGGTCGCAAGTTCGAATCTTGCCGTCCCGACCAAATTACCCAAGTAAATCAATGGGGTGAAGATTGACAGTTTTGTCGCTTCACCCCTGATTTTTTTCTAGCATCCACATAGTAGGCAAGTTTTTGTCGCAGTTGCTTCTGAAACCTAATGATTTGCTTTGTGAGTTGGATGGCAGTTGGCGTAAGTTTTACCTGGGTGTTCTTCTGATTTAGGGGCAGGCATGTTTTTTTCACGTCCGGCGAAACCTCCTCGGCACCCTGAAGGTGTTCCAGATTTTCCGGATGCAGACAGCACACAAAGCTATGAAGAGTGGAGGGCAGCATTGAGTGAAGAAGAGCGTTCTTTACTCATTGAATGGCAAAGGAAGAACAATCAGTTCGCCAAAAAGTCAGCTCGGGTTGGTGTGCTCAACAAAGTACTCACAGGCTTTTACATATTGGTCGCTCTGCTTTGTTTTGGGGCTGTACTCAGTTTCTTAGGGTTCGAAAGCGGCAGTGGTTTGTGCCCACCAATGTATTGCTACGACTAGAAGCTGTGCCTTGAAGAAGTTTGAGAGTGAGTTCTGAACTTGGCTCACAGCTTTTCAGCGATGGCGCGCAACAGCCTGAGGTCTTTTGCAGTACCTTGGCCGTTGCGAAACACGCTGGCCAGTCTACGAAGTTGGAATAGTTCGGGTTCTGTAAAGCCTTGAAGTTTCAAGGCCGGCACCCCTTGTTTGCTCACAAGTTCGAGCAGTTCGCCCAGATAAGCTCGCCATTCGGCATCTGTGGCGGTGGCGTGGGGCGTTGGAGGCATCTGGAGATCAGGGGTCATAGCGTGTCGTTCCGAATGTCCGGGATGATGTCCATTGCTCCGGCAATATAGGACACGGTTGCCCCTAAGGCGTCAGAGGCCCGCACCTCTTGTAGCGAATACCATGTCGCGCCCATCTGGATCAGGTGCGAAGTGTCAGGCGGGTTTTCGGTGATCACTGTCACCACGGTGCTGCCCTGATACGCTTGCGAGATGGTAAAGTTTGTCTCGGGTCTCAAGTCGCGGAAACCGTATGTGATTTCTCTCAAGTCAAAGCGATATTCGCCATTGGCCAGCAGCGGGTGGCTCTCATCGTCCAAAGCATATTCGTAGATGCGGGCATTCACCCACGTGGGGTTATGCTTGACGGCGCGTTTCAGGGTGGCGGCGTAGCTCATTTTTCTGCGCCTTGCTCTTGGGGCTTGGGTTCAGGTTGCGGCCTTGCCTCGGGGATGTTCACGCCCTTCCAGCCCACAAGTTCCATAGCGGTCTGAACAGGAACACCAGCTTTGACCAGTGTGCCGACAGATCGAGCACGGCCCGCTGTGTCCGCGCTCATCATGTCATCGCTGTTCAGGGTGGCCACGTTCAGCTTGGTTTTGAGTTCTGGCAGTAGCTGACGCCCCAGCGGTTCCAAGGTCTGGATCGCAAACAGGCGGTAAGCTTCCCGCATGGCCCCAGCGTTGCCCGATGCTGTCGCCAGAGCCGGGGGAATGCCGCAAGCACTCAGAACGCGATTGTGCAAGCTGTCAGTCGTGGGGTTCAGGTCCATCTTTTGCAGATCGGGGGTCAGTTCCACCCGACGCAGTTCCGAACGATCTCCGCCTGTCTGGTGGCCAAAATCCTGTTTTGACATCACAGTCGCCAGCGATCCGGTGCGCAAACCTGACAGTACCTTGCCCTGTTCCTCTTGAGGGATATTGGCTGACATCGGCAGCAGACCCTTACCCGCCATCGGCATGGCCCCCGAGATTGCCGCCTCCACTTCTGCCATGAGCGTGGGCGACAGGCCCATGAGCGCAAACGGGCTACGGCCTTTCCACGGTTGCGACGGGTCGCTGTTGATCTTGAGTTTCAGAACCTCGGGTTCCAACGCTTTTACGGTTTCGGTGGTGTTCACGCGGGCAATGTGCAGATGATAGCGGCCTTGTCCGAGTTCATCCCAATAAGCCACTGGCACCAGAACAGGTTCGCCATGTTCGATCCGAATATGCCAGACGCTTTCCCCACGCAGACACAGGTCAAGGCCAATCGCCCCCATCACATCCGGGGTCAGCAGATCGGCAGGGGCTGGAGTGATCATGGTAAACCCACGCGCCCACATGCCCACACAGGTGGCCACGGTTGCCGACAGGGCGGCAGAGCCATCCGATTGCAGGTTTTTTCGGCGCGCATCGATATAGGTCTGCGTCACGCCGGAAAAGCCGCTGCGCTGTTCCAGCTTCTTTTTAAAGGGCCAGATCATTGGCGCACTTCGCTGGCCAGCAGTGCACCCGCTCCAGAGGCATAGAATAGGCCCTTGATTTCTTCCCGTGTCAGGCTTGTATCGCCCGCTGTTTGACTTTTGAATTCCCGACGCTGGGGCATCTGTACCAGCTGGTAGAGGGCAAGGTTTTTGACGGCCTGCACAACGGTGTCGTTGGGGGGAGGTGGCGTCACTGTGCCGCTTTGGGTTAGTCGGTAGAGCGTCCACGGTACGAGTTCGACAAGACCAGCTACTGCGACATAGGTTTCGCTGTGAGATACCCACGAACCCTTGCTGTGCACCTCGATGACTAGATCGTCAGGGTATGGGTAGCGAGGCCATTGCCAAGCTTGCTCTTGAGCAACCTTAATCACCACTTTGCCAGAGGTAATGGGGCGGAAGGCCCGATTGCAAAAGGTCTCGGCCTGTATCCATGACGCCACGATCATGGTGGCGGCGTCTACTTCAGATACACCTGCTTCTAGGGCCACGTCAGACGCTGAGATATTGGCAGGGGCATCGCCATAAGTGAATTCGGTTTCCAAGACTTCGATCATGGTAAGAAAATCCTTTGTGTTGGTTGGTGAAGTTGTGCCCGCTCCAATGCCCTAAGTTCGGCGTGGGATTGCTCATAAGCGGGGCGCGTCACTAAAGAGAGTTCAAAGAGAACCAGTGCAGAGAGCTTGCGGATCATCACACCGGGATTGCCCGGTTCCGGTTCAAGCCTTTCTGCATCCGGCACAACGACCTTGGGCGGCACCCGGAAACCCGGAGATACACCAGTAACCAGACCAGCCCCCACCATGCTAAGTGCGTCTCGTACATGGCTCACGGCCTCCAATTCGGGGGATATGGTGGCTTCGAAGGTCAGGGCCTCGGGGGTGTCCTTGAGCACCAGACTGCCCGCCTTGCGGCTTGCCAGCGGCTTGTCGAAGCTGTGCCCGAACAAGAGATTGATTTCCCGCGTGGCATCTTGGAGCGTGAAGTCAAACGCCCCCGGTTCGATTTCTTCTTTGCGAACCGTGCCCCTGTCAGAGAGTACGGCCCATGTGTTGTAGGGAAAGCTGCCCGCGATCACGGGTGACTTTCCCTGTTGCCGCACCTCAAGGTTAGCGGCCCATATGGTGCGGCTGTCAGTCATTAGGCGCGGTCCTGCACGTTTTCCAGTTTCAGGAAGTGAGTGCTCAGGCGCTGGAACAGCAGATCGACAAAGGCAAACGCTGTGATTGCGATCTTGCCCGTTTTGCTTTCGCTGTAGGGGTCGATCACCAGTTCCACGCTGCCCCATGTGGGCATGAACGCATGACTGCCACCTGCCGACAGGTAGACGTTGGATGCGCCCTTGTCGGTGCCATCACGCGCCCCTTGGCCGGAAACCTGTTGCGACCAGAGGCCCGAGAAACCAGCCGATTTGAAGCGGTCATATTCGCTTACGGCGGTGCCCGTGATCAGGCTGTCCACCAGCGTTTGACGCACAATCGGGGCACCCGCAAACTTGATCCCGGCATTGTCCGAGAGTTTGGCGCTTTCCCAAAGCTGGGTCGCGTACAGGTGCAGGTCGGTGAAGCTGGCCACGTCTGACACGTCGATAGCACGGCCACCCGTCAGAGCGTTTTCAAGGCCCGTGGGCTGATCATTGGCACCCGTGCCTTGGAAGGCGGCAAGGTCGATCCCCTCGCGCATGACTTCGGCCAGATCACGGCGCAAGATGGCCTCAATGGCGGGGTTCTGTTTGGCAGCTTGGCGCGTGACCACATACCGCGCATTGGCGGTCTTGATCGTTGGCGTTTTGCTGGTGGTGGTGATTGCGCTGGCATCGCTGCCCGCACCTTCGGCCACCCACGACATAGAACCGCCCCCGGTGATCTCAGGGAAAGCGGGAACGCCTGTCACCTGAATAGCCTTGATCCCGAATTTCGCCGCTGCCGACGCTTCGAAAAACCGTTGCAGGTGGTTCATGACGGGGCGGCTGGCCAGTTCTTGGCTGGTGCCCGCACTGGCATCGGTCACGGCGTCTGCACGTTCTTCCAGACCGAACACGGCCCACGGCACTTGAACGCCACCCTTTTGGGATGGTCCGTTGCGCTGTTCCAGTTCTTGGCTCACTTCCAGTTCGCGGCCTTCCAGCGGCTTGCCTTCGGTCACAGATGCGGCCAGCCCTGACAGGCTGAATTGGCGACACTCGCGGTCAAAGTCGGTTTCGGCCTTGTCCGGTTCCTTGATCTTGTCGCGTTCCTCACCTTCCACAATCAGGGCGGCGCGGTATTCGACTTCGGCCCCTTCGTATGCTTCGGTCAGGCTACGCAGTTCGGTGCGGCCTTCTTCGGAGATGGTTTCGGCCTTTTGGATTTCGGCCATTTTCTCGCGGCGCTTTGACTGCGCCAGTTGGATTTCATGCGATTTAAGCATGTCGGATTCCTTTGGTTTGCATCGGTTTCGGGAGGTTTGTCGGGCAAAGGCTGTCAGGTCATCGGCTTCACCCCTGCCATTGCCAGCATGAGGTTCCGCCCTTGAACTTTTGATCGTTTCCAAGGTTTCGGCCCTTCACGTCGTCCGGCCCAATCCCAGCGCTCTTTGTTGGTTTTGACGCTGTGGCAGGACGTGCAGAGATATTGCAGGTTGGCGGCATCCCAAGGGTTCCCGCCTTCGGCTTCCAACTCACGGCGAGAAACGCGGTGGTCCACATGGCCATGCATCCCAAGGAACACGTGGCAGTGTTCGCATCTAAAGGACGCCCGTTGCGCAACGGTCTGGCGTAGTTTGTGCCGCCAATCGTGCGTATGGATGTTCTGATAGGGCTTGGTCAGTGGTGGCAGAGTTTTCATAACCATTAGATCACCTCCACTGTGTATTCGGTCGGGGGGGTATCCTTGGCCCGCACCACGGCAGAGCAAGCCAGCACCAGCGCCTGACAGACGTCGATCCGTGCCGTGTTATGCGATTTGTCGAGTTGGCAGGCACCGGTGGTGGAAACCTTGACGTCAGCCTCCCCAAGTGACCCTTCCAACAAAATACTGCGTTTCATCTGGACGGCCCCGGCAAGGAATAAGCGACGGGTGGCGCGAATATCCTGATCTCCATCGCGGGGGCCGGTGCCGCGAAAGATTACGGGCCATGCGATCTGTTGACGGGCCAAGGCTGTTCTAAATTCGGCTTCGCGGTACCGGTCGCACGAGACAGAGGCCACGGGATGATTGCCCACCATATTCACCACGGCGGGCAAGAATTCGTTTAGGTCCGAAACGCTGCCGCTGGTTTCGATCAAGTCACCTGCCAATGCTGCGCGGTGCCAGAGATCACCCACCTGATCTCGTTTGCTCCGGGTGATTAGGTCCATGTCTGCGCCGGGAAATGCTCCGAGCACGCGAACCACTCCTGATTGCTCGTACGCGATCACGGCGGCGGTCATGGATGCGGCCCCTCCCAAGTCAACGCCCACATGAACGGGTTCGCCTGGAATGGTTTGGGGGGTGTCACGATAGGTTTTGGAGAGAACGTGATAGTCAAGGAGTAACTGGCGGGTAGGGGATAGCGGTTTGTTGAGGTGCCACACCTCAAATTCTGTGGTGCTGCCCCCCGCCTGCGCCTTGGTGAAGGCGTCTTCCATGAAACGTGCTGATTTAATCTGTCCAAGTGCCGGGTTTGCCTTGGCCCATGTTTTTGGGTCGCCGGGATCGTCAGTTTTGGCGGCGGCGAAAAGCGTTACGTGCGTCCGCTTGTCAGGATGGTCGATCAGGTCATTGTAGGAAGGGCTGTCCCCACGAGTGCCGGTTAGGATCAATTGGCCGTCTTTGGTCGCCAATGCATCAAAGAACGCTGTGATCAGTTCACCTTGGTTTTTTTCAATCAAGCCGCATTCATCGATCAAGGCTAGATCAAGGTCGAGGCCGTGCCCCTGTTTGATCGAACCAGTGGAGAGAAAGCACACACAGTCAGCAATTTCGATCTTACCGGGGCGGGGGTCTGCACGGCGCGTGATTTCGTTTTCTCGCCCTGCAGTTTCCAGCAGATCGAACATGGCAGCGCCGATGTAGCCTGCGTGTTTTTCGGTAGGCGCTGCGATGGCCCCAACAAATCCGGGTACGTAGAGAGGGCTGTCAGGGCACATATGTGCAAGCAGCAGCAAGCCAAGCAATGTGGACTTACCTAGCTTACGGGGTGTGGAGTAGATCAGCGTTCGAAACGTTGGGCCGTCAACGTCGCGGCTTAGGTAGGCTCTAAGGAATTCCTTTTGGAACTCGTGAAGCTGGAAGGGTTTGCCTTTGCTGATCCCCGCAGGGATGAGGAAAGTAAGCGCGGCCCAGATAGCAAGAAGCTCTACAGGGTCCGCCAGAGCGGGCTGGGTCTTCTTTGTTTTCGCCAGACGCAAAGTCATAGCGCACTGATCCCTCTATCGGGGAACCGGTGCACTCCTTTGCTTTGGTTCAGGTTGAAATCTGGCGTCTAACGTGGCCTACTGCGAACTCGACGTCAATAGTGTTCGTGGGGCGGTTGTAAGTGGCTGAAATAGATCAAGAATTGTTGGAGGTAGTGGCGGGTTCGCAGGCTGAGTCAGATGAAAATGCAATCACAAATGCGGGAAATGCCGTTAACATTGACCCCAAAAGTCACGTATATGCGAGGACTCTGCACCCAACTAACTTGGTACTGTCAGCTGACGATTTGGCCGAATTTTGTGAGCTAATCGAAAGCGCGAATGATCGGGCGCGGAAACTTGAGTTTGCAAGTATCGATCTGGCCAGATTTGAAAGCGCAGAACAGGCCAAGGTCTTTCTGGAAGAACAAATGCGTGTTGAGCACACAATTCTTGTACGTTCCGGTGATGAGATCACAGCTGTGGGAATCCCTGATAAGTCCCGTGGAGACTATCCGGACGATTTGGAGACTTTCTACATTTCCAACGGCTCGTTCGCAAAAAAACAACTTGGCACTAGTCCCCTCAATTGCGTGGACGTGTTCATCGCCTTTGACCGCCCCCCGTTGACGATGGACTTGATTACTCTCCCCTCGAACCCTACCGAAAACCGGAGCGTGATCAACGTGTATGGCAAGGATGAAGACTGGGTAATCTCGACGGCCAATCGGCTTGAAAGCTTCTTCAAGAAGAGAAGGGCCTTGCGACCGGTTATCCACGGTTCTGGTGCTTACGATTACTTTACGTACCTAGCTTTTCTTCCCTTGCTAATGCTTGCCTACGCAAAGTGGCCGACACCGCTAAGCAAGTGGCTTGCTGAGCAAGATTTATTTCTCAACATTTTTGCATCGATCTATTTTTTGTTGCTGAGTTTGCTAGCTGGACGCTTTTTGTTTCAGTACTTTCGGTGGCTTTTTCCTCCAATGGAGTACTTCAAAGGATCTCGTGTCGGAGCAATGCTTCATCGGGCGGTTGTTGGCATGGTTTTGGCTTCATTCGCGCTGGCAGCTGGTTACGACGTTTTGAAGTATGTCTTTGGTTTCTAATTTAGAGTGACGCGCTAGCCCCGGTCCCCTCCGATACATGCGTGGGTTCCCCTAGGGTGGGCAGGGTTCCCTTAGTTTGATTGCGCAGAGTTGGTGGAGTGGTGCCGCCCGCCTGCCAGAATGAACACAAGGATTATATGTCGGTGTCTGGCGTTGCACTGATCCAAAGCACAACAGACGGGGGCAACGAATGGTGAACTACACGCCAGTGCCGTTCGAGGATGATCATAGCAGTTTTGCTTTTGTGCATCAATGCACAAAAAGTATGTTTCTTGTGCGTCTGCGCAAACGTTTGCCAATCGGTTTCGTTCGGCGAGGCAGGGGTGGCGGGGCGGTGTGCAATCGCCTCGCGCCCGCGTGCGTTTCTTTACATTACTCTCCTTGTTAACGAAGGAAGGGGGAGTATCCCCAACGTGCACCTTCGTAGATGGTGCGCATGGTTTCAGTATTTCTGTCTCTGTTAAGGTCTCTTAGTTAAGGTCTCAGAACCCTGCAAATATGCATAGTGAATATCCGCAAATATGCGGTTAGGTGCCGCAAATATGCATAGTGTACACCCCGCAAATATGCGTAGTGGCTACTCTACGAATAAAGGGCCTCCATAGTGATTGGGGTAGCCTCTTCGATGAGCTTATCCAGCTTTTCGAATATATCGCCACAGTCAGACCGCACCACATCTATAAAGCCGCATTCATAGGGGTCTTGTCGCCTACCGCTGGGGTGGGGGGTGCTGTGCCACTGATCGAGGTGGGGTTTCCATTCCGCGATCCGCTGTGCGAAGTGTAACCGATAGCGATCGGCAAGCTCAGCGCTCATATTATTCAGTTCATTCTTCGCAAGTGTTGCATTTAGCTGCCCCCCACCCTTAGGGGTGTCGAGCATTGAGTAAACGTGATGCTCCGTCCAAGTCAGTCTGTGGTGTGGATATTGGAAAGCGTGTGCCATCATGAAAGCTGCATCAGTTAGGCGGTAAGAACGCGGCTGATTTTTGTTGGCGCGGGTTGCATACACTATCCCTCCATCAATGAGCGCTTTCATGCCTCGCTCGGCCTGATGCTTGTTAAGTCCGGCCCAAGCTTCGAGCTCGTGCATGTGGAACCAAACGTAACGATAATTTCCGAACCGTGGATCGGATTTGTACTTGAGCCTCTGCCGGGACTTGTTCAACTTAAACAGCAGAACGACCAGAACAAGTCGGGCCGCTAGATTGGCTCGTCCCTGTTTAGTTCGAGGGGTCAGGGCTGCTGCGAGCAGCCCTTTATTCGGTTCATAACCAACGTTGAAAGCGTAAGGTGAACCCATTTTTTCGGGCCAATCTGGTTGGCGGTTGAGCTTAAAATCCTCCATGTATTACTCCACCCGCAGCGTTTCGAGATAAGCCCTCACGTCATCGGGTTTGTAGTGCACCTTGCGGTAGCTGATCCGGTAGTACGGAATTTTGGGCGGGGTGCCATTGGCTTCGGCTTCCATGCGGTCTTGCTTAAGCTGACCTTCTGTCAGCGCGCCGCCTGTCATCGTGGCAACCTGTTTAGGCGTCAGATATGGCGTGATAGATGGAGCAGTCCGAGCACTCGGGTTCGGTTTGGTGTTTAGTGTCAGGGCCATGATGTGGACCTCCAAGAAAAGGGTTTCGCTGCGCTAGTGCGCGGTTGCTGCGAACGGCGTTTCCTGTCCCGACTTCACCGCAGAAAAGCGGAGACAGTTACGGCCACCCTCCTTGGTATTCGTCCGTCTGAATGCAAATTTATGCCATTGCGGTTGGATGGCAATGATTAAGATTGAAGGTGGTGCAAAGTATGCACCACCCGTCTGGTTCAGTCGCGTTATTGCGGTTGGTTCCGTTGTTCCAGTCTCTTAACAACGTCCTGCAAGTTTCTGATTTCAAATTTGAATTGATCAAAATCTGCCAGAGCATCGCAAACCGAATTCAGGCGGTTGATCTGATCCGCGATCTTGAGGTGCATGTTGTCGATCCCGCCCAAACGGTCGATTTGATCGGAAACACGCTGAACATATGGCCGCAATGCCTCGTGCTCCACGGCGTTGGTGTAGTGCTTGAGCGTGACGTCATTTCCGGCGCTGTGGTTCGACATTTTCTTGAGAATGCCATAGGGCACTTCTTGCTGTTCAGCGATGCTCAGAGCGGTTCTACGGCAGTCATGGTATGAAAGGTCGATCCCTACGGCCTTACGTAGCGCGTTCAGGCTCTTGCGAGGGTCATACCGCTTGGCATCTCCAAACACGTGTTCGGCGTTCGGTTCAGCTTCCATGCGACGTTTGAAAATGGCTTCGGTTTGCGCAGACATTGGCAGCGTGAGGGGGGTGCCGGATTTGGATTTCTCGGCAGTTATGGTAAAAGTTTTTGCGATCAAATTCACGTCGCTCCAAGCGAGCGATGACGCCTCAGTTCTGCGTAGACCTGTTCTGACCAGTATCTCCATGTAATCCGCGAACTTGGGGTTCTTGGCGTCTGCCAACGCCTGAAAGAACGCAGGAAACTGCTTCTCGGTCAGGCGTCCTGTTCTGGCGTTAGGTTTGTGCCAGAGTTTCAAGTCGGTCAATCGCTGGCATGGATTGAGGGGCAGGGTGTATTCGCCCGCGTCTGTTTTGGTGGCGATACGAGCATGGTTCAAGACCGCACGAAGCACGTAACAGGCGTTGTTCGCGATGCTCGGGCTGCGTTCGGAGATTTCATTGAAACGACGTTCTACCATGCTGGGGCTGATCCCCTTCACGTCCTTGTCCATCCAGTCGGAGAAATCGGCGGTAATCAAGCGACGGTTCTCGGCTGCGGTCTTGTCCTTCAAGTCGTGGGCTTGCTCGTAGAGGTCCAGTGCGGCCCCTAACGTGAGCGTAGCGGCCCTTTCCTTGGCCTTCTCTTTGTTGCGGTCAACGCCATTCAGCATCTCGAAGGCGGTCTTCTTGGCCAGCTTGCGGGCCTCGTTCAGTGTCAGGGCGTCAGTGTCTCCCAGCGTGACACGGCGTTTCTTGGCTCCGACACGCCCGTCAAAGAAGTACGCCTTCTTGCGCGTGCCGACGCGAACGCCCAGACCCTTGGTGTGAGTGTCGAGATAGAAGTCCTGCCCTTTAGCAGCTAAGGGCAAGTCGCGAACCACGTCGGCCTTCAATAAAAGTTGGGTCATCTGTGATCCTCCGAACGAGTTTTAGCATCCATTTAGCATCCACTTATTGTTACTATATGGGGCCAAATGGTACTTAATCAATCATCGAATGACTTGAAAATATGTTGAAAAACAGTCATTTGGTCTGAATGAGGCTGAATGCTACTTAATCATGAAACTTTTTTGGGTACAGGGGGTCGCAAGTTCGAATCTTGCCGTCCCGACCATCTTTCCTCTGAGAGGAAAAGAAAAAAGGCGTCACCTTCAGGTGGCGCCTTTTTCTTGTTAAAGGTGGACCGTCGTTGGTTCCTTAGAGGCAGTCCTCTACAAGATGTTGCTTGCTTTTGTGTCCTCTCTGTATGCCTTTGCGTGTCTGTGTGTGATCGGCTTTCAGGTCGCGCTGATCTGTGGCGCGCGTTGGGGGGAGATCACGCAGGGAGGGCACGTGAAGGGCGCATTGCCCACCAGCGGACGAGTCTTTGCGGGGGTGTCTATCTGCATTTTGTTTGGCATGGCTTTCGCGATCACGTCACAGGCGGGATGGTGGCCTGGTTGGCCTGCCTGGTCGGGCTGGGTCGCCCTCGGTATTCAAGCGTTGTCTTGTATTGCGAATTGGATCACACCCTCGCGTGCGGAGCGTCGCTTGTGGGGGCCAATCACGTTGATGATGCTGATTATGGCCGCTGTGGTTGTCGTTGGTTATTGATCAGAGGCAGAGGGGCCTGTCGTGCTCTGCGCCATAAAATCATGTGCCATAAAAAAAGGCGCCGCAGATGCAGCGCCTTTTCCGAATGAGTGTGATCAGATCACAGCAGCGCCAGATCTACGGCGCTTTCGCGGCCGTCACGGCCAGCTTGCAGCTCGTAGCTGACTTTCTGGTTGTCCGCGAGGCCGGTCAGGCCGGAGCGCTCTACTGCGGAAATGTGAACAAAAACGTCCTTGCCGCCATCTTCTGGGGCAATGAAGCCGAAACCTTTGGTGGTGTTAAACCATTTGACGGTGCCTGTAGCCATCGTCTGTCTCCATAATTTAGTGCTGTCCGCGTCATGCGACAGCCCGGCGGGTATCTTGATCGAAAAGCTGAGCCGGTTAGGAGCAGAGGGTCGACATTAGAAACTGCGCACCCCACATCTGAGGAGATACGCCGCAGAAAACAAGGCCGCTTTTTGCTCAAAGCGACCATTTCGGGCATTTTTTGCAGAATATTCACACAAACCCTGCCGGGGCAGGGCGGATGTGCGCCTGCCGCGCGCCGGGAGCGGACGGTTGCGCCTGACAATTGGCGGGCATGGGGTGATCAAAAATTGGTCACAGTGCGAGAGAACCCGAAGCAAAATTCAGTAAAATCCAGACTTTGACCGTATGGTAAAAAAATTTATTGATCGGTGACGGGGCCTGTGCCAGCCTGATGCCTGTAGCCAACAAGGTGTATGGGGAGGTTTCATGTCCAACACACCCTTTAGCGACGGCATTCAGGCGGGGCGATTGAGCTCAGCGGAACTGTCAGAAAATTTCGGGGATTTGCACCCTCGCTATGATGATCATGAGGCGCTGGTGGCGGCGGATCGCTGTTACTTCTGCCATGATGCGCCCTGTATGACGGCCTGTCCTACAGACATTGATATTCCTCTGTTCATTCGCCAGATCGCCACAGGCACGCCGGAAGCGGCGGCGAAGACCATTTTCAGTCAGAATATTCTAGGCGGGATGTGCGCACGGGTGTGTCCAACGGAGACACTTTGCGAGCAGGTCTGTGTGCGTGAGACAGCAGAGGGGGCGCCGGTGGAGATTGGCCGGTTGCAGCGCTATGCCACTGATGTGCTGGTGGAGCGTGGGGCGCATCCGTTTGTGCGGGCGGCCTCGACTGGAAAGACGGTCGCCGTTGTGGGGGCGGGGCCGGCGGGTCTGTCTGCGGCGCATCGGTTGGCGCTGCATGGTCATGACGTGACGGTGTATGATGCGCGCGCCAAGGCGGGCGGGCTGAATGAATTTGGTATCGCGGCCTATAAGTCTGTCGACAGTTTTGCCGAGCGCGAGGTGGATTGGCTGCTGAAGATCGGCGGCATCAACATCGAGACCGGCAAGAAGCTGGGCGACGGGCTGTCGCTGGATGGCCTGACGGCGGCGTTTGATGCGGTGTTCCTGGGCATTGGTCTGGGCGGTGTGAACGCGCTGGGAGTTGCGGGCGAAGACAAGGACGGCGTGGAGGATGCGGTGGATTTCATCGCGGAGCTGCGTCAGGCCGAGGATCTTAGCCAGCTGGAAATCGGGCGCGATGTTGTGGTGATTGGCGGTGGTATGACGGCGGTGGATGCCGCTGTGCAAGCCAAGCTGCTGGGCGCGCTGAACGTGAGCCTTGTTTATCGCCGTGGCAAAGACCGGATGAACGCCTCGGAGTTTGAGCAGGATCTGGCGGCCTCCAAAGGCGTGCGGATCATCACCAATGCCTCGCCCAAAGCGGTGATCGGCAATGGCGCGGTGCGCGAGATCGAATTTGAGTACACCGACAATGATCTGAAGCCGACCGGCCAAAGCGTGCGTCTGGCGGCGGATCAGGTGTTCAAGGCGATTGGTCAGACGCTGGAAGGCGACGGCTTGCCCACGCTCGAGCGGGGCAAGATCAAAGTAGATGAGACCGGCCGGACCTCTGTGGAGGGCATCTGGGCCGGGGGTGACTGCGCCACGGGTGGCGATGATCTGACCGTGACCGCTGTCGCCGAAGGCCGAGATGCGGCTGAGGATATTCATGCGGCTTTGAGTGCCGGTTGACAGCATAGATTCCCGTCCCGGGCTAGACCCGGGACCTCGCGCCGGGTGCGTGATGGCCAGAGGCCCCGGATCAGGTCCGGGGCGCGGGGGAACCAACCAAAAAGGAGATAAGCGATATGGCCAATCTCGAAAGTGATTTTGTCGGGATCAAATCCCCAAACCCGTTCTGGCTCGCCTCTGCGCCGCCAACGGATAAGGAATACAACGTGCGCCGCGCCTTTGATGAGGGCTGGGGTGGCGTTGTCTGGAAGACGCTGGGGGCGGAAGGCCCGCCGGTGGTGAATGTGAACGGGCCGCGGTACGGAGCCATTCACGGCGCAGACCGCCGCCTGCTGGGGCTCAACAATATTGAGCTGATCACCGACCGTCCGCTGGAGGTGAACCTTGAGGAAATGGCGCGAGTGAAGCGGGATTATCCCGATCACGCGCTGATCGCGAGCGTGATGGTGCCGTGCGAGGAGGACGCCTGGAAGCGCATTCTGCCGATGATTGCGGAAACCGGTTGTGACGGGTTTGAGCTGAACTTTGGTTGCCCGCATGGGATGGCCGAGCGTGGCATGGGCTCTGCTGTGGGGCAGGTGCCGGAGTATATCGAGATGGTGTCGCGCTGGTGCAAGGCCGCCACCGACCTGCCGGTGATTGTGAAGCTGACGCCCAACATCACCAATATTCTCTACCCAGCCGAAGCCGCGCTGCGCGGTGGGGCGGATGCGGTGAGCCTGATCAACACGATCAATTCGATCACCTCGGTCAACCTGGATGCGATGAGCCCGGAGCCGATGATTGACGGCAAAGGCACCCATGGCGGCTATTGCGGCCCGGCGGTGAAGCCGATTGCGCTCAATATGGTGGCGGAGATCGCGCGCAACCCGGAAACGGCAAAGCTGCCGATTTCCGGCATTGGTGGCGTGACCACATGGCGCGATGCGGCGGAGTTCATGGCGCTGGGCGCAGGCAACGTGCAGGTCTGTACGGCGGCGATGACCTATGGCTTTAAGATTGTGCAGGAGATGATCTCTGGTCTGTCCCAATGGATGGATGAGAAGGGCTATGCTTCTACGGCGGATTTTGTTGGTATGGCGACGCCGAATGTCACCGACTGGCAGTATCTGAACCTCAATCACGTCACAAAGGCTGTGATCAATCAGGATGATTGCATCAAATGCGGACGCTGCTATGCGGCCTGTGAGGACACGAGCCATCAGGCGATTGAGATGTCGGAGGACCGTGTGTTCACCGTGAAGGATGATGAATGCGTGGCCTGTAATCTTTGCGTCAATGTCTGCCCGGTGGAGAATTGTATCACCATGCGCACGTTGGATGCGGGCGAGATGGATGAGCGCACAGGGACGCCGGTTGCCGCCGAATATGGCAATTGGACCGCGCATCCGAACAATCCGGCGTCGACTGCGGCGGAGTGATTATGCGTGTTTTGGAAATAAGAGCGGCCGGGAATGTCCCGGCCGTTTTCTATTGGATGTGTTTGGGGGGGGACCCGTGTCAGGCGGCGTCGCCCATGGCAATCTGCAAATCTGCGCCGTCGTCCTGCCAGCCTTTTTTCTCGACAATCCGGTCGGTGCTGCGCACCTCTGCCCAGTGGCTTGTGTCGAGCGGAAACTCCGGCGCAGCGAAATCCACCAGTTTCTGAATATCGTCCTTGTCGGTGTTGAAGACCAAAAGACGATCCGCCTCCCCTTTAAAAAAGCTACGGACCTTGCGCAGGTGGCGGTCAAAATCAGAGGACCAAGCGGCCACAACCTCATCAGAGGACAGGTTTTTGCGGGCCATTTCCTGTTTGAGGTACTGCCCGTTGGCATGGCGCACCCGGCTGCGCAGCCAATCGTCCTTGTCACGGGTGTTCATCAGGAATTTGGCGTTGGGGTAGTGGCGGGCAAAGGTGGTGTAGCGTTTGAAATTCTCCACCACATCGGAGCCACGCTTGTATTCCATGTCAAAAAACGCGGTGAAGCGTTCCAGCCCCTCAAGTGGGGCGTGGCCATTCAGAATGTTGTCGTGAATGCGCTCCTGTGGGCTGCGCATGCCCAGAAAGCCTTTGTGATGGCGTTTCCAGTAACGCCCACCGCTGTGCAGCGCCATGTGATGGGAGCGAAGGAATAGAAAGAAAAGGGCGCTCGTGGCACATTTGTTGTGCCCGATCTGAAACAGAAGCGGTTTCGTACTCATTTGCCTGCCTACAATTTTATTTTTAGTTTATTTATTTTTTAGGCAGCTTAGCCAATTTCGGCAGCCGCCCAAAAGGAAAATGGCAGGTGGGGGAAAGGTGTCGCTTCTTTGCCGCAGTGGGCTCAGGGCCCCTTCATGTTTCCGATCTGGTACAACAACAAAGGATCTGAGCCAGATATCTGGCTCAGGAACGGCTGGATCAGCGCGTGAGGAGTTTGCGGAACAACATGTCCAGATAGGCATCGGCGCCCTCTGTTGGGCTGCTGGCCTCTGGCATCAAAGTGCGCACCTGCACGGCAAAATCTGCATAGTGCTGGGTGGTGGCCCAGATCGAAAAAATCAGGTGGCGCGGATCTACATCGGCCAATTTGCCTTCGGTGATCCATTGGCGGATCACGGCGGTTTTGCGATCCACCAGCGGTTTGAGATCACTTTCCAGATGGGGGGCCATGCGCGGGGCGCCTTGGAGGATTTCGTTGGCGAAGAGGCGGCTTTCACGTGGGAATTCACGGCTCATTTCCAGCTTGCGGTGGACATAGGACATGATCTCCTCAATCGGGTCGCCGTTGGGATCCATATCTTCGAGCGGGTCGAGCCAGGTTTCCATCAATTGATTGAGCAGGGTTGTGTGAATGTCTTCTTTGCCACTGAAATAATAGAGGATGTTGGGCTTGGAGAGCCCGGCCTCCTCGGCGATCAGATCAAGCGTGGCCCCCCGAAACCCTTGGCTGGAAAAGACTTCCAGTGCGGCTTCAAGGATGCGCTTGCGATTGCGTTGTTGAATGCGGCTTGGCTTGCGTGCCGGGGCCTGAGACATGATCTGCGTTCCGTTCTGCGTTGCTCTGCTTAGGCTAAAGAAGGCAGCAGCGCAGGTCCATAGGGCCTGAGGTCAGGTTTTCACGCGGTTGGCAGGGCGCCAATGCCGCGCAAGATGATGGTTTTGATGTTGTTTTTGGCGGCTTCCCATTGCGTATCGGACAGGGGGGCGCTGCCATTGAGGGTCTCAATCTGATGGCCAAAATCGGCGTAATGCTGGGTGGTGGCCCAGAGCATATACAGCAGATGGCGCGGGTCGATGGGGGCCATGCGTCCCTCGGAAATCCAGCGTTCGATGACCGTGATGCGCCCGTTGGTCCAGTCGGTGAGCGTTGTCTCCAGATAGTCCTGAATGACCGGAGCGCCGTGCATCACTTCACTGGCCCAGACTTTGGACCCGTTTGGGTGACGGCGGGAAATTTCCATTTTGGCGTCGATATAGGCACCAATGCCTTCCTCGGGGCCCTCAGCCTGATCAAAAACATCGGCGGCCTGAAGCCAGATTTCGAAGATGTTCTGAACCACCTGCCGATAGAGTAACTCTTTGGTGGGAAAGTAATAATGCAGGTTGGCCTTGGGCAGACCGGCGACGTCGGCGATCAATTGCATGGTGGCGCCGCCAAAGCCTGCCTCCGCAAAGACTTTTTCGGCTGCTGATAAAATGAGCGACTCTGCCTCCTGACGGCGCAGTTTCTTGCTGTTTGAGGGGCGGGCTTTGGGCATCAAAAAGACCTTGAGAAATTTCTTGACCGGTTGGTCAGGCTGTGTTGCTCTGAAATTGACCATACGGTCAGGATGCCTGCGAAAGCAAGAGCCCCACCAGCAAGGGACCGATCCGCGCGTGAGCGTGGCGTCGCGGCAGCCCCGGCCAGAACAAGGGAGTGTGAGACAATGGCAGCACCGGGTGAGAACCTGAAGGTGAACGGAGATCGGCTGTGGGACAGCCTGATGGAAATGGCCAAGATTGGCCCCGGTATTGCCGGTGGCAACAATCGCCAGACCCTGACTGATGAAGATGCAGAGGGCCGTGCGCTGTTTCAGGCCTGGTGTGAGGCCGCGGGCATGACCATGGGCGTGGACACGATGGGCAATATGTTTGCCACCCGTGCCGGTGAGGACCCTGACGCGCTGCCAGTCTATATGGGCAGCCATTTGGACACGCAGCCCACAGGCGGCAAATATGACGGTGTGCTAGGCGTGCTGGGCGGGTTGGAAGTTGTGCGCTCGATGAATGATCTGGGCATTAAGACCAAACACCCGATTGTCGTTACCAACTGGACCAACGAAGAAGGCACACGCTATGCGCCTGCGATGTTGGCTTCTGGCGTCTTCACAGGGCGGCATACGCAGGATTGGGCCTACGGGCGTGTGGATGCGGAGGGCAAGACATTTGGCGATGAGCTTAAGCGCATCGGCTGGGTAGGCGACGAAGAGGTGGGCGCGCGCAAGATGCATGCGATGTTTGAGTTGCACATCGAGCAGGGGCCTATTCTGGAAGCGGAAGGTAAGGACATTGGGGTTGTCACCCATGGTCAGGGGCTGCGCTGGATTGAGTGCACCGTGACGGGCAAAGAAAGCCACACCGGATCTACGCCGATGCCTATGCGCAAGAATGCGGGCCGGGGTTTGGCGCGTATCACAGAGCTGGTGCATGAGATTGCCATGAAGCATCAGCCCAATGCGGTGGGTGCAATTGGCCATGTGGATGTCTATCCCAACTCACGCAATATCATTCCGGGCAAGGTGGTCTTCACCATCGATTTCCGTAGCCACCTGCAAGAGGTGATTGACGCGATGCTGGCGGAGTTTGCCGAGAAAGCGCCCAAGCTTTGCGAAGAGATTGAAGTGGGTCTGGAGTGGGAGATCGTCGGCCAATTTGATCCGCCTGCCTTTGACGAAGGCTGTGTCAGCGCGGTGCGCACGGCGGCAGAGCGTCTGGGCTATAGCCACATGGATATCGTGTCTGGCGCGGGCCATGACGCCTGCTGGATCAATGATGTGGCGCCAACGGCGATGATCATGTGTCCTTGTGTGGACGGGTTGAGCCACAATGAGGCGGAAGAGATTTCCAAAGAATGGGCCTCGGCCGGCACGGATGTTATGCTGCACGCGGTGCTTGAGACAGCGGAAGTTGTGGAGTGAGCTTGCCATTGGCACCCCCCGTCCCGGGCCTGACCCGGGACGTCTGGCGGCCTCAGGTAGGGCCTGGCCTTGTCGCGGGGGCGGGGCAGCGTTTACGATTTGGTAACCACGATGGCGCGAGGGTTGGGGATGTCCCACTTCGTTTACATCCTGGCCTCCAGACCGGGGGGCGCGCTCTACGTTGGGCGCACAACCGATCTTCGGCTGCGCCTGCAGGCGCATCGGGCGGGGCTGTCGGCGCATACCAAAAAATACAACATCAAAACACTGGTCTGGTTCGAAGAACACGCATCCTTCGAACCGTCTCTGCGGCGCGAACGAGCGATCAAGCGTTGGCGGCGGGACTGGAAAGTCAAACTGATTACAGATGCCAATCCAAATTGGCAGGACATAACAGCGCTTGTTCCGGCGTGATTGCGGGCGAGGCCCCGGATCACGTCCGGGGCGGGGCGCGCATTCAGGGAGTTAAGTTATGACCACAAAGGTTATCAAAAACGGCACCGTGGTGACCGCAGATCTGACCTATGAGGCGGATGTGCTGATTGAGAACGGGCAGATCATTGAGATTGGCAAAGGCCTCAAAGGCGACGAGGAGCTGGATGCGACCGGTTGTTACGTGATGCCGGGCGGGATTGATCCGCATGTGCATTTGGAAATGCCGTTTATGGGCACATACTCGAGCGATGATTTTGAGAGCGGCACGCGCGCGGGTCTCGCAGGCGGCACCACCATGGTGGTGGACTTCTGTCTGCCCAATCAGGGCGAGAGCCTGATGGATGCGATCAAACGTTGGGACAATAAATCCACGCGGGCGAACTGTGACTATTCTTTCCACATGGCGGTGACCTGGTGGGGGGAGCAGGTTTTCAACGATATGAAAACCGTGATTGAGCAGCGCGGCATCAACACGTTTAAGCACTTCCTCGCTTATAAAGGCGCGTTGATGGTGAATGACGATGAGCTGTTTGCCTCGTTTAATCGCCTCTCAGAGCTGGGCGGCATTGCCATGGTGCATGCGGAAAACGGTGATGTGGTGGCGGAGATGACCGCCAAACTGCTGGCGGAAGGCAATGTGGGGCCGGAAGGCCATGCCTATTCGCGGCCCTCTCAGGTGGAAGGTGAGGCCACCAACCGCGCGATCATGATTGCCGATATGGCGGGCGTGCCGCTTTATGTGGTGCACACATCCTGTGAAGAGGCGCATGAGGCGATCCGGCGCGCGCGGATGCAGGGCAAACGCGTATGGGGCGAGCCGCTGATCCAACATCTGACGCTGGATGAGCGTGAGTATTTTGTGGACGACTGGGATCATGCCGCACGCCGTGTTATGAGCCCGCCTTTCCGGGATGCGCGCCATCAGGAGAGCCTTTGGGCCGGGCTTCAGGGGGGCACGCTTTCTGTGGTGGCGACAGATCACTGTGCCTTTACCACCGAACAGAAGCGTTATGGCGTGGGGGATTTCTCCAAGATCCCCAATGGCACCGGCGGGCTTGAAGACCGGATGCCGATGCTCTGGACGCACGGCGTGGAAACTGGCCGTCTGACGCCCAATGAGTTTGTGGCGGTGACCTCGACCAATATTGCCAAGATCCTGAACTGTTATCCGAAAAAAGGCGCGGTTCTGGTGGGCGCAGATGCGGATCTGGTGGTCTGGGATCCAAAGAAGACCAAGACAATTTCCGCAAGCAGTCAGCAGAGTGCAATTGATTACAACGTCTTTGAGGGCCATGAGGTCAAAGGTCTTCCCCGCTTTACCCTGACACGCGGTCAGGTGGCGGTGCATGACGGGGAGATCCGCACGCAGGAAGGTCATGGCCAGTTTGTAGCACGTGAGGCCAACACCACGGTGAATAAGGCACTGTCCACATGGAAAGAACTGACGGCACCACGCCCTGTGGAGCGGACCGGCATTCCAGCGACGGGGGTATGATGAACCTGCCACGCGCCATACTTGCTCATGTCTGTGCTGTTTTCGCCGCTTCTGCGGGGATCATGGCTGGGATGGGTTTTGTGGATGCGGGGTTTGTTGGACTGATTGATCAACTGGCCGGATGGGTGGGCGGTTTTCTGATATTTGGCTTGCTGTCTGTTCTGTCTGTACCAGTTGGGTTGCTCATACGATCCATTGTTGGTCGCTTTGCAACCCATCCGGAACGGGCCTCTGTTGGCACCGGACTAGGCATCAGTCTGGCGCTTATTCCAGTGCTGCACCCAGCCATGATGCCGCCGATGTCGGTGTGGTCACATCCACTGCAATTGATTGCCGTGCACAGTATTGCAGGTGTTTTGGGTGGTTGGCTTTGGTTTGCAATAGAGCAGCCAGACAATACCGTCGAGGTGGCACAATGACAGTCTTGATAAGTTCAATTGGCCCGGCGTTTGGCCGGGCAGCCCCCAACCGTCCCCCATGGGCGGGGGCTTTGACCCCCACCCGCGGACGGGGGCTGGGAGTGGATTTTGGGCGTCAGGCTTCAGGCTGGGAGCAGATGTTCAAGCTCGGGCAGGAGCTTCACGCTTTCCTGTTCGTGCGGGTCGGTGCGGGCGATGATGGCAACCGCGTCAACGTCGCCGGTGTTGATCGGCAGATGGGGCACGCCCGCCGGGATGTAGACCAGATCACCGGGATCGGTTTCCATAAAGTGTTCCTATGCCGCGCCCCAATACATCACGGCAGAGCCCTCCATCACATAGATCGCCGTTTCATGGCTTTCATGCAGATGGGCTTTGGCGCGACCGCCGGGCGGGATGCGCAGGATGTGCATGCAGATGCCCTGAGCACCGGTGATTTCGCGGGCAATGCCCTCAAAATAGCTGAACCCCTGTTTGCCGGCATAAGTGCCGTCTGGGCGCAGCTTTTGGCATTTGGGGGGCATAGACGACGTCATGAGGGCGTGCTCCTGAAAAAGGCAATAATGATATGACTATGACAGAGGGGGAGAGCGGTGTGTCAACTGTGATCAGCGCCAAGAACCTGAGCCTGACCTTTGAGACCAACGATGGTCCGGTGCATGCGCTCAAGGATGTGAACCTTGATATCAACAAGGGGGACTTTGTTTCTTTTATTGGGCCGTCGGGCTGTGGCAAGACCACGTTTCTGCGCTGTATGGCCGATCTGGAACAGCCCACGGCGGGGGAGATCACCGTCAACGGGGTGAGCCCTGAAGAAGCGCGCAAGAGCCGCGCTTATGGCTATGTGTTCCAGCATGCGGGGCTTTACCCGTGGCGCACCATTGGCGGCAACATTCGTCTGCCGCTGGAGATTATGGGGATTTCCAAGGCAGAGCAGGATGCGGCGGTCAAAGAAGTGCTGGAGCTGGTGCATCTGGAGGGCTTTGAGAAGAAGTTCCCCTGGCAGCTGTCTGGCGGGATGCAGCAGCGGGCCAGCATTGCGCGCGCGCTGGCGTTTCATGCCGATATTCTTTTGATGGATGAGCCGTTTGGCGCGCTGGATGAGATCGTGCGCGATCACCTCAATGAGCAGCTTCTGGAGCTGTGGGCGCGCACCAATAAGACCATTGGTTTTGTGACCCACTCCATTCCTGAGGCGGTGTACCTCTCGACCAAGATTGTGGTGATGAGCCCGCGTCCGGGGCGTATTCACGATGTGATCGAGAGCACGCTGCCCAAAGAGCGGCCGCTGGATATTCGTGACAGCCCTGAGTTTATCGAGATTTCCCATCGGGTGCGGGATGGGCTGCGGGCGGGGCATGAAAATGACTGAGCGGCGGGAAACACATGTCCCGGGCTTGGCCCGGGACCTCTGGGCGCAGATCGGCATGAGGCCCCGGATCAGGTCCGGGGCGGGAGGTGCTTTATGAACAGAGGTGATATCAGGCGCGCGCAGGTCGCAGATGCGCCTGCGATGGCGCGGATTGTCTCTGACTGGGAGGCGGCTACAGATTGGATGCCGTCGATCTATGGGCCGGAGGAGATTGCCGACATGATCCGTGAGGCAATGCCTGCGCGGGAGATGTGGGTCGTGGGAGACCCAATTGAGGGCTACCTGTCCTTTGATCCTAAGGTGAACCGGGTTGGCGGGCTCTATTGCCGGAAGAGCGGGCAGGGGCTTGGTAAGGCCCTGATGGATAAGGCCAAAGAGGGCCGAGATTTTGTCTGGCTGACCACCCATGAGCCGAACTTGAGTGCGCAGAAGTTTTACAAACGTGAGGGCTTTGTCGAAGTGAGCCGCAATGACGCGGAGCCACCGGAAACCGTGCGCGAAGTGCGGATGGAGTGGCAGCGATGAGAAATCTACTCCCGATTTTAACCGTTCTGGCCGCGATTGTGGGCATTTGGTGGTTGGCGGTGGCGCCGATGAACGTGCGCCCGGCGCTGGATATTGCCGAACGGGGCGGTGCAGTGGTGGTGCCGGAAGGCTCGGTGGAACGCCGCGATGTGTCGGTTTTCAAGCTGATGCTGGACAACCCATCGCTGGTGGCGGCTGGCTATGATCTCAAACGGCCACGGCTGCCGACACCGGCGCAGGTGGGCGAGGAGTTGTGGAAGACCACGGGGGCGATGGTGGCCAAGGGGCGGACATGGTCCAAACGCTCGCTGATCTATCACGCCTGGGTCACGTTGCAGTCGACGCTCTGGGGCTTTGTGCTTGGCACCACCGTTGGCATTCTGGGCGCGGTGGCGATTGTTTATAGCCGTGTGTTTGACATGAGTGTGATGCCCTGGGCGATCATCAGCCAGACCGTGCCGATTGTGGCGCTGGCCCCTATGATCATTGTGGTGTCCAATCAGGTGGGCATTGAGGGGCGCGGGGTGCCGAAAGCGATCATCTCGGCCTATCTGTGTTTCTTCCCGGTGCTTGTGTCGATGGTGAAAGGCCTGCGCTCCCCGACGGGCGAGCAGCTGGACCTGTTAAAAACCTATAACACCAGTGGGGTGCAGAGCTTTCTGAAGCTGAGACTGCCGGCGAGCGTGCCTTATCTTTTCACCGCGCTGAAGGTCGGCATCGCCGCTGCACTGGTGGGTACGATTGTGGGCGAGCTGCCAACAGGGGCAATCAGCGGGTTGGGTGCGCGGATCCTGATCGGTGATCAGTTTGGCACGCCGCTGGCGATCTGGTCTGCGCTGATCTGTGCGGCCATTCTGGCAGGTCTTCTGGTCACATTGATTGACATCACTCAGCGGGTGACACTGCGCAAGATGGGGTTCCACGGATGATCTGGATTGTTGCAATGCTGGTGTTTTGGGCGGCAGCCTGGCGCACCAATGTGTGGCTGGCGAACTCGGCTTATGCAAGCACGATGGTGGCGCGCATTTCGGTGCCGGTGCTGTTTGGGATCACCATTCTGGTGATCTGGGAATGCCTTGTGCGCGGCTTTGGGGTCAGTCAGGTGATCCTGCCGCCTCCCACTCAGGTGATGGTGGTGTTTGCTCAATCTACCGACCTCTTGTGGGTGGATTTTGTGCAAACGGTGCTGAAAGGCGCGTTGCGTGGCTTTCTGATGGGGGCGGCGGCGGCCTTTGTTGCGGCGCTGTTGATTGACCGCAGCGCGTTTCTGACCCGGGGGTTGCTGCCGATTGGCAATTTTGTCGCCGCGCTGCCGATTGTCGGGGTCGCGCCAATTTTGGTGAACTGGTTTGGGTTTGACTGGCATTCCAAAGCCGCCGTGGTGGTGGTGATGGTGTTCTTTCCCATTCTGGTGAACACGGTGCAGGGGCTGCGCGCCACGGACGCGATGCAGCGGGATCTGATGCGCACCTATGCGGCGGGCTATTTTCAGACGCTGCTGAAACTGCGCATTCCGGCGGCGCTGCCTTTCATTTTCAACGGGTTGAAGATTGCCACGACCCTTGCTTTGATAGGCGCGATTGTCGCTGAATATTTTGGGTCGCCCACGCGGGGCATGGGGTTTCGCATCTCAACCGGCGTCGGCAGCCTGTCGATAGATTTGGTCTGGGCTGAGATTTTTGTCTCAGCGCTTGTGGGCAGCGCCTTTTACGGGGTGGTGGCCTGGATCGAAAAACGGGTGACCTTCTGGCACCCATCACAAAGAGGTTGAACAACAACCCAAGTAATATTCAACAAGGAGAAACTTTCATGAAACTCTCGACGACTTCTTTAACGGCCGCGGCGCTTTCCCTTTTGGGCTCCGCCGCCTTGGCCGCAGATGATGTGACGCTTCAGCTGAAGTGGGTGACCCAATCGCAGTTCGCGGGCTACTACGTGGCGCTGGAGAACGGTTTTTACTCGGATGAAGACCTGAATGTGACCATCAAGCCGGGTGGCCCCGACATTGCGCCGACACAGGTGCTGGCCGGTGGCGGTGCGGATGTGACCGTGGAGTGGATGCCTGCGGCGCTGGCAGCGCGTGAAAAGGGTCTGCCGATGGTGAACATTGCGCAGCCGTTTAAATCGTCGGGCATGATGCTGACCTGCCGCAAGGATGCGGGTGTGGCTAGTACCGATGATTTTGCCGGTAAGACGCTGGGCGTGTGGTTCTTTGGCAATGAATTCCCCTTCCTGAGCTGGATGTCGCAGCTTGAGCTGAGCACCGATGGCGGGGACGCCGGTGTTGAGGTGCTCAAGCAGGGCTTCAACGTGGATCCGATCCTGAACGGTCAGGCGGCCTGTGTGTCCACCATGACTTACAATGAGTACTGGCAGGTGATTGATGCGGGTCTGACACCGGATGATCTGATCACCTTCAAATATGAAGATCAGGGTGTGGCGACGCTGGAAGACGGGCTTTATGCGCTGGAAGAAAACCTTGCCGATCCGGCCTTTGAGGACAAGATGGTGCGCTTTGTGCGTGCATCCATGAAGGGCTGGAAGTGGGCCGAAGAGAACCCGGAAGACGCGGCGATGATCGTGCTGGAGTATGACGAGACCGGGGCGCAGACCGAAGAGCATCAGGTGCGTATGATGGGCGAGATTGCCAAGCTGACCGCTGGCTCCAACGGCGCGCTGGATGTGGCGGATTATGAGCGCACGGTGGCAAGCCTGATGTCGGGTGGGTCCGATCCGGTGATCACCGCCACTCCGGAAGGCGCATGGACTCATGCGATCACTGACAAAGCGCTGAAGTAAGCGTTGAGACCTTATAGACTGAAGAGGCCGGGGGATGCCCCGGCCTTTTGCGTTGGAGGGGCTTTCAAACCTTAGAGTGGCATCTTATGTCCGGTTCGCAAGGTTACGATGGAGGCAACCATGAGCGGTAAAAAACTGACCTGCTTTAAGTGCGGGCAAATCAACCGGGTGCCTTATGACAAACTGGGCGCGGGCCCAAAATGTGGCACCTGTGGCACTGGATTGATGAGCGGCAAAGTGGCGGAGGTCGATCTGGCCACGTTTGAAAAAGCCGTGCGCAATGATGATGTGCCTTTGGTGGTGGATTTCTGGGCACCTTGGTGCGGGCCTTGTCGTCAGATGGCGCCGCAGTATCAGGCGGCCGCGCAGGATTTCAAAGGGGCGGTGCGGCTGGTGAAGCTCAATACAGAGGCGCACCGCAATGCGGGCAGCAAATACCGTATTCGCGGGATTCCCACGATGGCGGCTTTCACCAATGGCAAAGAGCGGGCCAGACAGTCCGGAGCACTGCCGAAAACAGCGATTGTGAAGTGGATCAAGGCTTCGGTCTGACACCGCCGGAGAGCGGCGGCGCTTTGCCTGCCGTGTGGAGTGTGTCGCAACGTCAGCTTGCTTTTGTCCCGTGGGCTTTGTCGCTATCGTAGGGGCAAAGAGAGGACCTGGCATGAGCGAAGAGCAACAACCAGATGGGGAAGCGACCCTGCGTGTGGTGGCAATGCCATCGGATGTGAACATCAATGGCGATATTTTTGGCGGCTGGGTGTTAAGCCAGATGGACATCGCAAGTGGCATCGTGGCGGCACAGCGGGCCAAAGGGCGTGTGACCACTGTCGCAGTGGATGCGATGAAGTTTATCCGCCCTGTGCAGGTGGGCAATATCTTATGTGTGTGGGCCTCTGTCGCGCGGGTTGGGCGCAGCTCGATGGCGATCAAGATCGAAGCCTGGGCCGTGCGCCATCGGCGCGGGATTTCAGAGAAGGTGACAGAGGCGATTTTCACTTATGTTGCCATTGACGAGGATGGCAACCCGCGCCCGGTACCACAGGAAGATGCTCCCTGGCCGCAAGGGTAGGTGCAGGAAGTCGCCCCCGGCGTCTTCGGCGTGGCCGCGCAACGGCGGGCGTGCGCCCTGATTGGGATTGCGCAAGGGTTTTGCGGCAGGCTTCATGACAGGAGGATTGTCATGGCAGAGCCATCATTGCCCTTTGGCGGGCGTCAGAAGATATTACGAGACAGCAAAACAAAGCGGGCCGCGCGCGAGGGTTTGGCGCGCAACCTGTTGGTGCTGACCTCGCAGGCCTGGGTGGGGGCTGCTGTGCGCGAGGCGGTTCCTGAGGCGTGGCATCATCTTGAGCAGGATCTGGAGGTCAGCGAGCCCAAAGAGAAAGTGACGCTCTATCTCGATCGCTCCGTGGCGCAGTTCTACCGGGCGATGGGCAAGGGGTATCAGGCGCGGATCAACCGTCTGCTGGCCACATGGGCGCAGATGAAAATTGCCGAAGAGATCCGCCATGAGGCCGATGTGATGACGTGGTTGCGGGAGGCCGAGGAGGATCCATAGAGCGCGCCGCGCTTTATTTGCGACGGTGGTGAATGGCTGCTGCATTGCCAGTCGCGCGCATATGCAGGCGAGTGGATCAGGCTTGATGGCCGTTAAAGAGGTCGGTCTCATCATGGCTGGGACGCAGCGTGCCCAGGGCCATTGCCAAGGTGAGCGCTACGGCGGGAAAGGCCAGAGAGAAACTCAAATAGGTTGTGAGCAAGGCCCAGACGGAGGCATCCTGAAACATCATCTGGAAGGCTCCGATGAGAAGCCCGGCCATGCTACCAGCAAAGATCAGAATGAGAGCCATGATGCGCCTTTCCATATGCCTTCTGGCGGGGGGCTGAGGCGAGTAGCCTTAGTGTACCCCAAATGCGTCAAGATCACTATGGGCTTTGAAATGGGGCAGCAATATGGCGCCTATGCGGCGGGAGCGTGGGTTTGTGCCGAGTTCACGTGGGGTTAACCATGCAAATACCATGCACCGGAGCGTGTGAGGTGTGCGAGCTGTTGCGCCTGCATCAGATGTGGTGCCCGCTATCCCCGCGTCAATACCCATTGTGCCGCGGAGGTCAGCCCTGCCGCTGTCAGTGCGCCCGTGGCAACCCAACCTAGATACCAGAGCTGTCCTGCCAGTTGATCCTCGGCATAGGAGGCTGCGAACTGGGTCTGGCCGTATTTGGCGGTGGCAAAGGCAAGAATGGCCCCAAGCATTGTGGCAATCGTGAGTGGCATCGGGCGCAGCTTGAAGCCTGCAAGCGTGGCGAGCAACAGGCCGATTGGCGCGCCGATGAGGAGGGTTTTCTGGCTCCACCATGGATGTGCGCCGAGGCTGCGACCTGTGTCCAGCGCGATGAAGATGGCCATGAGGATGGCGGCGATGAGGGCAGGAAGCAGATGACGCATGGAGTGGTCCTCGTGAGTGGTGGCTTAGCGAGGATGGGGGCGCGAGGCGGTGGTTTTAAGAGGTGTTACAGCGCGATGGCGGGGGTGTGATGTTTGTTGCTGGTCGCGCAGGTGTTGTGGCGGGTAAAAATTCAACTTAGAGTTTTTTGCAAGTTAGAGGAGCGCAAATGCCAGGTTCAATACTCATTGAAAATCTCAAAGGAACTGTTCGGATGGAGTATTCCATTCCAAATCCTGGTGTCCACTTGTTGTCTGGTTCCAATGGTTCTGGAAAAACGACGCTGCTAGCTTGTCTACGACGAATTGGGTTCGGGCAAGCGTTTCCTGTTCACTTTCCTTCATCGTCAGAAAGCCATCAGCTGGATGACCATGGAAACGCCAAAATTACTTATGAAATCAACGGTAGAAGTGTTGCTTATGGCTACCGCGGTGAGCGCTGGACGCCGTTGCCTAGGAGAAATGCAAATGTGTTGAATGATTTTGGTTATGCGTCAGTAGTTTTTGCGGGAGCAACAGCCGAAAGAATAACACCTAGCGCGCAAGATTTCACACCTGCGAGGATTCGGAACCCAGACGCAGCATTAGTTGCTGCTCTCAATACGATTTTTGATACTCAAAAGTTTTCCAGCTTAAAAGAAGTAAACTTAACCACCGGCGCCGGAAATAAGGCCTTCTTGCTACGGATCGCCAGCAACCCGACTAAATACCACACAGAGAAAAACTTTGGATTGGGCGAGCTCTGTGTTTTGAAACTAATTCGTTCAATTATGAATTGTCCCAATAATTCCCTTATTCTAATAGACGAGCTTGAAATGGCTCTGCACCCCAAGGCACAAATCAAGTTCGTTGAGTATTTAAAGAGAACGTCTGCCGAGAAGAACTTGACAATTCTTGTTTCAACGCACTCAGCAACACTCATAAAGTATTTTGGAAGAGGTCACCTTACTCTTTTGCAGAAAGAGAATGATAGAACAGAAGTAATTAGCCGGTGTTACCCAACTTATGCACTTGGGCATTTGGGCTTCGGGGACGAGCGAGCGCCCGATACGTTAATATACGTGGAAGATGGCGTAGCACGTGAGATTACCGAGGCTCTGATAAGATGCGTAATCTCTCGGAAATTTGGCAACCAAGCTGCCTACGCTCCCACAGTCCATTATTTAGAGGGCGGAGGCATACTCAATGTAATAAACCTTCTGAACACAGGTGGAGGAATAGTTCCAGCTCAAACCAAGGTTTGTGCGTTTCTTGATTTGGATGCAAAGACGGAAACCCTGCAGTATGCAGTTGACAATAACGATCTTCAGACGCAATTACGTTTTCAAAATTGCGAAGCCCAATTGAGGTATCTGCCTTGGACGCCCGAGGTAGGTGTGGCTCAGTACCTTTCGCAAAATCGCGCCTTGGTTGAGCAGACATTGCGTGAAAAGACAGGTGTTTTTTATCTCAATCTAAACTTGGACAATGTCGCGGAAATCCCTGAGGAACCCGGCCCGGAACAGAGACGAGCTGCGAAGAATTTACTTACATCAATTAGTTCGGAATTGGCAGATGCGATTCCGAACTGGCAAAGCGACCAAATCAGGGTGGAAATACTACGTATTTTTTCTGACGGATATTTTCACAACAATACGCAAGCTGCAATGCAGCTATTCGGTCCAGTCGTATGAGAATAGTGGCTTACTAAAACTTTCCTGTCGGTGCTGTGCCAATGGGAAACTAAGTGCAAGGTGGTTAGAGTGAGCGAAGGCAAAGCGCGTAAGCCCGCTTTGCGGGCTTTGGAGTGGAGAAACTTAAGTTGGTCAAAAGAAAACACCCGCGCCGAGGGAGCGTGGGTGTTTTTTGTTTCGACATTCAGCTGTTTGTGGGCCGTCTCACCGGGGCGCGTACGGGTTCTGGCTGCGCCAAAACCCTGCCACGCGCTGTAAGTGATTTGGCGACGCCAAACATTTACCGAGTAAATTTCTTGTGCTTGAGGCGTTTTGGCTCAAGCGCATCCGGGCCCAGACGGCGTTTTTTGTCTTCTTCGTAGTCTTCAAAGTTGCCTTCGAACCATTCCACATGGGCGTCGCCTTCAAAGGCGAGGATGTGGGTACAGATCCGGTCAAGGAAGAAACGGTCGTGGGAGATGACCACGGCGCAGCCTGCGAAATCCACCAGCGCGTCTTCCAGCGCGCGGAGAGTTTCCACGTCCAGATCGTTGGTGGGTTCGTCGAGCAGCAGCACGTTGCCGCCTTCCTTCAAGAGACGCGCCATGTGTACGCGGTTGCGCTCACCACCTGACAGCAGGTTCAGCGGTTTCTGTTGATCGCCACCTTTGAAATTAAAGGACGAACAATAGGCGCGGGAGTTCACTTGCGCATCACCAAGCTCGATGATCTCGGCGCCGCCGGAGATGGCTTCCCAGACGGTGTCTTTGTCGTTCAGATCATCGCGGGACTGGTCCACATAGCTGAGCTTCACGGTGTCGCCGTATTCCACGGTGCCCTCATCAGGCTGTTCTTGGCCGGTGAGCATCTTAAACAGCGTGGATTTACCGGCGCCGTTGGGACCGATCACGCCGACAATCCCGCCGGGCGGCAGGGAGAATTCGAGGTTTTCGATCAGCTGCTTGTCGCCAAAGTGCTTAGACAGCCCGTTGACTTCGATCACCTTGGAGCCCAAGCGAGGTCCGTTTGGAATGACGATCTGTGCGCGGGTGATTTTCTCGCGCTCAGACTGGCTGGCCAGATCGTTATAGGCGGCGATACGCGCTTTGGACTTGGCCTGACGGGCTTTCTGGCCCTGACGCATCCACTCAAGCTCGCGCTCCAGCGTTTTCTGCTTGGATTTGTCTTCGCGGGCTTCCTGCTCCAGACGTTTGGCCTTTTGCTCCAGCCAAGCAGAATAGTTGCCCTCATACGGAATGCCGCGGCCGCGGTCGAGCTCGAGGATCCAACCGGTGATGTCATCGAGGAAGTAGCGGTCGTGGGTGACGCAGAGGATGGTGCCTTTGTAATCGATCAGGTGCTGTTGCAGCCAGGCGATGGTTTCCGCATCCAGGTGGTTGGTCGGTTCGTCGAGCAGAAGCATGTCGGGCGCTTCCAGCAGCAGTTTGCAGAGCGCGACACGGCGTTTTTCACCGCCGGAGAGATCGGCGATATTGGCATCATCGGGCGGGCAGCGCAGAGCCTCCATGGAGATGTCGACCTGGCTGTCGAGATCCCAGAGGTTTTCGCTGTCGATGGCGTCCTGAAGGACGGTCATCTCTTCCATCAGCTCGTCGGTGTAGTTCTCCGCCATTTCGATGGCGATGGCGTTGAACCGATCAACCTTGTCTTTCTTTTCCTTCACACCCAGCATGACGTTTTCACGCACGGAGAGGCTTTCATCCAGCTGCGGCTCCTGTGGCAGGTAGCCCACTTTGGCCCCCTCGGCAGACCACGCCTCGCCCGTGAAGTCTTTGTCCAGACCGGCCATGATCTTCATCAGGGTGGATTTACCAGCGCCGTTGACGCCGACCACACCGATTTTCACGCCCGGAAGGAAGGACAGGTGGATGTTTTCAAAACATTTTTTACCACCGGGGTAGGTCTTGGACACACCCTGCATGTGGTAGACATATTGATAAGATGCCATGGGAGCCGACTCCGTTCGCCAAAATCACGTTAGAGCGTGTGATAGCGGAGGGCGCGGGCGGGGGCAATGGAGGTTGGTGTTTCGGATGTCAGCATTGCTCCAATGGACTCACACGCTTTGAGTGCGTGTGTGTCACTTGCTTTGCGCCTGATCTAAAACAACGACCAGACATAGCAGTGACGCACCTAGTGCGATGGGTTCCCATGTCATGCCTGTTTTAATGCCGAACTTCAATAATACGAAGTTCGAGGACTGCGCGACAACGGCTGCCACAAGAAAGAAATTTCTCCAGAATTTTTTTGATGGCTTCAAATCTGTTTGCCTGAAGTGTTGGGACGTTTGGCTGTACTGTTCAATACTAGAAAGACTAGTCAAGCGCGGGCGAAAGGGCAATGACCTGCGCGACCACGTGGAAGGAATTTGCGATGCGTTTGGTGTTGGGGGCGGCTCATCTCTCGGGATCTTGCTGCGCAAGGCCCTGTTGGCTAGCGGGGTACTGCCAGAGCTTTGTTTTGGGATAGGAAGCATTGACCTTCCCCTCACAAAAGCCCACTAAACCTCGTGCCTTACGGATTGCCATATGTTGCGCGGGGTCAGACGATTGGCCTGTTGGGAGGATCGTTTGATCCGCCTCACGCGGGCCATGTGCATCTGACGCGGGAGGCGATGAAGCGGTTTGGGCTGGATCGGGTCTGGTGGCTGGTGAGCCCCGGCAATCCTCTTAAGGCGCGCGGCCCGGCGGCATTGTCGCGACGGATGGCGGCGGCGCGGGCGATCATGGATCACCCCCGCGTGCATGTCAGCGATTTTGAGGCGCAGGCTGGCACGCGGTATACGGCAGAGACCCTTGCGGCGCTGCAAAAGAGCTTGCCGCAGGTGCAGTTTGTCTGGCTGATGGGCGCGGACAATCTGGCGCAGTTTCATCGCTGGCGCGACTGGCAGGAGATCATGGTGCGGGTGCCGGTGGGGGTTCTGGCGCGCCCCGGAGACCGGCTTGAGGCGCGTCATGCCAAGGCGGCGCAGGTGTTTCACAAGGCCCGTCTGCACCCCGCTCAGAACCGGCTGCTGAGTCGCAAAGCGGCGCCTGTCTGGGGCTTTGCCAATATGCCCATGCGCGCGATCAGCTCCACTGAGATCAGAAAAAATGGCGCTTGGACAACAAGTTAAGTTTTTTTCGTGGCGCGCAGTGAACGGCGCTTTCGCTGTAAGCAACAATTAACGCAACTTTCCTAGGCTCACCTTCGCAGGACTGGGCTGTCTTTGGTGCATTGCGCCTGAGACACGCGTGGCGGCGTTCCGATTTTGGGGCAGGCCGCGTGGCGTTTCTTGGATGGCCTCCTGACCGAGATGACAACAGCACCTCCACTCAGGTGCCTAATTGGGGGCCGCACTGCGGAACTGGGCGATGGCCTTTATTGTGAACTTTCTAACGCGTCTGCTGGACCGTTTTTTGGGTTTTTCGATCATGGGGCGGCTGCTGCTGCCGATTGTCGGATGTATCGTTGTGTTCTTTGCCAGCTCCACCGTGTGGTGGATGAATCTTCAAACTACCACCTATCAGCATGCGTTTGAAAGTGAGCTGGAGATGGCGCAGACCTTTATGGCGCCTCCGGTGGCGGCGGCTGTCTGGGATTTCAACACCGATGGGGCCAATGGCGCCATTGCCGGCATTGTGGAGATGGAAGACGCGCTGTTTGCGAAAGTATTCGTGGATGGGGACGCTTTTGCCGAAGTGGTTGTGAAAGGCGATGATGCCACGGCCTGGGACGCGCAGATCGCAGAAATTCTGGCGATGGAAGAGGCCAGCGCACGGCTGTCTGTCGGGGATGTGGAGTTCATCAAATTCCCGGTCAATCACAGCGACGGCACGGTTGTTGGGGAGATGGTGATTGGCTTCGATCTGACCCGTGTGGCGACGGCTGTGAACCAGCTGTATCTGCAATCCCTGATTGTGGGGGTGGCGATGGTTCTGGTCATGGCCTTCATCGTTTACATCATCGCGGCGAGTGTGACCCGGCCTCTGGGCGGCATCATTGAGCGCATTGATGCGCTGCGTGAAGGGGATACCGCGAGCGAGGTGCCAAGTGATACGCGCAAAGATCAGCTGGGCCGACTGGCACGTGCGGTGACGGAGTTTGTACAGACCATCAAGGCCAATAAGGCACTGGAAGAGCAATCCCAAGAGACCGCACGGGCGCAATCCGAAGTGGTTGGTGAACTGGCAGATGGTCTGAACCAATTGGCACAGGGTCAGTTGAGCCATCGCATAACAACCGCATTTGGAGACGATTATGAGATGCTGCGGGCCGATTTCAACAAGACCGCAGAGGCGCTTGATGATGTGATTGGCCGGGTGCTCGGCACGATTTCGCAGATCGAGGATGAGACCGGTTCTATGGCGGAAGGCACGCAGAACCTGGCGAAACGCACCGAAAATCAGGCGGCCACGCTTGAGGAAACCGCTGCCGCGATCAGCCAGATCACCGATAGCGTGCAGAGCGCCTCTGATCAGACCAAATCTGTTGAGAACACGGTGGATGCCACCAAGTCCGAAGCGCTGCGCGGCGGGGAAATCGTCAAGAGCGCCGTGGATGCGATGCAGGATATCAAGGACAGTGCGGGTAAGATCAGCGAGATCAACCGGGTGATTGAGGATATTTCCTTCCAGACCAACCTGCTTGCGCTCAACGCAGGTGTGGAAGCCGCGCGGGCGGGCGACAGTGGTCGTGGGTTTGCGGTTGTGGCCTCTGAGGTGCGCTCACTGGCGCTGCGCTCTGCGACCAGCGCCCATGAGATCAAGGAATTGATCGATACTTCCGCTGATCAGGTGGAAGTGGGCGTGGATCTTGTGGATCAGGCTGGTAAGGCGATTGAGGAAATCATCACAAAGATTCAGGACGTAAGCACGCTGGCTGTGCAGATTGCCGAAAGCTCCCGTGATCAGGCAACCGCGATCACCGAGATCAACTCTGGTGTGATGGATCTGGACCGCGTGACGCAGCAAAACGCAGCGTTGGTGGACCGCTCCAGCGCGCAGGGGCGTGCGCTTCAGGAGGCTGCCAGCGAGTTGGCCGAACTGGTGGCAGGCTTCCGCCCGTCTTCGGCGGTTGAGGCGATGACCGAGAATGATGAGGACATCAGCTTCCAGCGGTCTGCGTAAAGCTGATGTGTCCGGGGCGCTTGGGTGCCCCGGTTTTTTGTGCTCCAGAAGGGAGGCTGTGAGATGTCTGAGAGCTTTGTCTATTGTCCTCTGTGTGCGGCGCGTCGGGTGCCGCAGATTGGAGCGGCTCATGAGTAAGCGCATTCAGGTCTTTTGTGCGTTGACGTTTTTGTCGGCGATGGCGCTTGCCGCCACCGGATGGGCAGGTGCCGATATGGGCGCGGCCGTGACACCGAGCGCGCTGTTTCCTCCGCAAGCGGACGCACAATAGGATAGGGGGATACCTATGAGCCGGGGTGGGTGTCTGGCCCGCTCTGAGGTTGGGATGCACCAGGGATTTTGGCAGGTGTGAAGGACATGTGGCCCACAAAGGCTTTGGCATGGGTGCCCGTCTGGGCCGTGCCAGCCCAGTGCGTCAGCGGGGTATCGGCGGCCCAGAGATTGGCGAAAAGAAACCCCGGCTCTTTGGGCAGAGGGGCTTCTTCCTCGGTCACCTCAAACAGCAGCGTGCCATCCACATACCAGCGCAGGCGGTCGGGCAACCAGTCAAAGGCATAGCTGCGCAGCGTTTGGGCCGCGTCAAAGCCCAGATCCACTTTGCGATCATAGAGTTTGCCATCGACAAACCACGCGATGTTGAGGCGGGTGGTGTCCTGACCGAGAAATTCGATGTCGATTTCATCGTGGCGGGTGCCATAATGCGGCCCGGTGTAGGTGAAAAAACCTGTGACCAGTCCGGCGCCTTTGGCCGGGCGGATGCTGACCTCATAGCGGCCAAAATGGGTGCGCTCCTTGCGACGTAGTGAGGCCCCGAGAAAACGGTTGTCGGCGTTGTCTTGCGGAGTGAGCGTCAGGTGCAGTCCTTTGTCGATATGTAGGTTGTCGCGCGACCAGTCCGTGTCAAAAAACGGATGAGAAAACCTGTAATGCGCGATGGCCCAGTGCCTGTGCCAGTCTGGTGTAATGGGCTTCTTAAATGTTTCCAGAAGTGTTGGTCGCTGTGCCAGCACGGTACCCGACTCTGCGGGAGCAGTTGTTGCGAATGCCAAGTAGATAGCTGCAAAGAGCCCACAGCGCGCGCTGCGGTTTGCGTGTGATTTTCCCATGTCTCAGGTCCCCACCCGATATCACGTTTAACCTTCTGTTAACCATGATCTAGGAGTGGATTTAAATGGGAGCGGGGCAAGCGAAAAAGGGTTAAGTGGTTAACGATTGGGTCGAAGAGCCGCGCAGCGAACCGTATGGCGCGCTGGGGGCTGACTTCATCGGGAAACTGGGGGCAGGAGGCTAGAGCGGTGAGCCTTTGACCTGAAACACTTATTCTCGGCCTTTCTCATGCGGTCAAACGCAAAAGGCGATCTGATTGGCTCACATAAAACGCAAGGTGCTTTAAGGGCAGGTCTTGGCTTCGATTGTGACACGGCGGTTGCGGCGGGAATTGGAGGGGATATCTGGCAAAGGCAGTGTTTCGCCCAAAGAGCGCACGTCGAGAATGCGGCTCTTATCGGTGAGGCCGATCTTGAGCGCCTCGGCAACAGCCTCTGCGCGTCGGAGCGCAAGCGCCTGATTGGTCTGCGCGCTGCCAATCGTGTCTGAATGCCCGGTCAGCCGCAGACAGGCCGTACGCATGGGCGCGCTTTCCAATACGGCGGCCACTGTGGCCAGTTTGACTTTGGCGGTGTCATCCAGCCGGGCCCCACCGGAGGGAAAGAAAATATGACTTTCCTCAATATCATCAGGCAGGGCGCTGGCAGCGGGCGTTTGCGCCGCTGGCACCGGCTCTGAGGTGAGCAGGGGGCAATTTTCCGCAGGAACGCCATAGGCGGCCTGCATCTGGCTACAGATTTCATCGGGTGATAGCGCCCAAGCGCCGGGCGTAGAGAGCAGACCACACAGCCCCAGTGCGATGGGGCGAAAACCAAAAAACCGCATAACAAAACTCCTCACCCTAAAAAGGCTATGGGCGAGGGGTTTATTTTTTCTAAATCGCACTTCGGAACCCTCATCAAATTTCTTTACCATTTGTTGAAGATTGGTTGCCATCATGTTCTGGTATTGTTCGTTTGGTGTTGGTGGTCTGCATGGTTGCAGAAGGTCCTCTGGCGGGGCGGCATGCGTGGATTGACACGCTGCGCCTGTTTGCCGGAATTTCCATGATTGGTCTGCATGTGACCGCAGATGCGCAGGGGCAGCCCTTCCCTGAGGCGACGGCTGCGGAGCGCGTTGTGCCGATGCTGTTGCGTACGGTGCTTTATACGGCCCGTACGGAGCTGTTCCTGATAGTGTCTTTGCTGCTTTTGTTGATGGCGCAGGCGCGGCATCGGCGCAGCTATGGCGTGGTGATGCGGGATCAGGCGCGGCGCCTGTTGGTGCCTTTCGTGTTCTGGACGGTGTTTTATGCGGGGTTTGGGCTGATCAAGGCGCAGGCGTTTGGCTATGGCGCGGCGCAATGGGAGAGGGTGAGCTCCGTGCAGGGCTGGCTGGGATTCCTGCTTCTGGGGGATGTGAAATACCATATGCATTTTATCCCAACGCTCTTTGGTTTGGTGCTGATGTATCCGGCCTACCAAAGCGCGCGCAAACAGCCCGTTTGGGGTTTTTTGATTTTGGCTTTTTTGTTTTTAAAGAGTGCCTTGGAGGGTGAAATTTACCCTCTTTTGTGGGGCGGCGATGCGCTGCCATATGTGATGCGCGCGGTGAAAATTCTGACCTATGCAGGCTATGGGTTTCTGGCGGGCGCGGTTTTGGGGCTTTGGGAGCGCAGCAGCGCGCAGGTGCGTGCAGAGTGGTTTGCGCCGCTGGCGCTGTTGGCCGCAGCGTTGTTTGCGGTCAAGCTCTTGGCGACGGTGCAGGTTGTGATGCAGGGGCGATGGGATCTGACAGATCCGGCCGCCTATTGGGCAGACTATATGATGCCGGCCGTGCTCTTGCTCCTGTGTTTGAGCCGCGCAGATCGCAGCTGGCCCTGTTGGAGCAGCCGTTTGGCGCGCTACACTTTTGGGCTTTATCTCTGCCATCCGATGTTTCTGGATCTGGCGGAGATTGCCCTGCGTGACAGCACGCTTTCGCCAACAGCGCTGATGGTTCTGGAACTGCTTTGGACGCTGCCGATGACCGGTTTGGCTGTCTGGGGCTTGGCAGGGTGGCGCGGCACCGCCTGGACGGTGGGGCTTGGGCCGCTGCCTGGCATGGGTCGCCGTCTGAAGCCGCAAGATATCTGAAAAGGAGTGTGCAATGCTCACCATGAGCGATGATCACGGGCGGATCACCGTCATCAAACTGGCCTGCAGCCGATTGACCTCTGCGGATTTTGGCACGCTGCGACGGGCGCAGGTGCAAGCTGTGCAGCGGGGTCGTAGCGCCTTCCTTGTGGATTTGAGCGCGGTGCGTCGGATCACCCGGTCTGGGCTCGCAGGGCTTGTCGAGTTTCAGAGCGCCGCACCGCGCGAGGTGGTGATTGGCTTTTTTGGGGCCTGTCCGGCGGTGGCTCGCGAAATTGACCGTTGTGCGCTGTCACGGCTTCTGACCGTGTTTGAAACGCGCGCCGCGGCACTTGCGGCCCCTGCGTTTCGGGCGCGGCGGCTTGCCGGGATGAAAGCTGTGGTGCTTGTGGCCGGGGCAGGCCGGCGTATGGCACCGCTAAGTGCGCAGACGCCCAAACCATTGCTGGATCTGATGGGGCGTCCGGTGCTGGAGCATGTGATGGCACATCTGGCGGGATTTGGACTGCGGGATGTGCTGATCAATCCCGGCCACCTCGGACCGCAGTTTCATGCACGCCTGAGCAGTGCGGGGCTGCGGCCGGTGCAGTTTTTCAATGAAGGGCGCTACCTAGGGCCACACTGGCAGGCCGCGCCTTTGGGCTCCGCGAGCACGTTGCTGGCCATGCAGATGCAACTGTCAGCTTTTGATGAGGATTTTGTCGTCATGTGCGGGGATGCGATCAGCACCGTTGATCTTGCGGAGATGGCCTCCCTGCATCGGCGCAGCGGTGCGGATGTGACCCTTGCAGTACAGCAGGTGCCGCGTGATGCGGTGCAAAACTACGGCATCCTTGAGATTGATGCGCAGGCGCGTGTGACCGGGTTTGTGGAAAAACCGACGCCAGAGCAGGCACCGTCCCGCCTTGCCAGCACCGGGATCTACATCTTTCATCCACGCGCGCTGCGTCATCTGGCCTATGGGTCGCAGCAGGACATTGCGCATGATCTCCTGCCAGCCATTTTGGCGGCGGGGGGGCGCATACAGGCTTATCAGGGGGCATTTGACTGGTGCGATATTGGCTGCCCGCGCGATTACTTTCTGGCCAATTCACGGGCCTTGCGGGGATTGCTGCCGCAGATCACGCCGCAGGGGCGCGAAATCCGGCGTCATGTCTGGGCGGCCCCGGGGGCGGTTGTGGCTCCCCGGGCTGTGATTGTCGGCCCCTGTTTCATTGGCGCGGATGCGGTGGTGGAAGCGGGGGCCAAGCTCGAAGGCCCTACGGTGATTGGCGCAGGGGCACATGTCTCAAGCCGTGCTTTGGTGCGGCGCTCCATCGTGATGGAACAAACCGCTGTGGCGCCGGGCAGTTGGGTGGATGACATGATTGTCAGTGGGGATTGGGCCGTGGATCATCGCTTTGCGGATGGCAGTGAACAGCCGCAAGAGCCGATGGAGGGCGTGAGTTGGTGCGGCGATCGGCCCATTGCGGCGCATAATCGGGAGGTCACACCGGCGTGGAGGGTGGCGCAATGAGGCTGGCGCGCATAGGGCAGGGGCTGGTTGCGGTGCTGCTGGCATGTCTGTTGGCTGTGCCCGCCCGACCACTGTTGGCGCAGACAGCGGAGGTGCCAGGGACACAGGCAGGGCGCGCGGCTGCAGCGTTGCCCCATCTGACCCGTGATCGGTTTTGGATCTTGTGGGAACGCGTGCGCTATTTTGGCACGCATTGCCCCGCAGGTGCGACCTGTCAGGAGTTGCGCAGCTATTCCAGCAGGCCCCTGATCACCAACAACACAGGCTATATTTTTCGCCTGTTTGGTTTGCAGGAGGGGCCGGGCCCTGAGAGCGATGTGCCCAAAGATCAAGCAGGCGCGCCGCAGGTCTGTCAGCCGGATGCCGCGCGCCGGATGCTGGGATTTGATCCGCTGGCCTTGCCCAAATCGGTGAAAGGCGAGGTGCTGCGCGGGATTGAGGCGCTGCATCTGGATATCACTGGACTTAAGGCGCCGCCAGGTTTCGGCGCGGACTTCGGTCGTCAGTTGCAGGGAGAGTTTGTCAGCAAGCTTTCGGCGGCGGGTTTGCGCGTGGTCAGTAAAGACGAGCTGTCGCGGCTGCCGGGGCAGCCGGTGCTCAACATCTATTTTTCCTTTTCCGATCCTGAGGACCTTTGTGATTACACCTATTCGGTTTTTGCCAGCCTGGCGCAGGACGTGCTTTTGGTGCGGGATCTGCGCATCAAAGTGGCGGCGGGCGTGTGGTCTTACTCCACGAGCAATACGGCCAAGGATCATCAGGGCACGGAAGCAGATGCGATCATGCGGGTGGCCGATGCGTTGATCCAAGCGCATCGGGAGGTCAATACGCCTTCGCGGTGAACCATAAAATCAATGCCGTTGTCTGACACCGTTGAGAAAGTTTCAGTCCATGAAAACGCCCTACTTCAAGGCCTTTGAGAACCGGAGGCCCCGGTTCAATTCCCCTATGACGCCTGTGCAAAGACGCCTGTGGCATGGATTGGCCGGGGTCAGTGCTGCCAGCGGCGCGCTGTATCTCCATTGGCGCTGGACCACCTCCTTGAACCCTGATGCACTGCTGTTTTCAGCATTGGTGGCCGGGGCGGAGACGTTGTTTTATCTTGGCGCGCTGCTGTTTACGTTTGATATCTGGGAGGAAGGCGACACACCTCAGCGGCCCCCCCCCAAGACGCGTGAGGCGGCGGGATTGGACGGGGCGGCGGGGCCCATTGCGGTGGATGTCTTCATCACCACCTATGACGAGCCACCAGAAGTGGTGGCGCCTTCGGTGCAGGAGGCCAAAGCCGTACAGGTGCCAGAGGGGGTGCGCATGCGCATCTGGCTTCTGGATGATGGCAACCGCGCCCAGATGGCAGATTTGGCGGCGCGTGAAAATATCGGCTATTTCGCGCGCGACACAAATGAGGGCTTCAAAGCGGGCAATCTGCGCAACGGGTTGTTGCAGACATCCGGCGATTTTGTGGTGATCTGTGATGCGGATACGCGGCTGTTTCCAAGTTTTCTGAACAATACGCTGGGCTATTTTTGTGACCCTCAAGTGGCCTGGGTTCAGACGCCGCATTGGTTTTACGATCTGCCAGAAGGGCAGCCCTGGGCCGCCTGGCTCGCTCAGCATCTGCGGTTTTCTCCGAAGGGTGCTCTGGCGCGCCGGGGAGGGGCGGCGATGACATGGATCACCGGGCGGACGTACGTTGGCAGCGATCCGTTCATGAGTGATCCGGCGATTTTCTTTGATGTGATCCAGCGGCGGCGCAATCGCAATGGGGCGGCGTTCTGTTGTGGGGCGGGATCCATACATAGGCGGGAGGCGGTGTTTGACGCGGCGCTCAAACGTAAGGCTTGCGCGGTAGGCAGGCTGGAGGTGGCGCGCGCGCCTGCGGGGCTGACTGTGCAAGATCAGCTCCGGGCGGTGCCGCTGGAACCTTATAAATTTCATGTCTCAGAAGATCTTTATACTTCGATTTTGCTTCATGAGGAATCTACGGCAGGCTGGCGCAGCGTCTATCATCCGCAAGTGGAATCGCGGATGCTGTCGCCGATGAGCCTTGAGGCCTGGGCAGGGCAGCGCTTGAAATATGCCGGAGGCAGTTTTGACATTGCGTTGCGGGACAACCCGCTATGGCGCAGGGGCTTGAGCTGGCAGCAGAAGCTGCACTATGGCGCGACCTTCTGGTCTTACATCAGTTTGCTTTGGGCGCCGATCCTGTTGTTGGCACCGATGGTTTCATTGATCACAGGTGTGACTCCGGTGAAGGCCTATACAGTTGACTTTTTTGTGCATTTCTTGCCCGCAGTTCTGGCGGGGGAATTGGCCATGCTCTGGGGGTGCAAGGGCCATGGGCTGGGCGCGGGGCGGGTGCTTTCGGTGGCGGTGTTGCCGGTGCATATGCGTGCGCTTTACTGTGTTCTAAGCGGACAACGGCCGGGATTTGCGCCGACGCCCAAATTGCCCATGAGCGGCGCAGGACGTCGCCACGTTGTGCCACATCTGCTGGTTATAGCGGCAATGAGCGCTGCAGCGGCGATAGGGATCTGGCGCACGTGGAGTGGGGATCCGGGGTTCAGCCCACCGTTGCTGGTGGTCAACCTGTTCTGGCTGATGTGCAACATGATTTTGGTCGCACGCCTGCCGCTCGCAGCATTGTCTCAAGGCGCTGTGCTGTCGTCGGATGCGGGCGACATAGAGGCGGCGTTGTCCTTTCCGCCCAGACCTATGCGATCTGAGAAGGAGGTGTTTCATGCCCGTCGATCGTCGATTTAGGGATGCCCCACGCCGTCGTAACCGTGTGAGTGTGGCCTTTATGATTGGGGTTCTTGCCACCGCTGGTGTGGCTGTGGGCGCTGATGACTGGGGGCATGTGATGCGTCAGACCCGGCTGGTGGCCTTTCCGGACAGCGGTCAGGCGGCGCAGATGCCTGTGGTACAGCCCGCGCGTGGGCTGACTGCGCAGGATTGGCAGGATGCGCGCGTGGCCTGGGCCTATTTTGCGGCGCATTACCGCGCTGAGACCGGCTTTGTGGATGCTGTCTCAGGCTATGCCAGCGCGACCATTTGGGATCAGGGCTCTTATCTGATGGCTTTGGTGGCTGCCCAAGGGCTTGGTTTGATCACGAGTGAAACCTTTGAGACGCGGAGCGCTGCTCTGCTGGCCGGGCTGGAGCGTCTGCCGCTTTTTGAGGGACGATTGCCCAACAAAGCCTATGACACGCGCAGTCTGGCCATGGTGGACTATGAAAACACTCCTGTGCCGGAGGGGATTGGCTGGTCTGCGCTGGATGTGGCCCGTTTGTTGATGGCCTTACGTGCGCTGGAAATGCGCGCGCCGCAGTTTGGGCCACGTGTGCGTCAGCTTCTGGCGAGCTGGGATCTTGCGGCGATGACGGCGGAAGGGCAGCTTTGGGGGGCGACACGCCACGCGGGAGAGACGGAGTATCTGCAGGAAGGCCGGATTGGCTATGAGCAGTATGGTGCACGTGCGGCTGCCTTGTGGGGGCTGGATTCGCTGTATGCCAGCACGGCACGCCCGATTTTGGCCTGGCAGGAGATACAGGGGGTGCAAGTGGGTACCGATCGGCGGCGCGCGCGCAGCTTTGGCGCGATCACTCCGGTGGCCAGTGACCCCTATCTGATGCAGGCGTTCGAGATGGGGTTGACTGCGGAGGCTGCGGTCTTGGCTGGGCGGCTCTATCAGGCTCAGGAAGCCCGGTTTCGGGCCACCAGACAGTTGACCAGCGTGAGTGAAGACCACATCGATCAGGCCCCTCATTTTCTCTATGGCACGGTGTTTGGCAATGGCCGCGACTGGGCGGTTTTGAGTGAGGCGGGCGCACATTATCCACAGTTGCGCAGCATCAGTCTGAAGGCGGCGGTGGGCTGGGATGCGCTCTATGGCAGTGCATATACGCAGCAATTGCGGGCGGCGTTGCGGGATCTGGCCACGCCTGAGGGTTGGCTGGCGGGGCGCTATGAGGTGGATGGGCGGATCAATGCAGCTCTGACGCTGAACACCAATGCGGTTGTGCTGGAAGCGCTGCACTACAAACATCGAGGCCCGTTGTTGCAATAGGTGTCACAGGACGGCGTGAGGGGCGCATAGAGAGATGTGAGACAAAGAAAGGGCGCGGTTTCTGCGCCCTTTTATGCTTCTGAAGGCCCGAGCGATTTTGCGCAGGGGCGTGAACGCCAGAGCATCTCTTTAGAAAGCGGTGAAAATGGGGGCGGCCACGGTGCGGAGTATGTCGGACAGGCGTTGCGGGGGGAGTGCCACCGTCAGGGTGGAACGTGTGCCGGCCGGCAAGCTGGCCAGTGCCTCCTGTGTCATGGGGGGCAACTCGGTTGTGGCAAAACGCAGAGTGAGGCGCATGCTTCCGGGTGTTTGAGCTACGGCTTCTGAGCGGTCAATCACCTGGCCTTCAAGTTGACGCTGTGCCGGAGGGAGGCCCGCAAGCTGCATGGAGAGTGTCGTGCCAATGGGCAAAAGCTCCGCCTGCGCGCGGGGCAGATCCACATGGGCTTCGTAGCGGGTTTCGCCACTTTGCAGCACCTGCGCCAGCACAAGGTCAAGATTACGGGGCTCTGAGCCGGTCAGATCACGCAGGCGGACCAGTTGACCGTTCTGGGGGGCGCGCAGCCAGGGGCTTTCATTCTGAGAGGTCAGGGTTTGCAGGCGTTGTTCGAGAAGGTCGGCGCGGCTTTCCAACTGCTGCACCTCCTGCAAGATGATTTCGTGATGATCCTCCTGGAGCGATGCCAGAGCAAATTCGAGATCGCGGATCAGGTTCTCCAGCGTTTCGCGCTCCAGCGCGGCGCGCAGTTTCAGGATTTGCCGCACCGGCTCCTGCGTGGCCTTGGCGCGCATCAGAAGCTCCTCTACGGCCAGGGCGCTTTCCCGGCGCAGGCTGTCGCGCCGGTGCATCAGTCGCTCCTGCTTCAGGCGATGGCGATGGTGCAGATTGAGGCATTCGGCCTGCAACGCCTCTGTGCGCAGATCTTCGAGAGGGGGCGTTCGGTTCGGTTCCGTTGGGGATCTGAGGGTGCCCTCACCCAGCAGGAGGCAGGCACGGTGCCGCGTGTTGCGGGCCAGTTCGGCTTCGGTTTCTGAGATGGCGGCGCGCAGGCGGGGCTGATCAAAACGGGCAAGCTTCTGCCCCTGTGTCACCTCCGCTCCCTCCGCGACCATCATGGCGGCAAGTGAAACCCCTGCGGGTAAGACCACCGGACTGACCTCTGCGGTGCTCTCGAATTGGCCGATATGATGCTGGCTCTGGGTCACCGGGATGTGGCGGGCGAAGGCCCAGGCGCTGAGTGCGAGAAGGGCACAGAGCAGCAGGGACCAGATCAGCCAGACCAAAGGGCGCAGCATTATGAAGCGGGGCGCGCGCATATCAAGCTTGGGGTGTTGCATCGCTATCCACCTTGCGCCCACTCAACAGGCGTGGGTCATAGGTTTTGATGGTCACCAGAAGATGGCCGTCACCCTGTGTGGCTCCGGTCTCCACCTCGAGACAATCTCGCGTGATTTTGGCGAGAGGAGAGAGCCGTTCCCCTTCCACAGATGTTTGTGCCGCCGCGCGCGCCTTTTGCATTGCGCCCGAGGACAGGGCGAGGCGGGTGTCGATCATCTTCAATTGACAGTGACCCGCGAAGTGTTTGAACTCAAATGACAATTGATCGGCGGCATATTCTGGGCCCGGCGCGGTTTGACAAGCGACACTGAGCATTTCATTGGCCACCATACAGACCGCGCGGCGGTTGGCCTCATCTCCGTCGCGACGGAACTGGCTGCAGACCCAACCATCCAGCGCCTCCTCCTGATCCAGATCGCGGGGGCAGACAAATCGGTTCCAGCCGGAAGATTGCCGGGCGCGGATTTCGGCGGTTGGGGCAAATTCGATGACGCGGCCATTCTGCATCATCAGAAGGTGATCACAGGCCTCCAGAAGACGCCGGTTTTCGGTGATGATCAGGCTGATGTGGCCAAGGCGGGATTCGGCCCGGATACGATCGCTCAGGGCCGTCATCAGAGTTTCATTGGCGCCATCTTCGGGGCGGTCAAAGAGATAAAGCTGTGGCCGCAGTGCCAGGGCGCGGGCCAGTGACAGTGCCTTTTGCTCTGTGCGCGACAGATGGGTGACATCCGTCGTGGTTTCGATGCGATTGACGGTATCTGCGGTAAACACAAGGGATTGCAGCACGCGTCGTGCCCGCGTCACCTGCGCCTCGTCTGCAAAACATGTGAGATTATTCGCGCCGCCACCGGGCACGGACAGGAGCTCTGGTGGCACAAAGACGCTGCTCAGCTGGCGCTCATGCGCGTGCCGCTCCCACAGGGGGGTGCCATGCAGCGCCACATGGCCGCGCACAGACAGCCCTGTCATATCATGGGGGGCATGCAGGGCCCGCATCAGTAGGGATTTTGCTGAAAAACTGTCGCCGCAGATGCCGATAATGGCACCCGGCTCGGCCTGAAAAGAGACATCCGTCAGCAAGAGGCGGCCATCTGGGGCGCGCACCGATAGATGACTGACAATCAGGGCGGTGTCTGTCTCTGCGTCCTCGGATACATAGGGAGCGGGCAGTGAAACAACCTCAACGGCGCGATGCGTGTTTTCCGGGTCGTGTCGCGTATTTTGGCGGAAGACGGCGATGAAAGCCTGCACGGACCAGGCGGTGATCAGTGCGACGGTAGCCACAGCTGAAAGATCCAGCACATCCTGTGCGGTCAGCCAGCTTGCCAGTGCAAGCGCCCCGATCAGCGTGCTGAGGCCCAGGGCGCGGCATAGTGCGGTGAACAGCGGGCTTTCGCCGCGCGCAGCATTGGCCATATCCACCGCACGCTGATCGCGGCCAGACAGAAAGGAGACAGCCTCCTGCGGCACAAAGGCCCAAAGCGGCTCCCCGGGCAGGCCCCGATCCGCCAGCCGGCTCAGCCCCCAAGCCAGTGCCCCGCCCAGCACAAAAGGGAGGACGAGCCGCAGATCAAGCATGGCCAGCACCGTTCCCGCCAGAAGCCCTACCACTGCGCGCCCAAGTGCCGCATGACGTAGCCGCATGTAGCGATACCCTGCGAGGGCACGTGCATGGCCAACATCAAAAATCAGAATGCCTATGATGGGCACAAGCGCGCCCGCAAAAAGCAGGGGGGCCAGGATGCTCTGCTGATTTAGAGCCACTTGATCATAGAAAAACGCAATAAAAACAGCGGTTGCCAATAGGCAGACACCAGCGCCCATGGAAAACAGCACCGAGATAAAGGCCGCCCAGGCTGGCGTAGCGCGATCCCGGTACGCCGTGGCCATCACTGTGGCAGATTTTTCCGCGGATTGCGCAGCAGCGGACGTTGTACGCGATGTTGCGCGCGTGGTCTTCAAACCGGACGACACAGGCTGGCCAGCACCCGGTTGGGACGACACATCAGACATAACCAAAACACCTCAAAACACATTCTCAACGATACGGTCCATGAGTTAACAATTACTTGATCTTCAATTATTTCTTATCATTTTGTTCTTATTTTGTTTTTTGGACTTTTTTTGCTGGTTGTATTTTTTTAACGTATTTGGATTTTCATAAATGTGTTCCGTTTGGAGTGTGTTTTATGAAGAGTGATGATGGGTTGCGCAAACGGTCTCCGTGGTGGGGGATTGTCGTTTTCTGCATGGCGGTGCTATCGCTTGGGGGGGCGAGCTATGGCGTGGGGATTTCGGCGCGTAAGATTTTTCTCGCGCAGGAAGAAGAGATCATTCCCATCATCGCAGGCGGCGCGCTGGATGATATTCCTGCCTTGATGCGTGGCAATCTGCCCAGCGTAACAACCAGTATGGTGTTTGGGGAGGAACGGCATGTGAAACCCCCGCGCATGTGTGACATGCCTGAGGATTTTTTTGAGACATTGCCGCGCGCGCAGGGGGCGGTTCATGGCTATGATAAATACAATGGGTATATTCGGAAATATCGCGCCAGACGGGGGTTTTTAAATGAGCGGGAATTGCGCGCGGCGCGGGTGGCCTGGCATTATTTCGAGACCTATACGCAGCCCAATACCGGCCTTGCCAATTCGGTCGGTAATTATCCGTCAACCACGCTTTGGGATACAGCGTCTTATATTGCCGGATTGGTGGCGGCTTATGAATTGTGCCTGATTGAAAAGCCGGAGTTCGACCGGCGCATCACGCAGCTTTTGACGACCATCAAAGGGTTGGAGTTGTTTCGCAAAGAGCTGCCCAACAAAGTGTATCACACTCAGACCGGCGCCAAGGTGGATTACACCAATAAGCCCGGAGAGATTGGGTTTTCTGCGCTGGATATCGGCCGATTTCTGGTCTGGATGCGGATCTGCAAGAACCGCTATCCTTATCTCGCCAACACGATCGACTCTGTTCTGTTGAAATGGGATTTCCGCAATGTGCTGGATGCAGAAGGGTTGATGTTTGGAGCCTATGTGGATTCCGAAACAGATGAAACCGTTTATGCACAGGAAGGGCGGCTGGGTTATGAGGAATATGCCGCAAAGGGCTTTGCGCTCTGGGGGTTTCAGCCGCGTCTGGCCCATCGTGCAGAACCCTTTCTGACGGCGTCAATCTATGGGGTGCAAGTGCCCTATGATGGGCGTGACCCGCGGGTGTTTCACTCTCAGAACTACGTGGTCACGGAAAGCTACCTTCAAGATGGGCTCGAGCTTGGCTTTGACATGCCCCATGATGACAGCAGCCCGGCCTGGGTGCACACGGATGGCTGGCGGGCGGAGTTTGCGGACCGGATCTATCAGGTGCAGGAGAACCGCTGGCGTCAGACGGGTTTTATGACCGCGCGCTCAGAGCACAATGTGAAGGGGCCGCCCTATTTCACCTACGATACGATTTTCTCAGACGGCTACCCCTGGAATACGGTCACGCCACGGGGGGACTATGTGCCCGATCATGCGGCTGTCTCGGGCAAGGCGGCGCTGGGCCTTTGGGCGCTGTGGGACACGGAATATACCGATGTGCTCTATGAGGCGATGATTGAACTCTATGATCCTGAAAATGGCATGTTTGAAGGGCTTTATGAGCGGGGGCAGGGCCGGGTTGAGATTTTCACCGCCAATAACAACGGCATTATTTTGACCGCCTTGCTGCATAAGGTGCAGGGCACCATCCTGACACCTTACATTGGCGATACCGAAGTCTGGTACACCGCCTTTCGCGATCAGGACATTCGTCTGCTGCGCAATTACCCCGACCCACCGCAAAAAGAGGACTGGCTGCCTGCGCTGCGTCACTCCGTACAAGAGAAGGCTGATTTCTGATGAGATATCCCAAGCACGTGCGAATGACTTTGATGGGCTTCCTGTTGGTCTGGGGGCTGCCTGCGGGCGGGCAGGCACCGGATGCCACGGGGGGCGGGCCAGAGGCCTTTGCCTCTGAAAATGCCATTTTGGACACCTCGATTCCCTTTGCCATTGGGGCGCGTGAGGCGCGACAGGCCTTGCGCGGCTCCTTTGGCTGGCCCAGTTTTCAGGAAGGTCTGGTGGAGGGGGTGTATTTTCGGTTTGATCCGGATGGCTATGCCCGTTTTGCGCCAACGCCACGTCTGGACACAGATGTGTTTGAGGTGATTTGCCGTCCACGCACCTATGCCTGTGCCGCCCGCAAGAGCGGCATGGAAGTTTTCCTGACCGAACGCGGGCAGTTGCAGCTGAAGCTGGAAGATGCGCTGGCGGGAGATACGTTTTACGTGATGGAAGGTGTGTCGGAGATACAGGTGCCAGAGCGTATTTTGCAGCCTCTTGATGTGCAGTTGGAGCTGCTTTTGGGGGCGGGAGGCGATCTGGTCACCCGGCGTGGTGGGGTCGAAGTCGGGCGGGTATCGCTCAAGGGATTTTCCGCGGTCACGGCCTATCTGCGCTGGATTGCTGCGCGGCAGGACTATTCTGTTTTACCGAGAGGGTGGCCGGTGCCCAATGCCGAAGGGGCCGGGGCGGCCAATACCATGACACAAGCCGCCAGTTGGAACTCCCCGATGCCGCAGCCGCAGGTTCTCGCCCCTGAGTATCTGTCCAATCTTGCTGGTGCTCCGGTGGCGCGGGCCCCGGCCACCACGGCGGCGCCGATTGTTGCCGGTGCTGCATTTGCGCCTGCGCCTGTTGCGGCACCAGCGGGTTTGCCGCCAGTGCCCGCCACCGCGCATGCAGGGCCGATGGGAACGCCCTCGGAGCTTGGTCAAGCCGAGGCTCTGCGCGCAGAGATCGAAACGCTCAAACACATCATATTGCAGCAGGGCCTTCAGAGCAGCACAGACGATTTTGAGCGCTCTCAGGAGGATACACGCGTGCCGATGGACCCCATGACGCGGCCTTCTGCCTGGCCTGTAGGTGAGGCGGAGAATACTGCGACGCTGGCGCAGTTGAGTGCCGCTATTGCCGCGATGCAGACACAGATTGAAAACCTGCGTGCACCGGTGGCCGCGCCCTCTGTCGTAAGTGGTGGCGCGTCGCAGAGTCCGCAGGCAGCTTTACCGATGGGGTGGCCGAGCGAGGGAGCCGCGCAGGGCGTGGCCGAGGGCTTCGCCGTGCCCGAGCCGTTGGTTGCCACAACTGAAGGGGCGGTCCGTAGGGCGCAGGCGGAGACGGTGCCTTTCCTGATGCAACGCTATGGTATGTCGCAAGAGGCGGCGCAGCAGTTTGCCCTGCGGGCCGAACAGGAGGCGAAGCTGCGCCCTGAAACTTTGACGCCTGCGCCGATTGGGGGGACACCCGCGCGGTCGCAAACCCAGCTGGGGGCAAGCGCGCCAACACAAACCGCAGCAGGGGTGATGTATCACAGCACATTGGTGGATCAGATTCTGGCCGAGCTGGAAAATGATCTGCAAGTGCAGGGCGCACCGCAGCAAAACGACGCGGAGAGCGCAGTGCGGGTAGAGGACTATGTGTTGTTGTCGCAATATTTTAAATCAGCGGCCTTACCGCAGTTGCAGGAAATGGCTCGACAGGCCTCAAAGACGCAGGTGTCGCCTTGATTGCAGTGCGCATTTGCCAAGCCTTGCAGGCGTTTTATGCGCCCGCGTCACAACCCCGTCAGCGCCGCCAAAGCGCTTGCACACTTGTGGGGGCTTTCGGTATCCCTATGAAAAGACGCGAGGTTGCCAGAGCATTCCATGAGATTTGCACAGCGGTTTATCCAGATGGGATCTGCATTTTGGGCAGGTTGTTTGGCTGTGCTACCGTCCTGCGTGTTGGCGGGGCAGGTGACTGTTTTTGCCGCTGCGAGCTTGAAAGAACCGCTGGAAGCGGTCGCCGCGCAGTTTGAAGCGCAGACAGGGCATGATGTTGTCCTGTCTTTTGCCGGATCCTCAACATTGGCACGCCAAATCACATATGGCGCACCAGCGGATGTGTTTGTGTCGGCCAATATCGCATGGATGGAGCATCTGATCGCGCAGGGAGCGCTGCTAGCGGAGAGCGAAAAAACGCTGTTTGGCAACCGTTTGGCGCTCGTGGTGCCGACGGATCAAGATGTGTCGGCGGCAGATTTGCCTGCGCAGGATCTGGCGGAATTTCTGGGGGATGGGCGCATGGCGATGGCGCTGGTGGAGGCTGTGCCTGCCGGGATCTATGGGCGGCAAGCTTTTGAGGCGCTGGGCCTGTGGCCAGAGCTGGCACCACAGGTGGCGCAGGTGGACAATGTACGTGCGGCGCTGGCGCTTGTGGCATTGGGAGAGGCGCGCGCCGCGGTGGTTTATGTGACGGATGCCGCCGCTGAGGGCCGTGTGCAGATTGCCGCAGTTTTTCCTGAGGAGCTGCATGATGACATAGTTTACCCAGCTGCCATTGTGCGGGGGCAGGATCGGCCGGAAGTGCGGGCCTTTATGCGCTTTTGGGAAGGAGAGGCCACACAGGCGGCTTTTGCGCAGCATGGGTTTCGCCTTTTGAGGCGCGCGCCATGATCGGCTGGTTGGGGCCTGAGGAATGGGCGGTTGTGCTCTTGTCCTTGAAGGTGGCCTTTTGGGCCATGATCGGCGCTGCGCTCCCTGGTATTTTTGTGGCCTTTGTGCTGGCGCGGCTGGAGTTTCCGGGCAAGCAGGTGCTCAATGTGCTGGTGCATCTGCCTCTTGTGCTGCCGCCGGTGGCGACCGGCTATCTGTTGTTGGTGACCTTTGGGACGCAAGGCATGATTGGCGCGGCTCTGAAAGAGGTTGGTATTGTGTTTGCCTTTCGCTGGACCGGAGCGGCCTTGGCGGCGGCGGTGATGGCGTTTCCGCTTTTGGTGCGGGCCATTCGCCTTTCGATTGAGGCCATTGACCCGAAACTTGAAGAGGCCGCCGCCACCCTGGGAGCGTCGCGGTTGCGGGTGTTTGCCACCATCACCCTGCCTCTGATGTTGCCGGGGCTTTTGGCAGGATTAGTGCTGGCCTTTGCCAAGGCGATGGGGGAATTTGGGGCCACAATCACCTTTGTGAGCAACATTCCAGGGCAGACCCGCACGTTGCCCAGTGCGATCTATGCGTTCTTGCAGGTGCCGGGTGGTGAGGCCGCAGCGATGCGTCTTGTTGTGGTGAGCATTGTCATCGCGGCAGGGGCGCTGGTGCTGTCTGAAGTTCTGGCGCGGCGCATTGCCGCCCGAGTGGGGCAGGCATGAGCATATCAGTACACATTCAGCAGCAGTATTCCGGGTTCGATCTCGATGTCGCTTTTGATGTGCCTAAAGGGCTGACGGTATTGTTTGGGCGTTCGGGATCAGGCAAAACCAGCGTGATCAATGCGGTGGCTGGTCTCAACCGGGCGTGTCAGGGGCGTATTGAGGTGGATGGGCAAGTCTTGAGCGACACGGCTGCGGGGCTTTGGGTGCCGGCCCATAAGCGCGCGCTTGGCTATGTGTTTCAGGAAGGCCGTCTGTTCCCGCATATGACGGTGCGGCAGAACTTGCTTTACGGCCATAGGGTGGCGCGGGGGCGGCCTGAGATTGCGAGCTTTGAGCAGGTTGTGGACCTCTTGGGGATTGGTACTGTGCTGGCCCGTCGTCCGGCAGATCTTTCTGGGGGAGAGAAGCAGCGTGTGGCCATTGCACGGGCTCTGTTGGCGCGGCCGCGGCTGATCCTTGCGGATGAGCCGTTGGCCGCGTTGGATGCGCCGCGCAAGGCGGAAATCCTGCCGTATTTTGAGCGGCTGAGAGATGAGTTTTCCCTGCCCATTCTGTATGTGACCCACTCCATGGCGGAAGTGGCGCGTCTTGCGACAACGGTTGTGGCGCTCACAAACGGGAAGGTGGAGCGCGTGGGCACGGCGGCAGATTTGCTGTCTGATCCAAGCTTTACGCCTCTGGGGCCGCGAGAGGTTGGCGCGGTGCTTGATGCCAAGGTGGCGTGCCATCACGCAGACGGGCTGACGGAGCTTAACGCCAATGGGGTGGCGCTGTTGTTGCCAAAGCTGGCACAGGATGTTGGAAAGCCGGTGCGTGTGCGGGTTGCGGCGCAGGATGTGATCCTGTCACGCGAGGTGCCCACAGGTTTGTCGGCGCTCAATATTGTGGCAGGGCAGGTGTGCTCTGTGCGGTCTGGGGGCGGGCCGGGGGCGATTGTGGCGCTTAAGACAGCGGCGGGACGCATATTGGCGCGCGTCACCCGACGCTCTGCCACAGCGCTTGGGCTTGTGGAGGGCACCTGTTGTTATGCGGTGATCAAATCCGTGTCCGTGGCCCCGCAGGATATCGGCGCGGGATAAGGCGCAGTGTGTGACTGTGAGAGATATTGCGGGTGTCTCACAACACGCCGATTTCGGCCAAGGCGCGGTTGAGCTCTTCTGGGAGGACATCATCGCTGGCCCGTCCTTCGGGCAGATCCGCGGGTGCATCTTCTGGCTTCAGGTACCGCCATCCCTGAAACGGGCGTTTGAGAGCGGCCTGCGTGAGGTAGATCTGCGGCTTGAGCACAATTGCGCAGCGGCGTACGCCATCTGATCCAAAGACCTCATCCAGACGTAAGATAGGCTGTCTGCACTGAATGGACCCTTTTATGACCCAGTAGATCGAGCCGCCGTTCAGGATTTCAGCTTCCCGTTTGGGCCACATGCGGGTCACGTGGCGGGGCAGGCCATCGGGGAAGCGCGCCAAGTTGGCTTCTTGCCAGGCGGCGAGTGTTTCCGGGCTTTCTGTTCCGACGGAGAGTTTGACGAGATGGACGGTTTTACCCACAGTTTTTCCACAGTTTTATGCGATAATCACACCGTATATGGTGTTGAGTTTGTGCTCAACCCCTAAATGGTGTGTTTGCCTGTTGTGCCTATGGCTTTGTGGTGTTTATACTATCTTACACCACCTCCAACACACATCAAGCCAATCAAGGAAGCCAGCGATGAGTCGTTTCGCCGCCCCAATTGCAGAACAAATCTGGGATATGAAGTATCGTTTCAAGGAGGCGGATGGCACACCGATTGATTTGTCGGTGGAGGACAGCTGGCGGCGGATCGCGCGCGATCTGGCTCGCGTGGAGAAAGACCCCGATCAATGGGAAGATAAATTTTACGCTGCGCTGGAGGACTTTAAGTATCTGCCAGCCGGCCGCATCACCGCCGGTGCAGGCACCGCGCGTCAGGTGACTTTGTTCAACTGCTTTGTGATGGGCACGGTGCCAGACAGCATGTCCGGCATTTTTGACATGCTCAAGGAAGCGGCGCTGACCATGCAGCAGGGAGGGGGCATTGGCTATGATTTTTCCACCATCCGTCCACGTGGCGCAGATGTGAAAGGGGTTGCAGCGGATGCATCTGGCCCGCTGTCGTTCATGGATGTGTGGGACGCCATGTGCCGCACCATCATGAGCGCAGGCAGCCGCCGTGGCGCGATGATGGCCACCATGCGCTGTGACCACCCTGATATCGAAGCCTTCATCACCGCAAAATCCGATCCGGCGCGTCTGCGGATGTTCAATATGTCCGTGCTGGTGACGGATGCCTTTATGGAGGCCGTGAAAGCAGATGGCCCCTGGGAGCTGGTGTTTAAAGACCGCGTGTATCACACGGTGCAGGCGCGGGATCTTTGGAACAAGATCATGCAGAGCACCTATGATTATGCCGAACCCGGCGTGATCTTCATTGACCGCATCAACCAGCGCAACAACCTGAGCTATGTGGAAGAGATCGCTGCCACCAATCCCTGTGGCGAACAACCCTTGCCACCTTATGGTGCCTGCCTTCTGGGGTCGATCAATCTTGCCCGTCTGGTGAGGGATCCGTTTGAGGCGAATGCAGAGCTCAATGAGGCGGCGCTGACCGAGTTGGTGGCGACCGCCGTGCGTATGATGGACAATGTGGTGGATGCCTCCAAGTTTCCGCTGGAGCAGCAGGCGCAGGAAGCCCAAGCCAAGCGTCGCATTGGTCTGGGTGTGACGGGGCTTGCGGATGCTTTGTTGATGCTGGGCCTGAAATATGGCACCGAGGAAGCGGCGCGTCAGACCGAAGCCTGGATGAAAGCGATCGCCCGCGCCGCCTATCTGGCGTCAGTGGATTTGGCCAAGGAGAAAGGGGCTTTCCCGCTCTTTGACAAGGAAAAATACCTTGCGGGGGGCATGGTTCAGGATCTGGATGAGGACGTGAAAGAAGCGATCGCGGAACATGGCATCCGCAATGCTTTGCTGACCTCCATTGCCCCCACGGGCACCATCAGCCTGTATGCGGGCAATGTCAGCTCTGGCATCGAGCCGGTGTTTGCTTATGCCTACACGCGCAAGGTTTTGCAGAAGGACGGATCTCGCACTGAAGAAGAGGTGGTGGATTATGCCGTGCAGCTGTGGCGGGATAAGTTTGGCGATACAGCGCTGCCGGAGTATTTTGTGAATGCGCAGACGCTTGAACCCGCAGCTCATGTGCGCATGCAGGCGGCGGCGCAAAAATGGATCGACAGCTCTATTTCCAAGACGATCAACTGCCCCGAAGACATCAGCTTTGATGCGTTCAAGGATGTCTACATGCAGGCCTGGGACAGTGGCTGTAAGGGCTGCACAACCTATCGGCCCAATGATGTGACGGGTTCTGTGCTGAGTGTTGCAGATGAGAAACCCCCGGCGGAAGCGCCAGAGCAGGTACGGGGCGGCGACGATGCGGCCGAAGTGATTTACATGTCGGAGCCGCTCCAGCGTCCGCAGAGCCTTGAAGGGGCCACATACAAGCTCAAATGGCCTGATAGCGAGCATGCGATTTATCTGACGGTGAACGATGTGGTGATCAATGGGCACCGCCGCCCTTTTGAAGTGTTCATCAACTCCAAGAATATGGAGCATTACGCGTGGACGCTGGCGCTGACACGGATGATTTCCGCTGTTTTCCGGCGCGGGGGCGATGTGTCCTTTGTGGTGGAAGAGCTGAAAGCGGTGTTTGATCCTCGTGGCGGGGCCTGGATGGAGGGTAAGTACATCCCTTCTATTTTGGCGGCCATCGGCGGCGTGTTGGAGCGCCATATGATTGCGATTGGCTTCATTGAAGGCGAGGGTATGGGATTGAAATCTGATCCAAAGGCCGAGGTGATGGCCGTGGGCGAAGCGCCGCGTGGCAAGGCCTGCCCCAGCTGCGGGGAGTTTGGCTTGCAGATGGTTGAAGGCTGTATGACTTGCCCGAGTTGTGGGTATTCCAAGTGCGGATGACCTTTGCGATGCCTTTTTTGTGGTGTTGTGAAAGCTCGCATCAGTCCGCAATTTGACCAGTTGAGAATCTAATTCTGACCACTATGAGTTTGCCACCGCTGGGAAATCAGCGGTGGCTTTGTTTACGGGGAACGCAACGTGCGTTGCTTAGTGCCGCGGTTCATGCCCGGCGGCACTGCCTTCGGGCGGGAGCAGTCTCAAAAGCCTTGGTTTAATTTGCGTGTGCTGCGAGGTTGCTTTCAGCCATAGGTAGCTTTGATGCCCTCAAGCGAGAAAGGCAGTTACCGGCTAAAACAGCTGGGGAGATCGAGAAAAATTGTTACAATTTCAGAGATAAAGAAGCTGAAAGGTGTTGGCGTTCTGGCTGACAAGCTCGCCGGAGAAGACATCCCTTCGTTCCGCCATTTTAATCTCATTTATGGTTTCAACGGGTCAGGAAAGAGCACGCTTTCAGACGACACGCTGGATGAGTGCGTCTCTATGTTTATGGCGCGATATGAATGCAACGTAAGCGTTGCATCTGACCCCCTAAATAGCGTCTGACGCTTTAGGTGTCATCGTGAGATACTACTGCAAAACGCAGTAGAGGTGGAACCATGGCGCTGGAAGCGAGATCATTCGAAGTTTACGGATTTACCATCGAAATCCACGCTGGTGGCCGCCGCGTCTGGCCGCCTAGCTTCAAACGCTTCATCAATGACAAAATGGATCGTGGCGAACTGAGCGTCGGCGAAGTCATGAAGACCTGCAACGTCTCGCAATCCCTCGTTTACAAATGGCGTGGTGACGTTCGTCGGGGGGGACGCGTCAAAGCGAAGATAAAAGAAGAACGAATGTTCTCCGAAGTCATTGTCCAAGAAGATCCGAGCGTACCTGACAGTCTTTCGGAAATCGTTCTACGCGGGAAGCAGCTAGAGATTACCTTGCCTGCTTCCTATCCGGTATCGGACCTCGTTTCTGTGATCCACGCGCTCTCATGATTTCACCGTCTGGAAATTTCAAACTCTACCTGGCTTCTAAGCCAGTCGATTTCCGCAAAGGGGTGGACGGACTAGCTGCCATCGTCATGAACGAATTCGAACTGGATCCATTCAGCGGTGCGATCTTTATCTTTCGTGCCAAACGCGCTGACAGGATGAAAATAATTGTTTGGGACGGCACTGGTCTTGTCATGACCTACAAACGGATCGAAGGAGCCGGTTTCGTTTGGCCACGACTGACAGACGGGGTCATCACCATCAATCGTTCGCAATTTGAGGCTCTTTTTGAAGGCCTGGATTGGCAACGGGTCGTTCCACGGCATGTTCGGAAGCCGATCGCCGTCTAACCAAGAAAGGTACAAGTAATGACCCAGAACTTTTCAGATGTAGAGTTGGCACAAAATCACGCTTTGCAAAAAAAGATCATAGATGAAGCCTACGCTACTGGTGACGAAAAGTTGATTGAACAAGCCATCATTCAGGTCGCATCTGTGCATCGCCTGAAGAAGAGCGGTATGCTGGAATGGTTGCTCCCGAACGAAGATGAATAGTCCCACCGCAGAAGAGAATGTTGAAGGGGTGTTCAACTTTGAAAGAGGTCGTTAGTGCGCCACGCAGCTAACGGCAGCTTCGAGCCCATGGCAGTCATTACATTTTCTTGCTGCGCGCGCTCGCAGCAAGACAATCGCTGCATCTGCGCGATTGCGGGCGCTGCTACGGGGCAGGAAAACCAGTCATTCGGGCGCCGTGCAGCGAGGATGAGTTGGGCAATTCACAAGTCGCAGGACTTTCCTGACTTTCGCCGCGTCTTCGCAAATGGCTACTTTGGATTAAAGTGAACAGTCAAAAACGGTGGTTTGCGCCGGGAAAAAAACGGTTGAGTTTTGGCAAACCACTTACCACGCAGAAGACCTTGGATCGGCTCGGATATTCGAAGGAAAGCTTGTTTAAACGGAGCGAAGCTGCATCGGGGCCAGTGCCGCAAATCAATGCGAAACTGGCCCTCGAATTGGCAATTGATCGGTGTCAAAACTCACTCATCGGAGCGGTTCTTGTCGCGTGTTTTCCAAAGCGTCCAAATTGCGAAAAGTGATGCAATGATAGTCAAAACGTCAGCGATGATGCCCATTCTACTCTCCGAAATGAGGAGTGGACGTCATCAACACACGTCCAACCCCTCGTAAGGGTTGACGTGCGCTGTTCTGTGGACGGACACATAATAGGCAGCACAGCTAAGGCTGGCTTCAACGGTCGAGCGCTGTTTTTCTTCTTCTTTTGCGTTGATCTCGGTGGGTTACCCCATTCGGACCCGTTCTAATCCTTCATCGGTCAAGTTCTGAGGCTATGATGCCCAGGACAACTCCCCTCTACGTTCCGCCGCGAAGAGGAGCCTTTCCACGCCGCTTTCGCTTTTGGTGGCGCTTCAGAGTGTTCTCACTCATCTAGTAGATAGGGTGTTGCAAGACATATTTTCAAGGGCCGTTACTCCGCCAATGCTACTCAGACCGGATCATTGCCACTAACCTCCTGGCAAAACTGAGTTTGATTTTGTTACGTTTTTGGCCGTGCTGCGATGGAGCAGACGTTCATGCATGGCGCAGCATCATGCACTTTGGGCTCGAAGCGGTTGATTGCACTTGCAGTAACGGCTCTATCCGTAGGCGTTCTGAACGCTGCAGTTGGCGAGGATGTTACAAACCTACTGCCAGCGCGGTGCTGGTGAATGGGCTTGGAGGGAGGATCGGAGGGCAAATCATGCCAAGAGTCCAACTTCCCGCTACAACCCCGAAACGCAGAGCCTGGAGCAAAGGGCGGATCATCGGTCAAAAACGGCCTTTACTACCCACACAAGTCTGGGCGATCCGGACAAGGCTCGAACTGGCGGGTTATCTGCGTGATCTGGCTTTGTTCAACGTCGCTATCGACAGTAAGTTGCGCGGCTGTGATCTTGTCAGATTGGCCGTTTCTGACCTTGTAAAAGACGATCGCGTCCGAGAGCACGTTTCGGTGATCCAGAGCAAGACTAGGCGGCCGGTGCAATTTGAATTGACTGAAAACACACGCGATACCGTCCTGGCGTGGATCAAATCGCCCGAGATGTTTGCCTGCCGGTTTATGTTTCCGAGCCGGTTCCATGACCGGCCGCACATCTCCACCCGCCAGTATGGTCGGCTTGTCCGCGATTGGGTAACGGCAATCGGCCTTGAACCAAGTGGTTACGGCACGCATTCGCTTCGCCGTACAAAGGCTGCGGAGATTTACCGCAAGACAGGAAACCTCCGCGCGGTCCAACTGGTGCTTGGTCACACAAAGGTCGACAGTACAGTGCGCTACCTTGGCGTCGAACTCGAAGATGCCCTGAGCATCGCTGAGCGTACCGATATCTGAGCAATCTTGGTGAACGGTCCTGCCGTTCGCCATTTCAATGCGCGTGCCGGTCCCTCATGCGGCGTTGTTCGGTGCCGAGCCCATACCGTGAATTCGTAATTTTCGCTGTATTTGCAGGCAGCGCAGAATTTACTGCAACCGCGCAAATCCCGACCCTGCTGTGCGGAGGTAAACCAGCCGTTGGCCTCCAGCAATTTAGGGGTTGGTAGCAAAACAAATCCGACAATAGCGATTCTGGGAATTATACGCATCACACGCGCGGCTTCAGAGGTGAAACTCTGGCAAATGACAGCACGCTCTTCTGTGAAATCTGCGGAGAGCGTTTCAAGTTCAAGCTGAATTTGGAGGGTCATTGCATATGTCTAAACAAAGCCTCCATTAGCCCAGTTTCCTGCATTTGTAGTCCTTGATGATCCAATAGGCCACAGGACGAAGAGGCTTGAATATATTCAGTCGAAGGCGTCCCAAATCGTTCCTGTACCTCCTCATTTTCACCCATGTTTGAGAAATCGAGCTCAGGGTTTTCAGAAAGAAAACGAGCATATTCGGTTTGCAGCAGAGTATATTCTGCAAGCTTATCAAGGGCACCGGTTTCGGCCATTGTGTCGTAGACGCAACCCGCAAGCTCTTTGGTCTGCGCATCCCAATCATCATAAGGTGGAAGCATATCCTCAAATGCTGGATCAAGCCGCGTAAACATAACAGCGAGGTCGGGCCAAGCAGTTTCGTGGATGGTTTCCATTTCCGCCAAGAAATCTGCTTTGGACAGGCCGACAAACTCACTGATTGATGCTGGCTGGCTCACACTGGCCGTTGGCAGCAGCAGAGCTGCCAGAAAGGGGAGGGTTGTTACGATTTTCATCTCTCGTTTGCTCGCTTTTTCGTAGCTTGATTGGTTCGCGCTCTAGTTTCCATGATCCATAGCTCCGAGGAGATTACCGACCTCAGCACCCAACTCAGCACTGGCGCACTCAAAGCTGATCGGCACGATTAGCATCATTGTGGCGCGGTGTTTGCCAAGAAATTGGTTGGCCTCATCAGATGACAAACCGCGTTTTTCTGTGAGCAAATACTCCATTGGATCCTGTGCACCAGCCTCGCCAGAGGCTTCTATTTCGGTCAGTTCAGTAATCAAATGAAACGTCTCGTCGTCGAACCGGCTGGCGTAGGCGTCAGCTTGGCAATCGCAAATAGCCATCTCTTCGGCCTCACCGCCGGTCATGAAGCCACAGGCCTGCAAGAAGCGTTCCTTAGGACTTCTATTGCCATCAATCGAGATGAATTGAGGGTCTTGGACAGCACGACAGCTTTGCTCTGCGTGGATCACAAGTTGAGATGTCGCCGGGATTGCATCCACCATCAGGCTGCGGTCCATTTCCTGCAATCTGGACGTAAATACAAGTGGATCCATACGCGGCTGACCAACCATAAGCGCCGCCATTTGTGCGGCATCGTCACTCAGACCAAGCTCGGTTGCCTTTGCAAAAAACGCTTCTTGGGCGCAGATACATGCCGTGCCCTCGTAACCTTGATCTTGGCAAAAATAGTCTAACGAGGATCTATAGGTGTCCGCCAAAACCGGCGTTGCCAATACCCCGCCAAAAAATGCGATAAACACGTTTCTTAAGGTCATTTTCGCTTCCATCTCTGATAAGTATGTCCTGTTTCTAGCTGCGACACCGCGCGCGAGCGTTTCATTGTCGCTCTGCGCAGGCGGCCAAAGTGGCCTCGTTCACATGATCTAGCTGCAACCACATCTGGCGACGGACCTGCAGACGATCATCGCGCGCAACGATCCCGCCAAAGAGCGTGAGGTTCTGCCCACAGGTGAGGCTGAGTTTTCGTTTGGCCCCGTCTGGGAGGTGCAGTTCGCCTTCATATCTATTGTCGCCACCATGCTGCCGGGCGAGCAGGATTTTCTGCCCCTGCGCAGCAAGCGTCAAAGATGCCCCGCAGCTTTCTGAGCTCACTGTTGCGCGGGCCACCTCTTTGGTGCCAATGGGCATAACATGGCTGATTGAGTTACCAACGACCTGTCCCATAAACATTGTATATGACCCGACACAAAGGTGCGGGGCGATGCGGTCTGTGTCTTGATCGTCCTCCACGATGAGGGGCAAGGCAGGTGCGGTCACGACAAATGGCTCAAAAACCGTGATGGCCAATGCAGGGGCATCAATTGTCAATGGCCCCTCCACCGCCAGCACCAGATCGGGCGCATTGATCTCAAGCGGCCCTTCCACCGCTAGAACCAAAGGCGGAGCGTCGATCTCAAGCGGGCCCTCTACGGCAAGGACCAAAGGCGGGGCTTGAATTTCCAACGGCCCCTCAACTGAGATGATGAGAGTGGGTGCCGAGACAGCAAAGGGGATAGCCGGTACTTCGATCTCACCATTGGGATCAGTTTCTGGCTGCGCGCCAAGGCTGTCATTCGCGCCGCCCGCTCCGGTCAATCCCACGGATACCAAGGCCGCCACCGCGAGTGTTCTGGGCAACAAGGCGAGCATATTGCGCAGGCTCACAAACAGGCTTCAAGTTTCGGGGGCAGTTGCATACGGTAGTCTGGCATGAGAACCGTGGCAAAAATATTGCCGCAGCTGCCAGGACCTGCGGGTGCGCTCGGATAGCCCGATTTATCACTACGCGATGTGCGTTCGATATCTCCAGGTTTCAACTGTTCCGCAGGAATGACCGCTCCTCTTTGTAGCTTACAATTGATGTCAATGGTGTATGTACCCTCAAAGCGAGTATGGATATCCGCGCCCAATTCAGAAGGAACAAATTCGAAGGTCGTTAGAAATGTTCCGTCATCAGCGTTTGGCGCAAATGTCGCGCCCGGCGCGCTAATCTGTGCAGTCCATTCGGCTTGATAAGCTGAATCATCCCAGACATAGCTTAAGCAATACAACCAAATGCCATCTGTAACCTTGGAAAGGTCGCCGTCAACACGGACAGGAATGCTGAGACGAATTGCCCGTTCAGCCCAGGCCGGTGAGACGAAGGCGGTCAGGCCAATGAGTGCGCTTGTGGCGCCATTTTTTAGGATGTTTTGCATTTTACGTTCCTTCATTCGGATCATAGGGCGCACAGTTTGCGTGATCAGGCCCGAACATGTCCTCACAGCTGAGCAAGCTTTCTTCGGCAATTTTTTCATTCATGCAGCCTGAGAGCAGAGCTGAAAGGACAACCAGCGCAACCGCGTTTGGGTGCATCACTGATCTTCTTCGATTGTGATTTGAGTGGTGGCGATGCGGACATTGTCCCCCGCCAGGAAATAGTGGATGTCGTAGATGCCAGCCTCGTCCGGCAGGATCAGTTTGGCAGGGCCGCCGTTGCGCAGACGGTAAGTATGCCGCCCCTTCGATTTGTCGCCGTCACCTACAGGAACGATGCCGATAAAATCATTGCGGTTTTCGGGGCCTGTAAAATCGACAACTATTGTGTCGCCTGCAGTGCCCACAGCAGGTGCAGTAAGCGTTGCCTGCGGCATTGTGACAGTGATCGGCACTTCAGCCAAAACTTTCTGATCTTGGCTGAGCGCATAGGTGATCACATAGTCCCCAGCGTCTGTCGGAATGTCGAGCAATGCAGGTGAAGGCTTGTTGTTCAGCATCACATTCTTCTTGGGACGCTCGCCCGATAATCCGATACCAATCCGGTCTGTTCGATACCCAGGTCCCGTCCATGCAACCTCAATTGTGCTGCCTGCAAGAACCACGTCAGGTGGCGTCAGCGTCACAGGAGTCTCGACAACGTCGATCGGCGCAGCTGCAAGGATGACTTGCCCGGAGACGCGCTGCAGCGCGATTTCATAGCGACCGACGACAGCAGGCATTTCCAGATCAAGCGGCGCAGCCTGTGAAATGATTGTTCCGTTGATTTTTCGGCCCTGTTGATCTCGCACGATGAGTTCGTAGCCTGTCGTACCCGTATCATACCCCGACCAGCTGACAGGGATCACTTCGCCAATATTGGCCTGTTTCTGCGCTTCGATACGGATATCAACTTCTGGCTCTGGCGTTGTCTCCGGGGCATTTGCGGCCACGGCTTCTAACGCAGTCGACAGACTGTCGGCATCGGTCGCGCTCAGATATTGGCCTCCCGTTTCAGCCGCAATGCAGGCGAGTTGCGCATCTGCCTCTGGGTCTTTGATATCAAAACCGATCACATGGGCTGTAAAATCGACCCCGCTTTTTGCCAGCGCAGAGGCAACCGCACAAACATCAGGCGCGCAGGTTTCAATTCCATCAGAGATCAAAATCACCGTGGCTTTGTCTTCTACGTGGCGCATCGAAGTCGCAGCCTGAGCTATAGCTGCGGCCATAGGTGTTTTGCCTTTCGGTGCAATGCGAGCCACCTGAGAAGCGATGTCGCCGACGGTATCTGGACCAGTTTCCACCAATACCTCGATGTCAGCGCAATCTCCTTTGCGGCGGTGGCCATAAGCCATTAGCCCTAGATTACGCCCGGTATCCAAATCACTCAGAAGGGTGTCGATTGTGCCTTGGGCAATCGTAATCTTTGCTGTGCCTTCAATTTGCCCCCACATCGATCCAGAGGCGTCAAGCACCAGCATTGTCTTTTCTTGTGCGAACAGCGGAGTTGCGAGGAAGCTCGCAACCAAAGCTGGTGCAACGAAGCGTTTCATCTGCATGGAACGGTCCTAGCTATTATAAAGATACAGGGTAGAGGACGCGTCACTAGGAGCCATGTCATCCCAAGACGTCACAATCATCACTCCACTCCTCTCGCCAAAAGCTTTGAGCGCAACTGTGGAAAGCCTCTCTTTTTGCAGACCGCTGACCTTGCCGCCTTTTTTGACTTTTGAGATTTCCAATCCATCAAAGAACGCAGCCTTTGGCAGAAACATTTCACCTGGGAAAAACATCTCGCCCGGAAATACGACCTTCTCGACGTGCGGAGAGCTGAAGAGCGCGGCCACTTTCCCGCTTGTTACTCGGACAAAATGGAACTGTGGTCTTGCGATTTCATGGCTTGAAGTAATCTCAAGGTTTTCGGCCAAAAACATGCGAATTTTGGCACCATAAAACCCGACCAAATTATCTGCGAGACGCAGATCAACCACAGCCGTACGTTCAGCCCACGCCACATGTGGTATCAACAGAAAGGCGCTTGAACCTAAAAGAATATCACGACGTGTGACATGTTCCCTGAGGGCGCTTTTGAATTTGTTCATCAACAGTACTCGAAACGATTTTGCTTCACGCACCATCCCTTGGCGAGCTTGTTGTTGGCAATATATCGAAATTGATATATCAATTTTGAGCTATGGATCGGACAATTCTTGAATGTGCTTACAGCATCGAAACAGCCAAAACTCCTGATGTTGCCTGGGCGCGCATGCTGGACACTCTTTCGCGCTTTAAGCTCGACAAAGTCATCTATGCGACAAGAGACGATGGCAGCCCGCCCCATTGGAACGTCAGGTCAAGCTTGCCCAATTCATGGCCGCGTGAATTAGCAAAAGACCCTGAATTCATTGAACCATTTGTTTCATTTTGCTGCGCAACATTTGAGCCAACAAAAGTCGGAGCTGAATATCTGGACCTGAACGATCACTATATTGATGACTACACACGCAACTATATCCAAGCTGCAAGCGCATTTGACTGGCACGCCGGCATTGGAATCCCAACCGCTTTGAAGGGATCAGGCAGGCATGGCGGATTCATCTTGGGGAATGCCATGAAGCGGTATGATTTCGAAAGATGCGTAATGCCATTGGCAGATGATCTCCGAACGCTTTGCCTTGTTGCAAACGCACGGTTTGAGACCTGGAGGAAGGGGGAGGTCCACCAAGATGTGGTGCGCCCGTTGAGCCCGCGCGAAATACAGACGCTGGAAATGTTATCGAGAGGACTGCGCCCAAAGCAAATCGCGGACGAGCTTGGCCTAAAAGAGTCCTCTGTTCGTCTATATACGAAAAATGCACGAAGTAAGCTCGGCGCATCTAACAACAATGAGGCCGTGAGATTGTTTATTGATCGGCAGCATAAATAGCTGAGGTTTTACAATCGGTTTGAAGATCAAATCGCATGGATGACTAGAGCGGTTACAGAGTATCGCAGAAGAAGTGATTCCGTTCTGGTTCATTTTTTGTTTTGTATTGGACAAGTCATCCCGTTTCTACGTGTTGGACTGTACTGCGTTGAGTGTTAGGTTTTGGTTCAACGCAGATTAACACTAGCTAATAGCGCGCAATCGCGCCCCTTGCTGCAACGACAAGATAGCGGTGCCGCCCATGCTTGTATCTTGGGTGAGAATTTCTGTGTTAACGCAGTGACTATTTTGTTCGCGCCGAGGCGTCAGATCAGATTGCCGCGAACGACTGCAATGACGATATGCGCCGTACTGTAATAAAAGACCTGCCGCATGCGCGAAGGGATGCCGCGTTAGCAAAATTTGCACTCGCAAAAGTCTGCTTTGTTTGGAGAGCAGACGTTCGCCACGGTTCAAGTGAATGTCTGCTGCGCGCATGAAAGCTGACGGAGCAGTTCCGACCTTCAGTTGCCGTCAGCCAGACACCCCGTCGACACAATGGTTTCGAAATACTCGACCTTCAGATCGAACGATTTGAGGAGTTTTTGCGTGCTTGGCTTGACCACGGCATCATCAAAATCGCCTTTTTCGAAATGCCTCGCGGAGGCGAGGTCAGACCAAAGGCTCGTGACCACAAGTTCGTTATGTTGGCCATTCACTTTGACCGCAAGGGCAGCCCCTAAATGTCCTGGAAGCTGTGCCATTTCAACGAACGTCGTTCGTTTTAGATGATCAGCATATTGCTCCAAGACGTCATCAGTTCCTGCCACTGCTCGCCACCAACGGATAATCATGTTGTCCTCGCTATAATTTACTTTCTGTCGCCGCCAGCACCGCCGTTGGTTCAAGCCGATGCGTACTTGTCGCCCACCTCATCGCGCACGGGATGGGTGTCATAAAAAATCGATAAAGACGCAAACTTACCACTTTCGGAAAACTTAAAGTAGTCGATGCCCTGAAAGACAATTTGATCGCCGTTCTTCAGGGTCCAGTCGTACTCAAAATGTGCGGCGGCACTGTCTTGGTTTTCTCCAAGAAGAACATCAAACACTGTGAGCTTGCTGGAAGCGGATGCACTGCCCAATTTCCTGAAGAAGTCCGATACGTTCATCTTTCCAAGAAACGGTGAAACTACATATGCGTTCGGGTTAAAAAGCAAAATTATGCCGTCAATGTCCGAGGCCGTTAAGAGGTCGAAATAGTTACGCACTTGGGCGATTTTGTCTGCCGATGACACTATGGTCTCCATTTTTTCCAGTAACGACTGCTATTGCGCTTAGTTTTCACCTTTGTTCAGTCACACACTTTGTAGTGTGATAGGAACATCGCAACACAATCGTCGAGCACTTCTTTGGGGGTTGGGTTTTCGCCGAGGAAAAACTCCGGCCAGAAATAAAAGTTTTTGACCAGCGCCAGAAGTTGGTTGGTCGCAAGGGCTGGGTCGGCTTTGCGGATCACACCTACGTTCATCGCCTCGCTGATAAGTAGCGTGATGGGGTAATCATGTGTTTCGCTTTCGCTAAAAAACGCGCGAGAGCGGTCGAGGTCGCGGATCAGCTCTGAAATCACCATCCGGTTCAGGCCAAGGGCGGTCTCATCTGTGATAATCGCCACATAACGCCAGAGCGCTTCTTTCAACTGCGCTACAAAATCACGATCTGGGTCATAAGGGACCGGCGCCATGCGGCGGTTTTGTGCGACCATGATCTCCGAAATTGCCTCAAACAGCGCCTCTTTGCTCTCAAAATGGTTGTAGAGCGTGCGACTCGATACGTTCGCTTTTTTAGCGATGGACGTGGTCTTGGCCCCCAGAAACCCCTGTTCGCGGAACTCATCGATCGCAGCATCGATAATATCTTTTCGTTTCTTTTCAGTACGTTTCACGGTTTTCGCCTTAAAAAGTAAAAAGATGTGTTTACAAAAGACACCCCTGCGCCATAAGTAAACACAAAGATTTACTTTAGCAACTCAAAACGCCAAGCAAGAGAAAGCGGACGCGCACCATGATCACCTTCTCCCGACGCAGCTTCATGAAAACCGCCTCATTTGCCTCCCTCATGTCCTTTGTTGGGCTGGGTGCAAACGCAACACAAACATCACTTCCCATTAATGCAGGAGACACAGACATGTCCTTCAAGCCCGGCACAAACCCCGTAACTTTCAAATCCTTTGGCCTCGATCTTGTGGGCGATCTGTATCTGCCCGAGGACTTTGATCCAGCCAAGAAATACAAGGCCATTGTTGGCGCCAGTCCGTTCCCGCAGGTCAAGGACCAGATCCCGGCAACCTACGGCCCGGAAATGGCAGCACGCGGTTTCATCTACCTTGGCTTTGACTACATGGGCATGGGGTCCTCCCCAGCGCTTCCGGGCGAGCATATGAAGTCGCGCTACATGTTCCGCCTGATTGAGAACACTTGGGACGCCGTATCCTACCTTGGTACCCTGCCTTTTGTCGAAGAAATCCATGGGTTGGGCGTGTGCCAAGGCGGTTCGATCATAGCCTCTGCCGCCGTCACCGATCATCGGATCAAAAAAATCGCCATGGTTTCGGGCATGATGGCAGCGGATCCGTTCCAGTGGACCGACCGCGACATGGTCAACCAGCAGATCGCGGCTGCCAACGCCTCGATGCAGAAAATGTACGAAACCGGCGAGCCGGACTACGTGAACACGATTGGCCTGGACGACAGCCAGTCCCGCGAAGAATTCGTTGGCTCCGGCGTGAACCCGATGGCCGAAGAAACCTATGACTACTATGGTCGTGACGGGGTGAAAGGCCCAGTAGCGGTTCCGACCTTCACCAACGCGCACATCGGTGACCAGGGCATGCAATCGCTGATCTCTATCGGTGAGCACTATGCTGACAAGATCGTGCAACCTTCACTGACCATTTACAGCAAGTCGGCCTTCACCGCGATTTGTTCAACCGCATTCGTCGAGAAGCTGACCAACGAGCACAAAGAGCTGGCCTTTGACGAGTTCAGCCACGTGGATTTCTACTACAAGCCGGAGGCTGTCAAAGCCTCGACCGACGCGGTTGCAGAGTTCTTCAACGCATAAATCGATAGGGTTGAGGTCAATCGCTGGCCTCTGCCCATCTCCCCATTTTCCACAAACAGCGAATTGAAAGACGCTGAATGGGCTCCACGATTATCGCATTGGTCAGCCCACAACTTCGACGGAACTGAAAGCCAACCTTCCAGGAGAAATAGCATGGAACTCACATCCGGGAAAAAACCATCACCTTCAAATCCTTCGGCGTAGATTTGGTTGGCGAGCTGTATCTCCCGGACGACTTTGATCCCAATAAGTCTTATAAGGCTGTGGTCGGGCGAGCCCTTTTCCGCAGGTAAGAGGCCAAATTCCTGCGACCCACGGACCTGAGATGGCAGGCCGTGGATTCATTTATTTGGGCTTTGACTACTTGGGTATGGGCGACTCTCCAGCTTTGCCGGGGGAATACAAGAAGAGTCGATACATGTTCCGGCTGATCGAAAACACCTGGGATGCTGTTTCCTATCTGGGGACACTTCCGTTCGTCGATGAGATCTATGGTCTCGGCGTGTGTCAGGGTGGTTCCATTATTGCCTCTGCATCAGTGACAGATCATCGGATCAAGAAGATCGTCACGGTTTCCGGCATGATGGCAGCTGACGCTTTCCAATGGGGTGATCGTGGCATTGCCGATCAAGTGATCGCTGCAGCAAATGCCTCCAGGCAAAAAATGTATGAAACCGGCGCAGCGGATTACTCCTGGCCAAACGTCTTGGACGACAGCATGACGCGGGAAGAATTCAATGCGTTGGGTATTCCAATGTCGAACGACACCTACAACTCCTATGGCAAGGATGGTGTTGCAGGCCCTGGAAAGGTCAAGAACTTCACCAATGAACACATCGGCGACCAGTCCATGCAGTCTTTGATTTCGATTGGTGAGCATTACGCAGACAAGATCACCCAACCGACGATGGTGATCTACGGGCCGAACGCGGCGACAGCAATCTGTTCAACCAATTTCATCGATCGGCTGACAAACAGCCCAGAAGTTCGCGCTTTCGATGAATTCAGCCACGTTGACTTCTATTGGAAGCCAGAAGCCGTGAAAGCGTCCTGCGACGCTGCGGCGGAATTCTTCAACAAACAAGGTTGAAGAGCCAAGACACTCAGGATTTGGCGGCAATTGTCGCCAGGTTCGAGTGCTAAGAGAAAGGCCTGGAAGATGGCAAAGGCATCTCTGTGGAACCTGGTGAGTGGCATTCCAAAACTAATCATCGGAACCGCCATCCACCCATTATTGCGCACCTTGAAAGGTCCAATGGAACAACCGCAAACACAATCCGAGTTGACCAACCTGGTCAATCAGACCCGTGTTCATGAAATCCGTGCAGGATATACGCACCGCTTCATCCGCTTGATGTTTGTGACCGTAGATGATCGCGTTTTCTGCCGCCGCTATCAGTACGGCGAGCGGTCATGGCACAGCGTGTTCCTCTCTGATTCAGGCGGACAGCTCAGGCTGGATGGCATTGTGGCAAACATCGATGCTGCCCCGCCAATAGACATGGATGAGATCATCCCGGCCGTGGATCAGGCCTATGCCGATGCTCTGAAAAAGCTTGGAGCCAGCTTCATGCTGTCCGGTGCCGTCGAGAAACGGGCGCAAGACAGCACCATGGAGATTTTTCTGGCTGACGAACCCGTTGTCACCGCAAAGACGCTTAGCAGAAGGTAAGCAACACCGATGAAATGGTATCACTATCTGGCCGCTTTTGCCGCCGGTTTCTTCTTTGGAAATGCAGTGCCACATTTTGTGGCTGGGGTCATGGGAAATGCCTTTCCATCCCCATTTGCCACACCACCGGGAGTGGAATTGTCTTCACCTCTCGTCAACGTCCTTTGGGGGCTGACGAACGTCTTTATCGGCTACGTGATGCTGCGCCTAAGCAGGGCTCAGACTTCGCACACTGGTTCGATGGTTGCCATATTCATGGGATTGGCGTTCGTCAGCGTCATGACCAGCATTCTGTTTGGGAATGCATTGGGCAGCCCAAGTTTCTGAAAAAATTACAAGGATACCCCCAATGACCCATCCAAACCCTTTCGGCCCCAAGGGCTGGACCCCTGAACGGGTGGGCGATCTGAGCGGCAAGAGCATCGTCATTACCGATGCCAACGCGGGTGCAGGATACGAGGCGACCCGGATTCTTCTTTCCAAGGGCGCAAGCGTCATCATGCCGAACCGAAGCGTACCGAAGTCAGAGGCTGCAATCGCCAGGTTGAAGCAAGAATTCGGCACCACAGTCGATGTGCGTTTCATCCAGATGGATCTGGCCGATCTTGCATCGGTACGCACGGCGGCCGATCAGGTGTTGGCCGAAGTGCCGCAGATCGACGTGCTGATTGAAAATGCCGCTATCGCCCAGGTCGCCACGCGGCTGTTTACCAAGGATTAGTTCGAAAGCCAGTTGGACACGAACCACTATGGCCACTTCCTGCTGACACGGTTGCTGTTTGACCGGCTGGTTGACAGCCATGCGCGCATCGTTGTCGTTGGCAGCAATGGCCATAAGATGGGGCTGAAGCGGGTGCAGTTCGAAGACATGAACTTTGACGACAACTACAACCCGCATATCACTTATTGCCATTCGAAATTCGTGCAGATGATGTTCGCTTATGAGCTTGAGCGACGGGCGTTGGCGGCGGGCCTTCCGATTTCGGTGCATGTCCGCCACCCCGGCGCGGCGCGTACGACGCTGTCCAAAGAAGAAGCGAACCGGATGACCAAGATCCTGTTCGCTTTGCTGTCGCCGCTGGCGCAATCCGCTGAACGCGGCGCATGGCCCGAAGTGTTGTGTGCGACTGAAGAGAACCTTAAACCCGCCGCATACTACGGCCCGACCAAACGCGCCGAGATGGTTGGTCCGGTTGGCGAAAGCAAGTTGGAGATGAGCGTGCTGGACCCGGTTCAGGCTGCCCAGCTTTGGGAGCTGTCCGAAACGGAGACCGGCACCAGATAGCCGATCCAGAAACAAGAAACGGTAGCATAAGCAAGACATAGAGACGTGCCCGCCTGTTCCCATAGAGCGACTATCAGTACGATTGATCCGCCATAAGGTATGGCGGGTTCGTATGCACTTTGATGCTGGTAGGGCGAAGAGGCGACTTTCGTTGCGCTGTGCGTGAACAGCTTCAGGGCTGGGCAAAAGAGGCTCCTGCCCCAGTTGCTCGGGCGCCTCTTTTGGTTGTTCCCCTGAATTGGTCGTTGGCATAGAGCTTGACTGAGGAGCGAGCGGCAGCTGCGCCGCGCTCGCCTTGAATACACTCCATTCAATTTAGGGGTCCTTAGCCCAAGTTCACTTAATGTGCCGGTCGAACCATTCGATCATAGTTTCAGGATGTTCGCCAAAGAAGTTGTAGCCAATGAAGCGCTGCGTATCGCCGTCTTCTAGCCAGTGCAGTTTCTTCTCTTTCCCCGGGATCAGATCATAGGTTTCCTGTACATCGTCTGGGATTGTCCATACATCGTCCCGGTTTTGAACGATATACGTAGGTATTGTGATGTTTCCGGCGTGCAGGTGCGGGGTCATCTCGGTGAGGGCTAAACCTCTGACCTCTTCGGCAAGTGCCTCTTGGAAAGAGTCCAACCCCATGGCGTCCAACGCAACTTTCGACATGATATTGATTGACGCTGGCTGTGCGCAGACAAACGCTTTTACGTCTTCGAAATCTTCTGGGCGCTCGGTCATGGCATGCATCGCCGCACCGCCGCCCGCGCATGGATTGAAGAGTCCGATTTTCATGGTTTTCAGATTGTCCCGCGACTTGACGTAGTCAAAGGCTGCCAGAACGTCTTTGAATTCGTCGTGGAATCCTTGACCCCACGCTTTGTCTGCAATGCCATCGCTTTCTCCATGGTTTCGCATGTCATAAGCGAGAACGTTATAGCTCGCGTCGTGCAGAGCTTTGTGGATCTTGCCGAACTTCACCTTGATGTCTTGAAAGTCACTCCATGGTTTCAAGTGCCCGGGAAAACCATACCGGTTCAGGGTAGCTGGATGATTGCAGATGATGAGTTTGTCGGATCCTTCGGCCGGGATGAACCATGCGGCCAGTTTTACGCTGTCTTCAGCCAGGAAGGTGATGTCTTCGAAGGCCAAACCATAATCCTTCGGTGTTTCCAGGATTGGGTGCGTTCACCGTTGATGGCGACGAGGCCACGAGTGACCGCCTTTATTGTTACAAGTTGCTCTTCCGTTGGCTGTGCAGTCATGTCGTTTCTCCGGGATTTGACGTGTTTCATTGATCGGAACCGGTGTGCCGGACCCGTTTGGAAGGCTTTAAAGTTGATAGGCGCTAAGACATTTTTGAGTTCAGGGTCGGGGGGGCATGCCATTCTGCCGGGGTCCGGTTCTCCCATTTTTGAAACGCCCGGTAGAAGGACCCTTGACCCTCATACCCGAGAAGATACGCAATCTCGCTGATGTCGAGATTTGGCTCCCTCAAATACTGACAAGCAAGTTGGTGCCGTATCTCAGACAAAAGCGACTTGAAACTGTGCCCCTCATCCTTGAGGTGGCGCTGCAAGGACCGCTCGCTGATCGCCATCGCGCGCGCGATGCTACGCAACTCTGGACGACCTGCCGTCAACGCTCGGCGCAAGTGCCAGCGCACCTGATCCGTTAGAGAGGTGTTGTTTTCGGCCTTGCTCAGATCTGCATCAAGAGCAGCGTCCAACATGGCCAGAAGCTCACTGTTATAGCTGCTGAATGGCGCCCGCAGATCAACTTCATGAAACACCAGGCGCGCGCGGCGCATTCCACGTTATCGGGCAATCCAACCAGGCCTCCAGTTCCTCGCTCTGTTCGCGTCGTAACTCGATCAGCTTCGGGACGATTTTCTGCTCGGTCCCGGTGCGCACCATGTTCACAAGGAACGTGAAAGTGGCATCGGTTAGCGCGTCTGGTTCCACCTGTTCGGCATAGGTCCAGGCTGTAGACACGACACAGCTGCCCCCCTCAACGGCCACCTGACACTCCTCGGGCGCGCAGAGCGCCTTGAAGTGGGCGACACGGTGCAAAGCCTCTCCAACGTTTTTGGCATGATAGGCCACCAGAAACGACGGCGGCAAGGTCGGCCCGTGCATGGCGCGTGTCACCGCCAGGCCAATGTCGCGCCCACCCAAGGTCTGCAGCGCCTCCCACATCGCAAACGGCCGCTTGGTGTTCATACGGGCGTCATACGAAAAGGCTGTGGGTGGCAGGTTCGCCTCGCGCAGGAGCGACGCACGACTAATCGACAGGCTATCGAGCGCGTCCCAGAAGGTGTCTGGTGTCTTGATACGGTCTGGCGTTGGCACCTTGGTCTTCCTCGGTGTCAGCAACAAACATAGCGCCAACAGTCGAAGAAGTTTATGGCGCAGCCCGCCATACCATTTGCAGAACGCGCCAGGTTTTGGAAGTTAACTGACGCCAACAGCGCCATTCTTGTGTATGCACAACTGGACACCTTGGGCCCGGCTCAGGAATTATAGCCAATAGATAACGAGCGCTGCGAGGGCGATTGCTAACAGGAAGACCTTCGGGCACTTGTCATAGCGAGTTGTCACACGCCGCCAATCCTTCAACCTGCCGAACATGATCTCGATCCGGTCGCGCCGTTTGTAACGACGCCTGTCGTAGTTAACCGGTTTCTTCCGCTGCTTCCGGCCAGGTATGCAAGCGCGTATGCCTTTATTTTTCAATGCTTTCCGGAACCAATCGGCGTCATAGCCACGATCCCTGAGCAGCCAATCGACATCCGACAGTCCGTTCAGCAGTGCCCAGGCGGCAATGTAGTCGCTGACCTGACCCGCGGTGATGAACAGGTCGAGCGGACATCCCCGGCTGTCGCAGATGGCGTGCAACTTGGTGTTCATGCCGCCCTTGGTGCGACCTATCAGACGTCATTCGCCATTGTCGCTCCCGTTGCCTGGCAACACATTCGCAGATTGTGTGAGAGGAGACGCTTCCAACGGTTATTCAGTGTCTTGTGTGGACCATACGGCGAAGGGGCATCGCGCCATTTCAACCCATTGCGATTAATGAAGATAATGCCGCTCAACACACGTCGATCATCAACGCGTGGTTTGCCGTGGGACTTGGGTAACAAAGGCTCAAGACACGCCATCTGCGCATCCGTCAACCAAAAAAGATCAGACATGGTCACCACTCGATTTTCGAACCGTCCGTCAAGCAGCCAAGTGGAAATCAATGGGTCCTGACTCTAAGAAAATACACAGGCAAGCTATGTCTGAATCGCGTTGAACTTAGCCAAGTTCCAATGAGGTTACTGCGAAAAATTCAGTGGAGGTTTCCTTGTTTACACGGGGGGCGGGGCCGCGATACATGCGCGCCGTGGCAAAGCCGGGCGTGAGATCCAGCGTTGTGCAAAGCGTTTTGAGCGCAGCGGAAGTGTCGGGCACATCCAGCGTGATGACTTCACCAAACAGGCTTGCCGCGTGCGATAGCAGGCTGCGGGCATCATCGGCTGACTGCGCCAGAAGCGGGCCGATTTTTGCTCCGGATGCGCATTGGCGCACGGTACAACAGCCGGTGATGGTGCCGCGCTCTGACAGGATTAGGGTTTTGCGGCTGTCGGCCTCTGTGAACCAGGCGTTCAGATAGGCGGGCTTCGCTGTGCCGGAGACCGCGGCTTCCATCGCGATCAGGGCAGGTTGATCTCGTGCGGTGGCCATGCGGATCTGGGGGTGACGCGTGGGGGGAATGGAACCGGTGAACCGTGTGGTCGCACTGAAGAGGTCAAACCCGGAGGCTGCATAGTTGGCTTGTTGATCTGGCACACCATCAAGGCCAATGGTGCGAGATCCAGCATGTTGAAGCGCGTGTTGCCACAGAGCGTATCCCACGCCCTGACCCCGATGGGAGGGCTGGGTGATGTAGAGGCCAAGAAAGGCAAAATCGGCAGAGTGGTTTACGACGGAAATTGCCGCCAGAAGCTCAGTACCATCTGTGGCGACAAAGAAACCTTCAGGGTCGGCCTGCCAAAAGGCCTCAGCGTCTTGCAGGCCGGGGTTCCAGCCTTCGTCTCTGGCCCAGTTCAGAATCTGCACAAGGTCCGTTTGGCTGGCAGTGCGATTGATAATCATGGTGGTCTCTCGGTCGTGGCGCGCGTGGTCTTCTGCGGAGCCTAGCACCGGTCGCGCGACGCGCAACGACTGCGAGTGATTCAATTGGGGTTGGGAGACCGGATGCGCAGTTTTTCAGCAGGAGCTGCGGGTCAGGTGACGGTCACGGTAAGAGGCGTGAGCTCCGCTATCGAAAGGGTCATGACATCGCCCTTGGTTACTGGGCCGACGCCCGCAGGGGTGCCCGACAAAATCACATCGCCTGCTGCCAATGTGAAGTACGTAGAGAGAAAAGCGATCATTTCGGGCACTTTCCAGATCATCTGATTGAGATTGCCCTCCTGCTTGATGGTGCCGTTGAGCAAAAGGCGGATGGGGCCTGTGTTGAGATGGCCGGTCTTCTCGACAGGATGAATGGGGCCAATGGGGGCGGAGTGCTCAAATGCTTTGCCAATTTCCCACGGGCGCCCCTGCGCCTTGGCGGTGGCTTGCAGGTCGCGGCGTGTCATGTCGAGCGCGGCGGCATAGCCATACACATGCGACAGCGCGTTCTCGGTCGAAATATTGGTGCCGCCAGAATGCAGCGCAATGGCCATTTCCGCCTCGTGATGCACATCATTGCTTTGAGACGGATAGGGGAACGTAGCGGCGGGTGAGAGATTGTTGGGGTTTTTCTGAAAGAAAAAGGGCGGTTCGCGGTCTGGATCATGCCCCATTTCACGGGCGTGATCTGCGTAGTTGCGCCCGATACAATAGACGCGCCGCACCGCAAAAAGGGCGTCACTCCCCACAACAGGCAGGGCAACGGGGGCGGCGGGGGGCACGACATAGTCCGGCATGGCGCTCTCCTTCAAATGACGGTTGGCTCTTGTGATAGAGGCAACCGCCTTTGCGTTCAATCTGCGGGAGGCTCAGATCGCGCCTTGAAGCACATCGGCGGCGCGCAGCAGGAGATCCTGATTGCCGGCGACCACGTCACGCCGCGTGGTGTGGTGTAGGATATCAGGATTGGCCCCCAGACCTTCGAGGGGCAGGCCATGGTTTGGCCCCACACGCAGGGCGCGGCGCACGGCGATGTTGGCTTCTATGCCTGCTGGCATTGGGGGCAGGGGGGCGGCACCGCCTTCCTGAGAAAAGCGTGAGATTTGTCCAAGGTTCCAGACATTGGCCCCACCTGCGCCAGTGGTGGGATCCAAGCCTATGATTTTGCCGATCTTGTTGTCTTCAAAGCCCGCAGCAAAATAGTCTGTTGTGGAATAACTCAAGGCATCGGTGATCAACACCACCGGGCCTTTGTAGGTGCCCTCCAACCCCTGCCAATGACTATCTTCCACCAGCGGAAAGCCCTGCGAAAAGGTGGCACCTGTTTCCAGCACCATATCCAGCGATCGCTGCCAGCGTTGAAAGAAGGCGGCGCCACTGCTGAGACGGCGTGTGGCGGGGGTGGCGAGAAAGGCATTCCGGCTGAAGTCTACGGGGTTTGGGGTGAGCAGGCGCAGGAGGGCTTCTCCTGCGGGGATGGTGCCGCCCGGATTGGCGCGCACGTCCACAATCAGCCCGGTTTGCGGCATCTGCAGGAGCAGGGCGGCGATCTCTTCGACAAAGCCGCGTATATTGCGGGTGCCAAATGAAAAAATCCGTAGAACGCCAAAGCTCTTGCCATCGGGCAGGGTCATCACGGAGGGGCGCACGCCGGGGGCGGCACCGGTTGCGCCCTGCAGTTCATCAAAACGCATGCCAGAGCCGCTTACGGTCAGGCCACGGCCGCGCAGGCGGTTTTGCCCGGGATCACAGAACAGGGATTTCAGGGTTTGGTTGACCACTTCGGTTCCCTCATCCAATCCCAAAAGGGGCACATTCCCGCTCTCACGGGTGCCCGCGCCCGCGGTTGCATCTGGTTTGAATGTCATCTGCCACAGAAATGTGGCCTGTCGTTGGGCGCCGGTGGCGTCCACATAAGTCAGCGTGACCCAGTCTTCGTCTGGAGGGGGCGCAAATGCCAGAGGCCGTAGGGTAAGAGCGCGCAGCGCCAATGCGATCCGTGCCCAAGGGTTTGAGCCATTGGTTTGCCAAGACAGGGTTTCGACAAAACGCTGAATGGGGGTGCCGTTCCAATGGGTGAGTTCCACCCCGACGGTGAAATGCGGATCGTCTGGCGCTTCCACCAGTTTTGTCACGATCAGCTTGCGTCGTCCGGCCTCATAGCAGCTTTCTGCCACAAAGGGCAGATAGGCGATCATGGCGTTCCAGGGGGCGGGCAGGCGGATGGAGGTGTGGCGATCCCGCAGCTTCAGGAAAATACGGGCCAGACGCTGCAAATAGGCCGCAGTGGAGGGATAAGCCGCCGCATCATCCGCGAGAAGTTCAAGTTCGCGCAGAGGGTTGATGGCCATGGAGGCGGTTTTTTGCGGCAGATGGACATAGTAGTCGCGCAACACATCGCGCAGTTGCAGGGCAATGGCGCTGAGATCACCTGAGGAGATTTCAACCGTCTGATTGCGCAGAGCAAACAGAGCATAAGAGGGGCTGTTTGGGGTGTTGGGCATCAGGCGTCTCCCGGACCGGATAAGGCGAACTCGCCAATGGAGCCTTCGAAATGGGGATCTTGCCCTGTCAGGCGGGCGAAGGTGGCGGCATTGCCCAGCCCGAGGCCGCAGGGGGACAGACCCATCGCGGTGGCCGCGAGATAGAAGGCCATATAGGCCGCGCCGGTGGTCTTGAGTTGCGTGGCATAGGCCATGCCCGCGTATTTCCACTGCATGCGTTGAAACCGGCTGCCAAAGGTGAGCACGGCATCGGGGGCAGATGTCATGGCCATTGCGGTGAGCGCGTCTTGTGCGAGGCTTGCGCAATCGTCATCCCATTCTCGCAGGAGCAGTAGCTCGTGCGTGGCTGCGGCATAGTAGTAAAAGCCGGGACGCAGCCCAGCGATGTTTTGTGCGGTGATGTAGATTTCAGATTCATAAGCCCCCCCACCGGACGGATAGGGGCGGGAGGTGAAACTGCCGATATCGGTTTCAAAATGGGAGCGGATGCGGGCGGTGCGAAACAGGAAAATGCCCAGCTCTGCCAGAGTGAGTGCGCGTCGCAGTTGCGGGCGGCGGGAACTGCGGCGCTCCACGGCCTGCGTCAGCGAGATATCCGTCGCGGCAAGCATGCTCAGCTCTGGCGCAAGGAGCGGCACTCTGCCGAGGTTGTCAGGTTCCGGATGCAGCGCGGGCTGTGCGTAGATTTCGTCTTTGAAAGAGAAAGTCGCGCCGATGGGATCATTGGCAAACCCCATGCGGGAATGGGCGTGAAAGGCCAGATCCTGCGGTTGCCACTGGCGCAGGGTGTCATCTTTGTCTTCGGGCAGGAGGCCGTTTTCGTCCTGCGGTGCAATGATGCCAGCCTGTGCCAGCATGGCACAGATTGGCGCGCGCTGGGCGGTTGGGATGCGCCCTTGGGCCAGTCCAGCGACGGTGGTGCCTTCGGTGAACAGGGCAATCAGTTTGGCCCCTGTCACTGTATCGGTGCGGATTGCGGCACGATAGCCGGAGAGCGGTCGTTCGATGATCAGGCGACTCCCTTCGCGCCGCAGGGTTGCAAAGCGTGACAGACGGTAGGTGAGAGTTTCCTCAATCGTCAGATCCATCGTGGGCAGAAGGTCAGGCTGCATGGACCATAGGGTGAGCACGGCCTCTGCCCTGTCGGCGGAGCCAAAGCGTAGCGAGCCTATAGCGCCAAGGCTTTGCAACAGGCTGAGCAACACATCCGATGCCATGGTTTCTCCGCCGTCCATTGCTGTGGCGGTGATGGCCTGCAGATCCGCGATGCTGGTTCCGCTGGATGTGTTGAGGCACTCTAGGAGCTGTGCGCAGGTGCTTGGGGCGTGCACACGCAGGGGGGCCAGTGCAGCTTCGAGCAGGGCCGCGCTTTCGGTGTCGTGACCGGGGTCAATCCAGACATGCATCATGGCGGCTCTCCTCAGAGGAACATGGCAATTGGGTTGAGCTGGTCTTCGCGCAACGGCGCATCCAGACGCCCCATTTTGACCGGCACATCGTATAGCCGCCCCGGCGCATAGCGGGCCCAGAAGTGGCGCAGGCCCGGTGCAAAGACCCGCACCACGGGAAGGCCAATGTCGGCGCGGGTCTGATCAATCACCAGTACTTCATGCCCAGCCTCTTCCACACGCTGGATGGCCGTGCGCAGTGTGTGGGTGATGTCGCCGTCTGGTAGAGGGGCATAATCGGTCAGCTTGCGCGCAGGGCCTTCAGGCACAAGGTAGGGCTGGTTGTCATAGGTGGCGGTTTGCCACCAGTTGAGGCTGTCGGGATCGTCAAAGGCGTAGTGAGTGCGGCCGTCAACTCCGACCGAAAGCACCGCTGGCATAAACTGGTTCATCTCGGTGATGGCCCGCATGATGCCCACGCGCGCATCCAGATGGGCGCCAAAGCCCATAACGATGTCTTCTGTCGGGCCGCCGGTACGGCGATTGATGGCCACAAAAGACGGGATGCCCAGATCGGTGGTGATGTCCAGCACGTGGAACTCACGCTTATGCTCTGCATAAAAGGCGCGGTTTTCGGCGACGAACGCATCATCTAGCCCTGTGAGGTCCACCTCGGGCATGGCGAGGCGATTGTACCACCAGATGGCCACGGAATCGCGTTCCACCAACTCCATGAGACCTTGCAGGCAGGCGTCTTCATAGCTGGAGCCCGCGGCGGCACCGTTGCTGTCTGCCCAAGAGGTGAAGCGGTTGTCCGGTGCTGGGTAAGAATAGAACAGCATGGAGGTGGGGAGGTATTTCATCCGCTTTTGGGTGATTGACCAGACCGGTGTCCATTCCACGATCTCGTCATGGGTTTGATTTTCAGGCACGATCTGAAACTGGCTGCCGCGCGCGTTCCATGCCTCGCGATCGGCGTATTGCTGATCGGAATAGAGCATCAGTTCATTGGGATGCAGAGCGCTGTCACCCAGCATGTCCAGTGATGCGGGAATGCGGATTTCTTCGCCACGGAACTTGCCGGAATAGCGCTCAAGCGCCTCACAGAGGGCAGAGGTGCGGGCCTGTGTATCGGTGCGCCCCTTGCCAGAGGACACAGAGCGCAGGTTTTGCTTAAGCCCCCAGAGGCCCGCTGGTTTGACCGCAAGATTATTTCCTGCCGAGTAGGTGCGCAGAGGGGTGACACCGTTGTAGGGAGAGGGCGTCAGATCCTTTATGACGCCGGTCAGCGGGCTGACATGCGCGGCGTATCGCGCGTAGGTTTCTGCGGCGGTCATGCTGCGCTCGCCGTTTTCGACGCCCTGCGCGGATTGGCGGACCTCAAAATCCTTGGGTGCGCCACCAATCAACCCCTTTTGGGGATCGCCGCAACAGGCGCATTGGGGACGGTGCAGCAGGCTGTGTTGTTTGCGCTCCAGAGTAAGGGGCATTAATTGGTTGATCACGCCCGTGATCTCGGGATTGGCTCCGGCCACGATGTAGCGCATGAGCTGTGTTGTCGCGGTGGCCAGTGCCTGCGCATAAAAGGCATCAGACTGCACAACAGGGCGCGGAGGCGCGCCTTTGATGGCCATTCGCCCGGCCAACATGACTTCGACATCACGGTTTTCAAGCAGGCGTGTTTCCAGACATTCCCAACACCCGGTGGTGCCGGGAATGAACAACGGACCAACCAGCGGTGTCAGACCCCATGGGCGCACCAGCAGCCAGGGATCACCCGATGCTGTCAGTTCGGCATTCAGAGCGCGCAGGTTTTCGTCCAGATAGTCTTCGACGATCACAAGTTTGATACAGCCGTTTTCCTGATCAATGCTCAGACCAGCGGATTGGGCCCACGCCAGTGCCGTGGCCTGTTCCTGCGCATTTGGTGCCAGAACGGTGACAGGGCATTGTGCCAGCTGGGCGCGGGCGGCCTGACTGTTGATCCCCAAGGAAGACCAGAAGAGCGCCTCATCTGCTGTGGCATCTGGATCGGCCTCGCGAAGGTGGCCTGCGTGTGTGAGATAATCCAGCGCCGCATAGACTTCTTCGGCGCTGGCGATGGCACTGAGCAGAGCGACGATGTCATCGCGGCTGTTTTCGCCATTCAGCAGCGGCAAGAGGTGGCTGAGAATGTGACCTTCCAACGCGAAGCTGTCCGCATCTGACAGAAGCACATGGCCTTCGCCATAAACAGCATAGGCTTGATAGTTTTCCTTTAAGATAGGGCGAAACAGCATGGGAGACCTCGTCGAATATTCAAATGGCATTGGCTTGAAATCATAGGGTGCATCGCCCGCGGGACAGGCGGGCGATGCGGGGGCTATGGCGGTATGGGGGACCGCCTGCCGGGAGTGTCAGTCGTCGTAGAATTCACCGCTTAGAGGCTGAGCCATGGAGGCGGCGCAGGCCGAAGCCATACAGCCATAGCTGGCGGCCATGCCTTCGAAATCCCAATAGCTGCCGAAGTCCTCAAATTCGCCACGCAATGGGGTCATTTGACGGGGGCGCAGTGTGGAAAGGGAGGCCTTTGGCATCACAGGTGTGAGGGTTGGATTGCGCAGGGTTGCGGTTTCCATCACCACGCTGTCACCGGCGCTGCCGTAGCATGCTGCGGTGCCAACGGTGCCAGCACATCCGCCAAAGGAACCTGCGCTGCCGATGGTGCCTGCGCTGCCCCAGCATCCGCCCATCATGGGATCCTGTGCTGCTGCGCCATCAGCGACACAACCACAATAGGTGGCAAAGGAGCCCATTGAGGCACCAGAGAGACGGGTGGACCTCAGATCCGCCATAGGTGCTTTGGCAAAGCTGCCATGTATGGTGGCTGTGGTCTGTTGCGTCATCTGACAGGGACTGACGCAGGGCGTCAGCGTAGCGATTTTGCTACGCTCCAAGGGTTGTAGCTCATTCACAATGCCGGCTGAGCCGTAGGTGCCAACCGTGCCTGCGCTGCCCGCTGTGCCGCCAACAGAGCCCAGACAGCCGACCGTGCCAAAGGTGCCGTTGCAGCCACCCGTCATGGGGTCGGCGGAGAGCGGCGCGGGTTGGCTGAGGACGGAGCCGACCGTTTTGAGGCTGGCGACGGTGGGTTTGATCGTGGCCTGCGTGAGTTCTGTGGCCGGTTGAGTCAGACGCGGGGGCTGTGTCAAAACCGTTGGCTTGATGGAGGCGGTGGTTTGCTGGGTCATGAGTGACGCCATGCAGGGGTCCATCGGCGTCAATTTGGCCTCATCTCCTCCGGCACAGCCGTAACAGCCACCAGTGCCCACTGTCCCGGCACAGCCGCCAAATGTGCCCGCGCTGCCGATTGTGCCTGCGCTGCCCCAGCATCCGCCCATCATGGGATCCGCGTAGCTTGCCCCTGAGAGGCGTGTGGAGGAGACCGGAGCCGGTTGGCTCAGGATGGAACCGGTGGTGGGTTTGATCGAAGCCACGGTGGGTTGCGTCTTGATCGAGGCGACCGTGGGTTGGGTTTTGATGCTCGCAACAGTGGGTTGCGTTTTGATTGTGGCCACTGTGGGCTGTGTCGGTTGCGTGGGCACGCAGGGCTGGGTTGGCGTGCAAGGTTGGCTCATGACGCAGGCTTCTGTCGGGCGGATTGTGCCAACGGTGGGTTTGCTGGCCTGTGAGAAATTGGTGGCCATGGTGGGTTGGGTCACAAGCGAAGCGGCGGGCCGTTCAGGATCTACCATTCCGGCGCTGCCATAAGAGCCGACAGTGGCAGCAGAGCCTGCGGTGCCTCCCACGGTGCCGAGCGATCCAGCTGTGCCGAATGTGCCGACGCAGCCGCCCATCATGGGGGCATTTGTTGCTGATGTATCCATGTTCACAGTCTCTCCTCCTTCAGAATTGCTTTGGTCAGAATTGTCGGTGTCCGGTGTCTCGGCAGGGGGGGCATCCGGCGCAGGTGGGGCGGAGGCAAAACACGCCCAGCTGTAGCCTTGTGTGTAGCCCTGTGGGGGCAGGCCCGAGGCGGCCTGTTCCTGTGCTTTGAGGCTCAAAGCGCCGCTCACCATGCGTTGCGCGTCCGAGAGGGCAGGCACGAGGTCCTGCTCCGGATCGAGGTCAGCAAGCTCCGCCACGCCACATTCGGCAAAGGCAGTGGCCAAATCCGCAAAAGCGCGTTGAGCATAGTCAGGATCCTGCGCGGCGTTTGAAATGATTTTCGCCCAAGTAAGCTGTATCTCCGGAGGGGGCGATGCGGCGGTCGTATTGCGATCGGTGCCGTCGGTGGCGTCCGCAGACTCCTCCGACGGTCCTGAGGCTGGTTTCTTAGCCATCTCAGCTCCTTAAATTTTTAATTTTTGTAACTGCGCTCCCGAAAGAAATTGCGTGGGAGCTGTGCGTTTCAATGTCATCCAAGATAGGCGAATCACGCGCGGGTCAGAAGTATGAATTGCCCTAGGATTTGTCTCTTGGGCGTTCATCTGGGTGATCTTGAGTGTTTCTAAGGTGACCAGTGCGTTTGGTTGGAGCTGGGTTATTGCGTATAAAAACAGATATTTGAACGTGGTTTTGTCGTTCTAAGTTTGGCTTGAAATACAAGCGTAAGAAAAAGTTAACGCAAGGTCGCTCAGCGTGAGTGGTTCGTGAGTTTTTGGGAGAATTCAACTTCCGGCTGCTGGAAGCTGATACAAATAAGGGCGCCACGATCGTGACGCCCGGTCTGTCATATACAGATTTTGAAAGTGGGTTACTTGCTGTTGCGCCCCCGTTTTTTGCGTAGCTGAGCAATCTTTTTTCGTTCCCATTCCGCGCCGTGGCTTTCCACATGTTCCTGCGCGATCTGCAGGGCGCCGAGGCCTTTGCGGTTGCGAAAGAAGAAATCCACGCCCAAATCGGCCAGTTCTTCCATGTGGCGGATCAAAACAACCGGTTTCAGATCATTATCTTCAGCGATGAGATGCGCGACGGTCTCGCCCAGTCCGGTGCGCCAGTTGATGTCACAGCCCTTGGAGAGCAGCGTTTCAATGGAGGCCATGCGGCGGGTTTTTCCCATGGCAGCCACATGCAGCGCATTGTGGTTGTCTTTGTTGCGGGCATCGCGCTCTGCGCCCAGATCACAAAGTTCCGCCATGGCCTCTTTCTTTTCGGCCTTGGCGGCAAGATGCAGCGCTGTGTTTCCGTCTGGATCGGTGGCGTTGATTTTTGCACCCAGTTTCACAAGCGCACGGATGTGGGAGGCGTGTCCGGACATGGCAGCGTAATGCAGTGGCGTGAGCCCGGCGCTATCCATTTCATTGACCTCGGCACCCATTTTAACAAGTGTCTTGAAGCTTTGTGCGCCATCGGCCCGGCTGGATGCGGCAGCAAGATGCAGTGGGGTCACGCCTGCGCGGTCTTTGGCTTCGGGGCTGAGCCCCATGTCATAAAGCGCGAGAATGCCGGGCATGTTCTTGGCTTCGCAAGCGGAGTGCATCGCGGTACGGCCGCGATCATCTTCGGCCTCGATTTCAGCGCCAAGCAGGGAGAGGATTTCGAACTTCTTTGCGGCAATGGGGGAGCGTGCCGCGTAGTGGAAAGCCCCTTCACCAATTTCGGAGGTTGCGTTTACATCAACGCCTTCCTCAATCACCTTCTCAAAGATTTCCAGATCGGAGCAACGCGCAGAAGAATGGATCAGGCCTTCGCCAAAACGGTTGAGCGTCTTGGTATTGGCGCCAAGCTGGGAGAGCGTGGCAAAGGATTTCCGGCCCAGAGCCTCCATGGTGGAGTTGATCGGGGTTTCGCCCTGTTTGTTTTCTTTCTCCAGATTGGCACCAAATTCATGCAGTTTTTTGATCACATCGGTGTGGCCGAATTTGGCCGCGAAGTGCATGGGTGTTTCGTCAAAATCATTGACGCAATCCACATTGCCGCCGTTTTCCAGCAGAGTTTGCAGGATTTCCATGCGGCCCCAACGGGCGGCATCGTGCAGGAGAGAGGCACCATAGGTGCGATGTTTGGCCAGATCGGCCCCCAGTTTTTCAAGGGCACGGAAAGCGGCCGGATTGTCGGCATTGATGGTGAGGAAGATTGGGGTTTCGCCACGTCCGTTAAGGGCCTCAATGTTGGCCCCCATGCCGTGTAGTTTGCGCATGGCGACCAGCTGACTTGCGGCAGAGGCGGCATGCAGGGCGGTGTTGCCCTTGTTGTCTTGATCCTCGAGGCCAATACCCAAAGCCACAAGGCGATCAAAGAGACGCACATCGCCCAAGGCAGCGGCTTTGTGTAGGATGGTACCCCCGTCTTTGCGTCGCGTGTCCGCTTTCGAACCGAGTTTCACCAGATGGTCAAATACCTGTCCGCCATCCCGCGAGGAGACGTAAAACAGCGGCGTCTCGCCACGGCTATCCGGTGTTTCCAGATCCGCGCCGGCTGCCAAAAGTGCCTCCACCGCATGCATATGTCCCGCCATGACGGCCAGATGCATTGGCGTAGTGGCGCTATCACCGGGGGCTTCTATATCGAGGCCAAAAGCTGCGAGTTTGGTGATCGCGTCCACATTGCCAGCACGTGCGGCAACATGCATCGGCGTCAGTTTTTGCGTGTTGGGCAGGGCGAAATTGAAGCCAAAGCCGACCAAACGATCCAGTTTCTGGGCTGGGTTGTCAGCGCGTACAGCGCCCTCAAGCGCTTGAAAGAAAATCTGATGGGTGCGCTCTTCTTTTTGCAAAGCCGCCCGTATCACCATCGCCATGGTCTCAACTGTGCCGTAGCGCGCTGCCCATGTGACAGCAGAGGCTTCTGGGGCGATGTTCAGGTCGATGCGCGCGCCATTTTCGAGCAGGAAGTTGAACACATCTGCGCGTTCCAGCGCGGCGGCAAAGAGCAGGGGGCTGGTGCCGTAGGCGCCTTGAAAATTGACGCCGCTGCCGACACGCGCGGTGTCTCTGACGGCGTCAAAATCACCTGTGGCGACGGAAATCATCAATTCAGAGATATCCCCGTTTCGCAGGAGTTCCGCCACTGGACCGGTTTCATCTTCAGAAGAGGTTGTTCTGATCAGGGCAAAAATATCTTCGGCGGTTTCGGCAGATACGCGTTGGTCCAATGTTCGACTCCATCACTTTAGTGCCTATTCGAGTAAGGAAAAGAAGTTGACGGACTCTGAAAATTGCCATGTTGCTTTGGCAAAACCGCGACAATTGTCGCGATTGCATGCGGCGGTGTTTATGTCTCAGCTTTGTGCCGCGGGAAGCTGCTTGCTTCCTGTCTCGGTCAGGGATGCCGCGATGTGCGCGGCAATGTCGATGGCCGGTCCCGAGGCAGGTGCTGCAAAATCTGAATGGGTCAAGTCGCTGCTAATGGCTTGTAATCGCCAGTATGAACTTGCGTTCTGGGATTGTCGGAACGTAAGGCGTGCGCGGCCAAAGCCAGGAATGGCCGTTGCGATTTGCGCAGACAATCGGGCCAGTGTTGATGGGATCTCTGGCAAACTGTGCAGACCCTGTGCGGTGTGCAGGCCAGCAGCGATTGGCGTTTGGCCCAGCATGATCACGTTAAGGTGATCCTCAGTTTCCCAGGCATCGAGCCGCAGTGGATAACAGTTTGCAGGGATGCGCGTGGCAAGCCTTGCAAAGTTTGTATCTGACGACACCGCAACTGTCGTGCGTTTGTGCCATTTGCGTGACAGATGCAATTGCCCGGCGACAGGAGGTGAATTTTGCAATTGCAGCAGTGCATTGGCTGACGGGATCACATGTATTTCTGTCATTGGCAGGCCGGCGCTGCCCAAAACAGTGCGTAGCGACATCTGTCGGGCCGGGCGGAACAGGTAAGCGGCGAGGCTGGTTGGGGCCTGAGTGTCCCATAGGGTCAATCGGTCATCGTGATGGAAGCGCAGCACGTTGTCGCGCCAAGCAGCTGCGGCTGTCCCCTGCGTGTTGTTGTAGGCTTGGGCAATGGCTTCGGTGAGTGTTTCTGCCACTTCGATCGGGGCAGACGCTTCCGACGGACCGATAATGTCGTCACTTGGGACTACTACGTCAGGGACGGCGTTATTGTGCAGGGCCAAACGCCCCAGCAGTGTGGGATGTCGACTGGCCTTGAAGTAGAGTTTGAGCGCCTGATCGCGCGTCATATCTCCCAATGCTACCGTGCCATCAGACAACATGGCATCAGCCAAATTTAGTGATTTGAGCGCGTCTGTTTCGCTGTTGGAGAGAGGCCCGGAGATCTGCAGATACCATTGGGCAGTTGTCCACGCCTGTGTGGTTGGAGGTGGAGACAATTTGGCCATCACAGGCTCAAAAAAGTTCACGTAAGCACCGTGCGTGGCATGGCGGAATACGCCGCCAAAGGGACGGTTGTTGGCCTCACAGAACACCGTGCGTGTTGTGCCCACAGGTTGCGTATAATCTTCGGACAGCACGTCAAATCCCCAGAGGCTTTCAGACCCCAAGATTTTGGTGGCGTCTGCGCAGGCCTCTTTGATGGTCGGGTGCAGCAGGTCGGTGACGGTGATCTGATCTGCCCCATCTGAGGTGTTGGGACGCAGGCCAAGTTGCACGAAGTGACCACTGGGCGGCACGCTTTCATATGTGAAGTCCTGCGCAGCGAGCAGATCGTCTGTCAGTCTATTTTGAGGTATCGGATTCTCTGCCCCGATACCGGGCAACGTTGCGCGGTCTGCGTTCTTTGCGGCCATCAGCTGCGCAATGGTGTCTGTGCCGTTGCCAATCACATTGGCTGGCAGGCGCAGGTAGGCAACGACGAAATGATCTCCTGCCAGCAGCATGCGCAAATCCACACCACGGACATAGTCTTCGATAACCACACGGCCATCCGGTGCGGCAGCCTGCGCTTTAGAAAACGCGCTGTGCAGGGCGGGTTGGGTGGTCACGTTTGTGGTGACACCTTCGGAGTTGGAGCCATGACTGGGTTTGAGCACCAGCGGTCCCTTGGCCGTGGAGAGGCGGGCCAAGGCTGTATCGATGTTATCAGCCACATGGCTCTGGGGGGTTGGCAGACCTGCCTGCTGCAAAACGGCCATGGTCAGCGTTTTGTCATTGGCCACCAGCGTGTCCAGATATGAGGCTGTGCTGAGCCGGGTGCTGCTCATGCCAAGGCGGCCCGCGGCGTGTTCCATCAGATATTGCCGGGGCGCGCCTGCATCGATGCGACTGACGACGCAGCCCGCATCTGCAGCGGCGGTTTCAAATTGACTGAATCCCCAATCTTTTGGAATGGACTGCCCCCGATTGTGGGTTTTCAGGTCAGATGGCAGCGCGTCGTAGAGTTTTTGGCACAAGGCGCGATAGGCCGGATCATAGTGAAGATCTGGCGTGGGTTTTGCGAGCGGTGCAGATGTCTGAGGCGTGGCAACAGGCGGCTGCGCGTGTTTGCTGTCCAGTATTTTGAACGTGCGAAAGCGGCGTGGGCGGACATTGCGGGGTTTGACAGCCGTCACTTCCGCGCCACGCGGGCCAGACGCGAGTGCAAGAGCAAAGTCTTCTGCCTGTTGGGCAGAGGCTGCGTACATCAATTCGACATGGTTGGAGCTGTTGCGGACCCAGCCGCCAATCCCAAGTGCAAGAGCGGTTTTGCGCGCCCAGTTGCGGTATCCCACACCCTGTACCGCACCTTCCACGATGCAGTGGAAGGCGAGTGTTGTGCCTGTTGTTTGATCGGCCATCAGATTTTCTCCATCAGCAGGCAAAGGTCGCGTGCGCGTTGTCAGCGCGGCGTGGTCTTGTGGGTTTTTCCAATCGCGCGCAGCACGGCATAGATCCCTTCCTGCAGGTGTTGCAGGCGTTCGGCATCCGTAGCGGGCACGTCGGCGACGTCATCGGCTAGATCGCTGACGTCAAAAAGCTGCGGCAACTCTGGGCAGTAGGTTTGGTGCACATAGGCGTTGTCATTGGCACAGGTCTGCATGATTTCGCGCCGCTCGGAGGGCAGATAACAATCACTGGAGCGTACGGCTCCGCGCGTGTTATGCCGCGAAATTTCTCGGATCAGGACACGGGTGTTCACATCGGTGGTGCGATTGAGCATGCCGAGAAGATGAGAAACCTCATGTGAGAGGGTCAGATTGGAGGGGGCCTGATCCGGCATGTTGGTCATGTCGGCATCTACGCCAATGTGCTGTGCAAAGTCTTTGACAATGTCGCCCTCAGGAAAGGCACCGCGTTCAAAGGGGCGCACGATCAAAGCCTCTTTGCCAAAGTCGCTGGCAAACTTATCCAGAACCTCACTGTAGCGCACTGCATTGCCACGTTTGGCCCAATAGGCTTGAGGGGTGCCCCGGAAGCGCCCGTTTTTGAGCGCCTGTTTGAACATGGACTCAAGAAATTTGTCCTGACGGCGCAGATAGGCAATCAGCCGCACCCGAGGCTTCATCTCAGTCGGCAGGTATTGCGCCAACATCTCGGAGACGGAACTGCGAAAGAACATCTCAGAGGAAATGACATGGGTGTGGTCCGGGTGCGCCTCGATTTCGGCCACGAGGTTTTCCATCAGAGGGGTCACATCACCGTTGCGCTCAACAATCGCAAGGTGATTGTGGGCCGCGCGTTTGCGGCCGGCTTTGACATAGTGCACACCATTGGCATGCAATTCTTTATGCTTGCCCCAAAGGAAGGCCTGAATGGAGGTGGAGCCGGTTTTTTGCGTGCCGATGTGGATAAAAATCGGTTTTTGATCGGTGCTCATGGCGGTCTTTCGTGGCTTGTTGTGCCATTTGGGGCGCAGGTGGTGGCTAACTCTGCTGCAATATGTCGAGGTCTTTCAGATCTTCCCACGGCGGGGATTTCCCAAGCGCTTTCATCACGACATGTTTGGTGTCTGACGTGAAGGGCACCACAGACAGTTCCGGTGCTGCGTTTTGTTGCATGGTGTCGATGGCTTTGCGGGACAGGCGATAGCGCGGACGTAGGCGCATGGAGCCGTGCAGGAGCGTGCGATCATTGAACGGATTGACGTGATAGGCATTGGTGGAGCCATTCAGCAAAGCGCCCAAAGCGTGTGGCTGTACTAATTCGAGGAAGGCAAGGTCATAGGTGCGGCTATGCGCCGCTTTGGGCAGGGTGTTGAGCCAGCGCAGATATCTTGCGCTCCATCGGTTGAGATCTTCTTCTGACCAGTTGTCCTGAATGCGCAGGCGGGCGAGGGCGAAGTTGAGATTGAATGGCGCATCCAGCAAGTGGCGACCGTATTGCTGCGCGCTGAGAATGCCGACGAGATTGCCGCGGATCAGCACCTCATGTTTCGGAGCAAGTGCATTTGCCAGGCCTGCGCGCCGGTCGCGTGTGCCCCCCTCAAAGCCGGTGCGGAGGGCAAATTCATTGAAGCGGCGCATGTTTTTGCGGCGCTCCAATTGCTTTTTGTGCTCTTCGCCAAAGACGTTGATCACCTGATGCGGGACATCAAAGATTTTGCAGATGTTGGCGGCAATCAAACTGTCAACAAGCGTGTTGTGATTGGTGGCGTGGGAAAAGGCTGTGCTGAGGTTGTGTAACTCGCCTTTGCCGTAACTCAGCAACAAGCGGCTGTCATGGCCGCCAGAGATGGGCAGACAGCAGTCAAAATTGCGCAACAGCCCATGCATGATCTGCCGCAGGCGCCGCTCCATCCGGGAGATTAGCCCGTTGCGCCGGGCGCGCATAATGTCAAAAGGCGTTTCTGCCAAGGGCCAGACACGGGGGAGCGCGAAGGTTTTCAGATCAAGGTAATGATTTGGGAAAGCGCGTTCTACGCGTGGATCGCTGGTGTGTTCAAAGGCATAGTAGTTGTGCCCATTGAGAATGGCATCGCGATCAAACAACGGATTGGTCTGCGGCTCGCCGAAAGCTGCCAGAGTGGCTGAAGAGGCGATAAGTCCGGCGTCTGCATTATAAACCACGGACTGATCCAGCGCGGCATCAAAGTACATGCGCTGTTTGTCAGATGTTGCCAAAATGATTGCGAACCGCCCGGCGATGCCGTGAATGACATCCTGCGCCTTGTCAAAAAAATCGTCGGCGTTCTGTTGCGCAGGCAGGGGGAGGCTTTGGGTGATTGCGTCGCCTGCGGCCGTGATGCCGATCCCGAGAAACCAGCCAACAAGGTCACCGACGCTGTCGAGGACGGGGGTGACGCGCAGCGACGGGCAGGCCTGCAATGTCCAGTCGGACACTTTGTAGGCGCGCCAGCTCTCGGATGTTTTAGGAGGCGTTTTGCTCAGGACAAATTGAAATTTGAAGATCTTTGCGAAGTCGTGGCCTTCGCGGGTGCAGATGGTTTGTGCCACCAGAGTGTTTTCGGACATGCGACCCACGAACCCATATGTTTGTTGTTGATTTGGAAATAGTTTTTGCGCTCGACTGTATATTGTTTATGTCAGTTCGAGGCACCAGACAACTCGCGAATTTGGCGAGGTTGGCAAAACTATTCACAAATCTATGGATTGGGATGCACGTTGCGAAAGGTGGTTCGCGTGAGTTGAAGTGGGCGTGAAAGGGACGGAGAAGATGTGCCGCACCCGTAGAAACTTCCGGGTGCGGCAAAGCTTTATGCGAAGTAAACGCCAGCTTCTGCCATCGGCAGCTCTGCGATCAACTGGCTGTCATCGGTGAGTGCCGCAATCGCGTTGGCCAGCGCTGGTGCGGATGGCGGCGTGCCGGGCTCACCAATGCCGGTGGGGGCTTCGGCCGAGGCGATGATGTGGGTCTCAATCGCTTTGATGTCGGAAATCCGCAGGGGCTCGTAATCCGGGAAGTTGGATTGCTCCACCGCACCACCGTCCAGCGTGATCTGGTCGCGCATGGCGTGGCCGATGCCGTAGCCGATGCCGCCTTCGATCTGCGCACGCACGGTGTCCGGGTTGACGGCGATGCCGCAATCCACAGCAGCGGTGACTTTCTCAATCACGATGCCGTCGTCGTTGTTGCCCGAAATTTCCACCACTTCTGCCACGTAGGAGCCGAAGGATTTGTGCACGGCGATGCCTTGGGTGTGACCGGCGGGCGCGTTACCCCAGCCCGCTTTTTCCGCAGCCAGTTTCAGCACAGCGGCTTTGCGGTCTGCCTCGCCACCGCCGGTTAGATAGGACAGGCGGAAGTCGACCGGATCCTGACCGGCGGCTTTCGCTGCCAGATCCATCATCACTTCCATCACATAAGCCGTATGGGTGTGGCCGACAGAGCGCCACCACAGAACGCTGGTTGCCTTCTTTGTGTCAGTGAGACCCAGTGATTGGCCTGGGATCGTGTAAGGGCTGTCGGCAATGCCCTCGACTGTGGAGTGGTCGATGCCCTCATGTACAGCCATCGCCTCAAAAGCGGTGCCTTTCATGATCGACTGGCCGGCGACCTGATGATCCCAGCCAATGATTGTGCCGTTTTCATCCAGACCGACCCGCACTTTGTGGCCTACAGCCGGACGGTAGTAGCCGCTGCGGATGTCGTCTTCGCGGTCCCAGACCAGTTTCACGGGGCGGGAGCGATCGGTCATGATGAAGGCCAGGCCAGCTTCGACCTGGTAGTCGGCATCAGGGGTTGCGCGACGGCCAAAGGAACCACCGGCCAGCATGCTGTTGATCTCGATTTTGTCGGCGGGAAGTTCAAAGATCTGCTGGTAGGCCATATGTGGGCCCGTTGGCATCTGCGCACCGTCATGCAGCACGATTTTGCCCTCAGCGGTCTGCTCGATGGTGCAGTTCAGCGGTTCCATTGGCGCATGTGCCAGAAGCGGGAAGTAGAAAGTTTTTTCCAGCACCGTTGCGGCACCATCGACCGCCGCCTTCACAGCCGCACGATCTGCTTTGTTGACGTTGTAGGTTGGTTCCGCATCCAGCGCCGCCATGATCTCGTCTTTGATTTCCGCAGAGGAGCGGCTCTCGGCGGCGGAATTGTCCCACTCCACCTCGATGGCGTTGCGGGCTTGCATGGCTGCCCAGGTGTTTTCGGCATAGACCGCGACACCGTGTTTGGTGGGCAGAGCCTGTGCCATGATGAAGCCTTTGACGTCTTTGGCTGCACTATCATCAAAGCTGGCGACAACACCGCCTCTTTGCGGGGTGCGTTTGATCATCACAACCATCTGGTTGTCCAAATGCACATCCATTGCGAATTTGGCCTGACCGTTGACCTTGATCGGGCTGTCCAGACGGCGGGTGGCGTCATTGCCGATGAGCTTCCACTCAGAGGCGTCGCGCAGGCGTGGCTCTGTTGGTACGTCCATCTCTGCAGCAGTGGCCACAAAATCGCCTATGGAGGCGGACTTGCCGGCACCAGTCACTATGCCATCCACGATGTCCAGAGAGGCGGCATCCACCCCCCATTCTTTGGCGGCGGCGTAGATCAGCATTTCGCGCGCAGCGGCACCGGCAGTGCGGTACTGCATCCACGAATTGGCCATGGCGGTGGAGCCGCCGGTGCCCTGAAAGGGGCCAAAGAACAGGTTGTTATAGACCTGCGGATCAGAGGGCGCGAATTCATAGGTGATCTGATCCATGGTCACGCCAAGCTCTTCGGCGATCAGAGTAGTCAGACCGGTGGCCGGGCCTTGGCCAAATTCGACATGTTTGATGAGTGCGATTGCGCGGCCATCTGCGCCGATTTTTACAAATGGGTTGAGCGCTGCGTCCGCAGAGCTAGAAGCGGCCATAACGCCTTTGGCGTTGGCCCCGATATAAAGCGCGGCACCTGCGGCAGCGGCGGCGGACTTCAGAAAGCCGCGACGAGAAAGATTAACAGTCATTGTCTTATGCCTCCAGAATTTCGGCTGCACGCTGCACACCGGCGCGGATGCGTTGATAGGTGGCACAGCGGCAGGCGTTGCCATACATGTAGTCGTCGATTTCTTCGGCGGTGGGCTTGGCGTTTTCACGCAGAAGGCCCACGGCGTTCATGATCTGGCCGGACTGGCAGTAGCCGCATTGCACAACGTCAAGCTCCAGCCATGCCTGCTGCACAGCCGCGCCAACGTTGTCTTCTTCCATCTTTTCGATGGTGGTGATTTCGGCGTCTTCCACATCTTCGATGTAGGTCTGGCAGGAGCGCACAGGCGCGCCGTTCAGATGCACGGTGCAGGCGCCGCAGGAGGCCACGCCGCAGCCAAACTTGGTGCCGGTCAGTTTCAGCTCATCGCGGATCACCCACAGCAGCGGGGTGCCCGGTTCGGCCTCGACCTCATGGGTCTTGCCGTTCAATTTCAGTGAGATTGCCATAGCTATCAGGTCTCCCTCTGGCTCAGTTTTTAGTTGGTCTTCCTTGAACTTTGATTTGACTCAAAGATCAGGCGGCATGTCGGGCGGCAAAAAGTGTCCGAGATCCCGTCGGTGCCCTGTATGCACAACGGAGTCTCTTCGAGGATACGGCGCGCTGTGGGCAACGGATGTGAAAATCTCCCCTTATCATGCGCTTCCGTTTTGGCTGAACGCGGTATACCCGGCAGCAATGAGCGATGATTTCTGTTTCCTGTGCACGGCAATTGCCGCCCTGTTGCCTGTTAAAAATAGCACAGAGATGCCTGGGCCCCTTGCCTTTTTCTCCAAATGATCTGCCTATTCCTCCGGGGTGCCGGGATTTGACTATTCTCTTCTTGCCTTGGGGGCCTATATTTCTGGGGCAAAGGAGACGCTGATGATTGCCAAAGATATTGTGCAGAGTGTTTTTGATCTGGTCGCTTCAGAAGACGCTTTGGGCGTTGGTTGTCAGACGGGCGTGGATGGGTTGTTTGCCTTTGCGGATCCTGAGGTGAGTGCGTGCAAAGCAGGGTTTTATGAGCCGGTGATGTGTCTGGTGCTTCAGGGCACCAAAGAGGCACAGATTGGCGGGCGCGTGTTGCGGTATTCTGCAGGAGATACACTTTTGGTGAGCCACGCGGTGCACGTGGAGTCCGCTGTGATACAGGCAAGCGCGCAGGCGCCTTATGTGGCGCTTGCCCTTAAATTGGATTTGGCGCTGGCGCGGAGCCTCTATGATGAGATCGGCGGGATTGGCGCGCCTGCGAAAGACTTACACTCCATGCGCGTGGAAAAGGGGGACGCTGCGTTGGTCGATGCCGTGATGCGGCTGTATCAACTGTCACAGGATCCTGTGGAGGCACGGGCGTTGGCTCCTTTGGTGATGAAGGAAATTCATTTCAGGCTCTTGCGTGCGCGCCATGGGTGTATGCTGCGGCAATTGTTGCGCCATGAAAGTGCCGCGAGCCGAATCTCCAAGACCATTGCCTACATCCGCGCAAATTACACATGCCAGATTCCTGTGGCCGATTTGGCCGCGGAATCCGGGATGAGCCTTTCGGCCTTTCACGAGCATTTTAAGGCGGTGACATCCACCACACCGCTACAGTACCAAAAGGAGCTGCGCCTGATGGAGGCGCGGCGTCTTCTGGCGGCTGGCCAGCGTTCGGTGGCGGCCGCCGCCTATGATGTGGGCTATGAAAGCCCCACACAGTTCAGTCGGGAATACTCCCGTAAGTTTGGGGTATCACCAAGTGATCACAAAGCCACGGGTGCCTTGCTGGCCCTATGAGGGCCAACGCCATCAGGACAGAGTCGCCGCCATCAGTCGATAGACAATCTGTGCGGCGGTGAAATCCCAGGTTTCATCTCCGTTGGGGGCCAGCTCCACCACATCCATGCCAACGCAGCGTCGCCCTTTGAGGGCGTGTTCCACCAGATGCAGCGCCTGATAATAGCTCAACCCGCCGGGCACTGGCGTGCCTGTGGCGGGCATCTGGCTTGGGTCCAGCCCGTCCACATCAAAGCTCACATAGATCAGCTCCGGGAAATCCTCTGGCAGATCAATCGCATGGATATTGCCGGTGACCAGCTCTTCGGCATCGACATGAAAGACGGCATTGCGGGCGCGGCTTTCTGCTTCCTGAGCGCAAAGCGCTCGCACCCCGAATTGGGCCAGCCGTACCCCTTCTTCGGCCAGCAGATGCATGACAGAGGCGTGGGAGTGTTTTTCATTCTGATAGGCAATGCGCAGATCGGCATGAGCGTCAATCTGCACAATCCCGATGGGTTGTCCCAAGGCGCGTGCGACGCCCATCACCGCACCATAGCTGAGGGAATGTTCCCCGCCCAAAGTGACGGGGATTTTTCCGGCCTTCACGATGGCTTCGGTTTTGCTGGCAAGGTGTTCCATGACATCGGGCAGTGGCCCCTCACAGGGGAGTGCGGGGTGAGTATAAATGCCCTGTGCACAGGGTTCTGTCCCGTTGCAGAGCCGTTCCAATTCATTGGAGGCTGCAAGAATGGCCGCAGGGCCTGCGCCTGTGCCAGCCCCATAGGAAACAGTGCGTTCCAGCGGCATTGGCAGAATGTGAAAATGCGCCTCTTCGCTGCGCTCAGCCTCGGTCAGTTCACTGTCCAGAAAAACGCTCATGACAGGCGCTCCTTAAAATCGGTGTAGTCAAATTCGCGCACCAAGGTGAGCGCGTCGGTTTCGCTGTTCCACAGCGCGATGGCGGGCAGGGGTACACCGTTGAAAGTGTTGGTTTTCACCATGGAATAATGCGCCTGATCGAGGAAGGCAAAGCGCTGCCCGATCGCAAGTGGTGCCTCCCATGTATAGTCGCCAATCACGTCGCCTGCGAGGCAGGAGGGGCCGCCGAGGCGATAGCTGTGCCCCGCGCCTGCCTCATCCAGCAGGGCAGGGCGATAAGGCGCTTCGATCACATCTGGCATGTGGCAGGTGGCGGAGATATCGGTGATCGCCAGATTCACGCCGTTACGGGGCAGATCGAGGATTTCGCCGACCAGAATGCCCGCATCCAGCGCCACCGCTTCGCCTGGCTCCAGATAGACCTCCACATCATAGGTGCTGCGGATCTCTTGGATGAAGGATATCAGAGCCTCGCGGTCATAATCCGCCCGCGTGATGTGGTGGCCGCCGCCGAAGTTGAGCCATTTGAGATTTGCAAGATAGGGGCGCAGTTTGGGCTCCACTGCCGCCCATGTGCGCGCCAGCGGGTCAAAGCCCTGTTCACACAAAGTGTGCATGTGCAGACCATCCACACCTTCGAGAACTTCGGGGGTGAGGTGGCGCACCGGTGTGCCGAGACGGGAGCAGGGGGCACAGGGATCATATTTGGGGATTTCGCCCTCAGAATGTTCCGGGTTGATACGCAGCCCGACGGAGACGTTTGCGGCTTTGGCTTTGGTAAGGAAACGGTCTTTCTGGGCGGGGCTGTTGAAAATGATGTGATCAGACAGCGCCAGAATTTCGTCAATGTCGCTGTCTTTGTAGCCGGCACAAAAGGTGGCGACCTCTCCGCCATATTCCTCGCGTCCTAGGCGGGCTTCAAACACACCACTGGCGCAGGTGCCGCCAAGATATTGGCGCACCAGAGGGGCCAGTGAGAACATGGAGAAGGCTTTCAGAGCCGACAGGATATGGGCCCCCGACTGATCCGAAACGGATTTTAGTATACGCAGGTTTTGTTCGATAGCGGCAGCGTCCACCACAAAACAGGGGGAGGGCACGCGGCTGAGATCAAAATGGCGAAAGGCACCGGCGTCTCCCGCTTGAGTTTGCATCATGTCAGACATTGGAGGCTCCGAAAGAGGAGAGCCGGGGGCGCTGCCCCCGGACCCCCGGGATATTTTTGGCCAAATGAAGGCCGTAGGTTTAGAAGCTGACGGGACCGTCGAGTTCATGCACCTGCCAAGGCAGGCCGTGGTCATTGAGCATGTCCATGAAATTATCGGGATCCAGTTGCTCCATATTCCAGACGCCGGGTTTCACCCAATTGCCTTTCAGAACCTGCGCCGCACCGATCATGGCAGGCACGCCGGTGGTGTAGGATACGGCCTGTGAGCCGACCTCGGCAAAGCATTCCTCATGGTCGCAGATGTTGTAGATGTAGTAGGTTTTCTCACCGGAGCCATCTTTGGCCTGACCTGTGGCGATGTCGCCGATGCAGGCTTTGCCTTTGGTCTGTTCCCCCAGATCGCCGGGATCGGGCAGCAGGGTTTTCAGGAACTGGATCGGGATGATTTCCTGACCGTTGTGCATCACCGGATCAATGCGGGTCATGCCCACGTTTTCGAGCACTTTTGCGTGCATGATATAGGCATCGCCAAAGGTCATCCAGAAGCGGGCGCGCTCAATTTCTGGGAAGTGGGTGGAGAGGCTTTCCAGCTCCTCATGATACATGAGGTACATGTTTTTGGGGCCAATGCCGGGGAAGTCGAATTCGACTTTATGTGTCATGGCGGGTGTGGTCTGCCAGTCGCCGCCTTCCCAATGACGGGCTTCCTGCAAGACTTCGCGCAGGTTGATTTCTGGGTTGAAGTTGGTGGCAAAGGCCTGATCGTTGGAGCCGCCATTGGCATCCAGCACGTCGATCTGACGGATGGTGTCAAGCTTGTGCTTCTTCAGCCATGTGGCAAAGACAGATGTCACGCCCGGATCAAAGCCGGAGCCCAGAATGGCTGTCAGGCCGGCCTCTTTGAATTTGTCCTGATAGGCCCACTGCCAGTGATATTCAAACTTCGCCTCATCCTCGGGCTCATAATTTGCCGTATCAAGATAGTGGCACCCTGCCTCAAGGCAGGCGTCCATCAGTTTCAGATCCTGATAAGGCAGCGCGAGGTTCACAAGAATTTCCGCGCCGGTCTCTTTGATCAGCGCCACGGTTGCGGACACATCCATGGCATCCAGCTGCGCGGTCTTGATCTCTACGCCAACGCGTTCCTTGACGCTGGCAGCGATGGCATCGCATTTGGATTTGGTGCGGCTGGCCAGTGTGATCTCCGTGAAGATCTCGGCATTCATGGCCATTTTGTGGACCGCCGCGTGGCTGACGCCGCCCGCTCCGACTACAAGTGTCTTTCCCATGATCGTCTCCTGACTGAAGAGGGTTATTCGAAGTAAGTATAGCCATTCATCGAGTCGCGGTAAGCGCTGATGAGGGTTTTGCGTGCACTGCTGGCGAGATGGCCCTGTGAGATGGCCTCATCCACCATTTTGCGGAAGGCGGCGAGGCAGTCGGCGGGGTCATATTCCACATAAGACAGCACTTCGGCGATGGTGTCGCCTTCCTGTTCATGCAGGAGGTCAAACCCGCCATCCGCGCGCAGCTCGATGGTCACCACATTGGTGTCGCCAAAGAGGTTATGCAGATCGCCCAGTGTTTCCTGATAGGCGCCGACAAAAAACACCCCGAGATAATAGGGCTGATTTTCTGGCAGCGAATGCACCGGCAGAGAGGGGGCAATTTCGCCGTCCAGAATGAACTGATCAAGTTTGCCATCGCTGTCACAGGTGATGTCGGAGAGAACCGCGCGGCGATCAGGTACCTGATCAAGCATTTGCAGGGGTACAATCGGGTGCAGCTGATCAATGGCCCAGACATCTGGCAAGGATTGAAACACAGAGAAGTTGCAGTGGTAGACATCGGCAATTTTCTGCAGTTCCTTGTCGAGATCGCCATTGGCCTCTGAGCTGCGAGCGATGTCTTTGATGCGGGCCATCAGATTAAGATAGATACGTTCGGCCCGCGCCATCTGGCGCAGGTCGACATGGCCGCGACGGAACAGGGCCCGTAGTTCATCACGATAAAATCGCGCGTCGTTCCAGCATTCCTGCACGCGATCAGCAACCAAATAGCCGGAGACGGCGGCCAGATCTGAGACCAGATGGTGATCGTCTGGCTGAACATCTGGGGCATCTGGCGCGTCATAGAGCGTGCTTTCCAGGACATCAAAGATCAGCATGGAAGAGGTGGCCGAGACTGCGCGGCCGCTTTCTGTCACCAGTACCGGATGGGCCACTTTGGCTTCATCCATGGCGTACGCCACGGTTTCCACCACAGCTGTGGCATATTCAGCGATAGAGTAGTTGATGGAGTTTTCAGAGGCGCGTTTTTCGCCGGTGTAGTCCACGCCAAGACCGCCCCCTAGATCCAGATGGGTGAGAGGCACGCCCTGTGCGGTAAGTTCGGTAAAATAGCGGCAGGCCTCGGTTGCGGCGCGGCGCACGTCGTTCACGTCAGGCACCTGACTGCCCAGATGGGAGTGCTGGAGTTTCAGACAATGCACCAGCCCCGCGTCGCGCAGCCGGTCGACCACGCGGATCAGCTGATCGGTGTTCATGCCAAAGGCAGAACGGTCCCCAGAGCTGCTTTGCCATTTACCGCTGATTTGGTTGGTGAGTTTGACGCGTACGCCCAGCAGCGGCTCCATCCCCAATTCGCGGGCCACATCGATGACGATTTCGGCCTCTTTGGGGCTTTCCAGCACGATCACAGTGTTGAAGCCAATACGGCGCGACAGGATGGCAAGGCGGATGAACTCAGCATCTTTGACGCCGTTGCAGACGATCAGCGCGTCTTTGGCCAGACGATGCGCCAGAGCAATCACCAGTTCGGGTTTGGAGCCTGCTTCCAGCCCATAGTCGTACTGACGGCCATATTCGACGATGCGGTCCACCACCTGTGCCTGCTGGTTCACTTTGATCGGAAACACGCCGCGGTAGGGGGCCTGATATCCGGTGCTTGCAATGGCCCGTGCAAAGCTTTCATTCAGGGTCTGGATTTCGGCTTCCAGAAAGCTCTTGATGCGCAGGACCATCGGGCTTGCAATGCCGCGTTGTTGCAGATCTTGCAGGATCGTGGGCAGGCTGAAGGGCGCGGTGCAGGGATGCGCTGGGTCGCAGAGCGCAACGTCACCGTTTGGCAGCGTGGTCACCAGACCTTTGCCCCAGCGGTCAATGCCGTACACGGATGCGGAGATAGACTGTTCTTGTGTCACCGGAACAAGCCTCATGCGAGATTTAAGATGTCAAAAAAGGGAAGAAAGCGTGTGAGCGTGCGACCCGCTGTCAGGCGGGTTCAATCTGTCCTGCTTTTCGGAAATGAAGCCATTTCATCCGCGCACACTCCATTGCGGCTTCCTCAAGGGAAGAGTGGGGGCGTCATAGAAAGGGTGAAAAATTCTGTCAATTAAAAATATGCCGTGCGGGAGAGGAAAGAACAGGTGGTGCTGGTGCGGAGGGCGCGATGGAAAACGCGGCTATTCGCGTTAAGCGGTTTTTAACACTTGCCCATTTGCAACGCCAAGCTGCGTAAAAAAGGGGCAGGTCAGGCACCGATCCTGTCAAGGCGTCGACAAAATGAGCAAGGTCATAGACCTTCTGAGTGCCGTCTCAAAACTGAGGGCATGAGCAATGACACTATTTTTGACGAAATGCTTGGTCACGATCAGACGGTGCGTGGCCCTTATCAACAATTTGATCAATGGATCGCGGACGAAGATCCCAAACGATTGCGAGCGAAGCAACGTGAGGCAGAAGAGCTTTTCCGTCTCACAGGCATCACCTTCAATGTCTACGGGCGCGCGGAAGCGGAAGAGCGGCTTATTCCCTTTGATATCATTCCCCGCATTATTTCGGGCGCGGAGTGGGTGCGGCTGAGCCGAGGAATTGAGCAGCGTGTGCGCGCCATCAATGCTTTCCTGCATGACATTTATCATGGGCAGGAAATCATAAAGGCTGGCCGCATTCCGCAGGAGATGATCGCTAAGAACAGCGCATTTGAACCCTGTATGATCGGGTTGACGCCACCGGGCAACATTTACACGCATATCGTTGGTATTGATCTGGTGCGGACCGGGCCGGATCAATTCTATGTGTTGGAAGACAATGCGCGCACGCCGTCTGGTGTGAGCTATATGTTAGAAAACCGCGAAACCATGTTGCAGATGTTTCCGGAGCTGTTCTCCAAGAACCGCGTGCAGCCTGTACAGCAATATCCGGCACAGCTGCTGCGGTCTTTGCAGGCCTGCGCTCCCAGTGTGCTGGGGCGCAAACCAACCGTTGGGGTTCTGACGCCGGGAATATTTAATTCAGCCTATTTTGAGCATGCTTTTCTGGCTGATGAGATGGGGGTTGAGCTTGTTGAGGGGCACGACCTGCGCGTGGTGGATGGCCGGGTCGCGATGCGCACCACCCAAGGGTACCAGCCAATTGATGTGCTCTATCGGCGGGTGGACGACGAGTTTCTTGATCCGCTCAATTTCAATCCTGAAAGCCAGCTGGGTGTGCCGGGGATCATGGATGTGTACCGTGCGGGGCGGATCACCATCGCCAATGCGCCGGGTACAGGCATTGCGGATGATAAGGCGATATATAGCTATATGCCCGAAATCGTTGAGTTCTACACGGGTGAACGCCCGCTGCTTGAAAATGTGCCGACCTGGCGCTGTGCGGAGCCTGACAGCTTGGCCTATGTGCTCGATAATTTGGAAGAGCTGGTGGTCAAAGAGGTGCATGGGTCTGGCGGCTACGGGATGCTGATTGGCCCCACGGCCACCAAGCGTGAGATTGCTGCGTTCCGTAAGAAACTCAAGGCGCGCCCAGGCAACTACATTGCACAACCGACTTTGAGCCTGTCGACAGTACCGATTTTTGCGCGCTCTGGTCTGGCACCCCGCCATGTGGATTTACGCCCCTTCGTTCTGGTCAGTCCGGATGGGGTGCAAATCACACCGGGGGGCTTAACCCGTGTGGCGCTGAAGAAAGGTTCGCTTGTGGTGAATTCATCGCAGGGCGGCGGTACCAAAGACACTTGGGTATTGGAGGCGTGATGCTGGGCAAAACGGCAAATGGCCTCTACTGGATGTTTCGCTATCTGGAACGGGCAGAGAATGCAGCGCGTCTGATTGAGACCGGGCAGAGGATCGCTTTGACCCGGTTGGGCAGTTCTGATGAAGAATGGCGGTCAATCCTGCAAACCGGCGGCATGGCCGACGGGTATGATGCGGCGCACGAGCGATTGACCAAAGATGCAGCAATCAACTGGATGTTGCGTGACAAGGACAATCCGGCCTCGGTGATGTCCGATATTTCGGCCGCGCGACAAAATGCGCGTATGGTACGGGCTGCGCTGACAGAAGAGGTCTGGGAGGCGCTCAACGGCGTTTATATGCGAGCGCAGTCTCTCACACAGCGCAAAGTGAGCGAGCGCGATCTTCCCGCGACTTTGGGGGCGATCCGTCAAGGCACGGCTCTGGTGCGCGGAGCAACCCATGGCACGATGATGCGCAACGACATTTATGATTTTGCGCGCATCGGCACCTTTCTGGAACGGGCGGACAACACGGCGCGTATTCTTGATGTGAAGTATTACGTGCTGCTGCCATCACTGAGTGCTGTGGGCTCTACCGTGGACAATGTGCAGTGGGAAACAATCCTGTCGGCGGTTTCCGGGCGGGGCGGGTTTCGCATGGAATACGGCCCAATTGCTGATCCGCGTGATATTTCGCAATTTCTGATACTGGACAAGCGTATGCCGCGCAGCCTTGCGTTTTGTACCCGGAAACTGCGTGACAATCTGGGATATCTGGCCTCGTCTTATGGGAGCCGGATGCCATCTATGGCCAAGGTTGGGCATCTGGAACGCACCTATCTGTCACATGATATTGATGCGGTCTTTGACTTCGGTCTGCATGAGTTCATTCAGAAGGTGCTCACGCTGCTGGCTGATCTGGGGCAGCAGATCGAACATGACTATCGGTTCTATGAGTAAGACATGCGCCTGAAAATTCGTCATTCCACCCGCTATCACTTTGATGCGCCTGTGGCCTATGGTCTTCAGCAATTGCGCAAAACGCCCAAGACGGGACATCAGCAATGGGTGCTGAACTGGTCCACAAAGATCGAAGGTGGCCAGAAAGAGGTGCAGTTTGAGGATCACCATCACAATATTGTCGAACTGCTGAGCTTTCACCGGGAGGCCACCGAACTAGTCGTGACCAGTGAAGGGGATGTGGAACTTTCAGAAAATCACGGTGTGGTTGGGCGTCATACGGGGCCTGCGCCGCTTTGGCTCTACCTGCGCCAAACCGCGCGCACGCAGCCGGGCGCGGGCGTTAAGGCTTTGATCCGGGAGGTGACCGGCTCCGGGGAGCTTGACCGGCTGCATGGGCTTATGGGGGCGGTGCATCAGGCGGTGAAATATGAGGTCGGCGTTTCCGATCCCGGCTGGGCTGCGGAGGATGCGCTGTCACATGGGGCCGGGGTTTGTCAGGATCATGCGCATGTGTTTCTGTCGGCGGCGCGCCATATGGGGCTGCCCGCCCGATATGTCTCCGGGTATCTGATGTTGGATGATCGTACAGAGCAGGATGCCATGCATGCTTGGGCGGAGGTGCATGTGGAGGGATTGGGCTGGGTTGGTTTTGACCCTGCCAATGGGATTTCGCCTGATACGCGCTATGTGCGCGTGGCTACGGGGCTGGACTATGAAGGGGCTGCACCTGTAACTGGGACGCGGATTGGTGGCGCAGGCGAAGCGCTGGCTGTCCAGATCGAAGTGGCACAGCAGTAAGGGACTCCCATGACGTATTGTGTTGGCATGATGCTGGATCAAGGCATCGCCTTCATGTCGGACACGCGCACAAACGCGGGTCTCGATAATATTTCGACGTTCACCAAGATGACCACTTGGGAGACGCCGGGAGATCGGGTGCTGACTGTGATGACGGCTGGCAACCTTGCGACCACCCAGTCTGTGATCAGCCTGCTGGATGAACGCACCAAGGCCCCGGATGAGCGTGCGCCCACCCTGCTTGAAGCGCCCTCCATGTTTCAGGCGGCGCGGCTTGTGGCAGAGACATTGCGTGAAGTCATTGCACGACAGGGGGATGAGGGGCAGCGGGCCGACAGTGCGTTTAACGCCACGATCATTTTAGGTGGCCAGATCGCGGGCGGTCCGCCACGTCTGTTCCTGATCTATCCCGAAGGGAACTTCATCGAAGCGGGGCAGGACACAGCCTTTTTTCAGATCGGTGAAATGAAATATGGTCGCCCCATACTGGTGCGCGCTTATGACCGTCAAATGAAGTTTGACGAGGCCATGAAGCTCCTTCTGGTGAGTTTTGACAGTACGCTGAAGGCAAACCTCACAGTGGGCGCGCCGTTTGACTTTCATCTCTACGAGACAGATAGCCTCCGGAAGGGGCGGGAAGGCCGGATTGAAGAAGATGATCCGTTTTTCTTAAAAATACGTCACGGGTGGAGCGCCGCGCTGAAAACGGCTTTGGACAATCTCGACGATTTTGAGCTCTAAAGCGTTTGGGTTTTACCTGTCTCATATCGCGACAAAAATGTTTCGAGAATACCGTGGGCACAGCAGGGTATTCGTGTCTAAAGTTAAGCCCGAAACGCTATAGATATATTGGTTTGCATCTCACGACACGCCCATCAGGCGCGGCCGGTTAGGTGCAAACATAGATCTCGGTCAGATATTCCAGGTACATGGGTTTGGCGGGGGAAAAACTGCGCTCTATCTGACAAGACGTGATAATCTCTTCAAAGAACTGGCTCACCACCTCTGACGGGCGTTGTGCCAGATGATAGGCGACATCGCTGAGGACAAACACGGTGAAGCCCTGTTGTGTCCAGTATTGCAATTGCCACTCTTCAGGCTGGAGGGGCCAAGTGTGCGCCTGAACGGAGTAGGTTTCTTCCCCTTCTGTCACATCTTCGAGGCCATACATGGCTTGCGGCAGCGGCACCCAAAACATGGCTTGCTCCGAAGTACCTGCGGCGCGGGATTCCGGCGCAACTTCTGGGAGCGCGACGTTGTACTTTGCGGCAAGGCGATGCAGGCGCGCATCTTCCCAGTCACGCGCGGCGGGTGATTGTTTGGCTTTTGTGCGCATCATTGTGACCACGCGGTCGTCAGCATGGGTTTGAGCCAAATAAACATCGATGGTATCCGCGAGAGGTGTGCGCATGGCTTGGGCGATTGGGTGCACCATATAGATTGCGAAAACGAGTAAAGTAGCCGCCAGACTGACCTTGCCAAGGAGGGCCGCTTGCCGCGTGGCGGATTGCGCAAACCCGGCCAAAAGAATGGCCCCCAATATCAGGAGTTCTCCGAATGGTGCGAGGAAGAGCTGCGTCGGTTGGCGTGTGCCGGTCAATGCGGCAATCGTGACGGCCCCAATAGCGGAGGATATCCAGAGGATGCGCCACAGAGGTTTGTCTTTGATCTGACAGGCTTCAAGGCGTACTAATATTCCTCCCAGTATGGCCGCAATGCCGAGGATCCAACCAATGCCATATTGCGGCGCAAGCAGCGTGCCGAGCATCTGTGATATCCCGGCCCAAGTACCGCCTTTCTGGCTGATCGACATGGCCGATTGAATACCTTGAAATTCCAAAAATCTCTGAAAATCCAGAAGGATTCCAATATTCAGAATGCTCCAAGCCGGGACGAATATTAAGACCGCGCGTCCGTAAGACTTGAGTGCGATTTTGCTGCTTTGGCGCTGGAAAAGCAAAACGAACATACCGATGGACAATGGCAGGAGTCCGAAAATCGCGGATTGTTTAAAGCTCATGGCGAGCGCGAAGCTCAGCCCCACCGCAGCGTCTTGCTGCCATTCTTTTTGACCGTTTCCGGGCGTCACACGATACGCCACTGCGAGAAAGCAAAGGGCTGTTGCCGCACCCAAGGGAATGTCGCCTTTGGCAAAATGCGACAAGTGAACGGCAAGCGGGAAGAGGGCGGCGATCGCGCCAACACTCACGGAATGAAGCGTGCTGAGCCCAAAACGCCGCGCAAGCAGATAGGCAATGGGGGCGAGGGTTGCGCCGAGGGCCGCAACAACCAGCCGTGCAGTGACGTAAAATACTGTGGGGTCAGAGAAATACTGGGCGCGGAAATCGGAGAGGCCTTCCCACCAGCCGAGCGGCAAGCCGATCACATACATTGCGGCAAATGCGATTGCATTCAAATAATTCAGAAGCGGGGGATAGAAGTGTTGACCGGGCACAAGTTGGCCTGTCAGCACCTTGGCTGCGTCGTTTATTCGTTCATCGCCGAAAAAGTATCCCACGTCTGCGCCAAGTGCCCTTGGCAAAAATGCGGCTAAGAAAAGTAGGAGCAGTAGAAATCTTTGCATATGCTTGTCAAAATAATGGTGTCATAGAGAGTGAGCTTATTTCCGGCGGAACGCGGGTTGCGGTATTTCAAGCAACTATGGTGAAGATTAGGCAATGATTGAGAAAAATTCGAGTGATGTTGCGACGGAAGACGCTCTTGCCGTGAAAGCAGCTTCTGACACTTTGTTGGACGATCTTATTCTCTATGTTGATTTGGATGGCACGGTGACGCCGACAGATACAGCGCAGGAGCAAATTCTAGATTGTGTGTTTAACGGGCGTGGCGTTGGGACGTTGCTCCGTGCGGCTTTGAAACGGGATATTCCTGCGATCAAATCGGCGGCTAGCCAACATGCCGCGTTCCGCGCTGATTTACTTCCCTATTGCGAGGACATGCTGCAGTATATCGAAGATGTGCGTGCACAGGGGAGGGCTGTTGTTCTAGCCACTGCCGCTGACAAGGTCACTGCAGAGGCTGTGGCCGCACACCTGGGGATCTTTGATCGCGTTTTGGCGTCTGAGGACGGAGTGAACCTGAAAGGTGAGAGAAAGCTCAAAGCCATTGTGCAGGACTGTCAGGGGCGTGGGTTTGAATACATCGGTGACAGTCAGGCGGATGTCCCAATCTGGGATGCTGCGGATCGGGTCGGTATCATTGCTTCTGGGAAAATGGCAAACATCTGGAAGCAGCGGTGGCGGCACAAGATATCTTTGTTCATCGATCAGACACGCTCATTTGCGGATTTGACGCGGGCGATGCGCCCGCATCAATGGGCCAAAAACCTGTTGATCTTTCTTCCATTGCTTTTTGCGCATGCCTATGCGGATGCTGCTGCAACAATCGCCGCGCTGCTCGCATTTTTCGCCTTCTCTTTTGTGGCTTCTGCGGTCTATCTGCTCAATGATCTCTCTGACCTTGTTGCGGATCGACAGCATCCCAGAAAGTGCAATCGTCCCTTTGCCGCTGGCAGAGTGCCCCCTATCACGGGCGTGGTGACGGCTGTTTTGTTGCTCGTTGTGGCTTTTGCGATTGGCGCGTTCGGGGTCAGCAGTGGTTTTGCTTTGATGCTATTGCTCTATTTGGTGATGACGACAGGCTACACGCTGTATCTGAAGGCCTATTCGACCGTTGATGTTCTAACCCTCGCGTTCCTTTACACGCTGCGCGTGGGGGCAGGGGCCGCTGCGACCGGAATCTCCGTAAGCCCATGGCTGGTGACTTTCTGTTTCTTCTTCTTTGTCAGCTTGGCCTATATGAAGCGGTTCATCGAGGTTCTGGACGTTGCCGAAGACGGTGAAAAACTCCCCTCTCGAAACTACTGGGGGGGGGAGGACATGTTGATGTTCAGTTTTGGCATCGTAAATGCCGGGCTGTGTTTGCTGACACTTGCGCAATACATTGGCAGCGTGCAGGTCGCGGGAGCCTATGGTGCGCCCGATTTGCTTTGGTTGAGCATTCCCTTGCTGATGTTCTGGCTCAATCGCAGTTGGCTATATGCCGCACGCGGCAAGGTTGGAGATGATCCAGTTGCATTCGCCGTGAAAGATCCCATCAGCAGGATTGTGCTGCTTATGGTTGTTGTTGCCATTTTTCTGGCAAAATATCTTCACTTAGACACGGTGCTCCTATGAACCTCTGGCTGCTGCTATTGATGACATTCAGCGTTGCGCTTTCTGCTGTCGCCCAGACGCTTTTCAAACTTGGCGTGTCGCAAATTTCGTTTGCACCGCAAATGTCTTTTTGGGGCAAGGCGGCGTCCCTCGTTTTTTCACCATATGTTTTGGCGGGCTTGAGCCTCTATGCGCTGGGCACGGTTTTCTGGCTCTTTGCCCTCAAGGCACTTGATCTGTCGGTGGCGTATCCTTTTGTGGCGCTGAGCTTCATCTTTGTGGCTGTATTGAGCTTCGCTTTTCTTGGAGAGCCTCTGAGTGTGACGCGCCTGATCGGAACTGCGTTAATTGTATCGGGGCTGGTCGTGATGTTTGTTGGCGAAGTTGTGGGGTGATCCTGCAATCAATGGGTAGAGGGGCGCACTAAGAATGTGTGGTTGTCACCCGCGCTCATGTTTTCTCGAAATTGTTATTTCTTTTCAGAGGGTAGGGTGATTGCAAGCGATGCACGTTTCTGATCTTACTAAGAGCCAAGACATGCTGCTTTGCTGCAAACTCTGCCATAGGGGTACGAAATTTAGCTGAAACCTTGGGTGGTTGTCATTTTTTATACTTTTGTAGCTACACTGATCCTGCATCCGTTTGAGAGGCTGACTTTGAGTTTTTTTGCATCTGCCAGAAACAATTGAAGGGTACAGGCGTTGGATTTGCAGAGTGTTGTTTCCCAAGTTTCCGAGCTTTCGCGGGATGCCATTTATATTGCAGAAACTTGTGATGGTTCTTGGTGCGATCTAACGATTGTATGGTGCAATGACGCTTTGGTGCAGTTGAGCGGTCAGACTCGGGATTCTCTGATTGGTCAATCGCCACTTGCTCTGATTTGTGACACTCATATTGTCGACGTGACACAGCCTATGCAGAATGCGTTGGAAAGCGCTCGAAATTTTCATCGGCACATTCAGTACAAATGCAAAGACGGCTCAATGATTTGGGTTGATCTTGAAGTGCGACCTGTCATGGGCGCGACATTGCCTAGTAGGTTTTGTGTTGGTTTTCAGCGTGACATCACCGGCATCCTCACCAACCATGCAGAGTTGGAAGCCGCACGTGAGGGGGCGGAGCGGGCAAGGCATCAGCTAGAGGAGGCGGTCGAGGCGCTCCCACAAGGCTTTGTCATGCTTGACCCTGATGACAAGCTTGTCGTTTTCAACAGTAAATTCAAAGAGCTCTATGCTCATTCTGCGCCCGCGATCCATAGAGGGGTGACTTGGGAAAGTATTATGCGGTACGGGCTTGAGAATGGTCAGTATCCGGAGGCGCACGGGCGGGAAGCGGACTGGCTTGCAGAGCGCCTCAATCGTCAGAGCCGACAGGCACGGCCAATTGAAAGGGAATTGCCTGGCAACCGATTTTTGCTGATCCAGGATGTCATTACAGAGAATGATAACCTTGTTGGGCTGCGATCTGACATCACGGAGTTTCGCCAACAGCAGCAAAGGCTCCAGGAGCAGGCGGAGACCTTAAGCGAAGCCAAACAACAGGCAGAGAGTGCTGCACGGGACGCGCGTGAGGCGAGAAATGATGCGCTTGAAGCTGCGCAGGCGAAAGAGCGATTTCTGGCCAATATGAGTCACGAAATCAGAACACCCATGAATGGTATCCTGGGTATGGCCGAGTTGCTGAATGAGACGCAATTGACGGACGAACAGAGGTTGTTTGCAGAGACCATCGAAGGTTCTGCCTCTGCATTGCTGCATATCATCAACGACATTTTGGATTTTTCGAAGCTCTCTGCAGATAAGCTGCCCCTGAAAGCGGATGTGTTTTCGCTCCGCAGCCTTATTCATGACGTGACCATTTTACTGCAAACTCAGGCGAAAGAGGGACTCATCGAACTTTGGATCGACTATCCTTTGGAGTTGCCTGAGTTTTTTGTTGGCGACGAAAGTCGAGTCCGGCAGATTTTGTTGAATCTGATGGGTAATGCCGTGAAATTCACGCAAAGCGGGGATGTGGGCGTGACGGTTGCGCATAGCACCGACACCCCAGGAGCGTTGAGTATATCGGTTACTGACACTGGCATTGGGATCCCGGAAGAACAACTCTCCACGGTGTTCTCAGCTTTTGAACAGGTGGATAGCGCATCGACGCGAGAAACCGAAGGGACGGGTTTGGGCTTGGCGATTTCTCGCAGCCTCGCTCGAAAAATGGGAGGGGAGATCCGTGCACACTCCCAACTTGGACGGGGATCGACCTTTACAGTCAGTTTGAGTTTGCAATTGCCTGAAGAGGTCCCGGAACCAAGCGTGGCACCGGACTTTGCAGTGCTTGAGGGGAAAATGATTGCCGTCGTTGATGATTTGGAAATCAACAGGTTGGTTCTTAGTCGCAGGTTGTCGACATGGGGGGCGCTGGCGACGGTGTTTGACAGCCCGACGGCCTTTTTGAAGAGTGTAGGCAATATTGATCGCTTTGATGTCATGATTTTGGACATGAATATGCCGGGTATGTCGGGGATCGAGTTGCAGCAAACGTTAAGGGAAGTACATGGGGATTGGGTGCCGCCCGCCATTCTTTACTCGTCTAGCCGCCCGGAAATACCGATTGAAGACCTGCAGGATATTGGTTTCTCTGGTTATCTGATGAAGCCTGCGAGGTCGGCCAAGATGGCAGGAGCTCTGGTGGATGCCATCATGCGCCAGAGTAACGTCACCAAGAGCCCTGGGCATCGTGCCGTGCCTGAAGGGGACGGAGAAGTAATACCAAGCCGCGTTTTGTTGGCGGAAGATAACGCAACTAATCGATTGGTCGTACGAAAAATGCTTGAAGGCACAGGGGCAGAGATTCATTGCGCCGAAAATGGTCTTGAGGCGGTCGAGTTATTCAAAGAGTTATCATTTGAGATTATCCTGATGGACATGTCGATGCCGGTCATGAATGGCTTGGAGGCAACGCGTTTGATCCGCCAATATGAGAGATCCAATGGGGTGTCAGAAGCAGCAATTATCGCGTTGACAGCCAACGCGCAAAGCGTTGACGCAGAAGCCTGCCGTGCAGCGGGAATGGATGATTTCTTATCCAAGCCCGTTCGTAAACAATTGCTAATCGACACCATCGGCCATTGGCAAAAGAGCTTGTCTATACGCGCCGCTGAGCAACCAGAAAACTAGCATATAAACGTATTACCTGAGCATGCCCTTTCGGGAGGGGTGTCCCGACATGTTCAATGATTGTCGGTAGTCTGACGAAAATCACCAAAGAAACAGCACCTGTCTGGAAGTTGCGTGTTTCAGTAGGCAGGGGAAGCATTTGTAGCCGTGTGGATATCGTGCTCCATCAGGCTCAGGCAGCTTTGGGTATTGGCCGTTTCACAATGGCCATCAATGCGCATAGACCTCCTTGATTTATGTTCATCAAAGCTAGGTTGGAGACTCGGCTATATGTGCTTGCTTAACATTGCCTCGAGCGATTTGGCATCAAACGGCTTCGTCAGATAGTCTGTCATACCTGCGCTCAAACACTTTTCTTCGTCGCCATGCATTGCATTCGCAGTGAGGGCCACGATCGGTAAGGCTGTCGGGGCTGAGCTTGTCTTTTCGCGTTCTCGAATGATCTTGGTGGCAGCATAGCCATCCATTTCAGGCATCATGCAGTCCATGAACACCAGATCGTAGGTTTTACCTTCTATGAGGTCCAAGCTCTCTTTGCCATTTTGGGCTGTGTCCACTTCGCAATTCAAAGTTTCAAGAAACTTGGTTGCAATGGTGCGGTTCACAGCGGAGTCCTCGACCAAAAGCACCTGTCTCCGCGCGGTGGCGGTGATGCCAGCCACCTCAAGCGTATTCGATGCGTTTTCTTGCTCACTGGCATTGCAAGTGGTTGCAGGAATTTCAAACCAAAATCGGGCGCCTTCTCCCAATTGGCTTTCAACGCCGATTTGACCTCCCATGCCTTCAATGAGCTTCTTACAGATTGCGAGGCCCAGTCCTGTGCCGCCATACTTGCGTGTGGTTGAAGCATCTGCTTGTCTAAACAGCTGAAAAATCGTCTGGTGATGGTCTTTGGAAATCCCGATGCCGTTATCCTCGACCTCAAACCGAAGCGAAGTAGGCGTAGTGTCCGCAGGTGTCTCGCTCACACGGACTTCCACACTGCCATCGGATGTGAATTTCACGGCGTTACCGACTAGATTGAAGATAATTTGCTTAATACGCATGTAGTCAAGCGCGTACTTGGCTGAAACGTTTTCTGAAATCGACAGGTTGATCGGGACTTGTTGCGCCTTGCCGGAAACATGAAAAAGTGCGCAGATTTCTTCCAGGTTGTGGCGCAGATTTCCCGGTTCCAAGTTCAGTTTGAATTCACCACTTTCGATTGTGGAGAGATCCAATAGGTCATTCACCAGTGTCAACAAGAGCTGTGCAGAATTGACAGACATCTCGTTGAGTTCACGCTGTTCCTTGTTCAATTTTGAATTTGAAAGCAGGTGTCCTGCGCCAATAATTCCGTTGAGTGGCGTTCTGAGTTCATGGCTCATTGCAGCCAAAAATCGCGTTTTCAGTGTGTTCGCTTCTTCGGCTTTTTCCTTTTGTAACTTAAGCTCGGCGGTTCGGACCGCAACCTTCTTGGCAAGAGAAGCATTTGTGGTTTTCAAAGTGTCTTCGTACTTTTTGCGCTCCAAAATGAAGCCCACAGTATTGCCAAGCGATTCAATGATATCGGTTTCCATTTCGCTTGGTGCTCGGGGTTCTTTGAAATACACCGCGAAAGTACCAAGTAAGCTGTTGTCTTTGGAAAGCATGGGTTGTGACCAGCAGGCCATGTAACCACACGCAGGTTGTAGGTGTCGAAAATCTGCCCAAAGCGGATGGGTGAGCATATTATCGACAATGACTTGCTTCTTCTCGAACGCGGCGGTGCCACAGGATCCTACATTTGGTCCGTACGGTAGTGGATTGATCTGATCAATATAGTCGCTGCTCAGGCGAGAGCCTGCCGCAAAAATCAGCGTTTCCCCCTCTCCTTTGAGCATCACACTTACTGCGTGACGATCATGGAGCGCGTCCAGCCGATCCGTGAGGCTCTTTAGCAGGTCTTCCACAGGTAGGTTGGACTGCGCCTGTTTGAGAAACGCGTTCTGGATTTCCAGAATGTCTTTCCAAGAACTGAAAAAGCTTGATTTCATAGTAACCACTCTTCCACGCCAACGAGCTGCAAACTATCCAACCATTTTTGGGCAAATGGTCAATGTGTTTCGCCGTACCAGCAACATAAGGGAGCTTCCCTTAAGGTCGGGCTAACCACGCTTTAGTTCAGCGCAGCTTGGATAGCCAGTAGACTGTGGCAATAGTTACTACGCCTACCTTGCTGACTTTACTCAGACGGAGCCGAAAGCAGGGGCATTTTTGACGCTGGGAGATCCGCTGAAGCCAATAAACACTGATGTCTGGATTTATGGCTGGGGTGGTAGGAAGCCTTGCGTCTCGATGAAACGCATCGGCTTTCCTGAACCAACTCAAAAACTGGGGCACTTACTGGGGCACTTTTGCCTGTCTTTGATGCCCTACCGATGAAGATGGACCTGAAGGCACCGCCAGCGCTTACAGAACTCTTCCGTACGCGCTTTCACCTCTTCATCTGGATTGACTATAAAGAACGTCCGAGGGCTGTAGGCTTTGGCTCGGACTGCTAGAGTTGGGCTTTGTATCTCAGCCAACCAGTGCTCGACTTCAGCATCATGCCCGCCCTTACGCCTCGTATTATGATGATAGATCACTGCGCAGCGCCCCTCTGCTAGAGCTCTGGCCTCTCTCAAGGGAATGTGCTTGCCGAACTTTGCCCGCCCCTTCCGACGTTCATCATCGTCAACTATGCCATTATCCGGGTCCGCAAACACAAGGTCGCAGTCAGCCACCGCAAGCAACGCTCTGGACATCCAGTCAGCCCTCCCCTGACGTCTGAGGCCATGATACAGGTGCGACTGATCAATGCTGTCATCAAACGAAACAGCACCATCAAGAGCAGGGAGAAGAGAGGCTATCGACCGTTCGGTGGCCACAACTCTTTTAAGATGATCAAAGAGTGACGGATCAAGCTCAGCATATCTATCAGCCTGATCCAGATATCCGATGTGACGTCCATCACCGTTGTGACTTTCATCAGGAAAGCGATACCAAACCACTCCTAGCTTCCTATCAGGCGACAATGCTCTGAGTAGGCCAAGCTTGATGAAGTCGCCGATATCGCCTGCGTACCTATCCTGCATTTCGGATTACTTCCCAATCTTTTGACCTGTCCTGAAGCCACGGAGGCGGTAAGCGCTCAGTCATGGACACTACTGACCATCCGCCTCAGCAATCTCTCTCAGCAGCGCCACGACCCGCTCACGGACTAGCAGTCCTTGCTCTGTCTGAACCATCTGAGGTCTTCAGTAAACCCTTAGAGGGCGAGTTGGGCGAGGCGGTTAACATCGCCAGCAGATACTTAGCCGCTGGCGAGTGTTGATGTCGTGGAGGGATCCCGATGATGCTTGGAAGAGCGAAATTAAGCTTTTGAAAGCCTGCCGATACAATTCACCAACCCGTAGATTTCGGCTTCCTTTGCAGTCTCCGTGTTTGGAGAATACGCGGCGTCCAGCGCAGCCTCTCTCACTGCGTGGCCAACCGTTCCTGAAGTAGCCGCACCAAGTTGTTGACGAGCTTGTGATTTTGCCACTCCGCCTATCCGCCAAAGTATACCCCCACGCGAGAAACGATGTTTTCGACTTGTGGGCGGGTTATGCAGCGCAATTGGCGGTCTGAGTGACAATCTTAACGCCGACCCATGTGCGATCGGGGCCGGATTACAGCGGTATGAAAACCTTCAAGGCACTACCGGCGCCCCTCTCTGCGTCACATTTTGCAATCAGTATCCCAAAGCGTGGTTTTTGCAGGCTATTCCTTGTTGGAACTGTCTCTGCCCGCAATACAAAGTTGCGCTACTTTTATGAGCGAACAGAGAATGTCGTGAGACCAAATAAGGCGCTACGGCTGGAGGAGGCGGCATTCATTTTTGAATGCACCGTACTGTTTAGAGCAGGCGGGTCAGAAGAAAGATTTAACTATGGAAAACTATCTTTTCATCGGAAATTACGCAGATTCCGATACCAATGAATCTGATCGGGACGCCGAAAACCTCGGCGTATTTCCAACGACCCCAATTGATGGCTCTATTTTGCAGATTGTAGCCATGAATCAAACGGATACGAATAGCAACGGCGGCTATGGCGATAGTGAACTTGGTCTACCGGGTGAACCAGCATCATATGATCTTGGAGCTGGAACAGTTACTACCGCTCCAGACATGACGACAGGCGCCAACATCACGGTGACACTTGGTGATGGAACGACCCGAACATTCCTTGCTCTCTTAGTTCAAATGGATAACGGTGATACGTTTCTTAGGGTCAGGACCCATTGATTTCCGTTTGTCTGCGTGATTCACGGTTTGAAAATCGAGTGGTGACCATGTCTGATCTTTTCTGGCTGACGGATGCGCAGATGGCGCGTCTTGAACCTTTCTTCCCCA